>JANQJW010000112.1 GCA_028281445.1 Planctomycetota bacterium | reverse complement strand
CGATGATTCGCTCTCCGGCAGCTACGAATCCGAGGCCAACTACGCGTTCGGGCTGATCTTTGCCGAGGTCGACGCCATCGAGCCGTACCGAAAGCGCATCCTGGCGGCCTGGCGTGACGCCGTCCGCACGGGTGTGACTGCCGATGAGGTCGAACGCTGTCGCCGACGCGCGCTCGGGCGTCACCTGCGGGTGTTCAACGCGCCGGAGTCCTGTGCCCACTGGGCCCTGGCGCTCGCGCTGGAGGGTTCGGATCCGGCGGACGGTGTGCGCGCGCTACGCGACGCGACGGTGACGCAGGTGAACCGCCGCCTGCGTGCGCTCGGTGACGCGCCGAAGGCGTGGTCGCTGCTGACGCCCCGCAAAAATCGGCGCAAACGTCGCGCTTGAAATCTTCAAGCGTGGATTGCCGCGCGCAAACCAAGGCGTAGAATCCCGCTGCATGTCATCCGTCGCCCGCGATCGCATTCGTCGTTGCCTCGCCATGATTCCTCTCATTCGCGCGAGGCCGGGCATCCGGATTCCGGAGCTCGCTTCGATCTTCGGCGTTCGCGACGCGGAGATCTGGGAAGACCTCACCGAGGTGTTGACGATGTGCGGCGTTCCGCCGTATCTGCCGCACAACTACCTCGTGTTCTCGATTCAGGGCGACCGCGTGAGCATCCGTTTCGCGGAGCACCTGAGCCGCCCGGTGCATCTCACGCTCCAGGAAGCACTGGCCATCGATCTCGCGTTGCGAAGCGTGTCCGGCGGACGCTTGCCGGCGTTCGGCGACGCGGCGCCGCGTCTGCGGCGCAAGCTCCGGGATCTGCTCTCGGGTCGCGACCGGGAAGCGCTGGCCGCCCTCGACGAGAGCGTGGCGGGGACTCCGCCTTCCGACGAGGTCACAGAGACCATCGGCGTGCTCAAGGACGCCATGGGACGCAACGTGCGCGTCGCGATCGTGTACTACACCGCAAGCCGTGACGAGGTGACCGAACGCACGATCGAGCCCTACGGCCTGATCGACCACCGCGGGAACTGGTACGTCGTCGGCCGCGATCTGCTCCGCGGGCGAGAGACGTCGTTCCGGATCGACCGGATCCGGACGGCCGTGGCCTTGCCTGACGAGGAGTACGAGGTTCCCGACGACTTCACCACCGAGAAGTTCCGGCGTGACGACGTGTTCACGCCGAGCCGCAAGGACATCGCGGTCAAGGTGCGGTTCTCCCCGTCTGCCGCCGCACGCGTGCGCGAGGAGACCGAGCGCAAGGCGTTGCAGGAAGCAAGCGACGGCGGGGTCATCAAGACGTTCCGGATCGCGCCCGAGCGTCCGCGCTGGCTGTACACCCACATCGCGCGCTACGGCCCGCACGCCGAGGTGCTCTCGCCGCCCGACATCCGTGCGGGCATGGTCGGGTTCCTGGACCAGGTCCTCGGCGATGACGCCGCGGATGTCGGTCGCTCGTCCGCGCGCACGGCCGCCGCCGTCTCCCGCTCCAAGAGCCCCCGCGCCCGCCGCAAGCCGCCTACCGCATAGGCGGGGCGTGGTCTTCCACGCGAGCTTCGCCGCCGGTGCCCGCGCAGGGCGCGGGCACGAGCACCCGAGCCGGCGGCGTAGGGTGCGAGAGGCGGTGGCGTGAAAGCGCCCCTTCGGATGCGGCGCGCGACGCGCATGGGGCGCTGAGCCAGCGCAAGCGCCGAGAGCACCCGCAGCGCTGCCGAGCACGGGAAAGCCGCCTTCCGCGCGGGCCAGGACCTACGCGACGAGCCCAGTGGCGGCGCCCGAACTGCTTTGGTAGGGTCGGGTTCGGTAATCCTCGCCACTGGTGGGGGCCTGGGCCGCAGTTCCGAATTTCCCGCTCCCGGCGCCGGATCTCCGGTTCCTGGGGCGGCAGGTGCGCGGACACGCCCTGCCAGGAGGAGTCGTGGCCAGCCAGGTCCGCGCGGCGGCGCAGACCTCGCCGGTCGTGGCGGATTGGGAAGGAGTCTGCATGGTTCCGGGCGCACGGCGGCGAAGCACCCTCCGGGAGTGCCTCGTCGCGCTCACCGTCCTCGCACTGACGCTCTGCGTGTCGGCCGGCGTACAAGCGGCCCCCGAGGACGAGAAGGCAGCGGCATGGCGCATCGGCAGCAAGACGGGGCTGCACACGCGCGGGCTCAGTAGCCTCCGCATCCATCCCAAGAATCCAGGCTTGTTCTGGGCCTACGTACACGGCATGGGCGTCGCCCAGAGCCGCGACGGCGGCAAGACCTGGAAGGCGATGATGAAGGGCATCGGGAGCGAAGGGCTGCCCGGCCCGCGCAGCGAGGTGCGCATCACGCTCGACCCCGCCAAGCCCAAGATCGCCTATGCCGTGATCGATGGCCGCATCTACAAGACCGAGGACAGCGGCGAGTCGTGGAAGGAGATCTCGAGCGGTGCACTGGCCGTCCTCAGCTGGGATCGCCTCAACAGCACGCACCTCTGCTGGCAGGTGGAGGTGGACCAGAAGAAGCCTGCGCATCTGCTGGTCGGAATCCGCAACGACGGCCACCACAACGGCGGCCTCTACGAGTCCAACAAGGGTGGGCTGAACTGGGTGGAGCTGGCCGGGACGCAGAAGCCCGACAGCAAGCTCGGTCACGACACGCGCTTCGTGCGCATCGATCCCAAGACGGAGAAGAACGTCACCGTGGCCGGCAGCACGTCGGTCTGGTGGAGCGACGACCGCGGCCGGACGTTCAAGCGCAACGATCCCGGCGAAGAGGGGCTGCACGACATCCGCTGGATGAGCGAGTTCGCCGGCAAGAACCGCGCGCTCTACATCGCCGACGCGCGCGGCATCTGGCGGAGCAAGGACGCGGGCAAGAAGTGGGACAAGAAGCCCGTCACGACCGGGGACGCGCTGTACGTGATCCCCGATCCCCACAACAAGAAGCGTGTGTTTGCCATCTTTCGCGACCGCGGCCTGCTGGCGAGCGACGACAGCAAGCTCAAGGATTGGAAGCCGATGGGCGGCGCCTGGAGCGCGGACGCCAAGAAGGACGGCGACAAGGACGCAGCCGGCGGATACCGAAAGGCCTTCCCCGGTGAGATCGTTTTCCACCCGCGCGACAAGAAGACGATCTACCTGACGTCTCCCGTGACGGGCCTGCACATCTCCACGGACGCGGGCGAGACCTTCCAGTCGGTCGAGCCGCCGGACGGCGCCAAGAAGGAGACGCTGATCCCTGGCATCGTGCCGCCGTTGACCGCAATCGGCGTGCATCCCGCCAAGGGCGGCATCCACGTCGCCATCGATGACCATGGACGTGCCTACCAGAGCGGCGACCGCTGCGAGACGTGGACACCTGTGGGCCCGGTCGGGATGGCCGTGCACAAACTGCAGCCGGGCGGCAGGGCAAACGAGTGGTACGCCACCGGCGCGCAGCTGCTGCGGACGAAGGACGACGGCGTCTCGTGGGAGACCGTCTACGCGCCGGAGGACCCGGAAGAGCGCGTCGTTGCGCTGCACCGCTCGACGACCTCGGGCGCCGGCGACGGGACGTTGCGGATCCTGCTCGAGCGCACCGCCAAGGTGCTGATCTCCACGGACGACGGCGCGTCCTGGGCCGAGACGAAGAAGGCTCCGGCGCTGCCGTCCGATCAGACGTGGGCCGCGGACCTCGCGGTGAATCCCGCCAAGGGCGACCATCTGATCATCGCGACACGCAGCGTCCGTCGCGGTCCGGGCGTGCGCCACGACAACGGCGGCGTGTTCGAGACCTGGGACGGCGGCGGCAAGTGGTCCGAGATCACGGACAACCTCCGCCCCGACAAGAACGACGATCCCGACACCCGCAAGGCCAAGGCGCACTGGAACCGGGGACGCATGATCGTCATGGATCCGCCCTCCGGACTGCTCATCTACGGCGCTGACGGCCGCGGGATCCTTGCGCGCAAGCCCATCGATCCCAAGGGAGAGAAGCCCAAGGAGACCCCCGGGTGGGTGGACATCACACCGCCCGAGCCGGCCCGTCCGCACGTTGCGGCCTTCGCGCACACGATGACCCCGGACAAGACCGACACGCAGCTCGTCCTCCAGGTGCGCGGGAGCGATGCGGCCACCGGGCTGTACGGCGCGAAGGGACGTACGCTGCGCGCGCTCTACGACCATGCGATTGCCGAAGAGAAGCCCGAGGCGCAACCCGCGTGGGCCGCGTGGCCGAGCCCCGGCCAGAAGCTGACGCTTTCCTCGCTGGCTGCGGATGAGCAGTTGCCGGGCCGCTTGGTCGGAACGGATCGCCGCGGCGACGCCGGCGTGCTCATCTTCGAAGTGCCAGGCTCGACCCCGGACGGTGCCAAGAAGGACGAGCCGAAGGACGAGCCCAAGCAGCCCGAAGAGGGCAGCGGTACGGGGGCAGGCGCCCGTCCGCCCGAGGGCATGCGCGCGTTCACGGCCAGCGCCGACAAGTCGGTACGCATCTGGCAGGTCGACAAGAACGAGGCCGGTGCGTCGCTCAGCGGCCATGAGGGCCACGTCAACTGCATCGTGCTGACGCCGGACGAGCAATACGTTGTCACCGGTGGGCTGGATCAGACCGTTCGCATCTGGAACGCCTCGAACGGCAAGCTCCTCGCGACGGTCCAGACCGAGGCTGCCGTGAACGCGCTTGTCGCGGATGACGACAGCAAGTTCGTGTATGCCGCCCTCGAGGAAACGAACGGCGTTCTGCAGATCGACATCTCGACGCAGGCTACGAAACTGCTGGCAGGGCACGGCGGCGCCGTGACCAGCGTGGCGGCCACGGACGACGTGAACCGCCTGTACAGCGCTTCCCGCGACGAGACGATTCGTGTGTGGGACACGGCGGCGGGCTCCGAGGTGCTTCAGATCCCCCTGGGGACGGCGGTCGAAGCACTGGCGGTCGCGCCCGACGGCTCGCGCATCTACGCCGCCGGAGCCGACAAGACGGTGCGTGCCTTCGAAGCCTCCGGCAAGGAGATCGCCAAGATCGGTCCCATCGCTGCGTCGATCCGCGCGCTCCAGATCTCACCGGACGGCAGCACGCTCTACGCCGCAGCGAACGTGGGTGTCCAAGCTCTCGCCACTGCCGACTTGCAGGGCAAGGTCCTGCACAAGGCCGGTGGCGCCGGGGTCACGTGCGTCGCCGTGAGCGCCGACCACAAGTGGGTGTTCGCCGGGGACTCGCAAGGCCGCATGTGGGTCTGGGCTGTGGGCGCAGCCGACGCGTTTTCGGCGGCAGCCAAGGGGCACGGTATGGCGATCAATGGAATCGCCGTGACGCCGGACGAGACGTCCGACGGCGGGGACGCGCCCGCCGACAAGCCCAAGTCGGATGAGCCCAAGAAGGACGACCCGGGCAAGTCCGACGGCGCGGACAAGCCCGGCGACGTTCCGGGCGGCGCCGACAAGCCCAAGGACGGGCCCGGCGCCAAGGACACCAGCCCGTCCAAGTGACGTTCGCCGTGGTGGGATCGATGTAGGGGCGACCCGAGAGCGCAGCGAGTGGTCGGCCCGCGAGTTCCCTGGTCTCCGACTACTTCGCCACCAACACTACGAGCCGCCCGGGCACGACCATCTCCTTCACGAGCGTCTTGCCCTCGACGAACTTGTGCACGTTGTTCAGCGCCTTGGCTTGCGCCAGGATCTCGTCAGCGGCACTGCCCGATTGGATCGTGAGATGCCCGCGGACCTTGCCGTTGACCTGCACCGCGTACTCCTCGGTGTCGGCTTGCAGCGCAGATTCGTCGTAGGACGGCCACGCCGCGAGAGACGCAAAGCCCTCCCGGCCGGCGGTCTGCCAGAGTTCCTCCGCGACGTGCGGGGCGAACGGCGCCAGCATCCGCAGGAAGCCGTCGACCATCTCCTCCGGTACCGGATCGAGATCGACCATCGCGTTGAGCAGCACCATCAGCTTGCTGATGGCGGTGTTGTAGGCCATCGCTTCGACGTCCTCGGTGACGCCGTGGATCGCGACGTGTAGCGCCCGGCGTGCGTCGCCCTCGGGCCCGTCGGCGCTGCGCGCGCGCGCCGGCGTCCGTTCGTCGCCGGCAATCAGGCGCCAGGCACGGTGCAGGAAGCGGTAGACGCCGTTGATTCCCGAGTCGTCCCACAGCTTGTCGGCCTCGGGCGGTCCCATGAACAGGATGTAGAGCCGCAGCGTGTCGGCGCCGTACTGCGCGATGACCTCGTCCGGATTCGCGACGTTCTTCTTCGACTTGCTCATCTTCTCGACGAGCGTGAAGGCCGGCTGCCCCGTCGCTCTCACGTAGGCCGTCCCGTCCCGCATCTCGACCTCGTCGGCCGCCAGGTAGGTCTTGCTCTCCTCTTCCGGTCGATAGGACGGGGCCAGGATCATGCCCTGGTTGACCAGCTTTGCGAACGGCTCCTTCGTGTGGACCAGGTCCAGGTCGTAGAGCACCTTGTGCCAGAACCGTGCGTAGAGCAGGTGCAGGACGGCGTGCTCGGCTCCGCCGATGTAGATGTCGACCGGCAGCCAGTACTGCTCGGCTTCCGGGCCGCAGAACGCGTCCGGGTTCGACGGGTCGGCAAACCGCAGGTAGTACCAGCAGGAGCCGGCCCATTGCGGCATGGTGTTCGTCTCACGGCGCGCCGGCGTGCCATCGGCGTCGGTGGTGTTTAGCCAGTCGTCGATGGCAGCCAGGGGGCTCTCGCCGGTGCCGGTTGGCTTGTAGCTCTCCACGTCCGGCAGCTCGACAGGCAGCGCGTCCTCGGCCACGGCGGCCATGGCGCCGTCCTCGCGGTGCACGATCGGGAACGGCTCGCCCCAGTAGCGCTGGCGCGAGAACAGCCAGTCGCGCAGGCGGTAGCTGACCTTGGCCTTGCCGACGCCTTTCTCCTCGAGCCAGTCGATCATCGCGCGCTTCGCGTCGGCGACGTGCTTGCCGTCCAGGAACCCGCTGTTGATGGCGGGACCCTCGCCTTCCCAGGCTTCGCCGTCGAAGTCCTCGGGCGGCTGGACGGTTCGAATGATGGGCAGGTCGAAGGCGGTGGCGAACTCCCAGTCACGCTGATCGCCGCCGGGAACGGCCATGATCGCCCCGGTGCCGTAGCCCATGAGGACGTAGTCCGCGATCCAGATGGGGATGCGCTCGTCGTTGACCGGGTTGATCGCGTAGCCGCCGGTGAAGACGCCGGTCTTCTCCTTCACGTCGGCCATGCGGTCGCGCTCGCTGCGTCGTGCGGTCTTCTCGACGTAGGCATCGACGGCGGCGCGGTGCTCGTCGGTGGTGACCTGCGCGACCAGCGGATGCTCCGGAGCCAGTACGCAGAACGTCGCGCCGAACAGCGTGTCGGGTCGCGTCGTGAAGACCGTAAAGTCGTGCTCGTCGTCGATGCGGAAGACGACGTCGGCGCCTTCGGATCGGCCGATCCACTCGCGCTGCATGGCCTTCAGGTGCTCCGGCCAGTCCAGGTCGTCCAGGTCCTCCAGCAGCCGGTCGGCGTACGCTGTGATCTTGAGCAGCCACTGGCGCATGGGACGGCGAACGACCGGAAACCCGCCGCGCTCGCTCTTGCCGTCGATGACCTCTTCGTTGGCCAGGACGGTGCCCAGCTCCTCGCACCAGTTCACGGGAACGTCCGCGGTATAGGCCAGCCTGCGCTCGTAGAGCTTCAGGAAGATCCACTGGGTCCAGCGGTAGTAGTCCGGATCCGTCGTGTTGATCTCGCGCGACCAGTCGATGGACAGCCCCAGGCTCTTCATCTGGGCGCGGAAGACGTCGACGTTGCGGCTGACCGCGTCGCGGGGGTGAACCTGGTTCTCGATCGCGTACTGCTCGGCCGGCAAGCCGAACGCGTCCCAGCCCGTGGGATGGAGCACGTTGAAGCCCCGCTGGCGGGCGTATCGCGCCGCTACGTCGGAGATCGCGTAGTTCTCGACGTGCCCGAGGTGGAGACCCGCCCCGGAGGGGTAGGGGAACATGTCGAGGACGTACTTCTTCGGCCGGTCACCCACGTCGTGGGCCCGGAAGACGCCTTCGGCTTCCCAACGCTCCTGCCAGCGGGCCTCGATGGCCCCGGGGTCATAGGCGGCCACGGTCAACTCCTTCGTCTGTTTCGGTCGTGGTTTCTCGACTGGGCGGCGGATCGTACCGCGAGGGAGGAGGACGTCTCTCCTGCAGCGCGAGTTCCACTGAAGGAGCCCAGCGAGAACGCGAGCGCCTCGCTTGCCCTCGTATCCGGCTCGCCAGGGCGAAGGCGCCGCAAAGCCGACGAGGAGGCCGCGTGGTCGAACCACGCAACGACGAGAGCGCAGCGGTCGGCGTAGCGCCGGCGAGCATCTGGCGTGCCGCGCTCTCGAGCGGGGGGATTGGGTCTGACGACCGAGCGGGGGAGGACGTCTCTCCTGCCGCGCGAGTTCCCGGTACCGTTCGCGGGATGGTGGATTCATCCAGGGAGGGCCCGGTGGGGGGCGCAGCGCTACGAACGCATGAGAAGGACACCCGGCGCTCGGCCGGGCGCTTCTTCGTGCTCGCGCTTCTCATCCTTGTCGTCGGTGCGTGGGAGCGGGACCTCTTCGACGCCGACGAGGGGCGCTACGCGTCCGTCGCGTGGGGGATGGCCGCGACCGGCGACTACATCACGCCGCGACTCAACGGCATGCCGTTCATGGACAAGCCGCCGCTCGTCTACTGGGTCCAGGCGGCGTTTTACGAGGTCTTCGGACCGCTGGAGATCTGCGCGCGGATCCCGACGCTGATGGCGGGGGCGCTGTGGGCGTGGTTCATCTTCCTGTTCGCGGCCGCCTGGACGAGATCGCGGCGCACCGCGTGGTTCGCGGGGCTGCTCGCCGCGACGAGCTGTGCGGGAACGATCGGCTCGCGGGTAGGGCCGCAGATGGACATGCCGCTCGCGGCGGCCATCGCCGGCGCGCTGTACTGCGGCTGGCGAGCGATCGTGATGCCCAGCGTGACGGCGCAGTTGGGTCTCGGACTGGCCATCGGATGCGGGCTCCTCATCAAGGGCCCTCTCGCGGTCGCCGTGCCCGGCCTCGTCGCGATGGGGTGGATCGCTGCCGGTGTCGCGCCCGGCCGCGTGGTGCGCGCTGTGTTCTCCCCCTGGTCGATCGGCCTCGCGTTGCTCGTGGCGGCCCCCTGGTACGTGCTCGTCGAGCGCGCGCAGCCGGGTTGGATCGAGCACTTCATCCGCTACGAGCACTTCGGCCGCTTCAGCCAGGGCGATCACCGGGCATTCCACCCGTTCTGGTTCTACGTACCGATCGTGCTCATCTATCTCGCGCCGTGGACGCTCCTGGCGTGGGGCGGAGCGCGAGCGCGAGGCAGGCCCGGCGCGTTGCTCGGGATGTTCACGTGCAGCCCCTGGTGGACGCGCACCTGGCGGGAGGTGCTGCCTCGCGAGGAGGGTATCGGCCGCGACGGTGCGCCGGTCGACGTCGCGCGTCTTGCGTACCTCTGGTTCGTTGTCGCCTTCGTGCTCTACAGCCTGGCGACGCGGAAACTCCTCAACTACCTGCTGCCCGCCGCGGCTCCGCTGTTCGTGCTCGTCGGTGCGCGCTTCGAGCGCCTGCTCGACAAGGGCAGCGTGCGCGCCTGGCTGCTGCCGGCTGCATTGGGTCTCGTAGGCCTCGGCGCGAGCGTGCTCCTCTGGAAGGGGCTGTGGTTCCCCATGCAACGAGGCCGCTTGCCCGCGAGCATCGAGGCTCCGCGCTACGTGGCCATGGCACCGTGGATTCTGGCCGCGGGTCTCGCCGGTCTGGCGCCGCTGGTCTTCCTGCGGGCGCGCGTGTTCGTCCGCGGCACGGCGCTCATCGCCGGCGCGTGCCTCTTCTGGTGGAGCATCGACTTCGCGCTGGCCCGGGTCAGCCACCTCGGGTCCTCGAAGGCGCTCGCCCATGCGGCCGCGATCTACAACGCCTACGACGCCGAGGAGCGCGGTAGCTGGCGGCCGGTGGTCGCGCTGCGACGCTACCCCCAGGGCATGGGCTTCTATCACGTCGGCCTTGGGCAGGTCTGGATCGCCGGCGGGGAGCCCGATGCCTGGTGGCAGCGCGAGATCGTCAATCCGTATGCGAAGCGCCACTGGGAGCAGAAGCGCAGCCGGGCCTTCCATCCGTCGTTTCCGGATCCGCCGCCGGGCGGCCTCATGACCACGGCGGAGTTTGAGGAGGCCTGGTACGGTGGCCGGCCGATGCTCCTGATCTGCCGCTGGCGGGAGATCCAGCCACTCGGCGCCCGCATCATCGAGGGGCCCTTTGCGGGCGCCGGGCGCACAGACCTCTTCCTCGTGGTGCGGGCCGACGCGCCGTGACGGCAAATGGCTGGCATCCCCTGGCCGTTGCCCGTTTCCTGTAGGGCTCGCCATGGACCTGACGCTGCTCATCCCCTGCTTCAACGAAGGCACCCGCATCGGCGCGTGCCTGGATGCAGCGCGGGCCTGGATCGGTGGCCGGCCGCACCTGGATGTCGAGATCCTCTGTGTTGACGACGGCAGCACCGACGACACCGCGACGCGACTGGCGGACGCCGGGGTGCGCACGGTCACGCTCGAGGGCAACGGGGGCAAGGGGGCCGCGCTCAAGGCCGGCATGGCGGAAGCCGCCGGCGACCGCGTCGTGTTCTTCGACGCGGACCTCGCGGTGGACCTGTCGCATCTCGACCCGGCGCTGGCGGCGCTCGAGACGGCCGACGTCGTGATCGGTTGCCGCAACGTTCCCGGCGCGGCGATCCGCAGGCCGCAGGGGTTCGCGCGGCGGTTCCTCGGCCGCTGCTACCTGCGCGGCACGCGTTGGATCCTCGGTCTCAAGGCCGCCGACATCACCTGTGGGTTCAAGGGCTTCCGGCGCGACGTCGGCCAGGCACTCTTCGCGCAAGCGCGCGCGGACGGGTGGGGGATCGACGCGGAGGTCTTGTTGCTCGCCGAGCGGGCCGGCCAACGGATCGCCGAGATCCCCGTGCAGTGGTTCGACGGCGACGCATCGGCCGTGCGCGTCCATCGCGACGTGTTCCGTACGTTCGGCGAGCTGAGCGCGCTGCGCTGGCGGACTCTGTTCCGGCGTCGGACGCGCGGCCAGGCCGCCGTTGCGACACGAACGGTGCGGGACGCCTGACCTCTTGGGCGGCAGCGCACCGATCCGGACCGTGTTGGGCATCGTGGACGGGCTCCACGATGCGGGCGCGGCCGTGGTCGAGAACGGACGCCTGCTGGCGGCGGCCAACGAGGAGCGCTTTACGCGCGTCAAGCTGCAGGGCGGCATGCCGAAGCACAGCATCGCCGCCGTGCTCGAGACCGCGGGACGGAGCGCCAGGGATGTGGACATCATTGCCGTCGGCGGGTGCGCAACGCCCACGATCGCCACGCGCATGTTCCGACCCCTGCAGAAGCTCTATGGCCCGTCGCTCGGCATCTGCTTCGACCGGCCGTGGCACCCCGTGGACCGCATCGGCGATCTCGTGCGCTACCGCCTGCCGTTGACGCGCTCCCGGTCCTCCGGCGCAGCCGGCCGGGCCGAGACGCGCCTCGCGGAACCCGTGGTCCGGCGCGGGCTGCCCGCGGCGCTCCGCACGAAGCCACTTGCCTTCGTCGATCACCATCTCGCCCACGCCGAGAGCGCGTGGCGCACGGCGGGCCGCGGTCGCTGGCTCGTCGTCACGGCCGACGCCCACGGCGACGGCCGCAGCATGACGGTCTACCTCGGGGAGCCGGGCAAGCCGTTGGTGCTTCTGGATGACGTCGGCGTGCGCGCGAGCCTTGGTGCCTTCTACTCCCTGGTCACGAAGCGCCTGGGCTTCACGCCGGGGCGCCACGAAGGCAAGGTGCTCGGCCTCTCGGCTCGCGGCGATCCCGACGCGGTCGATCTGCCGTTCCCGTTTCGCTGGGAAGGGACCGAGCTGCGCTACGACGGGCCGTGGGGACTCGCCGCGGCCCGCAAGCTCCGCGCGCTCGACGCAACGCGTGAGGACGTGTGCGCGTGGGTCCAGCGCGGAACCGAGACCATCCTCGTCGAGGGCATCGTGCGCTGGCTCCGTGCGACGGAGACGCGTCACGTCGCGCTGGCCGGCGGTGTGTTCGCCAATGTGTGTGTCAATGGACTGCTCGCTGCGTTGCCCGAGGTGGAGCGCATCCACGTCTTCCCGCACATGGGGGACGGCGGCCTTGCGGTCGGTGCTGCCTTGCATGTCGACGATCGCGCACCCCGGGCGCTCGACACGGCACGACTCGGACCGGCGTTCTCCGACGCAGACGTCGCTGAGGCGCTCGAGGGCGCGGCGCTTCCGGTCGAGGAAGCGGCGAACCCCGATGCGCTCCTCGTCGACGCGTTGTGCGAGGGGCGGCCGGTGGTGCGTTGCGTGGGACGCATGGAGTTCGGGCCGCGCGCCCTCGGTGCGCGCTCGGTCCTGGCTCCGGCCGATCGCGCGTCGATCGCCGACCCGCTGGGGGACGCGCTCCGGCGGGACGACTTCATGCCGTTCGCCCCGTTGCTGCTGCACGAGGACGGTGACACACACTTCGAGCACTTCGACGTCGCGAGCGGTGCGACTCGATTCATGACGGTTGCCCTGCCCGTGCGCAGTGCCTTCCGTGCAGCCTGTCCGGCGGCGGTCCACGTGGATGGCAGTGCACGGCCCCAAACGGTGGCGCAGACAGAAGACGAGGCGTTGCACGCGCTGCTGACGTCCTACCTGGAGCGGACGGGGTTGCCGGCCGTGATCAACACGTCGTTCAACATGCACGAGGAGCCGATCGTGAACACCCCGCGCGACGCCGTGCGGGCCTTCCGCCAGAGCGGCTTGCCGGTGATGCGCCTGGGCCCTGTGATCGTGCGCAATCCCGGGAGCGGCTGGCGGCCGCGGCGCGATGCCGACGCGCGGGTCGTACGGGCCTGACCATCATGCCGGCGAGCGCCTCGCAGCCTTCGATGGGCGTCGTCGTCGGCCTCATCGCGCTCGCGTGCGTGCCCTACTTCGTGAACCTGGGCACACCGCCGCTGTTCGACGCGAACGAACCGCTCTACGCGCAACCGCCCAAGGAGGTGCTCGAGTGGCCGGAGGGCGACTTCCTCGCGCCGACGTGGAACGGCAAAACGTACTTCGCCCACCCGCCGCTTTCGACCTGGGTCACCGTGCCGTTCTACGCGGTGCTCGGACCGAGCGAGTTCGGCCATCGGCTGCCCATGGGGCTTGCGGCCGTGCTGATCATCCTGGCTACGTACCGCCTCGGCCGCCTCGCCGGAGGACGTCGCACGGCCCTGCTGGCTGCGCTGTTCATGGCGGCGACGCCGCGGTTCTGGATGTTCTGCCGCCAACTCTCGGGCGACGTCTACCTCGTCGCTCTCTTGACATGGGCCTTCGCATTGGCGGTGCCCTCGGTGGCGGGGGAGGGGCGGCGCCGCGACCTGCGCATCGCCAATGTGCTCGTCGGCATCGGTTTCCTTGCCAAGGGCCCCGTCATCCTCGTGCTCTACGGCGGCGCGCTCCTGTGCACCTGGTTCGTCGCGCGACCGCGTGCGAAATTCCGTGAGCTGCGGTTGTTCCGGGGTCTGCTGCTGATCCTGCTGGTCGGCGCACCGTGGTTCCTCTACATGCACCTCCGGTTCGACAACTTCATCGCCGAACACTTCGGGCACTACACCTTCGGGCGCGTCCGCGGGACGATCGGCGAGCGTCCCTGGTGGTGGTATCTGCAGACCTTGCTCGGCGATGCCCAGCCCTGGCTGCCCGTGCTGCCCTTCGGCATCGTCATGGCGTTCCGGCGCGACCGGCGCGTCGCCACACTCCTGCCCGTCGTGATGATCGCGTGGACCGTGCTCCTCTTCAGCATCCCGGCCGGCAAGCGAAACGTCTATCTGCTGCCGATGTACCCGATGATTGCCGTGCTCATGGCCCCCGTTGCCGTTGCGGTCATGGAGGGCGCCTACCGCTGGTCGGCCAGCCTCGCCGGGTGGGCCGCGGCGTTCGGGTGCCTGGTGGCGACGCTGTGCCTGATCGGCTTGGGATCCAACGTCTCGCAGCTCACGCCCGAGATCATCTGGCCGATCCTCGTCTTCGGCGCCTTCGTCGTGCCGCTGGGGATCGTGGCCGCCAAGCGCCACGGCCGCTGGGTCACGCACCTGGCGCTCGCCACGGTCCTCAGCGCGCAGGCTGCGACGGCGCTGGCGTTCCCCGGACTCGCCCGCTTCCGCCCGATTCCGGAGCTCGCGGAGCGTATCCGCGAAGAGCAGAGCGACGTCGAGCCCGAGCCCGCGATCATCTACCGCGCAGCCATCCACAGCTTGAACTTCTACCTGGGCCGCGCGACCAAGGTGGCAAGCAGCGCGGACGATCTCCGCGCGAAGCTTGGCGACCGGCGCGTCGCCTTCGTGGTCGCACCGGCGAGACGATTCGACGCGCCCGGGAAGGGGGACCCGTCCACGCGCGTTGGACTGAAGCACGACATGCCCGAGGCGATCTTCGAGGAACTGGCTCGCGGGCCGCTGCTCAGCCTCCACTTCGGCCGCGCGGTGCTCGGCCGGGGCGGATCGCCGACGAGAGACTTGTTGCTGCTCAAGCTCAGCATTCCGGAGTGAACGTGAAGCGTCTTGGCCTCGCATGCGCGCTGCTCCTACTCGCCGGTTGTGGCCGGCAGCACGAGAAGCACCTGGTGCACGGCGTCTTCCCGCTCCGGCCCGACGGTTTGGAGGTGGCGTTCACGATCGAAGAGCCCACGACGATCGAGTGCTCCATCGGCCTCCCGATGGATGCGAAGGTCGAGATGACGATCGGGCGGCTGCTGCCCGCCACGCGCCCGGACCTGGTCTTCGTGCAGGAAGACGTGACGAAACACGAGATCCAGGGACCGTCGAGCGTGACGCGGGTCGAGCTCACGAAGCGCGGAGCCTACGTGCTGCGCATTCCGCCGATCCCAGTAGCGATGGAGTTCCACGCCACGGGCGTCCCTGTGCGGGTCACGCCGCGGTAGGTGGGCAACTGGATGGTCGCGGGCCGACCACTCGCTGCGCTCGGGTCGCCCCTACACGTCACCGCCCATGTCGCAGCGGCTACTCGCGGCGCAGCGCCTCCACGGGATCGAGGTCTGCGGCGCGGGCGGCGGGATAGAGGCCGAACACGACCCCGACCAAGGCGGAGATGCCGAAGGCGAGGATCAGCGAGAACGGCGTGACGACGGTGCGCATGCCGCCGAACCACGTCACGAGGAGCGGCAGCCCCACGCCAAGGCCCAGACCGATCGTTCCGCCGCCGATGGCGAGGAGCACCGTCTCCGCGAGGAACTGGCTGACGATGTGCCCGCGCCGAGCGCCCAGCGCGCGGCGGATGCCGATCTCCCGCGTCCGCTCGACGACGGTGGCAAGCATGATGTTCATGATGCCGATGCCGCCAACGATGAGCGAGATGGCGGCGATGCACGCGAGCACGATCGTGAAGATGCGCTTGCTCTCCTTCGCCTGCCGAATGAGCTCCTGGGGCACCGTGATGCGGACGTCGCCGTCCGGATGGCGTGCGGCGATGAACGATCGAAGCGACGCCGCCACGCGCTCGATCACCTTTTCGTCCCCGCTGGCCGCCTCCACGGTGATGCGATGGAGCTGCACGCTCTCCCGGGAGAAGCTGCCGGACGAGCGCACGACGATGAGGTCGCTGTTGCGCTCGCGCATGGTCTCCAGGGGAATGAAGATCGCCATGTCGCTCTCGCCGCCGGAGCCGCCGGTGCCGCCGGTGCCTTCCCCGCGCCGGGTGAGCAGGCCGACGACCCGGTAGTAGTGCTTGCCGGCGCGGAGCTCCTGACCGACGGGGTCGATGGATCGGAAGAGCTTGCGCGCGACCTCGTCGCCGAGGACGCAAACGGGCTTGCGCGCGTGTCCGTCCGCCGGCGTGATGAAGCGGCCGGACTGGATGCGCAGGTTCGCCACCTCCGCGTAGTCCGCGGTCGTGCCCATGAGGGTCGTACTGACCTTGCGGCCGCCGACGCGGGCTTCGAGCGGAATGTCGCGCCGCGGTACCGCGCGCGCGATCTCGGGGATCGAGGACTTGATCCCGTCGAGGTCCTTGCGCAGGAGTCCGTAGCGCAGGAGACGCGTACGAGCTTCTCCCGCGTCTTCGGCTTGTGGGCGCTTGATGCTCGCCAGGAGCAGGTTGCGGCTGCCCAGGCGCCGGATCTGCTCTTGTGCCTCCTGGCTCGCGCCCTCGCCGATGGCCAACATGGCGACGACCGAGCCGACCCCGAACACGATGCCGAGCACCGTGAGCAGGGAGCGCAGCCGGTGCAGCCAGAGGCTCTTCCAGGCGAGCGTGACGAGACGCCGGA
This sequence comes from Planctomycetota bacterium, assembly GCA_028281445.1. GTDB lineage: Bacteria > Planctomycetota > PLA2 > PLA2 > JAEUHO01 > JANQJW01. The sequence continues at coordinate 20,441 of JANQJW010000112.1, read as the reverse complement.
CCGTCATGCCGACGCTCCGTTCTCGTCGATGCGCAGGATGCGGCCGTCGCGCATGTGCACCGTTCGATGGGCGCGGGCACCCACCTTCGGGTCGTGCGTCACGATGATCAGGGTGCGCCCGGCGGCGTTGAGCTCGTCGAGCAGCGCGAGGATCTCCTTGCCCGTCTTGCTGTCGAGGTTGCCGGTCGGCTCGTCGGCCAGCAGGATCACCGGATCGTTGGCCAGCGAACGCGCGATGGCCACGCGCTGCTGCTGGCCACCGGAGAGCTCGTTGGGGCGGTGATCGAGCCGGTCGGCGAGCCCCATGCGTGTGGCCAGGGCGATCGAGCGCTCGCGTGCCTCGTGGGGCGGCACGTCGCCGTACTCCATCGGGACCTCGATGTTCTCGAGCACGGTCAGGTGGGGGATGAGGTTGTAGGCCTGGAAGACGAAGCCGAGACGCTGATTGCGCTCGCGCGAGAGCTCATCGTCCTCGAGGTCCGAGACGTCACGGCCGCCGAGCATGTATTTGCCGGTGCTCGGGCGATCGAGGCAGCCGAGGATGTTGAGCATCGTGCTCTTGCCCGAACCCGACGCGCCCATGATGGCCGTGTAGCTGCCTCTCTCGAACGCGAGGTCCACGCCGTCGAGCGCGCGCACGATCGTGTTGCCCATCGGGTAGACGCGCGACGCGTCCTGAAGCTGCGCAACAACGGTCATTGTCCGTCGTTGCCGCCTCCGCGCTTGCGGCCGTCGCGGCGACCGCGCTTCTCGCCGTCACTCCGGCCTGGCTGCTGTCGGCGGGGGCCGGTGGGCTTGCCGCCCGGCTTGCCGGCTCGCTGGCCTACCTTTGTGCCCGCCGAGGGGGCAGCGCCCGCCCCGGGCTGCCCGCCGGGCCTGCGGCTTTTCCCGTTGCCGTTGTCGCCGTCGGGGGAGCGTTCCTCACGCGGAGGATCGAGGAGCAGGCGGTCGCCCACGGACACACCGGACTTGACCTGGACGAAATGCTCGGAGGCGAGGCCCAGCTCCACCGTCCGGCGCACCGTCTCGCCGTCCTTCCAGACGAAGACCGCGGGCTCCTCCGAGGTCCCGGCCACGGCCTGGGTCGGCACGGCGATCACGTCGTCAAGCGTCTTCACGTGGACCTCGACCTGCGCGCTCATCCCGGGCTTGAGCGTGGCATGGTCGCTGATGAGCTTGAGCTTCGTGGTGTAGACCTTGAGGTCGGGGTTGAGCCAGCGGTCGGCGGCGTCGGGCATGCGGTTGACTTCGGCCACACGGGCTTCGAACCGCTTGCCGGGCGCCGCGTCCACCTCCACCCAGGCGTCGAGGCCGGGGCGGACCTTGTCGATCGAGGTTTCGTGCACCTTGATCACGACGCCGAGGCTCTTCGGGTCGGGGATCGTGATGAGGTCCTGGCCCTGGCGGACCGTGGCGCCTTCCTGGATGCGATCGTCGTTGCCGCGCCAGCGGCCGGATCGGCTCGAGGCGTAGACCACGAGACCAGGAACGGTGGCCCGCAGGACGCACTGCTTGCGCTGCTCGACGAAGCTCTCGAGCCGGATCCGCTTCAGCTTCCACTGCTTCTCGCGCGACTTGACCGCGGAGCGCTTCTGGGCCTCGGCTGCTTTCGCCCGCTTGTGCGCACGCGACTCCCGATCCTCCGCTTCGACGACGTTGCTGATTAGCTGGGCGACTTCTTTCGGGAAGTCGTAGGTTGTGAACTGCTCGCGCGCGGTGCGCGCCCGCTCCTCCTCGATCTGGCGGCGCTCCACGGCGAGTCGATCGAGCTCGAAGTCTTCGCGGCTGATGTAGCCCTTCTTCTCGAGTTTGGTCGAGTTCTTGAGCTTCTCAGCCGCGCGGCGGTGCTCCTCCTCGGCCAGCTGGATGTCGGTCGTGAGCTTGCGGATGCTCTGCAGCGCTTCGCCCTCCAGGGCGTCGCTCTCGAGCAAGCTCGAGATCAGCCGCTTGAGGTTGCCGGCGTCCAGGCCGCCACCGCCGTTCTCGACGTCGGCGTCCTGGACGGCGGCTGCGTAGGCCTCGAGCAGCTGCGCCGCGAAGGGCTTGCCGACATAGCGCTCGAGGTCGAGCTTGGCGAAGCGCACGTCCAGGTCGGCCTTGCGCAGGTCCGAGGCGTTCTGCTGAAGCTGGATCTCGAGGTTCGTGACCGCGTTGGCGTGGGAGTCCGCCGCGGCCGAGACCTCGATCTCCTGGCGCACGAGCTTCTCGTCGAGATCGGCCGTGTTGAGCCGGACGAGAACCGTGCCCTTCGCTACGTCCTCCGGGGTCAGGATGGTGCCCTCGGGGATCACGTAGTCGATCGCGGTGCGCCCCTCGACCCGGTTGACCACCTTGTGGGCGTCGAGCGAGTCGAGGTTGCCCGACTCCATGACCGTGACCCGAAGCGGTCCGCGCTCCAGCGGCGGGGTCAGGGGCACGTCGGCTTCGACCCCGCTCTCGGGACGGAGGAAGCCGAACCAGATGCCAGCCAACACGAGGCCGAGGACGAGCACGGTCGTCACGGCGAAGCGGGCGTTGCCCCGGCTGTTGGCGTCACGGCGGAGGGCGTTGCTCTGCATCACTTTCCTACAGTACCGGAGCGTCGTGGGATCACGCGCGGCGGGGGCAGGGAACCGGGGGGCGGAGCGGGGGAGGCAGGCGCCTGTTCGGGTGCAGCCCCTTCGACTGGGGCTGTCGTGGCGGGTGCCGGCGGCGCAGGCCTGCCCTCGGGAACTGCTTCTTTGACGACGCAGGCGGGAGGCGGGTTTCCTCCGGTCTGCCACATGCCCTCGGCGTCGACTCGCAGGGTGCCCACATCGCGTTCGAGCGACAGGCGGGCCAGGGCCTGATCCACCAGCGCGGCCGTTGCGGCGTTGCGGGCCCGGACGAGGGCGTCCTCGGACTCCAGCCGGTCGCGGGTCTGGGCCCGGCCGACCTCCAGCAGGATCTGGGTGCTCTCCACGCGGCGCTCGGCCAGCTCGACGCTGACCTGCTGGATCTCGTAGCTCCGCTCGGCCTCCGCGATCACCCGGTAGGCGTCGCGCACGTCGAAGACCACCGTGTCGTCGACCTGCTCGCGGTCCCGGCGCGCCCGCTCCGCGAGGATGATCGCGCGGCGGTAAGCGTTGCGCTCGTTCGTCCGCTCCGTCGGTAGGTCGAAGTCGACACCGAACGTGCCGAGCCTCGAGGAGTCGAACAGATTGCCGGGCTGGTCGCGCGGTGTCGTTGCGTCCGCGCCGGCCACGATATCGAGGCCCGCGCGCAATGCGTCCTTCAACACGAGGATCCGCCGCCGGCCGTCGACCTCGCGGTCGCGCGCGTTCAGCAGGTCGAGGCGCTTGGTCTTGGCGACGGCTAGCGCATCCTCCTGCGAGAGCGACGGAGGCGGAAGGCCCTCGCGGCGCAGTCGTTGGAGATCGGAGTCGTCGAGGACGACGTCGACGGCAACGGGGATGCCCAGGTCGAGCTTCAGGCGGTCGACCGCGGCCTCGAAGTTGTTCTTCGCCCGGACGCGGGCGTCATCGGACGCGAGCACGTCCTGCTCGACCTGGTCCACCTCGAACTTGGGGATGCGGTCCACCGACTTCGCGCGCTGCTCTTCGAGCAGGAGCTCGAGGCTCTCGTAGCGGGCCTCGGCGTTCTTCCACGCGTCGCGTGCTTGGAGCGCGCGATAGAAGCGCGTCGCGATGTCGACCGTGAACTCCTGCTGGAAGCGCGCATAGCTGCGCATGGCGTAGAGCGTGTTGCGCTCGGCCTGGCGCAGCGGCTCGCGCACGACCAGCTGGCTGCTGCCCCGCATGAGCGGGAAGAGGATGTTCGCTGTGAGCACGCTCTGTGCGGTGCGCAGCGGATTGCCCGTGATGTTGCGCAAGAAGTCGGAGACGAGGCCGACGACGACGCTGCCCCCGTTCGTGAACGCCTTCTGGAGGTTGGCGTCGAGCCCACCGTCGAAGCTCAGGTCGTCTTCGTTTGCGCGGAGCCCCGCGGTGCCGCCGAGGAACCACTGCGGGCGAAAGACGTTGATCTCGCGCGTGAGATCGAGCGCCGCAAGGTAGACGTCTTCTCGCTGGCGGCGGTACTCGCGCGACGCGAGCGTGCCCAGCGTCAACGCGTCCTTGAGCGTGAGGTCGAAGGCGGTCTTCTCACGCGCGGCGCGCGCGAGCCGCTCGCGTGCCTCGACGTTCAGCGTTCCGGCGACCTCGGGCACGCAGGTCCGCGTGTCGTCTAGGAGGCAATAGACCTCCTTGTCCGCACCCTGCTTCGTGAAGCGCGGCAGCGTGCACCCGCCCGCCGCAAGCGGCAGCAGCAACGCGCACGGGAGCGCCCGGACACTGAAGCGGAAGAGCGCGCGCATCGTCCAGTCCCTACACGCCCCGATACGAGAGGAGGCAGCCGCCGGGGTCCCTGGGGCGGGCGAAGAAGTGCTTGCCTGACAGGCGCCGGCCCTCGCCGACGGGCACGTCCACGGGCTCGCCGTCCGGCTGATCGGGCCCCGAGCCGGTAGCGAACAACACGTTGCCCTCGAAGGCCCGCACGATGACCTCGAGGGGCTTCTTGGCCTCGGCGTTGCCGCCCAGGTAGGTCCAGTCCGAGGCCTCGGCCAACCGCAGCGCGACTTGATCCATGGTTCCGCTTGCCCTCCCGTCGCGTGGAACGCATCAGAGTACCCCCGGAGGCCCGCCCGGCCGTGTCTCGCGTGGCGGCCAATGGAGGGGCCGTGATCGGACGAATCAAGGACCTGACGCCGGTAGCCGAATTCGGACACAGGCCCAACAAATCGGGGCCGACTGGTTGACGCCTGTGGATGTCGAGGGAAAAAGAGGACTGCGCCGTGGAGGGAGTCGGTAGACTCACGCCAGAACTTCGACGGTGTCCCGCAGCCAGACAACGGAGGTCGTGGCGGGGCGGCGTTCGCAAAGGGAGGATTTCGATGACTCAGCGAGTCGTGACGCGCCTGGGGCTGATCGCCTTCGTCGCGGTTGCCGTCAGCATGGTGCTGACTGGTTGTTCGAGCAGCTGCTGTGGTTGCAGCGCGCCCAATCCGTGCGAGCCCGCCTGCGCCGCACCGTGTGATCCCTGCAACCCCTGCGCCGCCCCGGCTGAGCCGTGCTGCGCCCGTCCGGCCGGCATGCCGGCCGCGGCACAGGCCGGTGAGGCATGGTGCCGCGTGATGGTTCCCGCGCAGTACGAGGAGTACGAGGAGCAGGTCTGTGTCTGCCCCGCCTCGACGAAGCGCGAGTGGATCGAGCCGGTCTACGAAGAGCGTGAGGTCCAGGTCTGCTGCAAGCCGGCGTCCTGCCGTCGCATCCCGGTGCCGGCCGAGTACGAAGACCGCACCGAGAAGGTGTGTGTCTGCCCGGCTACGTGCAAGCGCATTCCGGTGCCGGCCGAGTACGAAGACCGCACCGAGAAGGTCTGCGTCTGCCCGGCGACGGTCAAGCGCATCCCGATCCCCGCGGAGTACGAGGACCGCACCGAGCGCGTCTGCGTGTGCCCGGCGTCGTGCCGTCGCGTGCCGATTCCCGCGCAGTACGAAGACCGCAGCGAGCAGGTCTGTGTCTGCCCGGCCAAGACGTGCTGGGTCAAGGTCCCCTGCACGCCCAGCCAACTTGCCGCCGGCGAGAAGCAGGGTGACTGCTGGATGCTCAAGGAGACCCCCGCGCAGTACAAGACGGTCACCCGTCGCGTGTGCGTGAAGCCCGCCTCCTTCACCACCGAGCAGATCCCCGCGCAGTACAAGGAAGTCACGCGCCGCGTGTGCGTGAAGCCCGCCTCCTTCACCACGGAAGAGGTTCCGGCGCAGTACGAAGAGCGCACCGTCCGCGTGTGCGTGAAGCCCGCCAGCTTCACCACCGAGACCGTGCCGGCGCAGTACGAAGAGCGCACCGTTCGCGTCTGCGTGAAGCCCGCCAGCTTCACGACCGAGACGATTCCGGCCGAGTTCAAGACCGTCAAGCAGAGGGTCATGGTCAAGCCGGGCGAGTGGAAGTGCACGCCCGTGCCCGCGCAGTACAAGACGGTCAAGCGCCGTCGTTGCATCGCCCCCTGCAAGTGGGAGTGGCGTCGCAACAAGGACTGCGAAGTGCCCGCGAGCGCACCCGCCGCCGAGGGTGGTGGTGATGCCGATGGCGCCCTCGAGGCCGTCGAAGAGGCGCCCGCCATGGACGCCGGCGACGAGGACCTCGGCGCGCCGCCCGCAGGCGAGGCCGACCCGCTCAAGTAGCGCTTTCCCAAGCAAGGGGCCCGGCACCTGAGATGGTGCCGGGCCCTTTTTCGTTTTGGCGGCGGATGCCAGATGCTCGGCGCCGCGGCGCCGATCGCTACGCTCTCGTCGTTGCGTGGCCCATCCACGCGGCCTCCTCGTCGGCTTTGCGGCGCCTTCGCCCTGGCAACCGCCGCCTCCGCCACCGCAGCGGCTGGTTGAGATGACAGGTGTGCGCGACGTACGCTGGTCCTCGTAACGGAGGTCGTGCGATGCGGATTGGTGTGCTGGCGAGTGTGCTCGCCTTCTTTGTGTGGGCCGGGCTTGCACATGGTGAAGAGCCGAAGGAGGACCCGGCGGCGCGCAAGGCGCGCATCGCGGCGGCCCGCGAGGCGCTGGCGAAGGCCAAGGCGGACTTCGATGATCGTGTGAACAAGGCGATCGAGCGTGGGGCCGCGTGGCTCAAGGGCCAGCAGCGCAAGGACGGCAGCTACCCCGGCTTCAGCGACGACCTGGGCCCGAGGCAATACAACATCATGGAAGGCGGCGTGCAGGCGCTCGTCGTGCTCACGCTGGCCCACTGCGGCGTCGACCCGAAGGACCCCGCGATCAAGAAGGGGATGCAGGCGGCACTCAAGAACTACGGGGTCGCTCAGAAGAACGGCAAGCCGACGATCTACGTTGCGGCGACGCTGATCATGGCACTGGACGCGCTGCATCGGCCGAAGCCGAAGAAGGGCCAGGAGGTCGGGCCGAGGTTCGATCGCTACGGCAATCCGATTCCGGGGAAGAAGACGAAGGGCAAGCCCTGCAAGTACCCGTCGTCGGCGAAGTCCATGATCAAGCGCCTCGTCAAGTTCATCGTGTCGAACCAGGAGAGCTCCGGCGGCTGGCGCTACCCAGGCAATCCCCTCCAGGCGCCCGAGGGAGACACGGACCTCTCCAACACCCAGTACGCCATGCTGGCCCTGGACACGGCGTCTCGCTGTGGGATCGACATCCCCCCCGAGACCTGGATCAAGGCTGCCGGCTACCTGATCCGGACCCAGGAGACGGACGGCATCGACACGCCTGTCTGGCTCGAGAACGAGGCGTGGGAGCCGGGCACGAAGCTCGAGCGCTTCCTGGAGGCCACCCAGGCGCGCGCCCGGGGCTGGGCCTACATGCCCGGCGGAACCGAGCTGCCCACCGGCTCCATGACCTGCGCCGGCGTCACATGCCTGGCGCTTGCCAAAGAGCGGCTCTGGGTGAAGCAGAAGCTCGACGCAAAGCTTCGCAAGCGCATCGACAAGGCCCTGATCGACGGGCTCGCCTGGCTGTCCGAATACTTCACGGTGCAGGACAACCCCACGCCCGGCGGCGCCTCGATGTGGCACTACTACTACCTCTACGGCCTCGAGCGGACCGGCGTGAAGGTCGGGACCCGCTGGATCGGCAAGAACGACTGGTACCGGGTGGGGGGCGAGTACCTGCTCAGCGCCCAGGAGAAACACGGCGGATGGGCGGAGGCCGCCTCGATGGACAAGCCGGCCGACAAGACCGAGTCTGCGATCACCCAGACCTGCTTCGCGCTGCTCTTCCTGCGCCGGTCGACCCGCGCGCCGGAGATCCCCACGGTCATGCCGCCGATCGTGACGCCGGAGGGCGGCGGCGCGCCGAAGGACGGGCGGTAGCACCGACGTTCGCAGAGCGGGGGGCGGCGCCGCTATGATCCCGGCTCGGAGGGCGGCGCGCATGACCGAGACGATCCCGCAGGCCGGAGCCGAGACGGTGTCCAACGACTCCACGCAGGACCTGGCGACCCTGACGGTGAACACCGTCAAGACCCTGTCCATGGACGCGGTCCAGAAGGCCAACTCGGGCCATCCGGGTACCCCGATGGCCCTGGCGCCGCTGGCGTACGCGCTGTGGACACGCGTCATGAAGTACGACAGCGGCGCGCCGGACTGGCCCGATCGCGACCGCTTCGTGCTCTCGTGCGGCCACGCCAGCATGCTCATCTACTCGATGCTGCACCTGACGGGCTACGAGTTGAGCCACGAGCACATCGTCAACTTCCGCCAGCTCGGCAGCCCGGCCGCCGGCCATCCGGAGTACGGCGAGGTGCCGGGTGTCGAGACGACGACCGGCCCGCTCGGCCAGGGCATTGCGAACGCGGTCGGTATGGCACTCGCGGAGAGCATGCTCGCGGCGCGGCACAACGCGGATGACAGCACGCTTGTCGACCACCACACCTGGGTGATCGCCAGCGACGGCGACCTGATGGAAGGCGTGGCGGCGGAAGCCGCGAGCCTCGCGGGACACCTCGGTCTCGGAAAGCTGTGCGTGTTCTGGGACGACAACCGCATCACGATCGACGGCTCTACGGACCTGTCGTTCAGCGAGGACGTTGCCGCGCGCTACGCGAGCTACGGATGGCACGTGCTGCATTGCGGGGACGACGCGTCGATTGACGACTACGTCCAAGCGGCCGAGGCGGCGAAGGCAGAGACCGGTCGCCCGACACTGGTCGTCTGTCGCACGCACATCGCCGCCGGCAGCCCCAACAAGCAGGACACCTCGGCCGCACACGGCGCCGCACTCGGTGAAGACGAGGTGCGCCTCACGAAGCAGGCGCTTGGCTGGCCCGAGGACGAGCACTTCCTCGTACCGGCGGAGGTGACCGAGCACATGAACGCCGCGGGGGTCCGCGGTCGCGACGTCCGCACCGCATGGGAGTCGACGCTGGCCGCCGTCCGCGAGAGCGACGCAGCGCGCGCCGACGCGTTCGAAGGGGCTCTCGCCGGCACGCTGCCCGACGGCTGGGACGCATCCGTTCCCTCGTTCGAAGCGGGGACCTCTCTCGCCACCCGCAAGGCGTCGGGGAAAACCCTCGCCGCCATCGGCGCGGTGGTCACGACGCTCGTCGGCGGGTCCTGCGACCTCGCGGGCTCCAACAACACCACGCTGCCCGGCGCACAAGACGTCACGGCCGACGACTACAGCGGCCGCACGCTGCACTTCGGCGTCCGCGAACACGGCATGGGCGGCGTCATGAACGGCATGGCCCTGCACGGCGGCTTGCGCCCGTACGGCGGCACGTTCCTGATCTTCAGCGACTACATGCGTCCGTCGATCCGGCTGGCCGCGCTGATGCAGCTGCCCGTCATCTACGTCTTCACGCACGACTCGATCGGCGTGGGGGAGGACGGACCGACGCACCAGCCCATCGAGCAGCTTGCCAGCCTTCGCGCCATTCCCGGCCTGACCGTGCTCCGGCCGGCGGATGCGAACGAGACGGTCGAAGCCTGGCGCATGGCACTGCAGGCAGCGGGCCCCGTGGCGCTCTGTCTCACGCGACAGGGCCTGCCGGTGCTCGACCGCACGGAGCTTGCTGCGGCGTCCGGCACCCGAGCCGGAGCCTACGTGCTGCATCCGGGCGCGGTATCGCCCGACGTCGTGTTCATGGCCACCGGCTCGGAAGTGTCCGCAGCATTGGGGGCTTCGGAACTGCTCCGCAAGGAGGGCGTCGCCGCGCGCGTCATCTCCATGCCCTGCTGGGAGGCCTTCGATGGAGACATCGACGCCTTGTGCGGCGGGTGCACCGTCCGCGTCGGCGTCGAAGCCGGCGCGTCGATGGGCTGGCACCGTTGGGTCGGCCCGCAGGGCGGCCTCGTGACGCTCGACCGCTTCGGCGCCTCGGCCCCGGCCGGCGACCTGATGAAGAAGTTCGGCTTCACGGCGGAGAACATCGCCGAGGTCGCACGCACGCTTCTCGCTGGCGCGGAGCGGGGCTCCGCCGACGCAGAGCGCGCGTCCTGACGGACGACGCACCGCCGCTTCGCGGAGGCGCCCCCTGGCGGAAGCGCCTCGCGCGGCGCAGCAGGCGTGCTAGTGCGAGGTGTTGAACAGGTTCAGCGCGTGCTGGAGTGCCGTACCCGCGTCATCCAGCGGGTGACCCCGCGTGATGCCGGCCCGCACGCCGCCCGCCTGGATCAACCAGGCGTCCGCGGCGCGGATCGTGTCCTGGATGGTCGGGGACGTGTGGCCATTGGCGACGTTCAGCTTCGCGCCGATGAGCGCCCACGCGACGAGGATCGTCTTGTCGGCGGTGGCAGCGACACGGCCGGCCCCGCGCCCGGTGAGAAGCGCGGTCAGCAGGTTGCCGTCGTTCAGGATGCCCAGGAGCTGGGTCTGGCTGAACATCTGATTGCCGAGCATCAGCGTCGTCAGCGGCCAACTTGCCGGATTCGCGGCGAACCACTGGCAGAACTGGCGCGCCTGGTTGGCGGTCCCCCCAAGCGCGAAGTTCAGCGTGAAGACGTTCCCGTTCACCGCCACGGCGTTGGCGACGAGCCCGCCGATGGGTGTCAGACCGAAGAGTGCGCCACCTGGCGCGAAGTTCTGCGGTGCCAGCTCGACGGTGTAGTTGCCCGGCGGAACGATGAACTGGAACATGCCGTTGGCGTCCGTGGTCGTGGTTGCCACGATGTTCCCGTTCTCGTCGCGTAGCAGCACGACAACACTCGGCAGGGCGCGCTCACCCACGTCGGGCTCGAAGTTCCCGTCGCCATCCGAGTCCAGGAAGATCTGGCTTCGGATGATGAACTGGGCGTAGCCGAAATCGACGTCGAGGCGGTTCTCCGCCGGCCCAAGGGGCACGATCGCGGGATCGCTGCCGACGCTCAGGCCCAGCCCTGCGGGGGCGGTCGTGTCGTCGATGTCAACGCGGTACGTGCCGGCAGGCAGCCCGTTGAACTTGTACGACCCGTCAACTGCCGTCGTCTGCGGAGGCAGGACGACGTCGTCCGCGGTGTCGAACGTGCCATCGGGCCCCGCCTCGCGGAGCAACAGGCGCACGCCGTCGACGCCGGCCTCGCCTGCGTCCTCTCCGCCGTTGGCATTCTCGTCCAGGAAGACCCGGTCGCCGATGCAGCCAGGCGGCGCGTAGCCGATCATCTCCGACAACATCTGGCCCGGCGTCAGCATGAAGTCGCGCGGGTCCATGCCCGTCGTGAGCGTCGAGCCCGGCGGCAGGTTGCCATCCTCCACGTCGAGGCGATACATGCCCGGAGGCAGCCCCATGAAGGAGAAGCTGCCATCCGCGCCGGTCGTCGTCGTGAAGATTGCGTCATCCGGCGTTCCGAAGATGCCGTCGGGACCGGCTTCGCGGAGCGTGATCGTCACCCCCGGCAGGCCCGTCTCGCCCGGATCCCGGACACCGTCGCCGTCCGTGTCGGTGAACAGCGTGCTGCTGATCGAGGCACCCGGCGCGTAGCCGATGTCAGCGGTGGCCGTCTGCCCCGGCGTCAGCACGAGATCGCGCGGATCGTTGGACGTCGTCAGGGTCACACCCGGCGGCCGCGTCGTGCTGTCCACGGTGGACCGATAGGGGCCCGGCGGCAGGTTTGTGAACGTGACCTTCCCGTTCGCGTCCGTCACAATGGTCTGCACGACATCATCGGCCGTCCCGTAGGTCCCGTCGGGTCCGGGGCTCCGCAGCGACACCGTGACGCCCTGCAGCCCGGCTTCGGCCGGATCGTTGATGCCGTCCCCGTCATCGTCGCTGAACAGGCAGTCTTGCACGGTCGCGCCGGGCGCGTAGCCGAGCTCGCCGCTGACCGTCTGGCCCGGTGCGAGCGTGATGTCGCGCGGGTCCATGCCGCCCGTCAACACCGCGTCAGGCGGCAGCGTCGAATCCACGACGTCCACCCGGTAGGGGCCCGGCGGTAGGTCTTCGAAGCTGTAGTTCCCGTTCGCGTCCGTGGTCGTCATGCGGACGATGTCGTCCGCCGTCCCGAAGATCCCGTCCGGACCCGGATCGGTCAACGTGACGGTCACACCGGGGAGACCCGGCTCGCCGGGATCGCGCACGCCGTCGCCGTCGAGATCCGAGAACAGCGTGTCGCCGATGGAGCCGCCGCCGCCGTAGCCGATGTCGACATCGGCGTTCTGGCCGTCGGTCAGCGTCACGCCGGCAGGCTCGTTGCCCGTCGTAAGCATCACGCCCGGCGGCAGGGTCGACTCGACGACGTCCACACGGTAGTTGCCCGGCGGCAGGCCCGGGAAGGTGTAGTTTCCGTTCGCATCCGTCGTCGCCGTGGCGATCACGACGTCGTCGGCCGTTCCGAACATGCCGTCGGGACCGGGGTCGATCAGGCTGACCATCACACCAGGCAGGCCGCCTTCGCCCGCGTCCTGGGTGCCGTCGGCGTCCGCGTCGTCGAAGATCGTGCCGCTGATCGAGCCGTTGCCCGCGTAGCCGAAGTCCACGTCGCGCACGGCCTCGCCGAGCCCGAGCGTGATGTCGCGGGGATCGTTCGCCGTCGTCAGACCAAGGCCCGGCGGGAGCGTCGAGTCGTCGACATCGACGCGGTAGGAGCCAGCCGGCAGGCCCTCGAACAGGTACATGCCGTCGGCGCCTGTCGTCGTCATCCGAATCACGTCGTCCGCCGTGCCGAGCACACCGTCCGATCCGGCTTCGCGCAGGATCACGGTGACGCCCGTGAGGCCCGCCTCGCCCGGGTCCTGGACACCGTCACCATCCAGATCGAGCCACACCCGGTCGCCGATGGATGCGCCCGGTGCGTAGCCGATGTCGACGTCGCTGTTCTGCCCGTTGACCAGCGTGACGTCGGCCGGGTCATTGCCCGTCGACAGCATGACGTCCGGCGGCAGGGTGGCATCGACCACGTCGACGCGGTAATCGCCCGGCGGCAGGCCCGGGAAGCTGTAATTGCCGTTCGCGTCCGTGGTCGCTATCGCCACGATGCGATCATCGGGCGTTCCGAAGATCCCGTCCGGGCCCGGGTCCAGCAGGTTGACCGTCACGTTCGGCAATCCGCCTTCGCCGGCATCCTCGACGCCGTCGCCATCGGTATCGTCGAACAGCGTGCCGCTGATGGAGCCGCTGCCGACGTAGCCGAAGTCGGCGTCGCGGAAGGCCTGGCCCGCCGTGAGCTTGACGTCCAGCGGGTCGTTGCCCGTGGTCAGCGTCACGCCGGCCGGCAGGGTGGCGTCCTCGACATCCACGCGATAGGAACCCGCCGGCAGATCGCCGAACAGGTACATGCCGTCGGCGTCGGTGACGGTGGTCCGGATCAGGTCATCCGCCGTACCGAGGACGCCGTCCGGACCGGCCTCGCGCAGCGTGAGGGTCACGCCCGGAATGCCGTTCTCGCCCGGATCCTGCACCCCGTCGTTGTCGAGATCGAGCCAGACGAAGTCGCCGAGCGATGCCCGCAGCGTGAAACCGATGTCCACATCGGCGCTCTCGCCCGCGTCCAGGGAGACGTCCGTGTCGGGTGTCGTACTCACCGATCCAGGCGGCAGCGTCGACTCATCTACCTCGACGCGGTAGTTGCCGGGCGGCAGGCCCGGGAACGTGTAGTTGCCGTTCGCATCCGTCATCGTCGTGGCGATGACCACGTCGTCCGGCGTTCCGAAGATGCCGTCCGGGCCCGGGTCGAGCAGGTTGACGGTGACACCGGGCAGTCCGCCTTCGCCGGCATCCTGCACGCCGTCGCCGTCGGGGTCGTCGAAGAGCGTGCCGCCGATCGAACCCATGCCGGCGTAGCCAACACCCGTGCCCATCAGCATCTGGCCCATGGCCAGCGTGATGTCCTGTGGATCGTTGCCGGTCGTGGCCATCAGACCGTCCGGGAGCGTCGCGTCCACGATGTCGACGCGGTACATGCCCTCGGGCAGCTCGTCGAAGCGGAACGTGCCGTCCGGCCCGGTCTCGGTCGTACGCACGATGTCGTCCGCCGTGCCGAAGACCCCGTCCGGGCCCGCATCCGTGAGCGTGACCGTGACACCCTCGAGGCCGCCCTCGCCGGGATCGCGAACGCCGTCGCCGTCGAGATCGAGGAAGACGGCGTCGGTGATGGAACCGAGCATCGCGAAGCCCAGGTCCACGTCGGCGTTCTCGCCGTCGTCGAGCGAGATGTCGACCGGCTCGGCCCCGGTCGGACTGGAACCGGCAGGCAGCGTCGCATCATCGACGTCGATGCGGTAGTTGCTCGGCGGCAGACCCGGGAACGCGTAGTTGCCGTCGGCATCGGTCGTCGTCGTCGCGATGACCACGTCGTCGGGTGTGCCGAAGATGCCGTCCGGTCCCGGATCCAGCAGGTTGACCGTGACCCCGGGGAGGCCGCCCTCGCCCGGATCCTGCACCCCGTCGCTGTCGCTGTCATCGAACAGCGTGCCGCCGATCGAGCCCGCGCCGACGTAGCCGATCGGCGTCCCTACGGCCATCTGGCCCATTGCCAGCGTGATGTCCTGCGGGTCGTTGCCGGTCGTCAGCGTGACGCCATCCGGTAGCGTCGCGTCGACGACATCGATGCGATACGTGCCTTCGGGCAGCTCCTCGAAGGCGAAGCTGCCATCCGGCCCCGTCTCGGTCGTTCGTACGACATCGTCGGCGGTCCCGAAGATCCCGTCGGGACCGGCTTCGGTCAGGGTGACCGTGACGCCCTCGATACCCGGTTCGTCAGCATCCTGGATGCCGTCGCCGTCGAGATCGAGGAACACGCGATCCGCGATGGAGCCCTGCATGACGTAGCCGAAGTCCACGTCGAGCGTCTGGCCCTCTTCCAGCATCACGTCCGCCGGCTCGTTGCCGGTCGTTGCGTTCGTGCGCTCGGGCAACGTGTCTTCGACCACGTCCACGCGGTAGTCGCCAGGCGGGAGGCCTTCGAAGCTGTAGTTGCCGTTCTCGTCGGTCGTCGTGGTCGCAACGATCACGTCGTCGTCCGTCCCGAAGATGCCGTCAGGACCCGGGTCGAGCAGGTTGACGGTGACGCCCTCGACGCCGCCTTCGGTCGGATCCTGCGTGCCGTTCTCGTCCTGGTCGTCGAACAGCGTGCCGCCGATCGTGCCGGTGCCGCGGTAGCCGATGCCGCCGCCACTCACCACCTCGCCCATGCCGAGCGTGATGTCCCGCGGGTCGTTGGCCGTCGTCAGCGTCACGCCGTCGGGCAACGTCTCGTCGACCACGTCCACGCGGTACATGCCGGCCGGCAGGTCGTCGAAGAGGAAGCGACCGTCCGGTCCGGTCTCCGTCGTTATCACGACGTCGTCGGCCGTTCCGAAGACCCCATCGGGACCGGCGTCGGTCAGCTGAACCGTCACGCCCTCGATACCCGCTTCGTCGGCATCCTGAATGCCGTCGCCATCGCGGTCGAGGAAGATCCGATCGGCAATCGAGCCGCGTCGCGCGTACCCGAAGTCGACGTCGCTGCGGTTCTCACCCGCGCCGAGGCGCACGCCGATCGGCTCGTCGCCCGTCGTCAAACGCGCACCATCGGGCAGCGTGCTCTCGTCGACGTCGACACGGTAGTCACCGGCCGGTAGGTCGTCGACCAGGTAGGTGCCGTTCTCATCGGTCGTCGTCGTTGCAACGACCACGTCGTCAGCCGTCCCAAAGATCCCATCCGGGCCCGGGCCGAGGAGATTGACTCGCACGCCCTCGATCCCGCGCTCGCTCGTGTCTTGCGTGCCGTCTTCGTCGGTGTCGAGCCAGACCCGATCCCCGATCGAGCCCGTGCCGCGATAGCCGAAGTCGGCGTCGGTGAAGACCTCGCCGTCGCTCAACATGACGGTGAGGGGATCGGTTCCGGTGGTCGCCGTCACGCCGTTGGGCAACGTGCTCTCGACGACGTCGACGCGGTAGCTACCGGCGGGCAGGTCGGCGAAGCCGTACTCCCCGGTCGGGCCGGTCGTCATGGAGGGGTAGAAGACGTCGTCGGCGGTGCCGAACAAGCCGTCGGGGCCGGCGCCCGTGAGTGTCACGACAACACCGGCGAGCCCGGGCTCGTCCGCATCCTGGATGCCGTCGCCGTCGAGGTCGGCGAACACCCGATCGCCGATGAACCCGCTGCGGGCATAGCCAAGGTCTGCGTTGCGGACGTCTTCGCCGGTGGCGAGGCGAACGCCGAACGGCTCTTCGTCACTGGTCAAGCGGACGCCATCGGGCAGTGTGGTTTCGAGGACGTCAACGCGGTAGCTGCCGGCGGGCAGCTGATCGAACAGGTAGTTACCCTGGTCGTCGGTCATTGTCGTCCCGTAGGTCACGTCATCGGGCG
Organism: Planctomycetota bacterium; assembly: GCA_028281445.1. GTDB lineage: Bacteria > Planctomycetota > PLA2 > PLA2 > JAEUHO01 > JANQJW01. The sequence continues at coordinate 4,196 of JANQJW010000112.1, read as the reverse complement.
TGCCGTGGACGCCGTCGGGACCGGCTTCCGTCAGTTGCAGCTGGACGCCGGCGATGCCGGTCTCGGCCGGATCCTGGACGCCGTCGCGATCGGTGTCGAGCCACACCCGGTCGCCGATCGAGCCGGTGCCCCGGTAACCGAAGTCCGCGTCCTCGAAGGCCTCGCCCATGGCGAGCGCAACCGTGAGCGGATCCGTGCCGGTCGTGGGGGCGAGACCCGCGGGCAACGTGCCTTCATCCACGTCGACGCGGTACGTGCCTGCGGGCAAGTCCTCGAACCGGTACGTCCCGTCCGGTCCCGTCGTCTGCGGCGGGTACACGATGTCGTCGGCCGTCCCGAACACGCCGTCGGGGCCCGCGCCGATCAATGTCACGCGCACACCGACGATGCCCGGCTCGTCCGCGTCCTGGATGCCGTCCCCGTCCAGGTCGGCCCAGACGCGATCACCGATGGAGCCACGCCGGACGTAGCCAAAGTCCGCGTCGCGGAAGTCTTCGCCCGCACCCAGGCGGACACCGAACGGTTCCATGGGGGTCGTCAGGCGCACGCCGTCGGGCAGCGTGGACTCGATGACGACCACGCGGTAGTTGCCCGCAGGCAGGTCGCCGAACAGATAGTCGCCGTTCTCTTCGGTGACTGCCGTGCCGTAGTCGACGTCATCGGAGGTAACGAGCACGCCGTCCAGTCCCGCTTCGGTCAGGCGCAGCGTCACGCCGGCAATGCCGAGCTCGCCCGCGTCCTGCGTTCCGTCGTCGTCCGTGTCGAGCCAGACCCGATCGCCGATCGATCCCGTTCCGCGATAGCCGAAGTCCGCATCACGGATCTGGTCGCCCGCCGCGAGATCCACGGTGAGGGGATCGTTGCCCGTCGTGTCCGCCACGCCGCCGGGCAACGTGGATTCGTCGACGTCGACCCGGTAGCGGCCAGCCGGCAGGTCGCCGAAGAGATACTCGCCGTTCGGGCCCGTTGTCTGCGCCGGGAACGTGACGTCATCCGCTGTCCGGAAGATGCCGTCCGGTCCCGCGCCCACCAGCGTCACGCGCACACCGGAGAGACCCGGCTCGTCGGTGTCTTGCAGGCCGTCGCTGTCGCGGTCGAAGAACACGCGATCGCCGATCGAGGCGCGCTGGATGTATCCGAAGTCCACCGTGCGGATGTCCTGACCGGCGGCCAGCGTCGTATCCAGCGGGTCATTGTTCGTGGTGGAAGCGAGGCCCTCAGGCAAGGAGCCGTCGATGACGTCCACGCGATAGCTGCCCGCGGGCAACCCGTCGAACAGGTAGTTCCCGTTCTCGTCCGTCACGCGCGTGCCGTAGTCGACGTCGTCATCCGTGCCGAGGATTCCGTCGGGACCCGCTTCCAGGAGCCGCAGCGTCACGCCCGCCAGGCCGTCCTCGTCCGGGTCCTGCGTGCCGTCTTCGTCCGTGTCGAGCCAGACCCGGTCGCCGATGGAGCCGGCGCCGCGGTAGCCGAAGTCAGCCTCCCTGTACGAATGTCCCGCGGTCACCGTCACCTCGAGCGGATCGTTGCCGGTCGTGAGGGAAACGCCGAGAGGCAGGGTCGTGTCGTTGACGCCTACGCGGTAGTTGCCCGGCGGTAGGTCGCTGAACTGGTACGAACCGTCGGGTCCCGTGACCTGGGACGGGTACGTCACGTCGTCCGCCGTGCCGAAGAGTCCATCGGGGCCGGCGCCGAGCAGCGTCACCGTGACGCCGGGGATGCCCGGCTCGCCCGGATCCTGGACGCCGTTGCCGTCGAGATCCGCGAAGACCCGGTCGCCGATCGAAGCGCGCTGCACGTATCCGAAGTCCGCGGCCAGGAAGGTCTGACCTGCGTTGAGCGGGACGTCGAAGAACGCGTTCGCGGTCGTGCGACTCAACTTCGCGGGCAGCGTGGCCTCGTCGACCTGCGCACGGTACGTACCGGGGGGCAGTCCATCGAACAGGTAACGCCCGTCCGCATCGGTTGTCCGCGTACCGAAGTCCACGTCGTCTGCCGTGCCGAGGACACCGTCCGGTCCTGCTTCGACGAGGCGCACGGAAACGCCCGCGATGCCGCTCTCGCCTTGGTCGAGAACGCCGTCTTCGTCGCGATCCAGCCAGACCGTGTCGCCGATCGAAGCCGCGCCGCGGTAGCCGATACCGAAGCCGCGCACCGTCTCGCCCTGACCCAGCGCGATCTCCTGGGGGTCGTTGGCCGTCGTCAGGCTCACGCCGGCGGGCAGCGTAGTGTCGTCGACGTCCACGCGGTAGTTACCCGGAGGCAGGTCATCGAAGAGAAAGCGCCCGTCGGAACCCGTGACCTGGGCCGGGAACGCAACGTCGTCGGCTGTGCCGAAGATGCCATCCGGACCGGCCTCGACGAGGTTGACGCGAACGCCGGAGAGGGGGGGCTCACCCGGATCCTGGACCCCGTTCCCGTCGAGATCGAGGAACAGGCGGTCACCGATCGACGCCTTCTCGATGTAGCCGAAGTCTGCGTCTCGGAAGTCCTCGTTGGCGGTCAGGAGATCGGTGAGCGGCTCGTTGTTGGTGGTGAGCTTGTAGAAGACCGGCAGCGTCGCCTCGTCGACGTCTGCGCGGAAGCTGCCCGCAGGGAGGTTGTCGAAGAGGTAGTTGCCGCTGGCGTCCGTCGTTCGCGTGCCGAAGTCGACGTCGTCGGCCGTGCCGTGGATGCCGTCGCGGCCCGCTTCCGTGAGGCGGACCGTCACGTCCGGAATGCCTGTCTCGTTGGGGTCCTGGTTGCCGTCTTCGTCGGCGTCATACCAGACGCGATCGCCGAACGACGCGGAGCCGGCGTAGCCGAAGTCCGCGTTGGTGACGGCCTGGCCGGCGGAGAGCGGAACGTCCAGCGGATCGTTCCCCGTGGTAAGCGCCAGGCCCGCGGGCAACGAGCCGTCCACGACATCCACGCCGTAGTTGCCGGCCGGCAGATTCGCGAAGAGGTAGTTGCCGTTGCCGTCGGTCGTCTGGACGCCGTAGTCGATGTCGTCCGCCGTACCGAACACGCCATCCGGTCCCGCTTCGAGCAGGCGTACGTCAATGGCCGCGAGGCCCGTGTCTTCGACGTCTTGCACACCGTTGCGGTTCGCATCGAGGAAGACGCCGTCGCCGATGCTGCCGGAGCCGGTGTAGCCGACGCCCGTGCCGGTCAGCGCTTCGCTCGGGCCAAGCGTCACATCCCGCGGGTCGTTTTCCGTCGTCAGGGTCAGGCCCGCCGGGAGCGTCGAGTCGTCGACGTCGATCCGATACGTGCCCGGGCCGAGGTCGGTGAAGACGAACGCGCCATCCGGTCCGGTCGTCGTGGTCTGTACGACGTCATCCGCCGTGCCGAAGATGCCGTCCGGACCGGGGCTGCGCAGCGTCACCGTGACGCCCGCGAGGCCCGGCTCGCCGGGGTCCTGCATGCCGTCGCCGTCCAGATCGGCGAAGACGCGGTCCGAGATCGAGCCCGGCGGCGCCTTGTGGCCGAAGTCGTTGCCGGTGTCGGTCAGACCGTCCGTGGGGAAGGACGCCGTCTCGATGTTGTCGGTCGTCAGCGTGTGCGCGGGCGGCAGCGTCGTGGGGTCGATGCGCAGCACGAAGGGGCCGCGGGCCGCGATGTCGAACACGTACGTGCCGTCCGCACCGGTCGTCTTGGTGGTCAGCAAGATGTCCATGGCGGGATCGACTTGGCCGTTCCCATCCACGTCGCGCCAGAGCTCGACCGTCACGCCTGCAGTGCCGGTCTCGCCCGGATCGATCGCCTGGTTGTCATTGACGTCGTTCCAGACGGTGCCGGAGATGCTGTTCTTGGGCCCGGTCAGGAACGCCACGCCCTCGAAGTCGAACCCGACGGTGAGCGTGCGCTGCTCGGAGACGATGCCGGTCGCGGGGTCGATGCGCCAGAGCGAGTTGCGCTGGGCGGGGTCCTTGCTGGCGTCTCCGGTCGTGCCCCACAGGGAGCCGTCGTTTCCGAAGGAGAGACCCTCCATGTCCGTGACTGCGGCGCCGCTGCCGTCGACGAGCGCGGCGATGTCGGTGACGGCGCCTGTCGCCTTGTCGATGAACACCAGGCGGTCATCGCAGCCGTCGGTGTTGGCGAGGCCGTACATGCGGCCATCAACGGGACTGATGGAGATGTCGTCGATGTCTTCGAGACCGGCTGCGACGGCCGGGATCTCGACGTAGTCCATGCCCGCGCCGAAGGCATCCTTC
>JANQJW010000068.1 GCA_028281445.1 Planctomycetota bacterium | reverse complement strand
GAAGTCACCCCCCTTGATCCAGAACCCGCTGTCGTAGCCGGCACTGCCCGGCCCGCCAACGAGGTTCACGTCCTGGTCGCTACCGGCCAGGTAGTTGTCCACGGCGGCCTGGATGTCGCGCGCACTGGGCTGCGCATCCGCCATCGCGGGTGCCGCAAAAGCGACTGCAAGGCAAACGGCCATTCCGGCCATGAGAGAGCGTCTCATTGCGATTCCTCCTGCTCACCGGCCGCGAGAAAGCCTCGCGACCCACCCTCCACGCCGTCGAGACAGGGGTCCCTCAGGCCTGTTGGCGTGATACTGACACGGAGCATCGGCGACGGGCTACGGTGCCTGAAGCCAGATTGAGGCTCGGATGGGCACTTTCGTGTTTTGTTCGTGTTTTTGTGTCACTACGTCGTCATACCCCCCTCTGCAACGACCTAACACGCGCGCCATGGTGCGAGGGCCGCGCTAGGCGCTGGTTGGCACTTTTGCCGAATTTCGCCGTTCAGAAGTCGAATTCGGCACTTTGGATTCAGGCCATTCAAGGCCCGGCGTGATGCAGGGAGCGCGGCGCGGTCTTCATGAGCGCCGCACGAACATCGACGGTCTTCTTCACGGAAGCCGTCCGGTGGGCCTCCGTGGGGGCCTCAGGAGGCCCTCTGCCGGCGTTCAGGCGTCGGGGCCGGCTCCGAGGCGGTAGCCGACGCCCCAGACGGTGGAGACGAGCCAGGAGTGGCCGCCGAGCTTCCGCCGGATGGCCAGGATGTGGACGTCGACGGTCCGATCCACCGTGGCATCGTCGCCCTCGGTGCCCCGATCCAGGAGCTCGCGCCGCGAGATCGCCCGCTCGGGGTTGCTCGCCAGCTTGTAGAGGATGTCGAACTCCGTGGGGGTCAGGCTGATCGGCTTGCCGTCGATCCGGGCCTCGCGCCGGGCCGGGAAGACCGTCAGGGGGCCGCTCTGCAGCGCGCTGCTGCTGGTTTGGGTCGCCCGGCGCAGGACCGCGCTCACCCGGCGGAGGAACAGTTGGGGCTTGAAGTCGTTCTTGCGGATGTACTCGTCGGCACCGGCGTCGAACATCGCCGTCTCGTACTCATCGCCCTTGTTGCCTGTCAGGACCAGAACAGCGATGTGGCTGATGGCGGGATCCGCGCGGATCTCCCGGCAGATCTCCAGTCCCTTCATGCGCTCGGGCAGGTTGAGGTCGAGCACGACCAGATCCGGGCTCTTCTCGCGGACGTCGCGAAGGCCGGTGACCGGGTCGGACGCGCCGGCGGTCTCGTAGCCGGCGCCGCGAAGGACCTCGAGGATCATGTCCCGCAACAGGTCTTCGTCCTCGATGACAAGGATCTTGCCCTTGGACATGGGGGTTCTCCTGAATGGCTCCCTGAGTCCCTGACGGATCCTAGCACCGCGTGGCCGTGATGCGTCGCGGGAAGCGCTTACCACCGTGCTCGCAATCGGCACAGGCCGGTCTACGGTTGAGCGCCATGCCGCGTCCCGTCGCCCCGTCATTGAGCGAGCGCTACCAGGACGCGACCAAGTACACGCCGCAGTCGATCCAGGGGCACCCGGGGCTGGACTTCAGCTCGCAGCCGTCGGCGTTCAAGGACTGGTACCAGGCGCGGCGTGTCGTCCTCGCCGCCGGCCCGGATGCGCCCGCGGATCCGGAACCCGGCGCGTTGGACGCAGATCGCCTCGGCCGGCTGCTCTATCACACCTACGGCGTCACGCTCGTGCGCGAGTTCCCCGGCATGTCGATGCACTACCGGGCGGCTCCCTCGGCGGGGGGGCTCTACCCCACGGAGCTCTACGTCGCGGTGCGCGACATCGAGGGCATCCCGGATGGCATCTTTGCCTACGACGCCCGAGACCACTCGCTCGTCGTCTGCTGGGAAGGCGACTTCACGGCGGACCTGGCGCGTTACACGTTCGACCATCCCGCCATTGCAAAGGCGCGTGCCGTGCTGATCGGTACCGGGATCTACGAACGCAGCGCGTGGCGGTACGGCGACCGCGCCTACCGGCGCGTGCTGCTCGACACCGGTCACGTGTTCGGCAACGCGGTTCTGGCAGCGGTGCCCGACGGACAGCGCATCGTGCCCGTGCCGTACTTCCTCGATAGCGGCATCGCGGACCTGCTGCTGCTCGACTCGTCAGCCGAGGGCGCGCTGTTGTTGGCAGCGGTGCTCGACGACCCGGTCGATTCCAAGGTGCTCGCGCAGCAGCCTGTCAGGTCGAGCATCGAGCGCGACGCCATCGACCCGGACGAGGGGGGCTGGATTCCCGTCTTGCACGCCGCCGGGCAGCTCGATGGAGAAGGCGATTCTCAGGACGTACCCGCGCCCAGCGGTCACGCTGCACCGCTGTCCGAGCCGATCCCGTTGTCGTCGGATGCCCTGGCCGGCGGCCGTTGCGTGCACGCCGCGATCCGGCGCCGGCGTTCGACACGGATCTTTGAACCCGGCGACATTCCGCTGGAAGCCGTGGGGCGCATCCTTGCGCACGCCTATCCGCAACCCGACGCCCCCGATCCGGCCGCGCGACTGCTTCCGGACCTGCTCGACACCTACGTGGTCGCCTCGGGCGTGCGCGACCTGGACGCCGGCGTCTACCGCTACGACACGGACGCGCACACGTTGACGCTTGTGCATCGCGGCAACGCGCGCGACGCGCTGCACCGCTGTTGCCTGTGGCAGGAGCTCGGCCGCGACTGCTCGTTCGCCGTGGTGCACACGATCGATCTACCGCGCGCGGTAGCGGCGCTGGGCGAACGCGTCTACCGCACGGCGCACCTCGATGCGGGGATGATCGGACAGCGCCTCAACATGGCCGCAATCCGGCTCGGCTACGGAGCAAGCGGCATCGGCGGCTTCTTCGACGAGTTCCTGAACGCGCTCTTGCTGTTGGCGCCCAACCACGCCGTCGCCTACATCACGACGATCGGTGCGCCGGCGTAGGCGCAAGGAGGGACGCGGGCCGACCACTCGCTACGCTCGGGTCGCCCCTACACCGCGATCCCCCAAGCGGTCATCACACGTGCCCGCAGGGCCGAGTGGTCGGCCCGCCGGTCACGCGTTGCTCGCCTCATCGGCACGCATGAACCCGCCGCCGCTCGTGTCGAACTCGAGCGGCGCATCGGGGCCGGTGCCGTGACGGCTGCGGATGACCTCGGCCTTGCTCGCGCCTTCCTCACCGTGCGCAATCCACCCGAGTCGATCGGCCACCAGCGGCGAGCCCACCTGCGACTCCACCTGGGCCTCGACCTTGGCCTTGCCGCCGGCCACGCGCTCGGCGCGCACCGCACAGATGACCGCCACGTGCAACCGCTCGGCCATGTCGCTCAGCGCACGAAGCGCAACGCCGGGATCGGTGCCCGGCTCGCGGATCACGCCTTGTAGATAGTCGACCGCCAGCACCTCGGCGCGAAACGGCATGCGCACGAGACGGTCGGACAGGGACTCTGTCGAGAACCCACGCGACGGAAGGACCGACAGCGGCAGCGGGCTGAGGCAGGCGCGTGCCTGCAGGGTGCGATCGAGCTGGTCTGCGGCGAGACGACCCGCCGACGTAGGGCCACCCGGGTCCGGTAGCAGATCGACGTCGATACGCGCAGCCATTGCAAGAAGGCGCATGGCCAGCGTCTCGGGCGGCAGGTCGTACGTGGCATAGACCACGCGGCGGCCGCGTGCGGCAGCGCCATAGAGAAGGGAAAGGAGGAACGCGGTCTTGCCGGCGCCCGGAGGGCCGCCCCAGACGTGCAGGTGGCCGGCCGGAAGATCGGCGCCGAAGTCATGGACGATCGCTTCGTCGCAATGCACGTCCCGATGGGATGACGTGCCCCGCGGTGCGTCGCCGCCCCGGACTCCGACTGCCGGGGCGTCGGCGTTGTCGGATGAGGGCAGCGGGATCGCGGCCAGCAGGTCTGCCATGTGCAGCATGGGGTCGCCTCCGGAGGCAGATCGTGCCTTCCGGGGGGGACATGCTGGGGAGAGGTAGTGGGGTCGAGATGGAGAGGCAGATAGCGTGTTGCGGGGTGGGTTGGGATGGAGATGGAGATTGGGATGGGGTGCTGGGAACTGGGTACTGAGAACGAGAACGGGTTCGGGAACGGGGGCCGAGTGCTGGGTGGTGAGAGCGGGAACGGGTGCTGGGTCCTAGCGGAGTACCCAACGCCCAGCACTCGTTCTCGTTTCCCGTTCCCAGCACTCAGTACCCGAGTCCCGGCACGGCCCGCCCCTGAACTACTCTCCGTCCTCAGGACCGATGACGAAGGCGCCCGTGCTGGTGTCGCGCATGGGCATGAGCTCGTCGCGGAGCTGGCGCTCGCGCGCCGCGCGCTCCTTGCGCTGCGAGTCCTTGGACGCGTCCTCGGCCCAGAGCAGGCAGTTGAGCAGTTCGCGCAGCTCGTCGTTGTCCCAGGGCTTCGTGACGAAGCGGTGGATGCGGCCTTCGTTGAGTGCCGCCATCACGAGCTCGACGTCGGCCTGGGCCGTCAAGAGGATCGTGACGATGTCGGGAAAGCGCTCGCGAATGCCCATGAGCAGCTCGAGACCGTGCGTCCCGGGCATGTAGTGATCGCAGATGACGCCGACGATGTCGTCGCGGGCGACCAGCATCGCCGCGGCTTCCGCGGCATCGTACGCGTGCAGGAGCTCGTAGGGTTCACGCCGCAGCGTGCGAGCCAGCGCGCGATGAATCGTCTCCTCGTCGTCCACGATCAGAAGAGGCTTCGTTTCGTCCTTCATGGTTTCCATCTCCCATTCCCTTGGGAGGCACGGCAGGCAGCTCCACGAGAAACGTAGTGCCGTGCCCAACTGTCGATTCGCATCGAATAGTCCCGCGTTGCGCGTGCACGATCTCGCTGACGAGATGCAAGCCCAACCCGGTGCCCTGTCCCGGCCCCTTCGTCGTGTAGAAGGGGTCGTACATACGCTCTTGAACCTCGGGCGGCATGCCCGGGCCCGTATCCGCGACGGTGAACCGGATGTGTTCCCCGTCGATGTCACTTGCGTCGAGACGCAGCGTGCCGCCACCGTGTGCGCGCATGGCGTCGATCGCGTTCCCCGCGAGGTTGAGCAGCACCTGCATGAGCCGGCCGGGATCGGCCAGGACGTGGAGCGTCGCGTCGCAGGTGACCTGCACCTCGACCTCGTTGCCCGCGGCCTTGCGCAACATGCGTGCAACACCTTGCAAGGACTCGGTGGGCTCGAGCGAACGCACCTGCGTCGCACCCCCGCGCACCATGTTGTTGAGATCCATCGCGATGCGCTGGAGCTGACGCCCTGCGTGCTCACAGTCTTCGGCAACGCCGCGCAGCTCGCCGATCAGGGGCCCGACCGGCTCGCCCTTCTCGATCGCCGTCTCGAGATCCGTGACCATCCCCGGAGCTTCCTTGACGCTCGCGATGATCGCGGCCACGGGGTTCTTGATCTCGTGCGCGATGCCGGCGGAGAGCATGCCCAGCGTGAAGAGGCGTTCGTTGGCCCGGAGGGTCTCGCGTGCTTCGCGCAACTCCGCCGTGCTCTTGCGCAGCTTGAGCGCCGTGACGCCGAGCACCGCGCCGGCGGCGTCACCACCGGCCGCCGGGTTCCGCCGCGCGTCGATGCGTCCGAGCGCGAAGAGGAGCGACGCGTACCCCGCCGTGGCAAGCCAATGCCACCAGACGGGCTCGAGCAGGGGCCGCGTGAAACCGAGCGCGATCAGCCCGCCCAGGCCGGCCAGGTGGAGGCAGACGAGGATCCCCCACGGTCGCAGCAGTCGGTCCTTGATCCTCTGCACCCAGCTCACGCCGAACGCTCCCAGACGTTCTCGGCCCCCCGGCCCCCCAGGGCCGGCGGCAAGAGAACCTCGATGCGGCATCGACGCACGCCCACCTCGGCATCAAGGCGCCCGCCGGCCCTCTGAACTTCTCGTGCAATCGCCGCCAACATGTCCGACGCGCCGGTGCCGATAGGCCCGTCGAGATCCAGCGTCAGATGCGGCCCGTCGGGCGCCTCCTCCACGCTGACGAGCGCACCGCAGTCCGCCCCCGTGGTGACCCCGCCGAGGACGCGGAAGACCCAGCGCGTGAGCTCGGCGCGCTGGATGCCGGTCGTGACGTCGGCGGCTCCGACGACCTCGGGCAGCGGGCTCTGCGGATAGACCTGGTGATAGTGCTCGACGGCCTCGAGGACCGCATGACGCAGATTCGTCCGGACGGCCGCGCGGCGCGTGGCAGCCACATCGCGAGCGAAGAGCGTGCTCACGCGCTCGGCCGCCTGCGCGGCCTCGGACGCGGCGTCCATGACGGCCTCGCTCAGCTCGACGAGCCACTCGGCGCGTTGCGCCTCGCCCGCCGGCGTGTCCTCCAACAGCTCGAGCGCGTACTTGAGATTGACGAACACGGCGCTCAAGGGGTTGTTGAGCTCGTGTGCGAGTCCCGCAGCAACCTGGCGCACGCCTTCCGTGCGTCCGCGATCGAACAGCATGCGCTCTGTCTCGAGCGCCTTGCGCTTCGCTTTCTCCAGCTGACGCGTACGGTCGCGCACACGATCTTCGAGCGTGGTCTTCTCGCGCTGCAGCTGCGCGGTGCGATCGGTGACCTTCTGCTCGAGTGCGCGGTTGAGGGAGCGAAGCTGATCGAGGGCATGCAGGCGCGCGACGGTGAGACCGAGGATGGCCGCCGCCGTACGGATCGCAGGCTCCGTGTCGGTCGGAAGCCCGCGACCGGGCGCACCGACGAGGAGCAACCACCCGGGCTCACTACCGCTCACTGTGAACTGAAGGAACACGCCACGACCGCCGGCGGCGCCTCCGGGGAAGCCCGCCGTCGCCGCAGCACCCACGGGGATGATGCTGTCGTCCAGCAAGCCCATGCTCAAGGCTTGCGCGGCCTCGGCCACGGACGACGCGTCGCGCGCACGACCCATCGGGTCGTAGATGACCTCGCCTTCGTCGACATCCGCGAGACCGACCCAGCCACTGACCGCGTCCAGGTTCATCACGAGCTGGATGAGCACGGAGCGCGCGGCGCCCTCGTCGTCGGTTGCCGACGCGCACGCATTCGCGACGTCGACGAGCAGACGGCCTAGCGCTGCCTCCCGGCGGCGCTCGCGGCGATCCTGGTCGCGCGTCCTCGGAGCAGGCGTTTCCTGCGCCGGCTCGTCATCCGCCATGTCGTCCGCGACAGCCGCCGCCGGCTCGGCGGGGCGTTCCACCGAGACCGTGCGACCGGGCACGGCCTCCTCGACGGGCACGCCGTCGTCGAGTCCTTCGAACTGCGCGCCGAGTGCATCGAGGAACGCGTCGTCGGTGCCGTTGCGAACGCCGGGTGCTTCGCCGAATCCGCCCCCGGTGAGGTGCATCGACTCGAGCGGCTCGAGCGCACGTGCGGCAGCCGCCACGACGACCTTGCGGAAGGCGCGCACCACGCCCTGCCCCGTGCCGGCGATGCCGTCGCAGGCGTCGAGCAGCACGCGGCGGCCGCACGAGGTCACGAGCTGGGCGCGGAGGTAGGCGGCGTCCCGTGCGTCGTCGACGTCGTTCTTGTTGGCGAGCGCAACCACAGGCACAGGGTGCGAGTCATTGGCTTCCGCGACGCGCAGCAGGCGGTCGAGCGCCTGCCATGACTCGACGTTGCCGTCGACGCCTTCCGGCGACACATCGGCTACGAACACCACCCCGTCCGCGCCGCGCAGGAGCCGGCGTCGCGTTGCTTCGTAGCCTGCGAAGCCGGGCACCGTGTAGCAGTCGACGCGGAGGTCGTAGTCCCGGAAACGCGGGAGCTCGAGCGGGACGTAATCGAAAGCGCACGTGCCACCCGCATCGCCCCGCTCGCCGCTGATGGAAGCGAACTCGCCGCGGCGGCGTGCGTCGCAGGCCCCGTGCAGCGAACGCAGAGCGGTCGTCTTCCCGCTCTGCGCGGGTCCCCAGAAGACGAGCTTCAGCTCCAGACTGCGATTGATGCGATCGACACGTGACATGTCGCGCGCCCGCTCCTTCCACCGGCGGTCACATTCCCGGTGCCCTATCGGCCATTCAGGAGGGCGGGCTGTCTTCAAAAGGTGCTAACAACTCACGACTCAGTACCCAGCACTCGTTCTCGTTCCCGTGCCCAGTACTCAGCACCCGAGTCTCGGAGTACTGGGTTCTGGGTGCTGAGAACGAGAACGGGTTCGGGAACGAGTGCTGGGCACTGGGTACTGAGTCGCTCTAGATGTCCTCTGCCGGCGACACATCCAACACATGCCGGCAGCCCACGCGGCGCTCGATCTCGCGCAGCGCCTCCGGCAAGCCCGGCAGGGCACTCGTACGCACCTGGGTCCCACTCGGCTCCGTCAGCCAGTGCCCCTCGACGCCGCTTGCGCGCACCGACACCTGCGCACGCAAGCGACCGTCGATCACAAGCCACCAGTACTCGTCGCCCGCCAGCCGCCAGCGATGCCACATGGCCTGCGGCTCGCGCTCGCGCTCCGCGTCATCGATGCCGCGCTGCAGGCGCTCCACGAGCCCGGCCAGCAGCTCGACGCAGAGGTTGCGGCTCTCGGGCGGCGCCTCGCTGCCCGGGCTCGCCTGGACCGCGGTCACCGACTGCACGTGCAACGCGATCGTGACGGCCGCCGGCTGGTCCTGGTCCACCAGCTCCTCGACCATCTCACGCACGAAGACGGCGCGCTCGGGCGCGTCCGCGACCGCGGCGTTGAGATAGCGCCGAATCCAGCGCCGGCGCAGATCGGAGTCCAGGCGCGACCACGCACCGGACACGGCATGGTTCTCGAGGAGATGCGCCGTGGCGTGACGCTCGTGGCGCGCAACGGCCTCGCGGACGCGGTCGTAGCTGCGCCGGCGCCGCTTCTGGGCCGTAGCCAGCTTCTCGGCAGCCGCCGTCATCGTGCGCTCGAAGCCGTTGCCGAAGCAGGCCGCGCGCGGCAGCACGTCGAACGCACCGACCCGCATCACGCTTCGACAGAGATCGACCGTAGGCTCTTCAGTCGCGATCACCACGACCTCGGCCGGGTACAGCTCGCAGATCCGCGCCACGCTAGCGTCGGCCAGCGGATCGTCAGCCGCCACGCACAACACGGTGAGCCCGGGTGCACGGCCCTCGAGCCAGCCGAGCGCCTCTTCGACGCTGGCCGCCTCGCACGTGCCGAGCACGCTTCCGAGATGGTCGCGGAGGCGGTGGCGCCAGCCCTCGTCGGACTCGACGATCAGCACACGCGGCCGCGTCCCCGTGACGACGGTCATCTCCCTCTCCCGTTGGCATGCACGTCCACGTCCCGGGGCACGTTGATCGGCCCCAGCGCGCGGCGGTATAGCGAGTAGCCCCTGGCAAGCTCGTCCGCAGGCCTATCGGCCAGATTGGCCGCGAGGTCCGCAACGAGTTCGCAGGCTTCCTGCTGGAACAGCGAGTCGCCGGTGGCCGTGGCGAGCTCGACGTACACGATCAGCCGTTCGTGCGTCGTCAGGCGGTCGCTGTGCCGGATGAGCTCCGCGCGCACGAAGCTGGGCGACGCCTCGCCTGCGGCAGCCCGCATGGCTTCGGCCACGATGCGCGGCCCGGGCAGCCCATGGCGGCGCGCCATCTCGACGACATCGCGCAAAGCGGTGGCAGCCAGGTCGCTGCGGCCGGCGCGGCGCCAGGTCCGTGCGAGTCCCAGGCGCGCCTGGATGGCATCCCGCGGCCGGCCGCCCCCCGCGCTGCGCTGCTCGGCCTGCTCGAACCAATCGGTGGCCTCGTCGAGATCGCCGCGCTCCTCGGCGGCCACGCCGCAGAGGGTCAGCGCTTCGGCTTCCACGGACGCCTCGCCCAGGAGCTGCGCCTTGGACAGAGCCCGCGTTGCGTGCTGGAGCAGACCGGCCATGTCGCCGTGCAGGAGATGCAGGCGCGCGAGGTCCACGTAGAGCCCCGCGGCATCCGTGCGGCGCGTGAGCTCGCCGGCCACGCGACGCGCGGCGGCCAGCGTGCGGCTGGCAGCCGCGAGCCGGCCGCGCGCCATCTCGAGACGGGCCAACCCGCGGAGCGCACCACACTCCGCCCCGCGATCGCCGGTGAGACGCGCGGTGTCGAGCTGGCGATCGAGGTGCACCTGCGCCTCGCGTGCGCGACCCCGTCGCAAGGCGAGTCGCGCAAGACCGGCGTGCGCCGCGCACACGGCGCCGACATCGCCGCGTACGACCGCGAGGTCGAGGCTGCGAGCCCGATGGGCAAGCGCGCGATCGATGCTGCCCTCGGCCTCGAAGACGTCGGCGAGCGCGGCGGTCGCGGCCAGCTCCTCCGCGGGGTGATCCGCAGCGCGCGCCAGGATCAAGCTGCTCTCCAGCAGGTTGCGGCTGTTTGCGACGTCCCGGCGCTGGACCGCCGCCGCCGCGAGATTGCGCCGGGCGCGGGCTTCCGCCACGCGATCGGTCTGCCCCTCGGCCGCCTCGAGCTGTTGCCGGAAGAAGCGCTCGGCGCGCTCGAGCTCGCCCCGGGCAAGCAGCAGGCGGCCATGGGAGTCGAGCGCCGCGGCGGGCACGTCTAGCTCGGAAGCCTTCGCGAACGCGCGCACCTCTTCGAGGGCGCGGCGCTCGTCGTCACGGCGGCCAAGAATCTCGTAGCAGCGCGCACGGCCGACCAGGACGCGCAAGACGAGTCGCGGATCGAGGTCGTCGCGGTAGCGCAGCGCGGCATCGGCAAGGGCCAGCGCATCCTGGAAGTTGAACGCTTCGACCAGGCGGCGCATGGCGCCGACCAACAAGGGCATCGCAGCCGTCGGGTCGTCTCCGTTCAGGTAGTGCAGGACGACGCGCGGCGCGACCTCGGCTGCAGCACGCGGCCCCTTCTCGCCCGCGATCAGCTCCATCGCAGCCGCAACGCGACGGTGGAGGCGGCGGCGCTGCTCGTCCGGCACCCGGTCGAGCAACACGTCGCGGACCAGGGCAGGCTCGAAGGCGAAGACGTCGCCCTGCTCGCTGACGACGCGCGCGTCCCGGCCGCACAGGGAGAGCGCCTCGTGCACGGCGAGCAGCGGCCGATCGAGGACGCGCGCCACGACACGCGCGTCGAAGGCCTCGCCCTGAATCGCGGCGACCTCGAGGGTCTCCACGACCGCTGCCGGAAAGCCCTCGATGCGCTTGCGCAAGAGCGTGGCCAGCGTGGGCGGAACGCTCTCGCGGGCTTCACACGCCCCGCGCTGCCAGCTTCCATCGGGCATCTCGCGCAGCACGCCCTCTTCCTTGAGCCCTGCGACGATCTCGGCCAGGAACAGAGGATTGCCGCCTGCGCGCGCGAGCAGCGGCCCGTAGATCTCCGTGGCCACGGCGAGGCTGCCGACCATCTCCGCAACGAACGCGATCGCGGTCTGCCGATCGAGAGGCTTCAAGGACAGACTGCGTGCACCGGCCGCGCGCAGCAGCCGCTCGCGGTACTCGGGATCGAGGTCGGCCCGGGCCGTGCAGACGAGCAGCATGCCGGTCTCGCCGGCTTCCTTCGCCAGGTCGAGGGCGACGTCGCGATCCGCCGACGAGATGTGATCGACGTCTTCGATCACGACGAGACGCGGGCGGTCTTGCGAGAGACCGCGCACGGCCTGCACGATCAGCTGGTGCAGGGTCTGGATCGTGAAGGTGTCATCGGTGGGCTCTTCACCCGTCTGCAGGAACTCCAGGAACGCGTCGATGTGCTCCGCCGCACCCGGCAGGGCTTCGCGCAGGACGACCTCCGCCTCCTCGCCGCGCAGGAGATCGAGCACGACGCGCCGCACCGCGGCGAACGAAGCACCGCTCTCGCCGGGCTCGGAGCGGGCGACGCCGACGCAGGGCACGGGCAGGCGCAGCCCCTCGAGGAAGGCATCGATCAGACGGCTCTTCCCGATCCCATCCTCGCCCTGGACGAGGACGACGCGTCCGCGCCCCTGGGTCGTGCGGCGCCACAGCTCGGTAAGGTGCCGCAGCTCGCCCGCGCGGCCGCGGAACGGACCGAGACGCCTCACGGCAATCGAGGGTCCCTCGTCGTCCGAGCCCTCCGGACGCCGGTGCATCCACCATTCGGAGGATTCGCCGGCTTCCAGCGTCTCGCGCAATGCGCGCGCAGACGCAAAGCGCTTGTCGGGCACCTTCTGCAGGAGCGTGCCGGTCACGGCCTCGAGGAACGGGCTGGTGTCGCTGAAGTGACGTCGTAGCGGTTCGGGCACCGTGTTGAGGTGCGCGTTGATGATCTCCCCGGCGCTCCCCGACGGGAACGGGTGATCGCCCGTGATCATGACGTAGAGGAGCAAGCCGACGCCGTAGAGGTCGGCCGGCGGTCCGCAGCGCGGCGCCTGCTCGCTGAGCTGCTCGGGGGCCGCGAACAACAGGGAGCCGACGAAGTGGCCTGCGTGGGACAGGCGGATCTCGTCCGTGCGCAGGCGCGCGACACCGAGGTCCATGATCTTGACCCGATGGTCCTCGGTGATCATCACGTTCTCGGGCTTGAGATCGCGATGGATCACACCCGCTTCATGAATGGCTTCGAGCCCGCGCGCGATGCCTGTGGCGATATCTCGCACGAGGCTCTCGGGCAGGGGCCCGAGGTCGCGTTGCATCTGGAGCAACGTGCGGCCGCGCACGTACTCCATGACGAGGATGGCCTGGTCGCGTCCGTCGAGCTCGACCATCTCGCAGCCGTAGGTGCGGACGACGTTCTCATGGCGGATGCGCTTGCCGGCGCCGGCTTCGAGGCGGAAGCGTTGCTGGAAGTCGTCTTGCTGGATGTACTGCGGGTGGATGACCTTCAGGGCGCGCGGTCCCTGCGGGCCGTCGGCGCGGTAGACGCGGCCCATGCCGCCGCGGCCCAGGAACTGGCGAATCGTGTACCGGCCTACGCGATCTCCGGCGGCCAGCAGCGGCCAGTCGGCCGCCTCATGGCTCCCGCGCAACCGATCGTTGGCTCTGGACGTACCGATCCCTGGGTCCTCCTGTACGGAGTCCCCTATCGACGCGACGGGCCCTCCAAACCGAGCCGGGGGCGGGACCTGAACAAGATCCCTACGAACCGTCTGGACCTACCTGTCGAGTAGCTGGACGGATTCCCGTGGGCAGGTCGCTCACGTTGCCGTGGCCGTCGCCGTGGCCGTTGCCGTGGCCGTTGCCGAGTAGTCGAAGCGCGTCACATCCGCTCGACTACGACCACGACAACGACCACGCACGCCCCGGACGCCTTCGCCTTCGCCTTCGCCGGTGCGCGGCCCTGGCGACGATGCAGCGGCCCTCGTTGCCTCCAGGTGGCACGCTGGACTGCGTGGGGGCGTGACCTCCAATCGGCCACGGCGACGGCCACGTGGAGCGCGTGCGATCACGCCGGCCGCGACCGATCCTCCGACGAATCCCCTGCGTCCCGATCCAGCTTCCTTCGCAACGTCTTCTTGTGGATCCCCAGCACCTCGGCAGCCCGCGTGAGGTTGCCGTCCATCGCATCCAACACCTGCCGGATGTGGTCCATCTCGATGTCGGCAAGCGGACGCATGGAAGCCCCGACGCTCGACGCGCCGGAAGCTGCAGGCGCCGCGCCGGGATCCCGGATCTCCGGCGGCAGGTCCGCGACCTCGATCGTGCCCCCGCTGGAGAGCGCCGCCAACGCACCCATGCGCTGACGCAGCTCGCGCACGTTCCCCGGCCAGTGCCATGCCTCCAGACACGAGACGGCCGCCGGCGCGAGCCGCACGGGATCGAGACCGAACCCCTCGGAGAAACGACGCAGGAACACGTCGCACAACGCGGGGATGTCCTCGCGCCGCTCGCGCAACGCCGGCATCCGGATCTGCACGCCGCACAAGCGCCAGTACAGATCCTCCCGGAACACGCCGTCGGCAATGACGTCCTCGAGCGCCGCGTTCGTCGCAGAGACGATGCGTACCTCGATGGGGATCTCCTCGCGCCCGCCGACACGGACGATGCGGCGGGACTCGAGCACGCGCAGCAGCTTCGTCTGGATGGCCGGCGACATCTCCCCGACTTCGTCCAGGAAGAGCGTGCCGCCCTGGGCCTGCTGGAACTTGCCGATGCGCCGCATCACGCCGCTTGCCACCCCCTGCTCGATACCGAACAGCTCGCTCTCGGCCAGGTCGTGCGGGATGGCCGCGCAGTTGACGGCGACGAACGGCCCCGCGTCGCCCTCGATGCGCTCGTGCAGCCAGCGCGCCAAGACCTCCTTGCCTGTACCGCTCTCACCGGTGATCAACAGCGGCAGGCCGCCCTGCTCGTAGACGCGCAGCAAGCGCAGTGCTTCGCCGCGCACCTTCTGCATCGCAGGCGAGCCCCAGGCCAGCTCCTGGTCATCGTCTCCGTGCCGGCTGGCGAGACGTCCCTCCAGCCGCTTGCGTTCACTCTCCGACGCCCGCAGGCGGTCGTCCTCTTCGAGACGGCGGCTCACGAGGCTCGCCAGGATCTGGAGGAAGGCGAGATCCTCCTCCGAGAACGGGTCGAGCATCAGCCCGCGGTCGACATAGAGCACGCCCGCAATGCGGCCACGCAGACGCAGCGGCAACGCACAGATGGCGCGGATCTCCTTGAGGGTGACGCTGACCGTGGGGATGTCCTGCGGCGCATTGCTCGTGAAGACGTCCTTGCCGCGCTCGAGCACCGCTGCCAGCACGGTGCGCGAAAGCGCGCGCTGGGGATCCTCGTCATCGAAATTGCGCGCCGCGACGACGCGCAGGCCCCGTCCCTCGTCGATCGACAGGGCAGCGATCCCGCGTTCGGCCTTGACGAGCTCGAACGCACCGTCGAGTGCGCGGGTCAGGACCTCCTCGGACGTACTGCCCTCTTCGAGCTCACGCAGGAGGTCGGCGAGGTGGCGCAGCCGCTCGCCGGCGCTGCCGGGTTCCACGTGCACCGCGTCCAAGGGCATGGGGCGCGCCTCGTCGTCAGGCAAGCGCGCAAGGTCGAGCAGGCTGTCGGCCTTGCCGCCCGGGACGATCTCCAGCGCGAGCTCACCGATGCGCAGCCGCTCGCCCACGGCCATGGGTTCGGGGTCCCCGCCGTCACGCGGTACGAAGGCCCAGCCGCTCTCGTGCTGCTCGACGCGGCCGCCCCATCCTGCGGGCGCAGGCAGACCCAGCTCGTCCCAGCGCACCGTGTCGCCCTGGCGGTCGCCGATCTCGACGTGCGCATCGCTGAAGTCGAGCTCGCCGAACAGCGAGTCCCCGCGATAGAGACGCAACTGAGCCATGCCGCTTCCCTTCCCCGTGGAAGCGTACCCCTACTTGTCCGAGTCGGCCGCGTCCTTCTTGTCGGTCGTGGACTTCTCTTCGTCCTTGTTCACGCCGTCTTCAGACGCGGGTTCGTCCCACGCCATCGGGGGATCTGCGAACGTCGGCGCAAGCACCTTCTCGAGCTCGGCGACCTTGTCGTCATCCGCGCCGCCGACGTACAGGAGGACGAGGCGCCGGCGGCTGTGCACGATGTAGCTGCGCGAGGAGCCTTGCTTGCGCAACAGTGCCGGCGCGCCCGCGAACGTCGTGCGGGACCCGCGGCCGTACCGGCCCACCGTGTCGAGATCCTCGCCCTGGTCCGCGCTGGCACGCAGCTGCGCCGTGAACCCCTCACCGCGGATCCGCATGATGCGATCGTGGTTGAGATCGACGCTCCAGCCCTCGGGTACGTCGCGCGCTTCGAGGCCGGCAAGAACGTGCAGGTAGCGCGCGTTCTCCCGGTCGTAGATGCGGTACTTGTTGTCGTCGTCGAGATCGAAGCCGGCAGGGCCCTCCTCGACGCGCCGCGTGAGGATGCGCAGACGCCCGGACGCACGGCTCGACACGACGCCGGGGAAGCTGCCCGGCTCCTCCGGGTAGCCGAAGAAGATGTAGCGAGCCGCAGTGCCGACTTCGCCCGTGGTCGGATCGGCGCCGATCCACGCACCGGTCCAGATCTCGGCCCAGGCGTGCGCGCCCCAGATGCCGCCGATGCACACATAGCCGCTGCACTGGCGCGCGGGAATGCCCGCCGCACGGCACAACGCGACGAAGAGCAGCGCATGCTCGGAGCAGTCCCCGCGACACTCTTCGAGGATCTTCACCGCGTCGCCCTGGGACACCTCGAGGCTCTGCTTGTGAAGGTGGCGGAACACGAACCGGGCCAGCAGGTGCGCAGCGCGTCGTGCGTTCTTCTCGTCGCCAACCACCTTCTCGACGGTCTTCTTGACGAGCGGGTGCTCGGTCTGCATCAAGGCCGTTGCTTCGAGGTGCCGCTCGAACTTCGGGTCCGTGACAGGGATCAAGGCCTTCACGCCTTCGTTGTCGTGCCGCGTGAGCTCCATGCGCACGACGTGCCCCGACTCGGCGTCGCCCTCGACGGCGGTGACGCGGCTCCACGGCGACTTGGGAAACGCCGGGAGCTTGCGGTGTTCGTCGTGGCGAACGTGCACATCTGCCAACACACGGTCCGCGCTGAAGATGCGCTCGAGGCGCGGCGACGCGGGAACGGTGATCGTGTACTCCGCCGGCCGGGCGGGCATGTCTTCCGCCTTCTCCTGGCTCGTCCGGCGAATGAGGTAGTTGCCCATGCGGACCTGGAGGAAGACGCCCTTGCGGTCGAGCCACAGCAGGATCTCCCGACCCGACGCCGTGTCGCGCTGGGTGAGCTTGAAGCACTCGACCTTCGCGCCGGTGCCGTCTTCGATGGTCTCCATGGGGCCGATCGTGACCACGTCGTCGCGCGCGGTCCGGGCCCGCAAATCGAGCTGCCGGATCTTGTACGTGTCGCCTTCCTTCAGCTTGCCGTCGCGCGCGCGCCGGCCGAGGAACGCCTCGGCGTCCACGAGCACGGGCTTGTCGAGCTTGACCTCGATGCGCTGATCGGCCTGCCCCTCGATACGGGCGACGTGGACGTAGCCCTCGCCCGTCCACGTCGTCTCGGCGACGGTGACGCGCCCGCCTTCTTCCTGGCGGGTCCGCATCCACCAGAGCGTCCCGTCCTCGCCGCGCTCGAGATCCGACGTCACGGTCGTCTCGAACTGGTCCTTCATGCCCGCCATGTCGCGCTGCGTTACGCTGACGACGGTGGTCGTGTCGTGGACGGTCTTCTTGCCCTTCCACGTCGAAGGCGCCCAGACGACGCGGCGATGGCCGGTCTTTCGTCCGTTGAGCGACTCCTCATACC
>JANQJW010000059.1 GCA_028281445.1 Planctomycetota bacterium | reverse complement strand
GAGCAGAACCTCGATGGCGACGAGGCACCGGACCCGCAGATGGTCGCCGACGCTGTCGCCGCACTCGTGGACATGCCGGCCGGCGAGCGTCCCTTCCGCACGACCGTCGATGGGTTGGGCATGAACACGTTCATCGACCAGCTCAACGAGACGGGCGAGCAGACCATGCAGGGCATCTACGGCGCCTTCGAGATGGGCGACATGCTCAAGCTCAAGACCCCCGAAGCGGTGTAGGGCCCGGGAAGCGCTGTCGATCTAGGCCGCCAGCGATCCGATGCCGAGCACGATCATCAGGCCAGGGATGCCGTACCAGATGTAGCCCTGGGTCAAGCCCCACACGAAGGCGATCACGCCGCCCGCGATCAGGACGATGCCGATCGTCATGTTCGTTCCGCGGCTCCGCTCAACCTGGGTCTTGCGCGTGATGCCTCCATGGTCGCCCGCCCGGTAGCGGATGCCGCAGTCCGGACACCGCGGGTGACTCACAGAGAACTGCATCCCGCAGTTCTGGCACGTCTTCTTGAGTCCCCCCAGCTTCGAAGACGACTTGCGCGGCGAAGGCGCTTGCCGCCGACGCGTCGCGCGTGCCTTACGGGCCACGGCAGCCGGCACGAGGAACTGGGAGTCGCAGTGCGCGCATGCTGCGGCCTGGCCGGCCATGTCCGGGCTGATCGTCAGCTCTTCCGCGCACTCAGGACATCGAACGATCAAGCCTTGCTCCTCGCAGCGGCTTCGGTATCGCCGAATTCGTGCGCTTCGACAAGGGCGAACCTCGGCTCCCCAGGGTCCCGACAGTTCTTCGAAGTAGCAGATCGCCGCGTGCCTCCGTACTCTCGGGCATCTCCTCCCCTGGAAGCCCATGAGCGACGAAGAAGTCTGGGACGATGACTCGCGGGACGCACTTCGCAACACCCTGCTCTCGTTCATCCGAGGCGAGGTACGCCTGAGGAAGCAGAGTCACGACGGCATCCTCGAAGAGTGCCGCGCCGGCTACATCGAAGAGGAGTGCCCAGAGAGCGAGTGGGACACGTTCCTACGCCTCGCGGCCGCCGAGCTCGAACAAGCCGCAGAGAAGCACGCGGCGGAACAGGTCGACTGGCCGAGCGTGACCGATTGTGACCGCCTGGATCGTGCCGAAGCAGCGTTGCGTGAGCGAGACATCATGCTCTGGCAGGTCTCACCGTGCTGCGGTGCCGAACTTCCGGAGCGCATCGACGAGGTCGAGCGCCGACACCCCGGGTTCCGTGAGCGCGTACGGGGATACGCCTTCTTCATCGACCAGAACATGCCCGAGTCCCTGGCCGAGAGCAGGCAAGTACTGGTCTACCTGGCGTATGGCTGGTTCTCTCCGGACGCCTCCGACGTCGACGAGGCCGTCTACGAACATCACGCGCTCGGCGTCGGCCGTGAAGTCGCCGACTGTCTCCGAGAGCACGGCCTGAAGGTCGATTGGGACGGGGACTTCTCTCGCAAGATCGGTCTCTCGCTCAACTGGCAGCGCCGCGAGCTACTCGAGTAGCGCACCTAGCTGTAGGCCTCCGTATCGAGCACGGTGGCCTCTTCGTTGAGGTCCTTGAAGGCGTCTCGATACTCGCGGTCGGCGAACTCGTACTCGATGCCGTCCTCATCGGCGCTGATGTCGAGCGGCGCAGGGCGCCCGCGGATCCATGCCGTGTAGGGGATCAGGAAGAACATCGCCACCGCAAGGGCCAGGTAGAAGAACATCTCGTCGAAGAGCCAGTGGAGCAGGGCAATCGCGAGTAGCACCGCGATCCAGGCCGCCGCGAGGTCCGTCCGTTGCCTGTGCTTGTACTCCGACTCGAACGGTCGCTTGCATCCGTGGCAAACCGGCGCATCTACGGTCGCCCTTCGGACGCGCCGGCAGAACGGCCAGAACAAACCACGCTCCCACGTGTCCGTGAGCCGAACGTGAGCGGTGGGTCCGTCCCTCCCGCACTTCACACAGCGGTCGGGCCACTTGACATCCGCGTCCCACGCAACCAGGAACGACCACGTCTCCTTCATGAGCCTCTAGTCCAGAGACTCGAGCGGGTCTCTTGCTCCACGCTTCAGCGACCCGGGCCGCCCATGCTGTTCTTCACCGAGAAGTACCAGCGACCGTCGACCTTGCGGAACTCGCCGGGCTTGCCGCCGATCTTGCCCGTTGCGTTGTCGCCGTCGATCTTGACGTCGGTGAGCTCGCCGCTCAAGCGATTGAAACCGCCCGATGCCTTCCCCGACGCCTCGTCGCCGAGTTTGGCGAGCGCCTGCATCACGTCGCCCACGAACGCTCCGTGATCCAGGTCGGGCGCCTGCTCGCTCACCCACT
Organism: Planctomycetota bacterium; assembly: GCA_028281445.1. Taxonomy (GTDB): domain Bacteria; phylum Planctomycetota; class PLA2; order PLA2; family JAEUHO01; genus JANQJW01. Next base: position 9,301 of record JANQJW010000059.1, on the reverse strand, counting down.
TCATGGCCTCGTCGGGCGAACCAGCCATCATCGCGGGGCCCGCGGACGCCATGTCGAGCTTCTCGACACCGTGCTTCTTCTTGATGGCCGTCATCGCTTTCTGGAACGGCTCCATCTTCTTCTCGAGCTCGTCCTTGGCCTCGTCGCCGCCGAGCCCCTCACCAAGGCCGCCCATCATCATGGGCAGCATCTCCGAGAGCATGATCATGCCCATCGACATCAGAGGACGCTCGTCGGGCGCGATCAAGTTGACCACGCCACCGAAGTCCTCCTTCGCGACGAATCCACGCGCCATCTCGACCAATGCCTCGGGCGATTCCGCACCACCCGGCCCGCTGCTCCCACCGCTACTGCTGCCACCGCCACTGGTTCCGGGCGTGTCCCCTCCGCAGGCGGCCAGGAGCAAGGTGATTGCAACGAGGAGCGACGTACGGACCATGGAAACCTCCGGAACTCGTGGTTGAGCCCGCCAGCGTACCCCGGCCCACAGAATCGGCGCAGGCTCGCCGCTAGACTCGCCGACCGTGACCAAGCCGTCAGACCGCCCCTTCGTTGCCGACCGGATAGAAGGGCTGCCCGACGTGATCGGCGCCGCGCTCTGGTCAGCGGAGACGATCCGCGCTCGTCTGCTTCGAACCGTCGAAGGACTCACGACGGAAGAGCTGGATCGAACGACGGCCGCCGGTCCCAACACCATCGGTACGCTGCTCTATCACATCGCGCACACCGAGATGAAGTGGCTGCACCTGCTCGACGGCCCCATGGCGGTGTACCCAGACGACATCGCCACGCTGCTCCCCTACGCCTACCCCACCTCCATGGATGAGCCGCTTCCCAGAGCGGATGGCGAGTCCCTCGACTCACACACCGAGCGACTCGCTACGACGCGCCGCGCGCTCGTTTCGCGATTCTCGGCGATGTCCGTCGAGGACTTCCGCGCGGCTCGCGTACATGCAGACACGACCCTGAGCGCGGAGTGGGTATTGCAACATGTCGCCGAGCACGAGGCGCATCACCGCGGTCAGATCGCGCTCCTCCGCCGGTTGCTGCCCTACTCCTGATGCCAGGGCGTCAGTACACGGGGCCACCTCCGGGACTGGGCGGATCCGGATCAGGCCCCCGATAGACATCGACGCGCACGAGCCTCACCGGCGTCGAGAAAACGACTTCGAGCCCTTGGCGCACGATGTCCTCGTAATCGGCTTCGATCTCCTCGATCGTTCCGACGTACGTCGGAGCCGACGCGAGGATGTAGTTCACACGCGCCGCCCCCGGACTCAGGTGCCAGCTCCACGGCGCGTTGTGATCCCCCGCGCCCGTGCCCTTGCCCAGCCGGCCAGAGATCGAGACGAACTCTGTAGCACCCCAGGAGATCCGAGCCAGCGCGAGGCCGGCTTCTCCGTCCGACCCCACGCGGAAGAGCCGACCGCCGGTCTCGAACGTCCCCAGTACCCCGCCCTGCAACTCCGCGACTGGCGCCACACCTCCGCCTTGCCCACCGGGAAGCGGGACGTTGTCGAGCGCGGGCAGGCCACCGACGCCGGTGTTGCCCGCGGTACCCGCTCCACCGCACGACCCCAGCACGACGCACAGCGCACACGCAATCGCAGTCAGGATCCGAGGGTCTAGCATGGTCGGTACTCCGTATCCACTGCGGCGTAGAAGTGGGCCTGAAGCATCGGACACGGGAATCCCACGAGCATCGAGGACGCGACGCTACTGCAACCCGATCGATACAAGCTCGATGCCAAAGCGCGCTAGCCTGCGCTTGTGGAAGTCAAGCCAAGGATGACGAGACCCATGAAGGCAGGACGAGCCGTCCTCGAAGAGTGGTTCGAGCGCGTGTGGACGCAAGAGAGCGACAGTGCGATTCAAGAGATGTTCAAACCCAGCGGGGAAGCGACGGGACTGGGGGCATGGCCAACAACGCGCGTATCACGATCCGAGAGCACTTCGAGCAAGAGGATTGCTATGTCGCGATCTGCCAGCTCACGGCGACGTCCACGAGCACGGGCGAGACTGTGACAATGGACGGCTGCTGCTACTACAAGACCCAGGACGGCACGATCACGTACGCCGAGAACTACTGGAACTTCATCGACTTCTTCGAGCAGGTCGGAACGCTCGATGCCGGCACCTTCGCGAAGGGACTGACGGGCGGCGATCCCGCGCAGGGCTGACGTTCAGCGCGGCCGCGAGCTCTCCACCCGGTAGGCTTCCAGCTCGCCCACCGTGCCCGTCCTGCGTGGCGCAAGGCCCCGATCCAGCAGCGATGGAAGCAATGCGCCCCTGCCATGGAGCAGCGTGAACGCCCCGTGTGCTTCAAGAAACGCCTCGCTCTCCACGAGCTTCATCGGCACGATCCGGTGCAGCCGGGTCAGTGCAAGATCCGTGTCGTACCCGACAAACTGAAGTGCCGCGTCTTTGTCCAGGAGATAGGTGACGCGGCCTCGAAGATCCGGCGGCAAGTGATGCGTCATTTCCAGGAACTGGAGGGCATCATCGATCACGACGGGATCGTCGGTCGTCGCCAGAAACTCAGCCAAGGGTCGCGCAGGCTCCGCATCCCTGTCGCGTAGGCCGGCCTTCGCAAGGCGAAGCACGTGATAGCTTCCGACTACGGCAAAGACGGCAACGATCGCCACAAGCGCCGTGCGGTGTTTGCCCAACAACGCGCCGGCCGTCGTGCCTGCGAGGACCGCAACGCCGGCAATCGCCCCGATGGCGTATCGTGCGGTCATGGCTCCCGCGCCGAGTGCGATCAGGTACACGAGCAGCGGGCTTGCTGCGAACGTTGCCGCGATAGCTGTGAGGGGCAAGGCAGGGCGTCTGTCGTCTTCTCCGAATGCCACACGCCGGTCAAGCGCCAGAACGCCCGCCAACACCACCAGCGCAAGAGTGCTCGGAGCGGCGAGGCGAATGAAGAGCTCCATGTAGATGGAGGAGATCTGGCTGTGGTGCACAGGGGTCCAGAAGTCGCCCATGAATGCGGTTGCGCGCATCCCGTACGGAACCGCGAGCAGGGCGATGGCAAGTCCGGCGCCTCCCGACGCGAGGACTCGAACATCCACCCGGCGCGTGTGGATCGTCCGAACGATCTCCCCGACCGCGACCGCGGCGAACGCGATCACCCCGTGGTAGTGAACCAGAGGGCCGACCCCCAGCGCGATCGCAAGGAACCCGAGCCGGCCCACTGACTGTCTCTCCACCGCCCTTGCCCAGGCCAACATCGCCACGGCTGCACTCGCGAGCAGCAGAGCATATGGTCGGGCCTCGAACGCGAACTCAGTCGCTACGGTGCATACGGGTAGCAGCAAGGCCAGCCAACAGCTCCACACGTTCGTCCTACGACGCAACAACGCGAAGAGCACGAGGAGGGTAGTCGCGAACGCAATGAGCGACGGCAAGCGCAGGCCCAAGGCGTCATGCCCGAACAGACGCATCGATCCATGCCGGAGGAGGTAGTCGACTGGCGGATGGATGTCCGCCCCTTGGTCGAGCGCCGCGAGCACAGAGGCCGCATCCGGCTGTGCGGCGACGTAGTACGTGAACAGCTCGTCGTACCAGAGAGGACGCCAAGCGCATCGCAGGGTCAGGAGCAGCGAGATGACGGCCACGAAAAGCACAGGAGCCCACGATGTGCCTGCCACCCTCTCGAGACGCGACGTAGTCGGTTGATCCTTGTCACGAAGGCTCGCCACGCGGGACCACCTCGTACCTTCCGAGTAGAGACCGCCGGTGGCATCTACGATGTGCGCGCAACACACCTGAGCGGCGTGCTTCCCCGGCGCGTGCGCAAGCGTACCACATGGCGTCCGAGACGCTGCGCGCTGGAGACCTCTCAGTCCAGCGCGTTCATGCAGCAGCGCTTGTACTTCTTCCCGGATCCGCAGGGACATGGGTCGTTGCGACCAATCTTCGCCGCGGCACGCTTCGCCTGCTGCACGCGTCCGGCGGCTCGATCGCGAAACGCGGGCGCGGATGCGCGGACCTGGGCCGCCAGCGCGCGTCCTCCCGCCAGACGCCCCACGGCCTCGAGATCAGCAAGGAAGCCCGCCACCAGCGTCGGCACGGCATCCTTGGCAGCGGGTGGTAACGCCACCTGCGACACGTGATCGAACATCGAGTGCGCGACCTCGTTGCCCTCGATGTCGGCGGGTGCTACGCCGCCGTGACATGCGCCTTCCATGAAGGCGACGAGGACCGCCGCGGCGTTCGAACCCACACGCGCCGCGGGCTCCTCGGCCGCCGGACGCTCCAGGAAGTCCGACACCCACAACTCGATCGTCTCGCGAACGTGATGCGGAACGGAGCCGTGATCGTGCATCACGCCGTTGTACCCCGATCCAGGATGCAGCGCCGCGTGGTCAATCCAGCGTGAGGAACCGGAGTCGATGGCGGTCGAAGACGTTGGCACCGCCCAGGGGACTGACGATTTCCGGACCGGCGGGAGGCGCCGCGTACACCGGCGGCACGGGGACCTCGCGACTGCCGATGAAGTTGATGTTTCGTCCCGGCTCGATGCGCATGAAGAAGTAGCGGTCGTTGCGCTCTTCGTGGCAGACGACGTGCAGTCCTCCGTTCGGATCGAGCGCCACGTCGAACCCGTCCGGCGCGATCTGTCGTCCGCCGAACCCGATCCATGGAACCGGCACGTTGTTCGGAGTGTAGACAGGAAAGGACCTCGCCCACGCCGGGCCGCGGTCCCGGTAGCCGCGCGACGCTGCGGTCAGCCGCTCGACCTCGAGCTGTCCTTGCGCGTTGTCGCGCACGCAGTGCACCTCCCTACCTCGAGCCGTCGGCTGCAGGTAGCAGACCGCGGTTCCGGTCGCGCGCGGCGAATGCGCCCCCGGCGTCCCGAACGTGCCCGCATCGCGATACGAGCCGTCGGCTCGAACCTCGTAGTGCCGCAGGCCGACGGCCTCCTCCAGGACGTAGTGCCACGCGCCCGCCGGCGTCCTCGCGAGCGACGGTCCGCGGCGGAGACCCGCGACGCGCGCCACGACGTTCTGTTCGGCCACGCCGCCGGCGCGGCGTCGCCAGACGTGATAGTCGGTGCTGACGTCGATGTCCGCCAGTCCCTCGTCGAGCTGCGCCTGCCCGTGGGCAAATGCGACAGCAATGTCGCCGTCGTGCACGCGGACCGCGGGACGCTGCAGCAGCGCACCGTCCGGCGCCGTCCAGAGCACCTCTTCCGGCTGCAGCGAGAGAGGCGGATACGTCCCTTCCACGAGCACGAGATCCCGGCCCCGCCAGTAGACGAGAGCGAACACGTGTTGCTGGATTGCGAGAACGGGATGACGGACGGGCGCCGCCCCATCGACGACCTGCGAAACTTCGTAGGAAGCGCCGGCCGATGAACTCGATTCGACTGTGACCGTTCCACCCTCGACACGGACGAAGAAGAGGGCGAACGCGTCGCCCGCCGACGCAAGCGCGGAGCCGGCGTCCGCCATCATGGCGCCCGCAGCGCGGGGCGCTTCCACACGCGCGCGCATGTGGTAACGCACGTCGTTCGCCTGCACCGTGTCGTCACCGCCGAACCAGGACACGACGGGCCCTTCGAGTAGAGAAGCGATGGCCGGACGCTCGAACAGATCGTCACTGCTCGAAGTCACTACGTCATCAACAGCGAGGGCTGCATCCGGCACGCCAGAGTCGGCGGGGTGAATGAGCGAGAGGTCCCCGATGTCCAACCGGACCAACGCGTAGGTGTCGAGGGCCCGGACGACCAGGACCTGGGGTGCATCGATGCGTCCCCCGATCTCGATGCGCGCCACCTCCGCCGTGTCCGACTTGAACCAGGGCCCCTCGAACGTGCCGCCTCCCTTCGTCGCGTGGAAGATGCCGGCCTCCGTGAGGGCGCCGATGTCGTCTCCGCCACCTGCCAACGCGACGCAGAGGGCCGCGTTCGTCGTTGCGAGCTCCAGCCGGAACCAGGTGCCGGCGGGCGTGGTGAAGCGGAACGTCCCTGCGACGTCCGCGGGCGTGATCCCCAATTCGGACAGGTCGACCTGCGACGCGTCCCATGCAACCGGCGCTGCGGCGCGACCGTTCGCAAGGACGAGAATCGGAGCGCCGGCGAGCGGCGTTCGCACGACCGGACCCGCGGCAGGCGGGGCCGGGGCGGCCTCGCCGCCTCCGCATGCGGCAAGAACAAGGAACGCGAGAATGCCGATGTGTCGCTGCATGACCCTCCGCCGCACGCCGAGCAACTCGTGTACCGCCTCCAAAGCGCGAGGATTCGTCGCCGTACGGGAGGAGGCGGTAACGCCTCGTTTCCGCCTCTGCTCACGCCAAAGACGTGCAAGTCTCCCGGCTGTGCGGGTCCTCCTCTGCGGAGGTCCCCCCCATGAACGACCTACGCCCCCACAGCCTGCTGACCATCGCCCTCCTTCTCGGCCTCGCGGCCTGCAGCTCGGGCGCCGGCGACGAGCCGGTGGCCGCCATCCTCGCGCAGCAGGCGCTCTCGCTCGAGTACATCGACGCGGCCGGCGAGACGCGCATCGTCAACATCGAGATCCGGCCGCCCGCGGGCACCGTCTCGTACCCCGTTCCCCTCGTGCTCTGGTCGCACGGCGGCTCGCAAGGCAAAGTCAATCCGACCACGGTCGGGACCGGCTGGACGCCCGCCTTCGTCAACGCCGGCTTCTGCATGGTCGCCATCGCCCACCCGGGCCGCGACTGCGGCTCGCGCGAGCGGCTCATGGCGGCTCTCGGCTTCCCCGCCGGCCAGGCCTGCGACACCTGGAAGCACCTCAACTGGGATCGTCCGCACGACGCCAAGCGTGTCATGGACTACCTCGAAGCGGAGTCCCAGCCCGGCGGCTCGCTCGATGGTCTAGTGGACATGACGCGCCTTGCCTACGCCGGTCACTCGGCGGGGAGTGGCAGCGCCCTTGTGATCGCAGGCGCCCAGCGAGAGATCAACGGCACGCCGCGCGACCTCAGCGATCCGCGTCCAACCGCCTTCCTCTCCTGCTCCCCGCAGCCCGTCGGCAACGACGACTTCACGGTCGCGTCCTACCAGGGACTCGTCTCACGTCCCCACCTGACACTCACGGGCATGGGCGACACGACCGGGGGCATTCCGAACGCCACCGGACGTCGCGATCCCTTCCAGCTCATCGCCCCGGGCGACAAGTACATCGGCTGGATCCAGGACGGAGAGGCCGCACATACGACGTTCAACGCGGAGACCGACGGCTGCGCGAACCGCGGCGGAACGCCGGCTCAGTGCGGCGCCTATGTCGAGTGGCTTCACACCGCAGCGATTGCGTTCCTCCGGGCCTACATGAACGGCGACGCGTCCGCCATGGCAATCCTGCAGACCCAGGAACTCTCCACGCGCACGGCGGGCGCGATGATCTGGATGGCGAAGTAGCACGCGGATGGCGCGATGCGTCAGGCGGTCGACGGCAGCAGGAAACGCACCTGCTCGTACTTGAGTCCCTCGCGGTGGAAGCGGCGCTGCTCCGTCATGCCCAGCTTGGTCAGGACACGCACCGACGCTTCGTTGGGCGCATCCGTGTCGGCAAGCAGCGTCGTCAACCCGACATCGTCGAACGCATAGCGGATCGTCCGTTCGGCGGCCTCGGTCGCAAGGCCCCGGCCCCAGAGATGCGGCTCGAGGCTGTATAGCAGCTCCATGTGCTCGCCGGCCGGTCGGAAGCCGCAGAAGCCGGCGAACGGACCGTCGTCGGGGAGCGAGAGGACCCACAGGCCGAGACCGGTTGCCGCGAAGTGCTCGTCGCTCGCGGCAATGACCTCGTCGACCGTGTCCATGGATACAGCGCCCCCGTCCCACAGGTAGCGGCCGACGGCCGGTTCGTTCCAATGACGGTGTAGAAGCTCGCGGGACCGCGCATCCATCGGGCGAAGCACGAGGCGAGTAGTGGTCAACTCGGGGCCTGGCATGGCCTACGGTCCTACTTTCCGCATGCCGCGCCGGCACCGCCACCGGGCGGCGGAGGCTCTTCGATTGCCGGCGCGATGCGCGTGACGCGCAACAACACGATGCGGTAGACGCCGGCCTCCAGCGCGTCGCTGTAGAACTTCCCCAGAGCGAGCACCCACGAGCCCAGCTTCATGTCCACGGTGCTCTTGAGCTGCCGCACGCCCAGCTCCGGCAGCTGGATCGTCTTCTTGACACCGGGATCGCCCGGCTTGCTCCCGAGCCTCGTATGGAACAACGCCACGGGGCGTCGAAGCTGGGCCCAATCAACGGCGAGGTCGACCTTCGCCCGGCCGTCGCTACCGGCGCGCTGCACCCTGACTGCCACGACCGTACCTTCTCGCACCTCCCCAACCAACGGGCTCACCTTCCACGGGATCTCCACCTCGTAGTCCATGAGGTAGCGCACGCGCGCGCCGATCGCCAGCGAGCCGGACTGCCCATCGAGGAGGTCCAGCACGAGCTCATTGTCGAGCTCGATGGCACCCCGCGGATCGACCGCGGCAAGGAGCTTGCGCGCCACGCGCGCGGGAACGACCGCTACGTTCTCCTCCTTCATGACATCGCCGAGAAGCTCAACCGCGGCGTCCTCGCGCACGCGTACGAGATAGGCCTCGACGCGTGCCATCCAAGGATCGTCCCCCAGCGCGCTATCGAGAATGGCGCTTTCGCGACCCGCCCGCGGGTCCTGCGGCGCCAGCTCGCCAAAGCCGAGACTCGTGCTGTCGGGCACCGCGCGTGCGCGCTCGCGACTCTCTGCCCGCACCTCGTCGATGATCTTCAGGAGCTCGGCGGTGCTGCCCTTGGCGAGCCGCGCGCGAAGCGCCGCGTAGGCCCCCTCGGTACCGTCCAGGATCTCGACGGCCTCGGCGCGCACCGGGAGAGGAGCGTCCTCCGGCGGTGCGGGCGGTGCGATCGGAGGGGCCGGCTCTTCGTCAGCGACCCCCGACGACACGGTGAGCAGACATGCACATAGAACAAGAAGGAACCGCTTCGTCATGGTGCGACCTCCACATCCAGCGTCCGGCGCACGGGTCATCGCGTAGTCATTCGCAATGCCCGAACGGATCCTGAAGCGCCTGACCTACTCCGTCTCGCGCTCGCGATACGCCCGACGCAGGACGGCGATCTGCCCCCCATGCCAGGTGTCGTGGCGCGTCGTCGACAAGACGAAGTCGAGGACAGGTCGCTGTCCGCACACCGGCGCCTGCAAATCGTCGTCTCGCAACGCCCGGATCACCGCCCTCTGGCGGTCATGGGCAGCGTCCAGGGCCGCAAGCTCACCTGCGAAGTCCGCGAGCGGGGCGCGCGCGTCCGCATCGGGCATCTCCGCAGCCGCCCGTCCGG
>JANQJW010000054.1 GCA_028281445.1 Planctomycetota bacterium | reverse complement strand
TGAGCTGACCCCCTGTAGCCGTGCCGGACTCTGGAATACAGTCCGTGTCCCCACAGGAGGTTCTGATGGCAAGGAAGCGCTATTCGACGGAGCAGATCATCCGCAAGCTCCGCGAGGCGGAGGTCGAGCTCGCGCGAGGGCTCTCGACGGGCGCCGTATGCAAGAAGCTGGGCGTCACCACGAATACGTACTACGGCTGGCGCAAGGAGTACGGCGGCCTCAAGGTCGACCAGGCCAAGCGGTTGAAGGAGTTGGATCGGGAGAACGCCCGGCTCAAGAAGCTGCTCGCTGAAGCGCACCTGGACAACGCCATCTTGAAGGAGGCGGCCAAGGGAAACTGAGCAGCCCCCAGTGCCGGCGGGCGACCGTGCGGCGCGTCCAGAGAGTGCTGGGGGTATCGGAGCGTCGTGCCTGCAAGGTGCTGGGACAGCCGCGCACGACGCAGCGCGAGGAGCCGAAGCCGAGCACCTTCGAGAAACGCCTGGTAGCGCGGATCATCGAGTTGGCGTGCCAGTTCGGGCGCTACGGCTACCGGCGCATCACGGCGCTCTTGAAGCGCGAGGGCTTGCCGGTGAACCACAAGCGCGTGCAGCGCATCTGGCGCAGGGAGGGCTTGAAGGTGCCTCGGAAGCAGCCCAAGAGGGGCCGTTTGTGGCTGAGCGATGGCTCGTGCATCCGGCTGCGGCCGGAGCACAGGGACCACGTGTGGAGCTACGACTTCGTGTTCGACCGCACGCACGACGGCCGCCCGTTGCGGATGCTGACCATCATCGACGAGTACACGCGGGAGTGCCTGGCGATCGAGGTAGCCCGGAGGCTGAATGCTGACGACGTACTCGAAGCGCTCGAGCGGCTGTTCATCGAGCGCGGCGTTCCCGGCCACATCCGCTCGGACAACGGCCCCGAGCTCACGGCCATCGCGATACGGGAGTGGCTGGCTCGGCTCGACGTGAGGACGCTCTTCATCGAGCCGGGCTCGCCGTGGGAGAATGGCTACAACGAGAGCTTCAACGGCAAGTTGCGCGACGAGCTTCTGGATCGCGAGATCTTCTACACGTTGGAGGAAGCGCGCGTGTTGATCGGCTGGTGGCGCGACGAGTACAATCACTTCCGGCCGCACAGCTCGCTGGGCTATCGGCCGCCGGCACCAGAAACGAGGATGCCTGCCGAGGCACGCTTCGCTCCGCTCAGCCAGCCTCGGCAGGCATGGGAACTGGCGCCGGCTACGAGTTAGAAAGTGGCACGGCTACCGGGGGCGGCTCAGTGTCCGCCACTCAAGCTCAGACGCGCGGTCGTCGCCATGCAGGCGGCCACTCCTCCAATTCCAAGACCTCCCTACCATCGACCACCATTGTGTAGAGATAGGGTTCGTCCGGCCAGTCGTTCACGCGCAGAAGGAGGTGCTTCCCTTCGTACACCGTGGAGTACGGGAAGTCTGCGTCATCCGTTCCCCGCCACGTGAGTTGCATTGCTCTGTACGCCGTGTAGTCACTCAATGTTCTCAGTCTCCCGTGCGCGGCGGCCTGTAGCTTCCATCGGAGCGCTGAGATGATGCTACGACCGCTTCGTACAGATCGTCACCAACATACCCTTCGTCTCTTCCCCGCTGCAGTGTTTCTTCAAACGTCGGCCCATCTGGATGTCCATACTTCCTCATGTCTCGCGCCTCTAGTGTTGCGACATCCTCAGGGTCCATGCGCCCGCGCGCGCGCAGCCTGGCTTCCTTGCGTAGCCGGTAGGCCTCGTGCGCTCGCCACTTTGCGCTTCGCCCGTCGCGTAGCCACTGTTCGTTCTGCCGCCCAATGTCCCGGAGATCATCAAGGTAGTCCTGCCGGAGCTTTCGGTACTTGGGTGGGACCTTAGAGGGTGAGCGCTTGTCATCGGGCTTTCCCTTTCCGGTCGGCCCCCCTGTTGGTGTGCTGCCGCCGCCGGACCCACTGGCGTCCACTCGTGGGCCCTTGTTGCCTGGAAGCAACTTCTTGAGGTCACGGAGCTTGCGCGCCAGAGTCGCCACGATGTTGAGGCGCTGCGCCAGCTTGATGAGGTTGATGATGAGCTTGATGATGGACGCTGCGACCGGGAGCTTCTCCAGCAGGCTCTTGATCTGTGCTTCTGCGTCATCACCGAGGTTTGTGAGAATGGTCCCGAGCTCCACCAGCTTTGCGACGACAGAGGCGTAGCACCCTGGGAAGGCCGACGCAACGAGCCCCAGGATTGCCTTGATGGCGATGTCCAAAGGCGCGTCCATCACCTTGTCAATGAGCTTGATGGCTGCTTCGACCGCACGACTCAACTCTGCCGTGATGTCTTCGATAGGAACGTCCGAGTACATGTAGGGTATCTTGAGCGCCTCGTCGCGCGCTTTCTTCGCCAGCTTCTCGTACAGAACGTTGCCCTGGTTGGCCGCGTCGCCTCCGGCCTCATCAATGGCCGTCTGGATCTCAGCAACTCTCTTGTCGATGGCCTTGGGACCGACCATGGTCTTGCAGGGGTCCTTCGGCGGCACCTGTACCCGAGGCGGGCGCGCCTGATCTGGCATCAGTACGATCGGCGCTGTTCGCGTGTCCGTCGCAGCCTTGGGCGGGGGGGCGGGCACCGGGACCGACTCGGGAGTTCTTGCAGCTCCGCCCTCCACGCTCCGGCTGCCTTCGTCGACGCGCAGCGGCGGCGGGGAGTTCACCTCGGTCGACTTGGATCGCTGGGGAGGCAGGCTGCCCGCAGGTTGAGCCGGCGGTGCCGGAGGCGGCGTGGGTGGCGTTGGTTGTTCGGGTGGTACTGAAGCTTGCACGACGACCGTGTGAGTTTCGTCGTCCTTGGAAGGCGAAGCCGCCACGGCATTGGTAGCCTGCGCTCCCGAAGGGGAGAGTCCTTGGCCTGTGGCGCCTTCCGCCGAGTCCACGCCCGCGTGGTCATGCCCCCGCTCGTCTTGGTCGTCCGCCCGCGAGTCCGGTGGGACTTCGTCCTCGCCCTCGACTGGCAACAGAACTGGCGTGCCGATCCCGTGGTCTTCCTGGATGGGCTTGGCATGCTTCGACGTCGACGTTCCCTTGCCGCCCTTGCGCCTCTCCTCCTCGGCCTTCTTGCGCTCTTCCTCTTCTTTCTTCTTCTTCTCTTCCGGTGACAGGTCCTCATCTTCATCCGGGTCAGGCGGCGCGGGCGGTGGCACTGGGAAGCAGTCGCACTCATCTGGACACTCGTGCGGACACTTGACCTCTTCACAGTTCTTACACCACTCCGCCCGGTCCTCAGCGTCCAGTGTCATTAGGAGCTTCTGGAGCTCGTCGAGGCGCTCCATTTCCTCCTTGGATAGACTTCCTTCCGTCCGGAACTTCTCGGCGAGTTCCTTGTACTCCGCCGTTACTTCCTCACGTCTGCGGCGCCTCTTCTCGACCTCGTTGGCTCTCCACTTGCTGATCTCTTCCTGGGTAGGTGACTCGCCGAGACGCGCTTCTCGCGCTGCGTAGTCTCGCATGTGGTCTGCCCACCGCTCGTCGGCCCACTGCCGCAGTCGGGCCAAGCGACTCCTCGCTGCAGCAAGTGCGGTCTTCGTCTGCTTCGATCGCCGCTTGTAGGCACGCATCTGGGCACGCTCTGCCGGCGTCAGCTTCTCACCCCGCTCTGCCTTCGCCTCGAGGTGTGTGAGTTGTTGTATCTTGTACCGGAGTCCGGCGATGAAGCTCTCGGTCGCTGCACGCGACCGCATGTCCCTTAGCCAGTGCGCCTCACGCGCCTGCTCCCGTGAGATCTTGCCGCTCGCAAGCTCGCTCTCGACGCGGTGGTAGTCTGCGAAATCGCGCCTTGCTCCCCGATCCGCGTCGCGGACTCTACGATCGCTCACGCGCAGAAGGCGGCGAACTTCCAGCGTGGCGCTGATGCCATAGGCCGCGCGACGCTGCGCCTTCGCGCGTGCGCGGGCTAGACGGCGTGCCTCGCGGGCGACCGCTTCGATGGCACGCTGCAAGGCATCGCCGCCCGCCTCGCCGGCCTCTTGCAGCGCCTCCCGAAGCTTGAGGGCAGCCAATCGATAGTCGGCCTCTGCCCTGGAGAGCTGCCCAGCGGCCATCATCTCCATTGCCTCAGCGTTCTTGAGGGCTTGCCAGGCCTGCTGTAGGCCGTGCTCGCCCTCTAGAACCTCTTCTTCCTCAGCGCGGAGCGCTTGGAGCCTCTCCTGGGCGGCAGTGTGCTGTGCCGTCAGGTCTCTCAGAGCTCGCTTGGCATCAAGACCCGAGTCCTCTCGTGCCTGCTCGATCTTCTTGGCGAGTTCTATTACTCGGTACGCGGCGGCCTGGCGCTCGGCAGCGACGCTCGTCTCTGGCCTCATCTTCTCGGCTTGTCTGACCGCTGTCAGGTAGTCCTTTGCGACGTCAATGCGGTGAAACAGGGCTCTCTCTACTGCGTCGGCTGCAGCCATGGCGTTTCGCGCGGCGGTGTCATAGGGCGCGGTGGCTCCTATCACGCGCTGCATCCGATGATCGGCCCCGCCACCGGGACGGCCCGACTGCAACTGCGAACTCGGATGGACCGCGCTCAGCGAAGTTTGGCCCAGGCCTGGGGGACTCGCGGTGGCTCGGTGCGCCCCGAATGACTCAACGACGTTCGGGCTGCCGGTCGCGTCCGCGCGAGAGCCTGGGGCTGCAGCCAGGCCTACCCACTGCGACTCTGTTGCAATCAGACGTGAGACCGCTGCGGCGCTAGGCGCGTGTGGCACGTCACGAGTTGCAGCGTATGAGGAAGGCGCCGGCTCCCCGAAGGACTGCTTGGTGACTCCCTGGCTCTTCGAGGCTGCCGAACTCACTCCGGCGTCGCCCGGTGGCGCGAGTAGTGCCGGCGCCTGACCCTGCTCACGCTCTGGGGTTCCGGTGAGCGTCCGTGGGGTTATCGAGGACCCAGCATGAGAGGGTCCTCCCGCAGCTCTGGAGTTCCAGTCCGAAGTGCCTTGTCCTCCGCCGGTTCCCGCAACAAGCGCGGGCGGCGCCACAGACAGGCCGCCGGGTGAAGGAGCGCTAGCCAGCGCGGTCAGCTCCGAGCTGATCTGGGCCGCCTGCGATTCGAGGCTCGCACCGCTCGGAGCTGTGCCAGGGACCGTCTCTCCAGGCGGCCGAGCGTGTAGCTCGTCCAGTTCCTGGGGCGTGGGTGCTGACGGTAGGGAATCGATGCTCTGCATCGGTGCCGTCACGGGCTTGAGTTCCGAGAGTCTGTTCTCGTGCGAAGACACCCCGCCACCGGTCATGAACGACCGGCGCGTTGCCCACGGAGGTACCGAGTCCGGCGGCGAGAGGATCTCGCGCGAACTGACCGGACGCATGCCCGGACCAGGCCCTCGGGCGAATCCCCTCGAACGATCGACCGAGGCGCCTGTAGAACTTCGACTCGGTGTTACTAGGTGAGGTCGGAATCCATCCATCACTTACCTGATCTCTCTGCCTCGTCGTGCGAGCCGGTCCGGTGCTCTGTGCTCGGAATCACGTTGAGGCTCCGCTGCGAGCGCGTCGGGGGCCGTCAGCTCGACGGCTTCCTGCTCGGACGGTTCGCTGGCGGCGGGCTCATGTGCGTGCTCAGCTGGCGCAACGGGCTCGCTAGCGGCTTCGACCGCGCTGACAAGACTGGTTGCTTCCGTAGGAGAAGAGCTCGCGGCAGGGCGCCCTTCGATGCCAGGACCTAGATCGGCGCGGGGTGAGTGAGACGCCGCGGCCGTGACGCTCACCGAGCCCCCGTCGAGTACCACAGTCTCATCCTCGTGCCCCAGCATCCATTTCATCCAATCCGGGAACGGTACGACAACTGTCTCCGGTTCATGTTTCGTCTTGCAGACGCAATCACAACAAGCGCAGTTGGCGCACGGATCATCGATGGGAGGAGGGCTGGCCTTGCCGCGACCCTCCTGTGAAGTGAACGGCGTGTCGAGTGTCGTGCCTACTCGAGCGGATCCCTCGCTGCCGGACGCTCCGGCCGCGGAGTCCCGTGCCGTTGCGTGGGCTGCTAGGTCCACCTCTTGCGGATCACCTGCCATCTCCGCTTCGCTCGTTCCACAACCGCCAGGACCGGACAGCAGGGGGAGCTTCCCTAGTCCAGGTGGTGCGGCAGAGCACCCCTGCGGAGCAGCCAGAGTCGTTCGCCGACTCGCGCGCCGGTCATGGATCCACCGCCTGTCTGCCCGACTCAGCGTGGTTGGGTCGATCCGGATGCCGATGCTCTCGATCAGTCCTGACGACGTCGTCTCCGGGAAGTCCTTGTAGCTCGCGTACGGGCTGTAGCACGCGCTCCCCTGAAAGAGCGGGCTCCGAAACCACCTGCGTTCCGAGCACGAGCTGCAGAGGCATTTGAGGCCATCTCTGCTCTGGGCGCACGTCGTGCAGGGCATGTCTCTACTTCTCTCGCCGGATCAAGAAGCCTTGAGTCCAGCAGGTGACGGAAGCGTTCGTACCGGTGCAGTTGATCGCGACGTTGAACCACTTCTTGGTGAAGTTGATGGAGAAGAGAGTCTCCGTCGTAGCAGCGATCTCTCCGCCCTCGTCACCCGTGCATTGCGTCCAGTCTTCTCGGTCCATCGACTCATAGAAGTGGATGTCGAACACGGGACTCGTGCCGTTGAGCGTGCCTCGCCATGCGACGAGATTCGCCCCGCTGTATGCGCGCACATCGAGCGGAAGCGTGATGTACGGTGGGGTGTTGTTCACGAACGTCGTGAAGCGCGGAACAATGACAATCGGAACCTGTCGGCCTGACACGCCAACCTCCTCATCTCGAACTGCGACGACAAGAACAGGGCCCTGCGAGCCAACAACTCACGTTGCCGGCCCGCAGGGCTGGCGTGCTCTAGCTCTGGCGCATCTCCAGGAAGCCGATCGCCCACGCAGAACCCACAGGGTCGTTTCCGGCGAGCGTCAGGACGATGCGGAACCATCGCTTGGCAAGGGTGGGCGAGTATTGCGCCTCGGTCTCAGCGCCGGGATCGCCTCCCGAGCCGTTGGTGCAGGTCGTCCAGGAGTCCTGATCCGTCGACTCCTGGAAGCTGACTGTGAACGTAGGTGACGTACCAGTGAGCTTCCCTCGCCAGACGTTGACGATGGCCTTTTGATACTCCGACACGTCCATCGCAATGGATGTGAACGTGCTTGCACCTGCATACGTTGTGTAGCGCGGGATAAGAACGAGCGGGACGAGTTCCCCAGCCATAGATACCTCCTAAGGGCATTCAAGAGATGCGTTCGGCAGGCACGCAGTGGGGTTCTCCCGCTGCACAGTGCCCTATTCACTCGATGCAACGGATCCGATGCCGATGCAACGGGACACGCAGGCGACGCGAATCAACCGCAGGGGATGGGATTCGCAACCCGGTGGAAGGCTTGAGGCGCTTCACGCCGCCACGCGCATCCATGGACATAGAGCAGACCGCGCGAAGAACTTGTACGGGTCTCTTGGTTTTGCCTACGCACCGTCCCGGCGCCGCTCTCGAGACGGGTCGAACTGCGCATTGGGCGGAGCGTCGCCGTTCGGAGTGTCCGACAGCTCGCGCACTGCGGCTGCCACCATCGTCGAGCAATAGAGGCAGTCAGCTACATGCTCGGTCACGCAGGCTCGCTCCTGGGGTGTGAGCGTGCCCTCGGCGAGGCCTACCAGGTACTCGGTGTCAACACAGGACTTTGAGCGCGTGAGGCTCTTGGAGGCGCAGGCAGCGATCATCGCGCGAAGAAGATCCGCCTCGGGATCCTGAGAACGGGTCATCGGCTTCCTTCCAAAGGCATCATGGCGGTCCTTGGAGGTCTCAGTCAAGCGGGAAGCCAGAAGCTCCTACAGCGGCCCGGGACCAGGTCGATAGGGCTCGTGCGCTCGCGAGATGTGCATCCGTTGAAGCAGCACGCTGGCCGCGACCGCCTTGCTCGCCACGATTCCCGACTCGATCCAGACAGCCAAGGCGTCTTGGAGAACAGCAGAAGCGCTCCTGAGGATACGACTCACCTGCGACTCGCTGAGATGGAACACCCGTGAAATCTCGCGCTGTTTCAGTCCGTGCACGAACTTCAGAACAAGCGAGGCGCGCGATCGGGCATCTAGGCGTCTCCAGGCCGCATCGATGATCTGGTACGTCCTCAGGTCATCTTCCTTGGCATCACGCCTCGCCTCCGCTGCTGCAGGAAGCTCCGGTTCCTGCGCCTCGATCGACAGCCAGCGACGCAGTGGATCCGAAAGTGTGCGTGTCCAGCGTCGCGCCTCGACCATCATGACGTAGCCTCGCAGAGAGCCGATGCCGAGGTATCTGCCGAACAGAGTCTTCGTCTTTCCGCTACGCGGTGGTTCAGCCCAGCGTCCGGGGAAGTCATCTTCCGCCTGCCGTGCTTGTCCGTGGGACGCACCCATCCGGCGCAGGCGCCAATAGACGCTCTTGCCGAGGAGCTCTCGCGCAAGCATCCAGGCTCTCTCGTCACTTTGCTCACAACCGCATGCGAGGTAGAGATCTGAAAAGTCTACGCGTTCGAGGATGTCGTGCGGAACGTCCTCCGGCGACCTGGTCAGGCGCGAGGCGACGCAGGCCTCAACGTGGGCACGAAACACGCGGAACCTGACCTTTACTCCACGGTGCGTTTGCCGTGCTGCGCGCCATCCCTGGCGGATGAGTTGGTCGCAGCGGTCATCTAGGGCCATGCGTGCTTCTCACTCCTTCCCAGGGCACAGGGCGACCCATTGTAGGGGGGGCACCGACATCCGTCCGACACGTCGTCTCCCCAATGTTGCGACGCAAGTTCTCTTGCTGCACCCCACTAATAGATGGACGCCGGCGAGGCCGCTTGATGTTCAAGAGCCTCGATGTCTCACGGCCGTCATGAAACGGAGAAAGAAGAAATGCTGCGCAAGAGATGGATGCTCCGACCGGTCGCACGCTGCAGCGGCGGCTGCCCACGCAGGCGGGTGGTGCCCGCTAGCGGATCTCGTCGTGGACGCGGTTGATTTGGTTCTCTATTCAGGTGCTGTCTACGGACTGGCCTGGTTGGTTGTGAAGTCCGCGCTGCTCGAAGCGGCGCGGACTCGCCTTCGAGCAGCCCCGGTTTCGCGAAAGCTCGTTGACTGCATCGTCTGTGTGGGCACGTGGATCGGACTAGCCCTGTTGCTGGCCATGCCTGAGCTCAGCACCGTCTGCATCCCCTGGAGCACGCCTTACGACCTCGTGCTCCTTCTGGGCTGGACGGTGTTCTTTCTGTGGATCGTTGGTCGGTGTACCGGAGATGCGAGTTGAATACGATGTTCAAGACAAGTACGTGGCTGTCCCTGGGGTTGATGCTGGTCGGGTGTGTCGGCGTGCGTGACGGGGGGCTGTTCGTCTCGGCTCCCGCCGGCAGCATGCGCGTACGCGAGGGCGAGGAGGCACTCGCTCGTGAACAACGGCAGCGACAAGACGCCGATCACGCCTTGATGGCTGACCTGGGAAAAGCCGAGGAAGACCTGCGAACTGTGTTGGCCGACTCCGAGTCCCGTACCAGGGCCGACATCAACGAAGCGTTGGCGGCATACGAGTCCGATCCGCAGGGCTCTCTCGCACGCTTCCGCAGGCAAATGGCCACGGCTGCGAGTCGCAACGAAGAGGCACTCCGCGAGATCAAGGGACTGAACGACAGTGCGCTGGCGGCACTTGAGGGCCGTAGCGAGGAGCAGCGAGCAGAGCTCACCGAACTCCTCGCGCGCCTTCAGTCTGAAGGCACGGGCGATGACACACTCCTCTGGGTTCTCCTGGGCGCCTTGGGTCTCGGCGGCGCGACGGTTGGTGGCAAGAGATGGGGACAGGCTGCCCTGCGCCGAGAGGCCACCAACAGGGCGGCGTAGTCCATGGCCAACGGGTTCGCGCACAAGCGCTACCATGCGCTCTCGAGCATGGACTCTTACGGACATGCCGTGCTGGCGGTCAATCGACGCGGCCGAATCGTGTACTCGAACTCGGCAGCCGGGGTCGCCTTCGGCTACGCCCCATCGTCCTTGATCGGCCTCGCCGTCGAGAGCCTGCTTCCCAGGAACCTGGAGCAGATCCACCGCGAGCACGTCCGGTGCTGGTTCGATAGCCCAGTTCCTCTGCCGCTCACCGGAATCCGCGGCTCCCTCCCCGGAAGGAGAAGCGACGGGACGCCGCAGTTGTTCGCGATCTTCATCGTTCCGTTCCTGATTGGCGAAGCGCCAGACGCAGAGACCGTCGCCCTGGCGCAGATCTACCCCCGGAACGAAGTGGAGAGCATGTTCGCGCATGCCAAGCGCAGCAATCTCAAGGCTAGCGTCACCCTGGCGGCTGTCGCGCTGCTCGAGGCGCTTCGGTTCGCCGGCGTCATCTAGCGCGGGCTCCCGTCCTCAAGCCCTGGTGGGGATACCATCCGCCCATGGACCTCTCCTCGCCGGAACGGCTGCCGCTCGCTAACCTGCCGACGCCGCTGGAGCGGCTCGAACGCACAGGCAGCGACCTCGGCATCGAGCTCTGGATCAAGCGGGACGACCTCACGGGCTCGGCACTCAGCGGGAACAAGGTGCGCAAGCTCGAGTTCCTGGTCGCCGACGCGCTCGCGAAGAGCGCCGACACCCTCGTCACCTGCGGCGCCGTGACGTCGAACCACGCCCGCGCTACCGCCGTGGCCGCCGCGCGTGCCGGGCTGCGTTCGCACCTCGTGCTGCGCGGCGAAGAACCCGCGCTGCCCGACGGCAACCTGCTCCTCGACCGTCTCGTCGGTGCCGAGGTCACCTTCATCACGCCGGATCAGTGGCCCGAGCGAGAGGCCATCATGGACCGTGTCGTGGCCGACCTCGGTGCACAGGGTCGGTTCGGCTACGCCATTCCCGAAGGCGGCAGCAACGCCATCGGTGCGTGCGGCTACGCCGCCGCGGTGGGGGAGCTGCTCGCTCAGGCGGGCGACCTGCGCCTGCGCGTCCGCCGCATCGTCCACGCCACGGGCAGCGGCGGAACGACCGCAGGGCTCGCACTCGGCTGCGCCGCGTCCGGCCGCACCGACATCGACGTGCTCGGCGTCGCGGTCTGCGACGACGCGGCGTACTTCGACCGCGTCATCGACGCCATCCTCGACGACGCGGTGGATCGCGGTTTCGTGCAGCCCGAGATCCGCGCCGAATCGCACTGGACGATCGTCGAGGGCTACAAGGGCGAGGGCTACGCGCGCACCACGTCAGCCGAGATGCGCGCGCACGCCGAGCTCGCGCGCCGGGAGGGCGTGATCGTCGATCCCGTCTATAGCGGCAAGGCGTTCGCGGGCCTCGTTGCGGAGGCGCGGAAAGGCACGTGGGACGACGGCGCCACCGTGTTCCTGCACACCGGAGGCATCTTCGGCCTCTTCAGCTTTGCGGAGGCGATTCAGGCGCTCGGCTAGTCGCGTGCCTTGCCTGCGCGAACCGACTCAAGTGCACCTCGGGCGACCTGCTCAACACGCCGGGCCCCTGGGGCGAAGGCGCCGCAAAGCGAGCGACGACGACGCGTAGCCTGGCTACGCGAGGAGGAGGCTCGCAAAGCGCCGTCGAGCAACCAGGGAGCCGCACCTACGCAATGTGGTGTGCGGCGCGCATCACGAATCGCGACCTCGGTACCTAGCGACGAGCATCGTGACGTCGTCGTCGAACTCGGACCGGCCCTGGAAGTCCGCCAGCTCCTGGAGCACCTCGCCGATCAACAGCTGCGGCTCGAGGCCTCCGAGGCCGCCGATGCGCTCGTGGAGCCCCGCCTCGCCGAGGATCTGGCCCTCCTTGTCGTCGAGAAGCTCGTAGAGCCCGTCGGTGAAGAGCACGATCGAGTCGCCGGGCTCGAGGAAGACCCGTACCGACGGTTCGTCCGGGTCCATGGGATCGTCGTGCATTCCCAGCAGCCGGTTGTTCGTCCTGAGCAGCTCCATCCCGCCTTCCTTGCGAAGCAGGATCTGCTCGGGGTGGCCCGCGGTGCTGAGCTCCGCCTCGCCGGTTGCGAGGTCCATGCGAACGATCGCCGCGGTGATGAAGAAGTACGTGTGCTGCAGCAATCGTTGCGCCGCGCGGTTGAGCCGCTCGACCATTTCGGCCGGCCGCTTCTTCGTGAGCGTGAGCCGCCGCACCATGCCGTGGATCCGCGCCACGACGAGCGCCGCCGAGATGCCGTGGCCCGACACGTCGAGCAGCACGAGGTACAGCCAGCGGTTCTCGACCACGTTGGTGTGCAGATAGTCGCCGCCGATGAAGCGTGTCGGGATGTTGGAGCCCACGACTTCGACGTCCGGCCGGTCGATCGGCTGCGGCTCGAGCGTGGCCTGGACGGCCTGCGCCAGCTTGAGCTCCGACAGGACGTCCTCGCGCTCCGACTCGAGCGCGCGGCGCTTGTCCTGTTCCTCGCCGACCCGCGCCTCGGCCTCGCGCTGCGCGTTCACGACGCGGCGCACCTCGCCCGCCATGATGTCGCGCTCCTGCTTTGCGTTCATGCCGACACGGCCCGCCGCGCCGAGGATGACGCCCCAGAAGAGCGGCGCGGTCAGGCTGAGGACCTTGAACCACGGGGCGGCGCCGCTCACGAGCGCCATGATCGGAACGCCGGTGCCCAGGATGAACCCGAGCCACAAGCTGGGGTTCTTGCGCGGGTTGTATGTGCCCTCGTCCTTCAGCGCCTCGAGCATCGCCTTCGCGAAGCTGAGGACCGGGAGCCAGGATCGGGTGCGTTGATGTGCCATCGTGTTGCAGCAGACGCGAAACGTCCGCAGCCGTGCCTTGTATCAGAGGGCAACCCGGTTCCGAGACCTATACTCACGCCCGCCGTACGGCCTGTGTTCGCCTGGAGTATCGACCGCATGACCCCCCGGACCCGCCTTCTGACGCTCTTTCTCTGCTTCGTGTTCGCCGCGACCTTCTTCTCGGGCAGCACCCCGGCAGAAGGCGATGCCAAGGCGGACGAGGCGCTCGCAGAGGCCGTCAAGGAGGGCAAGAAGCTGTACTTCAAGTCGTGGCGCAAGGGCGGCAAGTCCTGCCGGGCGTGTCACACCCGCGGGCCCAACAAGCTGACGGGAGAGCGGCTCAAGGAGTACCCCAAGTACGACAAGATCTTCCGCAAGGTCGTCTCCGCGCAGCAGAAGCTCAACCAGATGATCAAGGGCAAGAGCGGCGGCGAGGAGCTCGAGCTCGGCAGTGAGGAATTGAACGCCCTCGAGGCATACATCTCGACCCTCAAGTAGCCACCGAACTGCGCGCGGGTACGATCCGCCCGCCATGAGCTTTCGCGATGCCGTCATCGAAGCGCTGACTCGCGCCCTCGGCCCCGACGCCGAGGGACTCGACATCGCTGCGCTCCTCACGAGCCCGCCCAAGGCCGAGATGGGGGACCTGGCGTTCCCCTGCTTCCCGCTGGCGAAGGTGCGCAAGGCACCCCCGCCCAAGATCGCGGGCGAGCTTGCCGCGGGGCTGGAAGCGGGCGGCCCGATCGCGAGGGTCGCCGCCATGGGACCGTACGTGAACTTCTTCGCGGACTCGGGCGCCCAACTCGCCGGCCTGCACGCCGCGTTGGCCGACGGCAGCTTCTTCGAGTCGATGCAGACGGACACGCCGAAGCGCGTGATGATCGAGTTCTCCCAGCCGAACACGCACAAGGTCTTCCACGTCGGCCACGTGCGAAATGTCGCGCTGGGCGACGCGCTAGTGCGCGTATTCCGGGCGCGGGGGCACGACGTCGTCGCGGCGAACTACTACGGCGACTTCGGCATCGACGTCGCCAAGTGTCTTTGGTGGCTGACCACGCATCCCCAGGATCCGCCCATCGAGCACCGCGCCGCCTGGCTCGGGCGCGCGTACACGGCAGCGACACTCGCCGTCGAGGAGGCGGAAGCCGAGGGCAAGGAGGCGGGCGACAGGATCAAGGCCGACATCCGCGCCGTGCTGACGCGCATGGAGGAGGGCGAGCCCGAGATCACCGCGCTCTACAAAGAGACGCGCCAGTGGTGCCTCGACGAGTTCAAAGAGGCGTACGACAATTTCGGCGTCGTCTTCGACCACGACTTCTTCGAGTCAGAGCTCGAGGAGGCGGGGAACGCCGTCGTCGACGAGTATCTCGAGAAGGGCGTGTTCGTCGAGAGCCAGGGCGCGATCATCTGCGATCTCGAAGACAAGAAGATGCCGCCCGCGCTCGTGCGCAAGAGCGACGGATCGAGCCTCTACATGACGTGGGACCTCGCGCTCGCGCAGGAGAAGTTCGACAAGTTCGACATCGAGACCTCGATGTATGTAGTCGCTGCCGAGCAGACGCTCCACTTCCAGCAGCTCTTCGCGAGTCTGGAGAAGATGGGCTACCAGCGCGCCAAGGACTGCCGCCACGTCTCCTACGAGCTGGTCATGCTGCCGGAGGGCAAGATGTCGAGCCGCAAGGGCACGGCCATCCCCCTCTCCGAGCTGCGCGAATCGATCATCGCTTCCATCGAAGCCAAGATGAAGGCCGACCTGCGCGTCGAGCACGAGGACTGGTCGGAGCAGCAATCGCGCGAGATCGCGCGCAAGGTCGGCCAGGCGTGCACCAAGTACGGCATGCTCCAGATGGGCAACAACCGCCGCGTCGTCTTCGACATGGATGCCTGGACCAACCCGGAGGGCGACACCGGCGCCTATCTGCTCTACAGCCTCGCGCGCATTGCCGGCATCCATCGCAAGGCGGGCGAGCAGGCCAAGGAAGGGGCGGTACCGGCAGAGTCGGGCTTCGGCAGTGAGGAGGAGCGCGATCTCCTCAACCACCTGCTCGCGTTTGCCGGTGTCGTCGAGCGCGTCGAGTCCACGTGCGATCCCTCGCACGTCGCCCACTGGCTCTTCCAGTGCGCCAAGCACTTCTCGCGCTTCTACCAGCAGTGTCCGGTGCTCCAGGCCGAGCCCGGCCTCCGCGCTGCCCGGCTCACGCTCGTCGCGTGCACGGAGACCGTCATGCGCCGCGGCCTCGACCTGATCGGCATCGTCCCCGTCGAAGCGATGTAGACCGCGGGCGTGCGCGGACGGGCACCCATCGACTCGGCTTCGCCTCGCTCAGGGACTTCGTCATGGCCCGTCCCTACAGCCCAAGGTCGCGCGTGTGCATTTTGCTGTAGGGGGGCACCTTGTGTGCCCCCGCGACATCAAGGACCTAGTCCAACCCCACCAACGCCAACGGGTCCTCGCCGAGGGCCTCCTCGAACCGCTTGCGGATCCGCTTCGTATTGCGCTCCTGCAGATCGATCAGGTCCGGCGCGTCGTAGCGCCGGCGCAGATCGCGGAAGCGCTTACGCGGCGGGACGGCCTCGTCGCCCTTCATGCAGGCATCGGCCAGCGCCGCGCACTGCTCTTCCCACGTGAACGTGCACAGGTCCGTCATGCGCTTGAAGTCGGCCACGACGTCGCGTTCCACTCCGGCCGCGCGAAGCTCCTTGCCGCGAGCCCCCTTCGTGAAGTGCGAGACGCACGCGAAGCCGTAAGCCGCAAGTGAGGTCTTGCGCAGGAGGCGCACGCCGGCCCGCTGGTGGTCGTCATGCTCGCCGATGGCGCGTCCGACGTCGTGCAGCACGGTTCCCGCCGCTGTTGCTTCCACATGCACGCGTTCGCCTGCCGCGCTCAGCGCTTCGGCGAATGTCCGCGCCAGCCGCGCACCGCCCCGCAAGTGCGCGACGAGCTTCTTGCGTGCGTGCGGCAGCGACTTCAGGTACCGCAGCCCCTCCTGCTCCGTCGCCGGCTCGAGCTCGAACAAGGAGGGATCCTTGAGAAACAGCGCCGCGTCGCGGATCACCCGTCGCAGGTTGGCGTGCGGCATCGTGTCCAGCATGGCCCCGAGCGGCAGCCATGCGTACTGCGAGTGCTCTTTGGAAAGCTCGATCTTGCCCGAGCGTGCGCGCGCAGCGAAGTAGACCACCCGCTTGTCGTACGTCTTGCCCGTGCGCTTGGCCTTGTAGCGCAGCGTGCGGCGGAAGTCGCCGAGGACCTTGAGGTCGTCCAGCGCCGTCTCCTCGTACGTCTCCCGGAGCGCCGTCTCCATCTCGGTCTCACCGGCGTCGGCGTGTCCCTTGGGCAGGCCGGGCTCGTCGCGCTTGGCGTTCGTCAGCGAGAGGTACTCGATCACGCCCTTTCGATCGCGCACGAGGACGAATCCGCAGGCGGTGCGTTCCTTGGTTGCCACATCGGGACTCTACCGCGGTACGCTCTCGGCGATGACCACGACCCAAGCGTCCCTTGCCCCGCCCGTCTGCATGGATGGGGAGGTACTGGCCAACCGGCAGATCGCGCCGGTGACGTGGATCATGCACGTCCACGCGCCCGAGGCCGCGCCGCGCATGCGCGCCGGCCAGTTCGTGAACCTGCTCACCGACCCGGGCATCGTGCCGCTGCTGCGCCGCCCGATGTCGATCCACAAGGTCATCGAGCACGGCGGGACCGCGACGGGCTTCTGCGTTCTCTACGACGTCATCGGCCCGGGCACACGCAACCTCCGCGCCATGGTCAAGGGCGACAAGATCAGCTTCATCGGCCCCCTGGGCAACACGCTGAGCGTGCCCGAGACCGCGCGGCGCGCGATCCTCATCGCCGGCGGCGTCGGCGTGGGACCGATCAAGTTCGTCGCGGAGGAACTCCAGCGCCGCGGCATGCGCGACATCACGATCTGCTACGGCTCGCGCGACTTCGACCACTCAGCGCCCGTCAAGGAGGTCGCGCCGGACGGCTGCCGCGTGCTCGTCTGCACGGACGACGGCTCGGTCGGCCGCAAGGGCTTCGTCACCGACATCGTGGCGGAGCTGATCGCAGGCGGCCGCCTCACACCCGGCGACTACGTCTTCACATGCGGCCCCGTCCCCATGTTCAAGGCGGTCCGCGACCTGCTCGGCCAGCACGGCATCGAGGCCGAAGCCGCGACGGAGGAGTACATGGGCTGCGGCTTCGGGGTCTGCTTCGGCTGCCCGCTGCGCCAGCGCCAGCCCGACGGCAGCGTGGTCTACAAGCTCTGTTGCGTGGACGGCTGCCTCTTTCCGCTGCACACCCTCGTCTTCGAGGGCGACGAGGACGGCGACCTGGACGTCGGCGGGACCGAGGCGTGAGCAGTCGCCACATGCAGGACGCCGCCACGGATCTGGCGCGCGTGCTGCAACGCGTCCGCGTGCGCCAGATGAAGGCCTTCGAGCAGGCCATCCTCGAGAGCAATCGCGTCTTCGTCACCGGGCTGGGCCGCACGGGCTTGATGGGGCGTGGCTTCGCGATGCGGCTCATGCATCTCGGCCGGCGGGTGTTCCACGTTGGCGACGTGATCACGCCGGCCATCTCCAAGGGCGACCTCCTCATCATCTGCTCGCGCACGGGACGGTCGAAGGTGCTGAGCCACTACATCCGCATCGCGCGCAAGGCCAAGGCGCGCGTCGCGGTGGTGACGGCCCATCCCGATAGCAAGGCGGCCGAGCAGGCCGACGTCGTCCTCCACATCGACGACCGCCCCGGCCGGCGCAAGCGCGGCCGCCCACCGCCGCCGCTGGGGTCCCTCTTCGAGCAGGCCCTCCTGATCGTGCTCGATCAGGTCGTGCTGGACCTCATGCAGATGCTCGACCTGACGGAGCAGGACATGGCCCGGATCCACACGGAATTCGAGTAGGCCGCCGCCCGCGAAACCGCTCTCGCGCCCGGACCGTCGAATACCACGGAGCACTCCGGCGCCCAGTCGGCCTCGCGATCCGGCGCCCGTAAACTGCGCTCCCCTTTGTCGCGAAGAGGAGACACCGCACATGGCCGATGCCGTCATCGTTTCTGCCTGCCGTACGCCGATCGGACGTTTCAACGGGGGCCTCTCGAAGTTCAAGGCCACCCAGCTCGGCTCGTTCGCGATCCAGGAGGCGATGAAGCGCGCCAATCTCGATCCCGCCGACGTCGAAGAGGTGATCATGGGCACCGTCCTGCAGGCGGGCCTGGGCCAGAACCCGGCCCGGCAGGCCGCGCTCGGCGCCGGTGTCCCGCCCGAGGTGGGCGCCGTGACGATCAACAAGGTCTGCGGCTCGGGCTTGAAGTCCGTGATGCTCGCCGCGCAGGCAATCCGCGCGGGCGACGCCGACGTCATCGTCGCCGGCGGCCAGGAGAGCATGACCAATGCGCCCTACCTGATTCCCAAGGCGCGCAACGGGCTGCGTCTCGGCCACGGCCAGCTGCTCGATGCGATGGTCCACGACGGCTTGTGGGAGATCTACAACGACTACCACATGGGCGAAACCGGCGAGCTCATCGCCGAGCGCTGCGACGTCTCGCGTGACGACATGGACGCGTTCGCGGCCGAGAGCCACCGCCGCGCGCACGAAGCGACCGAAGCCGGCTCGTTCGCCGACGAGATCGTTCCCGTCGAGGTCAAGGACCGCAAGGGCAACGTCACCGTCGTCGACAAGGACGAGGGCATCCGTGCCGACGTCACGAGCGAGAGCCTCGGGAAGCTCCGCGCCGCATTCCGCAAGGACGGCACGGTCACGCCCGGCAACGCCAGCCAGATCTCCGACGGCGCCTCTGCGCTCGTCGTGATGAGCGAGAAGGCGGCGGCGGACCGCGGGCTGGAGCCGCTCGCGACCATCACCGGCTACGCGACCGGCGGGACCGAGCCCAAGTGGGTCATGTACGCGCCCGTCGTCGCGATCGACAAGCTCGCCAAGACGACCGGCAACGAGACCTCGAGCTACGACCTCATCGAGCTCAACGAAGCCTTCGCCTCGGCCGCCTGCGGGGTCTCCAAGGAAGCCGGCCTCGAGGCCGAGAAGACCAACGTCAACGGCGGCGCCGTGGCGCTCGGCCACCCGATCGGGGCCAGCGGCGCGCGCATCCTGACGACGCTGCTCTACGCCATGAAGAACCGGGACGTGCAGACCGGCATGGCTTCGCTGTGCCTGGGCGGCGGCAACGCGGTCGCCCTCTCCGTCAGGCGGTAGCCGTCGGGATTCGCGGACGGGCACAAGGCCCGTCCCTACAGCAACCGGGCACACGAAAGTCATGTAGGGGAGGGCCTTGTGCCCTCCCACTCGTACGAGGTGGAGGGACGATGGGATTCGAACGCGTAGGCGTCATCGGCGCCGGACAGATGGGTGCGGGCATCGCACAGGTGTTCGCCGTCGCGGGCACGCCCGTGCGGCTCTACGACGCGGTCGACGGTGCCGCGGATCGCGGCCTCGCAGGGATCGGCAAGTTCCTCGCTCGCTCGGTGAGCAAGGAGAAGATCGCGCAGGAAGACGCGGACGCGGCACTCGGGCGCATCGAGGCGGCCGCTGATCTGTCGGCGTTCGCGGACTGCGACCTCGTGGTCGAGGCGATCGTCGAGAACGTCGACATCAAGAAGCAGGTCTTCGAGACGCTGGCCGGCATCCTGCCGGAGAACGCGATCGTGGCGTCGAACACGTCGAGCATCTCGATCACCGAGCTCGCGGCTTCAAGCGGTCGTCCCGAGCAGTTCATCGGCATGCACTTCATGAACCCCGTGCCGCTGATGAAGCTCGTCGAGATCATCCGTGGTCTCGCGACGAGCGACGCGACCTACGAAGCAGTGCACGCGGCGACGGAGGCCATCGGCAAGATCCCGGTCGTGGCAAACGACTACCCGGGCTTCGTTAGCAACCGCGTGCTGATGCCCATGATCAACGAGGCCATCACGTGCGTGATGGAAGGTGTGGCCGAACCCGAGAACATCGACCAGATCATGAAGCTCGGCATGAACCATCCCATGGGGCCGCTCGCACTCGGCGACCTGATCGGTCTCGACACGTGCCTGGCGATCATGGAGGTCCTGCACCGCGACCTGGGCGACAGCAAGTACCGGCCCTCGCCGCTGCTCCGCAAGATGGTCGCGGCCGGCCACCTCGGCAGAAAGACCGGCCGCGGCTTCTACGACTACTCCAAAAAGTAGCTACCCGCCGCCGTACTTGAGCATCCAGTAGTCGTGCCAGCGCTGGCGCGTCCAGGTCTGGCCGTTGGTGAGCTGGACCTCGGCTTCCGGGAAGAAGAAGTCGATGCTCACCACGGCGAGCGCGGCGACCAGTACGGCACAGCCGATGAGCAGCACGACGCGGCGACGGTGCGCCGCCGCGAGTCCGATGAGTGCGCCCATGACAAGGCCGCCCCCGTGCGCCCAGTTCCCGATCGGCAGCGTGTTCGTCGCTGACAGCAGGACGCCCACGACCATGATCATGATGATCCAGCGGATCATGCGCTCGTTCATCACCGCAGCCGCGAAGGGGTGGTGACGCCGCTGCGCCCACATGAATCCACACAGACCCAGGATGCCGCCGGAGAGCCCGACAGCGGGTCCGGTGGCGATCCACTGCGCCACGGCGCCGGTCACACCCGTGGCCAGCATGACGCCGGCCATGGCCAGGTGGCCCCAGCCGGCCTCGACGACCCGGCCCAGCGACCACAGCGCCAGGCCGTTGAGCAGGATGTGCGCCCAGCCGCCGTGCAGGAAGATGCTGGTGACGTGGCGGTAGATCTCGCCCTTCCAGACGTGGCCGTCCTGGTAGAGGGCTCGCAGCCACGTCGGCGGGTTGCTCCGGAAGACGAAGTCCGTCATCACGAAGAGCACGATCGCGATGCCGAGAAACAGCGTCGTCACGACGGGCTTGCGGTCCGGTCGGATCGTGCGCACCCGGACCTGCATGCGACGCCGCACGCCGTCCGCGCAGCGCGGACACAGGAGATCCGGCTCCACGCCGAACATGTCGATGCGCGGGAGCTGCGTCCCGCAGCCAGTGCACTTGACGATGGTGTCCGGGTCCGTCATCCGGATCAGCCATACCACGGCATCGGCGGAGGGGCCGCGAATCGGGCCGGAGACGCGGTTCATCGCCAGACACCCGGCGCGGGAGGGGGAGCAGGGGCCCTGGCGCCGTACCCTTTCGGGGCGTCCCCGGAGGCCCTGAATGGATTTCGAGCTCTCAGAAGACATGCAGATGCTGGAGCAGGCCGCGCGCGAGTTCGCGCAGAGCGAGCTGGCGCCGCGGGCGGCGATCTCCGATGCCAACGAGGAGTTCGTTGCCGAGCAGATCCGCCTGTGCGCTGAACAGGGCTTCCTCGGCATGGCGGTCCCCGAGGAATATGGCGGCAGCGACCTGGGCGCGCTGGGCTCGAGCCTGGTGCTCATCGAGGTCAACAACGCCTGCGCCAGTACGGGCACGACGGTCTCGGTCCACAACAGCCTGACGTGTGAGAGCCTCGTCCGCTTCGGGACCGACGAGCAGAAACAGAAGTACCTGCCCAGGCTCGCCACGGGCGAGCTGCTCGGTGCCTACGCGCTCTCCGAGGCGGGCAGCGGGTCCGATGCCGGCTCGCTTGTCTGCAAGGCCGAGCAGGACGGCGACGACTGGATCCTCGACGGCAGCAAGCTCTGGATCAGTCACGGCGACCAGGCCGACGTCGTCATCGTCTTCGCGCGCACGGATCCGGACGCCGGCAACAAGGGCGTGACGGCGTTCATCGTCGAGACGAGCTGGGACGGCTACAAGGCGGGCAAGAAGGAGCTCAAGATGGGCCTGCGCGGGTCGTCGACCGTCGAGTTGCAGCTCGACGGTGTGCGCGTGCCAGCCGAGAACGTGCTCGGCGAGGTCGGTCGCGGCTTCCCGATCGCGCTCTCCTTGCTTGATACCGGCCGCATCGGCATCGCCAGCCAGGCGATCGGCATCGCCGAGGCGTGCCTCGAGGCTTCCGTGAAGTACGCAGGCGAGCGCGAGCAGTTCGGCAAGCCCATCGCGGCCTTCGGGGCCATCCAGGAGAAGATCGCCGAGATGGCGATGCGCGTCGACGCGGCGCGCCTGCTTACATTCCGCGCGGCGGTCCTGAAGGACAAGGACCAGCCCCACGGGCGTGAGGCGTCGATGGCCAAGCTCATGGCGTCCCAGACGTCGAACTACTGCGCGAAGGAAGCCGTGCAGATTCACGGGGGCGCCGGCTACACGCGCGACTTCCCCGTTGAGCGCTACTTCCGCGACGCGCGCGTCACCGAGATCTACGAGGGCACCACGGAGATCCAGCGCCTGGTGATCGCGCGGTCCTACCTCAGGAAGTAACGCGTGACGTTGGCCGCAGAGATCCGGCAAGGCGATCGTCGTGCGCTGGCTCGCGGTCTGACGCTGGTCGAGAACGGGGACCCTGCCGCCGCTGCGCTGCTGGCCGACGTCGGCACCGCGTCGCGCGCGCACCGCATCGGCATCACGGGACCTCCGGGGGCCGGCAAGTCGACGCTCGTCTCCGCTCTGACGGCGCTGTGGCGCGGGGACGACCGATCCGTGGGGGTGCTGGCGGTCGACCCGAGCAGCCCGTTCACGGGCGGCGCGCTTCTTGGCGATCGCGTCCGCATGCTCACGCACAGCGGCGACGAGGGCGTGTTCATCCGGTCGCTGGCGAGCCGCGGTGCGCTGGGCGGGCTCTCGGCCGCGATCTACGACGCGGCCGACCTGCTCGATGCCGCCGGCTTCGATCCCGTACTCGTCGAGACCGTGGGCGTAGGTCAGGGCGAGGTCGAGATCTGTCGTGTTGCCGACACGACGGTTGTCGTCCTCGCGCCGGGCGCGGGTGACGTCGTCCAGGGGATGAAGGCAGGCCTCGTCGAAGCGGCTGACGTCCTCGTCGTCAACCAGGCCGACCGCGAGGGCGCCGACGCGTTGGTGGCGGCGCTGCGGAGCGCGGCCGAGCTGCGCGACGCGCCGGCGCCGCCGATTCTCGAGACAACCGCGACGACAGGCGCCGGGGTCGACGAGCTGCGTCAGCTCCTGGACGCCCGCGTCGGCGACGCAGAGGGGGAGTCGCTGCGCGCGCGCCGGCTCGAGCGAGCGCACGCGCGTCTGCGTGCCGCCGTCGATCGTGCTCGCGCGCATCGCTACTGGGCCGCCCGCGAAGATGCCCTTGCGAGGGCCGCCGAGGCCGTCGCAGCCGGTGACACGACGCCGGCGGCCGCCGTGCGCGACCTCCTCGAAGGAGACGCCTGATGACCGACGCTCCCTCGCTTCCGATCCGAATCCTGGTCGCCAAGGCAGGGCTCGACGGGCACGACCGTGGCGCCAAGGTCGTGGCCGCAGCGCTCCGCGACGCTGGCTTCGAGGTCATCTACACTGGCCTGCGCCAGACGCCCGAGATGATCGTCGACGCGGCGCTCCAGGAGGACGTCGACGCCATCGGCGTGTCACTCCACTCCGGGGCACACATGACCTTGTTCCCCCAGATCATCGAGTTGTTGAAGGCGCGCGGCGGCGAGCAGATCCTGCTCACGGGCGGTGGTATCATTCCCGCCGACGACGCCCGGAAACTTCAAGAAATGGGGGTTGGCAGCCTGTTCGGCCCCGGGACACCACTGGCCGAGCTGGTCGAGTACATCCGGACCGAGGTCGCGGCTCGTCGGGAGCGGGGGAATTCGACCGCCTCTCCCTGAGCCACGCCCTGACCCTAGTGGGCGCTACCTTTCAGGCGCCGATACCTTGCGCGCCGGAGCCAAAACCGCCGAATGACCATCACCGAGACCATGACGCAAGAGGCCAGCCCCTTCCTGAGCGAGGACCACATCGAGGTCCAATCCATGGTCCGCGACTTCGCCACTGCCGAGGTCGCGCCGCTGGCCACTGCGCTCGACGAAGAGAAGCGCTTTCCCACCGAGACGATTCCGAAGCTCGCGGAGCTGGGGCTGCTGGGCATCCCGTGGCCCGAGGAGTTCGGCGGGGCCGGGATGGACTACCGCGCCTACGTCATCGCGGTCGAGGAGCTGTCGCGCGTCTGCGGGACGACGGGCATCACCGTCGCCGCCCACACGTCGCTTGGCACGGGGCCCATCTTCCACTTCGGAACCGAGGCCCAGCGCCGCCGCTGGGTGCCGCAGCTCGCCACCGGCGAGATCCTCGGTGCCTTCGCGCTGACCGAGCCGGGCGCCGGGTCCGACGCCAAGATGACCCAGACGACCGCGCGCCTTGACGGCGACGCGTGGGTCATCAACGGCACCAAGATCTACTGCACCAACGGCACGCACGCCGGCACGATCGTCTTCACGGCGCGTACCGGCGGTGAGGTCGGCGACACCAAGAACATCAGCGCCTTCGTCGTCGAGAAGGGCACGCCCGGCTTCGAGTACGGCGTGCTCGAGGACAAGCTCGGCCTGCGCGGCTCCGACACGCGCGAGATCGTGTTCAACGACTGCCGCATTCCGGTCGAGAACAAGCTCGGCGAGGAGGGCAGCGGCTTCAAGGCTTTCATGAAGACACTCGAAGCCGGCCGGATTTCGATCGGCGCCATGGCCGTCGGCTTGGCGCAAGGTGCACTCGACGCCGCGTTGCCCTACGTCCAACAGCGCAAGCAGTTCGGCAAGCGCCTCATCGACATGCAGCCCGTCGGGCATCGCCTCGCCGACATGGCGATGGAGATCCACGCGGCGCGCAACCTGGTCCACGAGGCCGCGTGGCGCAAGGACAACGGCCTCGAGCACGCGATCCACGGCTCGTACTGCAAGCTCTTCGCCTCCGAGGTCGCCATGCGCGCCGCGCACAACGCCATCCAGGTGATGGGCGGCGTCGGCTACACGCGCGAGTACCCGGTCGAGCGCATCATGCGCGATGCCAAGCTGTGCGAGATCGGCGAGGGCACGAGCGAGATCCAGCGCCTGATCATCGCGCGGCGCCTCGATCGCGACAACGGCAACGACAGCTAGTCGATGCGCCGCGTCGCGGTTCTCGCCTGCCTGCTGTCGCTGGCGGGGGTGTCCGCGTGGGCCAAGGACGCGCCCACGACCGCGTCCGGTATCGACGCCGCGGCACTCAAGCGCCATGTCGAGTTCCTCGCCGACCCGGCGATGAAGGGACGGCGCGACTGGCCCTCACGCGAGAAGGCGGCAGCGCACATCGCCGAGCACTTCGAGAAGGCCGGCCTGAAGCTGCTGCCGAAGCAGGAATCGATGTTCGTCGACACGCCCGGCGTCAAGGAGCCGGCACTGCGTAACGTCGCGGCTTGGCTGCCTTCCAAGAAGGGACCGGACGCGGAGTACGTGATCCTGTCCGCGCACTACGACCACCTCGGCACGAAGACCCAGGTGCAGAAGACGGCCGAGGGACAGGAGCTGAAGCTCACGTGGACCTACGCGGGCGCCGACGACAACGCGACGGGCGTCGCCGCGTTGCTCGAACTGGCACGCTGCTTCGGCACGACCGGCGGGTTCGACCGGTCGCTCGTCTTCGTCGCCTTCGATCTCGAGGAGCAGGGCCTCAAGGGCAGCTACGAGTGGGTCGAGAAGCCGCCGCTGCCGCTCGAGAAGTGCGCGGCGCACATCACGATGGACATGCTGGGCCGGTCCCTCGCCGACATGCTGCCGGGCAGCCTGTTCCTCATGGGCGCCGAATTCAGCGCCGGGCTCCACGCGCTCGCGAGCAAGGCGCCGGAGCCCGCGAACGGCAAGAAGTACGTCATCGGGGTGGACCTGCAGCCCGGTCGATCCGACTACGTGCCGTTTCACGAGAAGAAGATCCCCGCCATGCTCATCACGGGCGGCGCCTGTACGGACTACCACCAGCCGGGTGATGTCATCGGGCGTATCGCCTGGGAGCACCTGCACGCGCGCGCGCAGTGGATGCACGCCTGGCTCCCGACCGTGCTCAACGCCAAGGAGCGACCTGCCTGGCGCGACGAGCCCGAGCCGACGGTGCAGGAGATCGAACACCTACGGCACGTCATCGGCGTCGCGAAGGAGCAGGTGCCGAAGATGCGCGGCGTCCCGCCTGTCGCGAAGATGATGGTGACCAACTTCCACAACTATCTGGGGAAGATCCTCGAGGACGGCGTGGTCACCAAGCAGGAGCGGACGAACGCGCGCAACACTGCGATGGCGCTCTTTCGGATGGCCGTCCAGGCGCAGGGGGGGTAACGGGGCGCGATCGCCGGCCGTCGCCGCGATGTAGGGGCGACCCTTGTGGTCGCCCCAGGACGCGTTCATCGCGTCTCGGCGGTCCCTGTAGGGGCGGCCCTTGTGGCCGCCCGCGGCGGCAACCTGCAGGGCGCCCACAAGGGGCGCCCGGACAGGGCGGGCCCTGTGCGTTGGAATCCCTGATGGGGCGACCACAAGGGTCGCCCCTACCGCGGAATCACGATCAGCTCGTGCGCGATCTCTTCTTCCTCGAGCACCTGCTTGAGGCCCTCCCAGTCGGTCGCCTCGGTGCCCAGGAAGTCGGTTGCCGCGTCGCCGGCAATCAGGATCTCCGGCGCCGTGAACGCGTTCGCCAACTCGAGCGATTCGCGGCCGATGATCTGGCGCGCGCGCGGATCGGTCGTGAACTCTTCGTAGTCATCAGGGCGGCAGAGCACGACGAAGCCCGGGAAGAGCAGGAAGTGCCCGATGCGAAGCGGGATCCGGACGCGCAGGATCTCCTTGTTGCCCTTGATCTCGTCACCGAGGTCTGCGGGCGTCGTCTCGTCCGGCACGAACTTGCCCCACTCCTCCATCTCGACGTTCGTGAGCTCCACCTCGATCGACTCGCCCTCGGGCGCGTCGATGTTGAGGAAGCCCGGGCCCAGAAGCTGTTCGGCGACGGCACGTGTCGCGCCGCCGAGCGTGCGGGTGGTCGGGATGAGGACTTCGATGGCCACGCGCGGATCATGGCCCCCGCGCGGGTACCGGCCGCAGAAAAACGACGCGGCTATCTACTTTGCGCAATCGCGTCCACGGCCTCGGGGTTTTCGACGCTGGCGAGGTCACCAACCGGTTTCTCCAGCCAACGTCGCTTGATCACTCCGCGCACGATCTTCGCGCTGCGCGTCTTGGGCAGCATGTCGACGAAGCGGATTGCCTTCGGGCGCAGCGTCTTGCCGAGGTGTGAAACCACGCTGTCGGAGAGCGCCGCGCGCAGCTCCTCGGACTCCGGCACGTCCGGCTTCAACACGACGAACACGACGACGTCCTCGCCCTTGAGCTCGTCGGGTACACCGACCGCAGCAGCCTCGCTCGCGGCAGCGTGCTCGACCACCGCCGCCTCGACCTCCGCAGGGCCTACGCGTTTCCCCGCCACGTTGATCGTGTCGTCGCTGCGGCCATGCAGGAACCAGAAGCCGTCCTCGTCCACGTACGCCCAGTCGCCGTGGTACCAGACGTCGGCGCCGAAGCGTTCGAAGTAGGTCGCGAGGTAGCGATCGTCGTCGCCGAGGAAGCTCTTGGTCAGGCTCGGCGCGGGCTGCTTGAGCACGAGGTGGCCGATGCCGCCGCGGATCGAGTTGCCTTCGTCATCGAAGACATCGACGTCCATTCCCAGCCCCGGCCCGCGCAGCGTGCAGGGCTTGAGCCGCGTGATGGGCAGCGGCGAGAGGTGACACCCGACGAGCTCCGTGCCGCCGCTGATGTTGACGATCGGGCAGCGCCTGCCCCCGACATGTTCGAAGCACCACAGCCACGACTCGGGGTCCCACGGCTCGCCCGTGGAGCCGATGATGCGGAGCGAGGAGAGGTCGCGTCCGGCTGCCAGCTCGTCGCCGGCGCGTCGCAGCAAGCGGATGGCCGTCGGTGCGACACCGAGATGTGTCACGCGGTGGCGTTCGACGATGTCGAACAGGCGGTCGGGCTGGGGCCAGTTCGGCGCGCCCTCGAACACGAGCAGCGTGGCGCCGAGCGACGTCACGCCGATCATCTCCCACGGGCCCATCATCCAGCCGATGTCGGTGAGCCAGAAGAAGCGGTCTTCGGGCTTCACGTCGAACGCGTAGCCGAGCTCCTTGTTCATCGTCGCCAGGCAGCCCGCGTGCGTGTGCACGGTGCCCTTGGGCTTTCCCGTCGTGCCGGACGTGTAGAGGATCATCGCAGGCGCTTCGGCGTCGAGCACCTCGGTGCGCGAGTCCGGCTCCCGGCTCGCGATGTGCTCGTGCCACCAGAGATCCCGGCCTTCCTGCCACGGCACCTCCTCCTCCGTGCGCCGGATCACGATCTGGTGGCGGAGCGTCGGGACCTGCGCCACCGCGGCGTCGGCGTTCGGCTTGACGGGCGCGACCTTGCCGCGCCGGTCCCCGCCGTCCGCCGTGAAGAGCGCGACGGCCTTCGCGTCGTTGAGCCGGACCGCCAGCGCGTCGCTCCCGAATGCCGAAAACACCGGAATCGCGACCGCGCCGACCTGGAAGCACGCGAAGAGGGCTACGACGACCTCGGGCACCATGGGCATGTAGATCCCGACGCGGTTCCCGGGTTCGACGCCGATCTCACGCAGGAGTCCGGCCGCGCGATTGACTTGGTCCTTGAGCTCGGCGTAGGTGAGCGAGACGACCGTCCCGTCGTCACCCTCGCCGACCAGAGCTTCCTGATCCGACCGCCCACCTTCCACGTGGCGGTCCAGGCAGTTGAGGATGATGTTCGTCTTGCCGCCGACGAACCACTTCGTCCAGGGGAAGCCGGCGCTGTCGTCGTAGACCCGGGCGTAGGGCTCGTACCAGGCGACGCCGAGGTCCTCGAGCGCGGTATCCCAGAAGCGGCCGATGTTGGCAACGGACCAGGCGTGCAGCGCCTCGTAGCCGTCCACGCCGGCCTTCTTCATCAGACGCGTCACATTGGCGCGCGCGACCATCTCCTCGGTGGGAGCCCAGACGACCTCACTCATGCGGCGATTGAACCGGAAACGCGCTGTGCGCGCGACCCGGTATCCTCGCGGCGTGCGTTTCCTCTGGATCCCCGTCCTGCTGCTGGGCACTGCCGGCGTCGCACGCGCCGAGCACGTCTACGAGGACGAGCACATCCGCATCCGTGGCAACGTCCCCGAGGAGTGGGTCGAGACCGCTGCCGAGCTCGCTCGCGCCCTGTACCCGCGTCTCAAGACGCACTTCGAGAAGGAGCCCCGCAAGCGCGAGCTTCCCCTGCAACTCGTGCTCTACCCGGATCGCCGGTCCTTCATCGAGGGCATGCGCGCGGCCGGCCACAAGGACCCGAAGCATGCGCGCCTGGGCGGGTTCACGGACTGGCAGAACGGCATCAGCCGGGTCTGGCTGCAGACCGACGCCTTCCACACCCGCCGGCTCGTGATCCACGAGCTCGTTCACCAGTTCCACGACAAGTGCCAGAGCCCCGCGCGCCGGGGCAAGGGCGCGTTCTGGTACCGCGAAGGGCTCGCCGAGTGGTTCGGGTGGCACCGACGCGTCGGACTCGACGTGCGTTTCGGGACGCTGGATGCGGTCGCGCGGGGTGGGACGCGCAGCCAGGTGTTCGAACGCATCGCCGACGCGAGCTACTCGCCCTGGGGTGTCGCCATCGGCGTGCGCAAGGCCGACTACGCCGACGGCCTGTGCCTGGTGGGCGCGTTCCTCGGCACCAAGAACAAGCAGGTGTTCGAGCGCTTCCGCGCGTGGGAGCGGTCCTTGCTCGTACGTGGCGGCGGAACGCGCAGCTTCGAGGTCGTCTTCCGTGAGGCACACGAGCAGGTCAGCGAGGTCGTCCGCAGCTACTGGCGTGATCTGCAGGTGTGGGAAGCCGAAGGCGGGTCGTGGGACGAGCGCAACGAGCTGAGCATCGGCCGTTCGGGCAAGCGGGATGCGGTCCTCTGGGCGCGGCCCGGGCTGAGTCGGCGCGTCAACGTGACGCTGTACCTGGTCGAGGGCGACGACGTCCAGGCGGGGCTACGTCTCGCGACCGGCAAGGATCACCCCGAGATGGCAGCCGTCATCGGGCGCGGCCTGATGGCGATCCTCCGGAGGGACGGAGACCAATGGCACCCGATTGCCAGCCAGACGACAACGATCTCCGGGGCCAACGTCCGGCTCAGCCTGCGGACGCGGCGCGGGGAGGTGGAGCTCACTGCCACGGCCGCAGCGGCCGACGGCGGGAAGATGGCCCTGTATGCACCGCTCGCAGCGTTCGGCGTCGATCCCGGCGTGTCCTTCACGCGCGTCGGCTTGCTCGTGCGCAATGGCGCGGCGCGCTTCTGGGGCTTCAACGCGATGCAACGCTGAGCGACGCCCTTCGACTCGCTCATCCGCGGTAGGAGAACGGGTATCCTCAGTGCGTGCGCGTTCCGCTGCTGCTCGTGGTCGTCCTGGGCTTGACGGCGCCGCTGCAGGCGGAGCACGTCCACGAGGACGAGCGGCTGCGCATCACCGGCGACGTGCCTGAAGCGTGGATCACAACCGCCGCCGACCTCGGAAATGCGCTCTACCCGGAGTTGAAGAAGCACTTTGGCAGAGAGCCCAAGCCCGCAGAGCTTCCCCTGCAGCTCGTGCTGTATCCCGATCGGGACGCCTTCGCAGAGGGCATGCAGGCAGCCGGACATCGCGACCCGGCTCAGGAAGAGTCCGGCGGCTTCACCGACGGGGTGAAGGGAACCAGCCGCGTGTGGCTCCAGGCCGACGCCTTTCACACGCGCAGGCTCATCCTTCACGAGCTCGTGCACCAGTTTCATGACAAGTGCCAGGACAGCGCGCATCGGGGCAAGGGCCCGTTCTGGTACCGCGAGGGCATCGCCGAGTGGTTCGGCTGGCACCGGCGCACGAAAGCGGGAGTCCGCTTCGGCGCGATCGACGTCATCGCACGCGGGGGCGCACGCGGCGATGCGCGCAAGCGCATGAAGAAAGGCATCTACCCGGCGTGGGATCTTGCCGTCGGAAAGCGAAAGGCGGACTCGGGCGATGCCTTGTGTCTTGTCGGTGCGTTCCTCGGAACCAAGGACAAAGACGTGAGGTCACGCTTTCGGACGTGGGAAGCCGACCTGCTGCAACACGGCGGCGGTTCCAAGAGCTTCGAACGAGCCTTCGAGAGCATGAAGGGGGACGTGGCGTCCGCCGTTCGCGTCTTCTGGCAGTCTGCGCCGCTTCCCTGGGCAACGTCGAGCGGTGGGTGGGATGAACGCGACGGCGTCGTCAGCGCGAAGACGGCCGGCGAGGCAACGGCGTGGTCTTCCGAGCTGCGTTGGAAGGCGTTCTCGGTCACGACCGTGCTCGAGAAAGGGCGCGCGGGTCTCTGCAGCAAGCCGGCCTATCGCAGCCCTCAGGTCGCTGCTGTTGTGGAGAAGGGCAGCATGCTGCTCCTCGCGAAGCCTTCGAAGGCTCGCAGCTGGAAGGTCATCACCTCCGGCAGCTTGAAGACCGAGGGGGAACTCCGCCTGTCGCTCGCTTTCAAGGACGGCGGCAAGACGGTCTTCACCGTGGTCGGTCCCGGAGGGCGCCGCACGCTCGAGGTCGAGACGAAGACGCTCGGCGTCCAGTACTCGCTGGAACTCGGCTGCCCGGGCCTGATCGTCCGCAAGGGCACCGCACAGTTCCGGGACTTCCGCGTGGACGAGCGGTACTAGGAGCCCTCGGCCTCCCGCGCCGGCCCCCGTTTGGCGGTAGGTTGGGGGGGCGATGGGCCGGGAGGCGAGTGATGAGACGTGTATCGATAGCCCTGGGGAGCGTTCTCCTCGCTGCGCTCCTTGCGCTGCCCGCTCCTGTGGTTGCCGATGACGTCAACGACGAGGTGCGCACCGCCTTCGACCTGGGCATCAAGATGCTCCGCAAGGGCGATCGCGCCAGCATGGAGAAGGGCTTTCGCGCGCTCGACACCCGCAAGGACGAAGCCCTCGACTCTGTCGACTACTGGGCTCTCTACGCGCGGCTCTGGAAGTCGCTGAAGAAGAGCGAGTCCGAACTCTGGGACACCATCGTCAAGCAGCGCCAGAACGCGGCGCCCAAGTCACCGGTCTTCTGTCTCGTCCGCGCGCGCATGACGGAAGACGACGAGGCGCGCGGCAAGCTGCTCGACGCGGCGCTCGAGCGCAACCCGAAGAGCATCCGTGCTCGCACTGCGAAGGCGATCTTCCTGCTGAAGGGCGACGACGAGGACACTGGGTACGAGATGCTGGAGACGATCGTCGAAGACGATCCGTACGCCGAGGGCGCCTTGATCGCGCTGGCGGAGCTGTCGCTGTCCGACGGGCTGCCGGAGGAGGCGATCGAGTACATCGACAAGGCGCTCGAGAAGCACGAGTCCGCCAAGCTCCACCACCTCAAGGCGCTCGCCTTCCGCCGTTGGGCGAAGAACGACAACAAGAAGCTCGAGAAGGCGCTCGACTCCGCTGCGCGCGCGCTCGGGATGGATCCCACCGACGAGTTCATCAAGCTCTACAACGAGCTGCTCAAGAAGACGGGCGATGCCGCCACGGCAGCCAAGGCGCTCAAGGTGCACTTCGATCGCACGCGGCACCCGACCCTAGGCGCGCTGCTCGCCGAGTCCGCCTTCAAGGCCGGTGACTACGAAGGCACGGTCATGGGCCTGAACGCCGCAGACGGCAATGACCCGGCCCGGCTCAAGGGTCTTGCCGTGGCGTACGCCCGCATGGGCAAGAAGGCCGAGGCCCAGCGCGCGGCGAGCAAGGTGAAGGAGGTCGATGCGCAGGGTGTGCTCTTCGCCGCGGCGATCGACATGCATCTGGGGGACGCCGCCGGCGTGAAAAGGCGACTCGGGTCGTTGGCGGACGCGGACTCCAAGCGCATGCGCGCCGAGGCCCATGCCTGGCTCGGCGAGGTCGATCCGTTGACCAGTCTCGTGTCGAAGGACGCGGCGTCCGGTACGCGTGCCGGCGAGGACGGGCTCGTCGCCCTCCTGCAGGCGCGCCTGATTCGCAAGATGGGCGATGACTTCGCCGCGGCCGTCCGCAAGAGGGTGATCGAGGCTCGCTTCGCCGCAGGGCGAAAGATCGCCCCGCAGGCCTCCGGCTACAACACCGACCTCGGCAAGGCGAAGACCGAAGGCTGGCCGGCTCGCGCCATCACCTACATGCGCGCGGCGTGCGGCAAGAGGTGGGGGCCGCCCGCGGGCGGGGCACGGCTCAGCATGACGTGGTTCCTCAGCATGGGGAACAACGAGAAGCCCGCGGTCGCGCAGGGCA
Source organism: Planctomycetota bacterium (assembly GCA_028281445.1). Classification (GTDB taxonomy): domain Bacteria; phylum Planctomycetota; class PLA2; order PLA2; family JAEUHO01; genus JANQJW01. Next base: position 13,177 of record JANQJW010000054.1, on the reverse strand, counting down.
TCAGCGCCGTCTCGGAGTGCGGCAAGGACAAGGAGCGCTCCTTCCACTTCAACAAGAAGGAGTCGAAGGACTCGCGCAGCGGCTTCGTGGAGCTGTTCGGCAATCGCGGGAAGCTCGCCGACTTCAAGCCCGCCGAGAAGGCGTTCGCAGAAGGCTGCGCCGCGTGCGTCGAGGGCAAGGCCGAAGCCGCCGTCGCCGCCTTCACGAAGGTTCTCACGATCGAACCCAACTGGTACCGCGCGCGTGTCTTCCGCGCGGTGATGCAGGCGCTCGGGCCCGGAGCCGAGAAGCGCGACGCGGCCAAGGACGCCGGCGAGGCGCTCGAGAGCTGGCCGGACGACTTCGAAGCGCGCCGCATGGTCCTCTTCCTGCGGGCTTGGGCCGGCGACGTTGGGGTCCAGGGGGAGATCGATGCCTTGGCCGAGCGGGAGGCGCAGTACAACGAGCGGGACCTCAACTCGCTGTAGGGACCGCCGCCATGCCTCTGACCGTCGACGTCACCCACGCCCGTGGTCTCGATCCGCACGCGATCGAGGTCCCCACCGTCGAGCTGCCGTTTGCGGGCCGGCCCGAAGACACCGAGATCGCTGATGCGATCACCGCCTGGGTCGAAGGGGCGCCGTCGGCGACGGACGTGGTCGTCTGCGGGATCGGCGGCTCCGCGCTGAGCGCGCGCGTCTTCGATGCGCTCCGTGATCCGTACGGCGATGCGCCCCGTCTGCACGTGATCGACACGGTCGACCCGGTTGTCGTCGAGCCGCTTCTGCGCACGCTGAATCCCGCGGACACGGTCGTGCTCGGGATCTCGAAGTCCGGCGGCACGCTGGAGACGACCGCGACGTTCCTTCTCTTCGAGGACTGGCTCGACGACGCCGCACGCACGGCGGTGGTCGCGGGCGTGGAGCCGAATCCCCTGCGCGAGCGGGCCGAGGCACGTGGCTACGCCTGCTTTCCGATTCCCGCCGAGGTCGGCGGCCGCTACAGCGGTCTGACGGCTTGCGGACTCCTGCCCGCGGCGTGTGTCGGCGTCGAGCCGCGCCGGTTGCTGGCTGGGGCCGCCGGCGCCGACCCCGAGGTGGCGCGCACGCTTGCGGCCGTCCACCACGCCGCGCACCAGGTCGGCCGCAGCACGGTGATGCTCCTGCCCTACGGGGAGCGCCTGCGCCCGCTCGGCCCGTGGTGGGCCCAGCTCCTGGGCGAGAGCCTTGGCAAGCCGGGGCCGCTCGGTCCTGTGGGCATGACGCCGATCGCCGGCAGCGGACCCGCGGACCAGCACAGCCTGCTGCAGCTGCTCGTCGAAGGACCGGATGACAAGCTGGTCGTCTTCGTCCACGCACCCGGCGCCAACGGGCCGGTGGTTCCCGAGGGGCCCGATGGCATGCGCACGCCGTCGGGGCAGTCCCTCGGCGCGATTCTCGACGCCGAACGCCTGGGAACCGAGTACGCATTGGCGCAAGCCGACCGGCCGTCGATCCGCATCGAGCTGGCGGCGGCGGATGCGGCGAGCGTCGGCGGGTTCCTGTTCACCTACATGGCGACGACCGTCTACTGGGCGCAGCTCCTCGGCGTCGACCCGTTCGGCCAACCCGGTGTCGAGCTCGGCAAGAAGGCAGCGAAGGCCCTCCTCACGGGCGAGCCGTCCGACCTCGCGCAGGCGATCGCGGAGCACCAGCAGCGTTCGTGAGTGGGTGTGCGCGGACGGGCACGAGGCCCGTCCCTACATGTCCTTGCATGAGCAGACGGAGAGTCACGTAGGGGAGGGCCTTGTGCCCTCCCGGCGTTAGAACGGAATATCGTCCGCGTCGCCGTAATCATCCTGCGGCGTCTCACGCACGCCGACCGGAGCTGCGTTGCCGCCGCCCTGTTGTTGGCGGTTCCAGTTGCCGCCGCCACCACCGCCACCGTTGCCGCTCGACTGCGAGTCGATGAACTGGAACGTGTCGCAGACGACGGAGAGCTTGCTGCGGCGCTGGCCGTCGCGCTCCCACTGGTCGAACTTGAGCCGGCCCTCGACGAAGATCTGGCGGCCCTTCTTCATGTAGCGCGCGATCGTCTCGCCGGTGCGTCCCCAGGCCTCGACGTCGACGAACGTGGTCTCTTCCACCTTCTCGCCCGAGTCGCGCTTCGTGTACGTGCGGTTCGTGGCAAGGCCGAAGGAAACGACCGAATTGCCCGAGGGCAGTGAACGACTCTCGGGGTCCCGGGTGAGGCGGCCGATGAGGAGGACCTTGTTCAAGTTGGCCATGATTGCGCTCCAGCGTTCTGTTCGAGATTCCGCAGACGGGCCTTCCCCACGGCGGGAGCCCTGCCCGGAGGCCGTTCAGAGGCCCCTAATTCGCGGCGCTCGTTTGGTTCCGGCGATCTCGTATCATGCTAGCTTCCGGGCCCGACAGGGATTCAATGGGCAGAGGGTCATGAGCGAAGAACGCCGCAAGCATCGCCGCGTACCGGCCTCCATGGCCTGCGTCATGCGCTCCGAGGAGGGCGAGGAGCGCCCCTTCGAGCTGGTCGACCTGTCCGAGTCGGGCGCCCGCATCAAGTGCGCGTTCCCGATCGCGGCCATGACCCGCATCCACGTGGTCCTCGAGCTCCCGGCACGCCGGGTCGGCCGGGAGGAGAATGCCCGGCTCGAGACTCGCGGCGTCATCGTCTGGAGCCACCGGGTCGACGACGACATCTACGACACCGGCGTCTTCTTCCCGGAGCTGGAGACGGAGAACGCGGAGCTCCTCCAGGCCTACGTGCTCTCCGCCGTCTGATCCCGTGAGCGCTCGCGTCCACCCGAGCGCCGTCGTCGACGAGGGGGCGCACCTGGGCGAGGGCGCCCGCGTCTGGCACTTCGTCCATGTCTGCAGCGGCGCACGGGTCGGGGACGGCACGTCCCTCGGCCAGAACGTCTTCGTGGCGCCCAACGTCGAGATCGGCGCGGGCTGCAAGCTGCAGAACAACGTCTCCGTCTACGAGGGCGTCACGCTGGAAGACGAGGTCTTCGTCGGCCCCAGCGCCGTCTTCACCAACGTCCGGACCCCTCGCGCCCACGTCAGCCGCCGCGGGGCGGAGCACTACGTGCCCACGCACGTACACCGGCGCGCAACGATCGGCGCCAACGCGACGATCGTCTGCGGGGTCACGTTGGGGGAGGCGGCCTTCGTGGCCGCGGGCGCCGTCGTGACGCAGGACGTGCCGCCGCGCGTGCTCGTCCAGGGCTGTCCGGCGCGGCCCGCCGGGTTCGCCTGCGACTGCGGCGAGGTGCTGCCGGACTCCCTCGCGTGTGCACGCTGCGGTGCCACCTACGTGCGACGCGACGACGGCGGACTGGATCCCGCGTAGCGAGACGGCGTTCTTCGGAACGGCCGGAACGCGGGCTACGGTCTCGTCGTCCATGGACACGTTCGTCGCCGTCATCGCGTTTCTCGCCGGGCTCAACATCGGCTCGTTCTTGAACGTCGTCATCTGGCGTCTTCCGCGCGGCGAGATGATGGCCAAGAAACGCTCGCACTGTCCGCAGTGCGGCGCGCAGATTGCCTGGTACGACAACATCCCGGTGATTTCGTGGATCCTGCTGCGCGGCCGCTGTCGCAACCCCGACTGCAAGGCCCGCATCTCCGCCCGCTATCCGCTCGTCGAGCTACTCACGGCGGTGCTGTTCCTACTCGCCGTGCGTGCCTACCCGGACCACCTTGCGACAGCGGGCCTGATCGCGGCCTACCTCGCCGCCCTGGTCGCGATTACGTTCATCGACCTCGACCACCGGATCATTCCCGACAAGATCTCGAAGCCCGGCATGGCCATCGCGTTCCTGCTCGCGCCGATCAACATGCTGCACCACGAGCCGCTGATGTGGTTCTCCGTCGGCGGCCTCAAGCCCGCGCTCAACGCCTACATCCATGCCGGCGCCGGGCTCGCGATGGGGGCGGGGGTCATCTACACAATCCGCTTCGTTGCGTCGGCCATCCTCCGCAAGGAGGCCATGGGCCTTGGCGACGTGAAGCTCCTGGCGCTGATCGGCGCCGTTGTCGGGCCGCTCAACGCGCTCTACTCCCTCGCCATCGGCTGCCTGGGCGGAGCCATCGTCGGCGGCGTGATGGCGTTCGTGGGGAAGCTGCGCCCGATGCCGTGCCGGCTCGAGATCACGGGGCGGGATCTCGAGGAGCCCGCAGTCTTCGGTCGCGCGAAGGTGCGCGGCGACCATCTCGAGGTGCACGACGCGCCGTCGCTGAAGGAAGGGGCGAAGCTGCGGGTGAAGCTCACGCTGCCGATGATGCGCATCCTCGCCGAGGAGGACGAGACGCTCGAGCTCAAGGGGCGCGTGGCCTCCGCCGGGGACCGCACGTTGCGCGTAGCACTGCGCGATGTGCAGGAAGCAGACGCGGACGTGCTCGGGTTGTTCGAGCGCTCCTACAAGTACATCCCGTTCGGTCCGTTCCTCGCGCTCGGCGGTGCCGTCACGGCGCTCTACGCACACGACGTGCACTGGCTTTTGACTGAGTGGTACCCCGCGTTCGCCCGATCTCTAGTGACAGGAGGCTGTTGACCGTGCGGTGCGCTTCCGACCTCGCTTGCGCGCGCACGAACGCCCCGGTCCGGGACGCCACGCCTGCGTCCGGGCCGCGACCGCTCGAACCCTCTCCCTTGGGTGCAATGGGGCTTTTTTCCACCAGATCTTGTATTTAGCCCTTGACGCCTCGACAAACGGGGATTGAATCGCCTTGTCGCGGCAGCGCCGCACGCGGAGGAGGTCCCGGATCGGGACAAGCAGGGTCGCGCCCGAGTCGTTTTGGGCGCTGATCGACACCCCTCCCGCGACGGCGCGCGCCCCTGGGAGGACTGACATGCCGAACGGATCTGCAAGCCACAGCACCGCCCGAGTGGGGCTGGTCATCATCACCGCTGCCCTCTCGCTCGCGTTCATCACCGGCTGCGCACGCTCGCGCCGCGCGAACGACCGGGCCAAGGTGCTGGAAGCCGAGAACATCAACCTGCGCCAGCGCTCCACGACGATGCAGGAGCAGATGCGCATGGCGCATGCGTCGAACGACGAGATGCTCGCCCAGCAGCAGCAGATGCGGCAGGACATGATGGCCGCCAGGGAGCAGGCGGCAGGCGCCGCCGCCGCGCGGGATCAGGCGATGGCCGCCGAGGCCACGCTTAGCGACACCCAGAACGCGCTCGAGCAGCGTGAGGCCGACCTCGCCGCAGCGCAGCAGCGCATCGCCGCGCTCGAGGCCCAGAAGCGCCGGCCCGCCCCGGTTCGGCGTCCGTCCGTGCGCCCGGCGACGCTCCGTCCCGGTGTGGGGAGCCCCGAGATCGAGGCCATGCGCCGCGACCTCCAGCAGCATCTCGCGTCCTACGGTGTACGTGGCCTCAACGTCGAGGTCCGCACCGATCGCACCGGCCGCCAGCGCGTCGCTGTCGTGCTGCCCGATGCCTTCCCCTCCGGCAAGGCGACGCTCGCCTACAACGTCTCGGCCGTCAAGGCGGTCATCAGCGTCGGCAAGATGATCCAGGCGCAGTACCCGGAGAGCTCCGTCGTCGTCGAGGGCCACACGGACAGCGATCCGATCCGGAAGTCGAAGTGGGGCACCAACGAGAACCTCTCGCTCGCCCGCGCGCAGGCCGTCCAGGACCTGCTCACCGGTTCCGGCGTGAAGACCGCCCAGGTCACGACCGTCGGCCTCGGCGCACGCCAGCCGCTGGCGGCCGGATCGACCAAGCGGGCCAAGAGCAAGAACCGCCGCGTCGAGATCTTCATCTCGCCCCGCGCGTAGTCGAAGGGGGCTGCTGCCCCAACACGAAGCAACGCCAATACCAAGCAAACATGGGGGATGCGTCCCACGCATCCCTCACGAGAATCAAAGAGCAGGACAGAGCAAGAGTAGGACGGCGCGCGCGACCCGGGAACCCTCCCGGCCGGGTCCCTCGCGTGCCCCCTCGGAGGAGTCGAGATGAAGTCTATGCCTTCGTGGTTCACGACCGCCGTGGTCATCGTGGCATTGGTGGGCCTCACGGCCTGTAAGAGCCGGAAGCGTTGCTGTCCGCCGCAGAGCGCATGCGGGCCGGCGCCCTGCGCACCGCCTACGGTGATGCAGCCGCAGCCGAGCATCGCCCAGCCGACGCCGAGCTATCCGCCGCCTGCGCCGTCCTACCCGGTCGACACGACGGCTCCGGCGCCGACTGCCTCGCCCGACCTCGCGGCCGCCAACGACAAGGCCGATCTCGAGCGCGCCCGCAACCAGGACCTCGAGGCGCAACTGCGCCTCGAGCAGGGCCGCCTGGCCGATGCGGAGGCCAAGCTCCGTGACATGGAGGTCAAGATCGCCGAGATGGAGACCCCGCCCGCCGGCTCCGCCGAGCCCGATCTCTCGGCCGGCGCGCCCATCGGGGCTGCCGATCGGCTGATGGACGACCTCCGGGCCCGGAGCACCGCAGACGTGCTTCGCGACGGCGACATGGTCATCGTGCGCGTCACGAACGGCTTCCGCGCCGGCCAGGATCTGCTCAAGCAGGACGTCCAGCTCATCCAGACGCTGAACGCCACCGCGGACGCTCTCGGCCGCTACCCGGGCGCGACGGTTGCCGTGGTCGGCCACAGCGACACGGATCCCATCCGGAAGTCGAAGTGGTCCAGCAACGACGAGCTCTCGATGGCTCGCGCCCAACGCGTCGCCCAGGTGCTCGCCGACAACGGCGTGGACCGCAACCGCATCTCCATCGACGGCCGCGGTGCCCGCGAGCCGCTGGTCGTGCCCGAGACGAGCGCCTCCGACAAGGCGGCCAACCGCCGCGTCGAAATCATGATCCGCCCCTAGCACGCTGGGACTCGACGGCGCTGTGTCGGCGTCGTCCTCGCGTGTTGCACACACGCGTCGTCCTAGCCTCCTTGCGGCGCCTTCGCCCCAGCGCGCTAGGCAGCCGTTGAGCTCAAGGGCACCGGAAACCACCGTGTTTCACCTGTAACAACACCCTACAGGTGTGATTCTTCCGACGCCCCGGGCAGCGATGCCCGGGGCGTTCCTCGTTTTGCAGCAAGCGCGGAATTGCGCAGCCGATGCGCCCGTTCGCGTGCCGAAAAGGGGGGGGCGCGTCACCCGTCCGCGTGCGGGCGGTTGGCGTGCGATGCGGCCTGCCGCGCAGGGGGGTCAAGAAACCGGCCGCTCCCGGCCGATAGGTCCCCGGCACATCCAGAGGTCCGCGCTCCGTGCGCGGGGGAGAGATTGGGAAATGGCGACCCCTACGATCGAAGAGCTGCTGCAGATCCTCACCGATCAGGGAGGCTCGGATCTGCACCTCTCGGCGGGATCTCCGCCGAAGGTCCGTGTTGACGGCCACCTCTACAACACCGAGCACGAGATGCTCCGGCCGGACGACACCAAGAACATCATCTACTCGTTCCTCACGAACGACCAGATCGCACGCTTCGAGAAGGAGTTCGAGCTGGACCTGTCGTTCGGCGTCGAGGGACTCGGGCGCTTCCGCGTCAACGTCTTCTACCAGCGTGGTTCGGTGGCCGCCGTCCTCCGGATGATCCCCGCGATCGTCAAGGGCTTCGAGGAACTCGGCTTGCCCCGCGCCATCTGCGAGCAGGTTGCCGGCCTCCCGCGCGGCCTGGTGCTCGTCACGGGCGCTACGGGCAGCGGCAAGAGCACCTCGCTCGCCGCGATGCTCGACTTCGTCAACGAGACGCGCTCCGACCACGTGCTGACGGTCGAGGACCCGATCGAGTTCCTGCACCGGAACAAGGGCTGCCTCTTCAACCAGCGCGAGATCGGCTCCGACACGCGCGACTTCGGAAAGGCCTTGCGCAGCGCCCTGCGTGAAGACCCCGACGTCGTGCTCGTCGGTGAGATGCGCGACATGGAGACCATCGAGGCGGCGCTGACGATCGCCGAGACCGGTCACCTCACGTTCGGCACGCTGCACACCAGTGACTGCGTGCAGTCGATCAACCGTGTGGTCGACGTCTTCCCGTCGCACCAGCAGCAGCAGATCCGCACGCAGCTGTCCTTCACGCTGCAAGCGGTGTTTTGCCAGCAGCTGATTCCCGTTGCCCAGGGCAACGGACGCGCGCTGGCCCTCGAGGTCATGATGGCGAACTCCGCCGTCCGCGCGCTGATCCGTGACGACAAGGCGCACCAGATCTACAGCATCATCCAGACGGGCGGAAAGCTCGGGATGCAGACGATGAACCAGGCGCTCGGGGATCTCGTCGGTCGCAACGTCATCACCTACGAACAGGCGATGAACTACTCCAGCGACCTCGAAGACCTCAAGCGGACGCTCGCGCGCCTGTAAGGAGAGAACATGGTCAGCTTCAACCGTCGAATCGTCCGGATCCTCGAGGAGACCGGCCTGGTCGAGGACGACGTCCTCGCCACCGCCTCGCAGGTCGCCAAGGAGGGCGAGAAGTCGGTCACCGAGTACCTGCTCGAGAAGCGGATCGTCGAGGAGAAGGAACTCCTCGGCGCGCTGGCCGAGCGCCTCGCCGTTCCGCCCATCGATCTCGAGCGCCTGCGCCTCGAAGAAGACCTGGCCGAGGTCATGCCGGCCGAACTCGCCAAGGAGACCGGCTGCCTGCCCATCTGCAAGACGGGCAACCTGCTCACCATCGCCGTCTCGAACCCGTTCGACGTCGTGAAGCACGACGACCTGCGCCTCGCCACAGGATGCGACCTGCGCCTCGCGCTGGCGCTCGAGCCGCGCATCCTAGACAGCATCCACCAGCTCTACGAGGGCGGCGCGAGCAACCTCGCCGACATCCTCGACGAGGTCGACGACCCTGACGTGATGATCGGCAAGGCGCCGAAGGAAGAGGACGACGTCCTCGAGCTCGACGCCGAGGGCATGGAAGGCGATGCCCCCGTCATCAAGCTCGTCAACCTGATCATCTACAACGCGATCAAGGCGAAGGCGTCTGACATCCATATCGAGCCGTTCGAGAAGCGCGTACGCGTTCGCTACCGCGTCGACGGCGCGCTCGAAGAGGCGATGGATCCGCCTCGCAAGCTCGTGAACTCCATCACGAGCCGCCTGAAGATCATGGCCGATCTTGACATCGCCGAGAAGCGCCGCCCGCAGGACGGCAAGTTCCAGGTGAAGGCCGAGGGGCGCCAGATCGACTTCCGTGTCTCGACGCTGCCCACCGTGCACGGCGAGAAGGTCGTGCTTCGTATTCTCGACGCCTCGAACCTCGCGCTGTCGCTCGACAAGCTCGGCTTCGAGGAGAAGGCCCTCGCAGACTTCCGCGAGTCCATCAACTCGCCCTACGGCATGATCCTCGTTACCGGCCCGACCGGCTCCGGCAAGACCACCACGCTCTACAGCGCGGTGAAGGAGATCATGCAGCCGGAGGACAACTTCGTCACCGTCGAGGATCCGGTCGAGTACCAGGTCGACGGCATCAACCAGGTGCAGGTCAACGTCAAGAGCGGTCTTACCTTCGCGGCCGCCCTGCGCTCGATCCTGCGTCAGGACCCCGACACGGTCATGATCGGTGAGATTCGTGACCCGGAGACGATCGACATCGCGATCAAGGCGGCGCTCACGGGTCACCTCGTGCTGTCGACGCTTCACACGAACGATGCGGCGAGCACGATCTCCCGCATGGTCGACATGGGCGTCGACCCGTTCATGGTCGCGTCCGCAACGCTGCTCGTCTCCGCCCAGCGCCTCATCCGGCGTCTCTGCTCGCGCTGCAAGGAGCCCTACAAGGTCAAGCCCGAGAAGCTCCGCTCGCTCGGCTTCACCGAGGACGAGATCCGCGAGAAGCCCGACATGTACCGGGCCAAGGGCTGCAACCGCTGCGCGCAGGGCTACGCCGGCCGCTTCGCGCTGCTCGAGACGCTGCCCATCACCGAGGCCATCAAGCGCATGGTGATCGACGGCCACTCGGCCATCGAGATCCGCAACAAGGCGCTCGAAGAGGGGATGATCTCGTTGCGCCGTGCCGCGTTGTTGAACGCGATGCGGGGCAACACGACCGTTGAAGAGGTCCTGCGCGTAACGCTCGCTGACGACCAGCGGCCTTCGCGTACGGCGACCGAGGAGTAGTCAGCAGCTGCGGGGCGCGCCCCGCCGAATGCGAGATTGAACATGCCGAGTTTCAAGTACAGCGCCATTGGGTCGGACGGGCGGACGGTACGGGGCACACTCGTGGCCTCGGACCAGAACGCCCTGGTCGACGAGCTTCGCAAGCGCAGCCTGACGCCTCTCCGCGTGGAGGAGAAGACGGGTGGCGCCAAGGCCCCGCGCGCGTCGAGGGAATCCGAGAACGGCAAGGCCGGAAAGGCCCAGGCGCTCCGGAAGATGCCCGACGACAACGACACCGGCGGCGGCTGGCTGAAGATGGACATCACCATCGGCGCCATGAAGCCCGGCGTGCGCAAGAAGGAAGAGGTCGTCATCTTCACGCGCCAGCTCGCGACGATGATCGGCGCCGGTATTCCGATGCTCGAGTCGCTCGAGATCCTGCGCGAGCAGGCGAGCTCGAAGCAGTTCAAGATGCTGCTGTTCGAAGTCCTCGAGGACGTCCGCGGCGGTAAGGACCTCAGCACGGCCTTCGGCCGCTGGCAGAAGGTCTTCAGCGACGTCTACATCAGCATGATCAAGGCCGGTGAAGCATCCGGTCAGCTCGACGACATCCTCATCCGCCTCGCGGACTACATGGAAGCCAGCCAGCGCCTCAAGCGCGACATCAAGAGCGCCATGACCTACCCGGTCGTTTCGCTCGTGATGATCTTCGGCATCACCGGCTTCCTGATGGTCTCGATCGTGCCCAAGTTCAAGGAGGTCTTCGCCTCCATGGACATCGAGCTGCCCGGCCTCACGCTGGGCGTGCTCGCCACGTCGGACTTCTGCGTCGAGAACTGGGGCATGATCCTCGCGGGTCTCGTCCTGCTCTGCGCACTGATCAGCGTCTACAAGAAGACGGACAAGGGCAGCTACCAGTGGGACTGGATCATGTTGCACCTGCCCGTCTTCGGCGATCTGTTCCAGAAGGTCGGCCTCTCGCGCTTCTCGAAGACCTTCTCGACAATGCTCAAGTCCGGCGTCCCGATCCTCGGGGCGCTCGAGATCGTCGCCGACACGTCCGGTAACCGCATCATCAGCGATGCCGTGCTCGCCGCGCGCGAGAACGTGCGCCAGGGTGAGGGCCTCTCCGCCCCGCTGTCGGAGAGCCCGGTGTTCCCGCCGATGGTGACGCGCATGGTCGGCATCGGTGAGAAGACGGGTTCGCTCGAGGTGCTCCTCGAGAAGATCTCGGAGTTCTACGACGACCAGGTCCGTGCGACGGTGAAGCAGCTCACGAGCCTGATCGAGCCGATCATGATCGCGGTCATGGGCGTGGTCGTCGGAACGATCTGCCTCTCCGTGTTCCTTCCGATCTTCGAGCTCCAGAAGCAGCTGGCGGCCCGTTGATTCGACCGTGAGCGGCCCCCCGGTCCACCACCCGACACCGGGGGGTCGCCCGCTTACCTTCTCGGGTATGAGCGGCGACGCCACGAGCACGGACACGCGCCCTTGGCGCAAGCGCCATCCGGTGCTCTCGCGCTCGATCCTCTACGTCCTGGGACTCGGTCTCGCGGCGCTGCTCGCCGTCCTCTACATGAACCGCAAGGACGAGGACGAGGCGACCGAGCTCGAGGCGCTGGGCAAGCAGCTCAACGACCTGAGCATCGTCATGGCGATGGACCCGGACGGGAAGCAGGTCCTGCGCATCCTCGATGAGAACTTCTCGGATGCGGACCTGCCCGTCGACATGCAGGGCCGCGCGCTGCGCTGGCGCGCGCTCGCCCATCGGCGCGGCGGCAACCATGCGAAGGCCGCGGCGGCTTTCGACGCTGCCAACAAGCTCGACCTGCCCAAGCGCGAACGCCTGGCCCTGAACATCGAGTGGGCAGAGGCACTCGCCGAGAGCGGGAAGGCCGATGAGGCGTTGCAGCGCCTCCAGCCGCTGGATCCGATCGACGGGCCGCTCGGTCTCTTGCGCGACTTCGTGTACGTGCAGGTGCAGCTGCTGCGCAAGCAGGAGCCCGCGGCGGTGCGCCACCTCCAGTCCGCGCTCGCCGGTCTCGCTGCGCCGCTGCCGGCCGACCAGGACTACGTCGGCGGGCGGCCCTGGACGGCGTCTCAGGTCGCGACGGTCATGACGGAGCTGCTCGTCACGCGCGACGCGCTGGACACGAAGGCGCGCATCGCGGCCTGGCGCCGCCTGGCGCAACTCGCCGCCGGCGACTTCGAGGCCCAGATCGCCACAGCCCGCGGTTTTCTCGGCCTGGCTCTCGCGCGCGACGCGCGTAAGGCGCTCGCCCGCGCCGAGGTTCTGGACCCCCGTCAGGCTGCCGCCGTGCTCCGTTCGGATCCTGTTCTGGCCCGCATCAAAGACCGGGCTGATTGAGCACGAAAAACCTCAAGTCCTCCGAAATGTGCCGCCGATAGGGCTCGCGGACCAGTTGGGACCACCCTCCTGACGAGTCCACGAATCGGCTGGCCCCGGCGTGGGGCGGTGGATTCGAGGCGCCTCAAGGCTCGAGAGGCGGCTCGGGTCCCCTGCGGAAGGAAGCCCTCCGCACAGGCAGTCGATTCGGCATGAGCCTTGGACCCGGAACACATCTGACATCTAGGAGAGTGGGCAATGACCCGTAAGCAGTCTGGTTTCACCCTGATTGAGCTGATGATCGTGATCGCGATCATCGCCATCATCGCTGCGATCGCTATTCCGAACCTCTTGGCCGCACGTCTGTCGGCTAACGAGACGGCTGCGATCGCCACACTTCGTAACATCATCTCTGCGCAGGCGCAGTTCCAGCAGAGTGGTAAGGCCGACACGGATGATGACGGCACCGGCGAGTACGGTGGCTTCATCGAGCTGTCGGGTGCCGCCGCGGGCCGTATGGCCGGCGTGCTCATCCCGCCGGTCCTGTCGGGTGCCTTCCGCGTACTGAACGCGGCCGGCGAAGTCAGCCGTAGCGGCTACTTCTTCCAGATCCACCTGCCGGATGACGCCGGTGCTGGCGTCCCCGAGCCCCAGGCTGGCTACGCGGACGATGGCTCGCTCGACGCTGACCTGTCCGAGACGACCTGGTGCTGCTACTCGTGGCCCGTCAACTACAACCAGTCGGGTAACCGCACGTTCTTCACGAACCAGGGCGGCGACGTGGTTGGCACCGAGGACAACGCG
>JANQJW010000035.1 GCA_028281445.1 Planctomycetota bacterium | reverse complement strand
CACGTGTGGAGCTACGACTTCGTGTTCGATCGCACGCACGACGGCCGGCCGTTGCGGATGCTGACCATCATCGACGAGTACACGCGCGAGTGCTTGGCGGTCGAAGTGGCTCGCAAACTCAACGCTGACGATGTACTGGAAGCGCTCGAGCGGCTGTTCATCGAGCGTGGCGTCCCTGGACACATCCGCTCGGACAACGGCCCGGAGTTCACGGCCGTTGCGGTACGCAAGTGGCTGACTCGGCTCGACGTGAAGACGCTCTTCATCGAGCCGGGCTCGCCGTGTGAGAACGGCTTCAACGAGAGTTTCAACGGCAAGTTGCGCGACGAGCTGCTGGACCGCGAGATCTTCTACACGCTGGAGGAAGCACGCGTGTTGATCGGCTGGCGCGAGGAGTACAATCACTTCCGGCCGCACAGCTCGCTGGGCTATCGGCCGCCGGCGCCGGAGACGAAGATGCCTGCCGAGGCAGCCTTCGCTCCGCTCAGCCTGCCTCGGCAGGCATGGGAACTGGCGCCCGTTACGAGTTAGAAAGTGGCACGGCTATTGGGGGCAGTTCATAACGGCCTACCGTCAGGTGAGTGGACTGTGCTGGGCTTGGCGTTCCCCAGAGCTTCTAAGCAGCGCGACGCGGAAGGTCATTACGAGTTCGATCCAGATGGTCCGCGATATGAAGGAAGTAGGCGAACGCGCGCTGGTAGCGACTCTCCGCCCAAAGTGCGTGGCAGTGAAACATCGACCGCGCCGTCGCGGCATGGCCTTGCGTCGCAACGGAGCGCGGGACTTCCGAGCTTTCTGCTCGATGCGCGACGCGCCTGTCCGCCGGCAGTTCGCTAGCGACGCTTGTCGGTCTTGGGTTCCTCCATCAGCTCGCGCAGCTTCTTGCGCCCCCGGTGAAGGCGCATCTTCACGGTCGTTCGCGGGATGCCGAGCAGTTCGCCCGTGGTGCGCGTGTCGCAACCGTGGAGGTAGTGGAGCTTGATCGCGCCGGCATAGATCGGCGGGAGCTTCGCGATGGCGGCCTGCAGCCGCTCGACGCGGCTGCTGGGCGGTGTCGGCTCGTGCGCGCGGCTCGCGCGGAGCTGGTACCCGCCGTCCTGCGCGCGTTCGATCGAGTCCATTGGTGTGCCGCGCGGCCCGCGGCGGCGGAGCCACGAGATCGCCTTGAAGCGCGCCACGCGGTAGAGCCACGGCCGTAGGTGATCGCCGTCACGAATCGTGTCGATCTTGCGCCATGCGGTGATGAATGTGTCCTGCACCACGTCGCTCGCCGTGTCGGCGTCGCCTCGCAGGAAGTACGTCACGTAGCGCGTGAGTGGGGGACCGAGCTCTTGCGTCACGTCGCGAAACGCCCGCGCGTCGCCCGCGCGCGCGCATGCCACCAACGCGTCGAGCGGCCCCGTACCGCGCTCCGCCACCCAGGCCACGGCTACTGTCCGAGAGATCACGCATCGTCCTCCCGGGCCCCTGACCTCGAACTGCGTTTCCCCTCGCCGCACGAGCGGCAGCGGTCACCCTTCGACTCGCTTTCGCTCGCTCAGGTCAGGCACAGTCCGTTCCTCCGCGGTGTTCCTCTGCGAGCGGCGTGCCGGTAGAACGCTAGGCATGAAGGCGGTCCTTCTCGGTACCTCAGGCGCCTGGCCCATCCCGCGGCCGGGCTGCGACTGCCCGCAATGCGCCGAGGCGCGCGCCGATCCGTCGCACGGCCGGACGCGCACGGGGCTCTACCTCGAGACGCCCGAGGAGTGCGTGCTCATCGACGCCGGTCCCGATGTCGCGCTGCAGCTCGAACGCAAGGGCGGTTCGCCGCGCGTCGACCGCGTCGTCATCACGCACCGGCATCTCGATCACGTGCTGGGACTGGACGACGTGGCACATCTCCGCGACGAGCACCGCGAGTGCCTGCCCGTTCACATCAATGCGGCGCACCACGAGAAGGTCGGCACGATGTTTCGCCATCTCCTGCGCGGAGAAACCCCGCGCATGCGCTTTCTTCCGTGGGGCGCGGGCGAGACGATCCGCGTCGGTGACGTCACCCTGGAGGGGTTCGAAACGGGGCACCGGGAGCGCTTCCCGACAACCGGAGTGATCCTCCATGTACCGACGGTCCGCGGCGTGCAACGCGTCGCATTCGCGACCGACATGGGGGACGGCGAGCCGTCACCGCCCGAGGCGCTGGCAGGCGTCGACCTCTTCGTCGGGGACGGCACGTACCTGGGCGAGGCCGGTTACGGCCACCCCGGAACGACGCGCATGATCGACGTTGCGCGGGCGCACGGCGCCCGGCGCGTGGCCATCACACACGTCGGCCATTGGCGCGTGGCGTACGCAGACGCGCGTGCCCAGGTCGAAGAGAGCGTCGCGATCTGTCGCGATGGAGACGACCTGTTCCACCTGCTGGGCGCCGAGCTCGCGTAGCCGCTCGTAGGCACGGGCCGGGGACATATCGGAGATGCACGGAACGAGCCCGGCTCTCCTGCATTCCTTTTGCATTGCCATCAGAGCCCGCGAAATGGGGGCTTCGGGAGATCGGTGGCGCCGCGGAGGCGGCTCTCGCACACTCCCGGTCCAGCAGTTGCGATTCCGAGGTCCGGTTCCGAGCCGGAGGCTCGTGTCTCCAACAGGAGGTCTCATGCGCAGCACCCGCTTCTCCCTTCCTCTCTTCTCCGCACTCCTGCTGGCGGTCATCGCCTGGGACGCGGCCCCGGCTCGGGCCGACGAAACGATGCCTGACGTTGTCGGGCGACCGGAAGCCGCTGCTGTGCGCGCACTCGAGCGCCGCGGCTTGAACGTCGAGGTCGTGACGATCGCGGGCCATCCGGCCGGCGTCGTCGCGTCGCAGGACCCCGCTGCCGGTGAGCCTGTGTCCGCCGATGACGAGGTCGAAATCCACGTCGGTGTACGCATCACGATCAACACGACCGTGCCTACGGTTGTCGGCATGACCGAGCAGGAAGCGTTTGACGCGCTCGACGAGACATACTTCCTCGAAGTCGAATACGTCCGCGGGCGCCGCGAGGGGCGGGTGAAGGCGCAAGAGCCTGCCGCCGGCTCCACGCTGCCGTTCCGTGGCGTGTTGCGTCTTCGCGTCGTACGCAACGTCTCCGAGGTGCCGGCGCTCGTCGGGCGCGTGCAAGGCGAGGCCGTCGCGCTGCTCGAGGAGGCGGGGCTCGTGCCGCGCATCACCTACGTGCGCCGCGGACCGGGACGCGCGGGCCTCGTGCTCTCGCAGCTGCCGCGCGCGGGCGCGGAGATCGTGCCCGGCGGCGCGGTCGAGCTCACCGTGCGCGGCGAGCGTCCGGCGGGCGGACGACGCCGCAGCGTTCGCGTGCCGGACCTTCGGGGTCTGAGCATGCGTGATGCCGAGGCCATGCTCTTCGGCTTGGGCCTGACGCCGCACAACCACCTCGTGCGCTCGCCCGGAACGCCGGCGTGGCGCGTCCTCTCGCAGGAGGTCGCGCCGGGCACCGTCGTCCGCGAAGGCACAGACATCGGATTCAACGTCGCCAAGCCGGCGAGCACGCCGTCGCGCATCCGTGTGCCGATGCTCTACGGCAAGAAGGCCGGCGAGGCCGGCGAGCTGATGAATCACATGGGGCTCGGGCTGACTGCACTGCCCACGCCCTCGGGCCTGCCGCCGGGCACGGTCATCTGGCAGTCGCGCAGCCCGGGCAGCCTCGTAGCGGCCGGTCACGAGATCACCGTACGGATCGCGCAGCGTCCGCCGCCCGGCTGGCGTCCCGCGCGCACGCGCGTGCCGCAGCTCGACAACCGTTCGCCCGGCTCGGCCATCGTTGCGCTGTTGTCGACCGGTTTGAACTGGAAGCTGCGTCGCGACACCGGGCCCAACGAAGACGTCAACCGCGTGTTCCGCCAGGAGCCGGCCGCGGGAACGCGTGTCGACGAGGGCTCTACGGTCACCTTCTACCTCCCGCTGCGGGCGACCATGCCCGAGCTTGCCGGCCGGACCCGCCTCGGCGCGCTGCAACGACTGACCAACGCGGGCCT
This sequence comes from Planctomycetota bacterium, assembly GCA_028281445.1. Taxonomy (GTDB): domain Bacteria; phylum Planctomycetota; class PLA2; order PLA2; family JAEUHO01; genus JANQJW01. The sequence continues at coordinate 31,934 of JANQJW010000035.1, read as the reverse complement.
GCAAGGGCTGGCGGGGCTGCGCGGCCTCGTGGGCACGGGCCCGACCGAGGTCGTCTGGCAGCAGTACCCCGCGGGCAAGGTGCTCGCGCGCGGCTCGCTCGTTCGTTTCCGCTACAAGCACCGTCCGCTTGTCGGCGCACTCGTGCGCGTACCGCGTGTCGTCGGTCTCACGAGCGCGCAGGCGGACGCCAAGCTCAAGGCCGAGGGGTTCCGCGTGCGCCTGCGTGCCCTGCACTCTGGCTTCGGCAACACCGTCGTCGTCTCGCAGACGCCCTCGGCCGGATCGGTCCTGCCGCCGGGGACCCGCGTCACGGTGAGCTACCGCTACGTCGATGGCGGTGGCCCTTGGGGCACGATGGTGCGCATGCCGCGCGTCATTGGCTTGGAGCTCGATGTGGCACGGGCGCGCCTGCGTGCGCTCGGCTTCCGCGTGCAGAGCACGCGCTCGGGTCCGCACAACCCCTTCTACAAGACGAGGGTGGTTGCACAGAGCCCGCTCGCCACGACCATGTTGGTGCGCGGTTCCACGGTCCGCATTTCGTACCAGTACGTGCCGAGCGGCACGGTCGCCGGGCGCACGACGGTGCCCCACGTCGTCGGCCTGCGCGTCGATCGTGCGATCGAGCGTCTTCGCAACGCCCGGCTGAACGTTCGAGTCAATGGCGTCGGCTCTCACGTTCGCTCCCAGAGCCGCCCGGCGGGGACGGTCGTGCCCCGCGGCTCGACCGTGACGTTGCACGTGCGGTTCTAGCTAGGGGCTGTTCAAGGCCGTATCGGGCGACTCCGAGAGGCGGCGAGGGCATCGCTCTGAGCCGTGGTACCGTTCCGGCGACTCGCATTGCTGCGAGACGAAAGGCCGCCTGAACCCCCCTCTGCCAAGAGCGGCCTCCGCTGACCTGCGCCCAAGCGCGGATCCGCCCACACCGCCCTAGGAGTGCATCATCGCCACGTCGCTTTCCAGCACCCGGCGCACCGGCCGCGACCTGCTCATGGCCACGCGTCCGTACGCCGTTGAGTCGCGCGCACGCAGTTGGTGGCATCTGATCTCGACGTTCGCCGTCCTGGGCGGTGCATTCGCGATCGCGGCGTTCGCCCCGTGGTGGCCCGTGCGCATCCTGGGCGCCGTGCTGATGGCGCTCACGATGACACGCGCCTTCATCATCCTCCACGACGTGCATCACGGTGCGTTGTTCAAGGACTCGAAGGTCGCCAACGCGATCATGAATGCCTACGGCCTCGTGCTCATGACGCCGCGGCGTGTGTGGCGGCACACGCACAACTATCATCACGCGCACACGGCCAAGACGACGGGCGCGCAGCTCGGGTCGCCGCTGCTCTGGACGACGGCGCAGTGGGACGAGGCGAGCCGCATGGAGCGCTTCGTGTATCGGCTCGAGCGGCATCCGCTGACCATCGCGTTCGGTTACATCACCGTCTTCATGCTCAATTTCGCGCTCATTCCGTTCCTGCGCAGTCCCAGGCGCTTCTGGGATAGCGGCTTGTCATTCCTCGTGCATGTGGCGTGCGGCGTTCTCGTGTACGCCTTGGGTGGCTGGGACATGCTGCTCTTCGCGTATCTCCTGCCGTTCCTGCTCGCGGGTGCGTTCGGTTCGTATCTCTTCTACGTGCAGCACAACTTCGATGGCATGCAGGTGCCTGACCAGGCGGAGTGGAACCACACGGATGCGTCGCTCGAAGCGTCGAGCTACCTCAAGTGCGGGCCGATCATGCGCTGGTTCACGGGCAACATCGGCTACCACCACGTGCACCACCTGAACTTGCGCATCCCGTTCTATCGCCTCCCCGAAGCGATGGACGGAATCCCCGAGCTGGGCGAACCGCCCACGGTCACGCTGAACCCGCGGACCGTGGTGGATTCGTTCCGGCTGAAGATCTGGGATCCCGAGCAGCAACAGATGGTCGGTTACCCGTAGCTACGGGACCGCGACGTCCGCAAAGCAGGGGACGGGCACGCCCGCCGTGTCGACGACCCAGCCCTCGTTGGGAAGTGTCGAGAGGCCGTATCTGACAAGCGCGTTCGTACTCAGGGCGCGGTCGAGCTGGAGCGTGACGGTGCTGCCGGTTGTGGCAACGCTCGTCACCGTGGGGGCGCCCATGTCGTCGGTCACCGCGAACAGCGAAGCCGTGCCGCCCGAGACGTCGGCGTCATAGCGCAGCTCGATGGCTGCTCCGCCCGACACCGCGACCGCTTCGACGAGCTCCGTCAGGGGATCCAACGCGTGTCCGAAGAGCAGCACGCGCGCCTGATCGGCGAGCCTCCGGCCCAGTGCCTGGTAGCCCGCCACGCTGTAGTGGATGCCGTCGGAGCGCGGTTGATCGACCACGGTCGAAAGCGCGGCCCGCGCATCGGCCCGGCACACCTGACGCTGCGCTTCCTGGATGTTCGTCCAGTGAGGGAAGCCGCCGCTGCTCCATGTTCCGAGCTGGACGCAGAGGAAGACCGCGTCGGGTGCTGACAGATCGCTACGGTACTGCGAGACGAGTTGCTCGAGGTCCGCGCGGTACTGCGCCGTCGTCCGGGCCGCGATGGCATCGGACTCGCCCTGGTACCAGAGGATGCCGCAGAGCGGCGCGCCCAGGTGTTGGGCGCGCACGCGATGGAGTGCGGAACCGTACAGAGTGACGCGGTGGTCCGGATCGGCGGCGTCGCGTTGCCACTGGATGTAGAGGTTCGTGCCGCCGAGCGGAGCGGGGACTACCGCGACGGGTACGCCCGTCGTCTCGAAGAGCCGCTTGGCGAAGGGCAGCATCAGGGAATGCCCCGGGAACTCGCGCGAGATCGTGTCGAGCTGGTCCGTGCCGTCGTCCATCGGCTCCGCGGCCTGCTTCCAGCGTCCGTCGTTACCGTAGAGGTGGACTTGCGGCACGGGTATCGTGGCGCCGGCCAGCGATCCGGAATACCCCGCCATGTTGCTCTGCCCGATGGCGAGGTAGATGTCGCCGACGGCGATCTCGCGGAGCTTCTGCTGTCCGAGGAGCTGGCCGGTTGCGTCGTCGACCAGCCGCGCGACCACGTCGTAGTTGCCGCCGGTCGGCACGCCGCCTACGTCGATCTGTGCGCGACCGCCGTCCGCGGCTGGAAGCACGCGCGTGTGAGCGCCGAAGTCGTGACCCGGGAGCACGAGACCCGTGGCGCTCTCCTCGACGCGGACCTCGATGCGTGCGGCGGCCGTAGCGCGGTAGCGAACTTCGACCGGCAGCGTTGCCTGGTCGTCCGCGTGGCGTTGGAAGAGCTTCCAGTCCGTGATGCCGTGCGTCGTTCGTGCCAGGGTGAGCGCGTCCGGAGGCGCCTCGCGAACGAGCGTAATGCGTTTGATCCCACGCGACCCGGCGCTGTAGTCGGCCATTACGGTGTCGAGGCCGCGTAGCGTCGTGTCATCGGCTACGGGAAACACGGCGTAGTCCATGGTCCAGGCGCTGTTCTCCCATGCGTCGACGTACATGGTGCTCGTCATGCCCGCTTCCTTGCGCAGGCGGACGCGAATACGACCACTCCGGGGCAGGGCGGGCCCGACGACCGACGGCACGCTGCGCCAGACGCGATGGAAGAAGTAGAGGAGTCCGCTGCGGACTTGCAGGATCAGTCCGGCCCCGGCGGACCCCGCCCACGAGCCCTCCGACCAGAACTCGAGGGAGCAGGTGCTCGCGGTGTCGTCGAAGTCCACGTACGCGGTCACGTCCTGCTGCGGGAAGTCCTGTCGGAAGCGCTCGAAGCGATCGTGGATGCCCGTCGACGTGCCGTCGCCGTAGCGCGCAACGCGGTCTCCAGCCACGTCGGCGGCCTCGAAGCCGGCGTTGACGCCGTCCAACTGCGTCATGTCTGCGGGGCGCTGTCCGGGGGCGTCGGCTTCGAAGTCGTAGGTCTTGGGATCACACCGGTCGTGAACGCCGTCGAGGTCGTGATCGAGCGCGACGTCGACGAGTCCCGTGAACGTGGCGATTGCGGCGGTCGAGTTGACCTCCGTGCCGTCGGGGAACGTGACCCTGACGAAGCACGTGAAGTCGCCGACGAACACGTTCGCGACGTTGCTACCGCGAATCGAGGTCGACGACTCGAAGACCCCCTGCTGCACGAGTGTCGCGGACGTACAGGTGTCGAAGGGCGAGCCCGTTGCTGCGCGGAACTCGATGGTCACGACGTCCGAGACGGATCCGGGGAAGCGCGCGCCGGTGATCGTGAAGGCGGTGCCCCCGTCGGCCGGCAGGGGGCCGGTGATCGAGATGATCTCCGGCGCAGCGGGTGTGCCCGGACCGGTGCCCTCGCCGCCGCCGCAAGCCGCGGCGAGGAGCAAGAGGAAGAGAAAGGTGCCGCGCCGCATGGCGCGCCACCTTATCCCACGGGCGCTGCCGCCGCCTTCTTCTCGAACGTGAACTCGTCCCCGCTGTAGTCGACTTCGATCGTGTCGCCCGCGCCGACGCTGCCTTCGAGCATGCGGTTGGCAAGCGGGTTCTGGATCGCGCGTTCGATCAGGCGCTTCATCGGCCGTGCGCCGTAGACTGGGTCGTAGCCCTCATCGGCAAGCTGCCCGAGCGCCGCCTCGCTGACACGGAGATCGATGCCCCGCTCGCCGACGCGTGCGACCAGACGGCCGACCTGGATGTCGACGATCTTGCGCAGGGTGTCCTTGCTGAGCCGGTGGAAGACCGTGATGTCGTCGATGCGGTTGAGGAACTCCGGACGGAAGTGACCGCGCAGCGCGTCCATGACGCGCTTCTCGATCTCGGCTTCCGACAGGTCCTCTTCGGCGAGCGCGTGGCTGCCGAGGTTGCTCGTCATGATCAGGATCGTGTTCGTGAAGTCGACCGTGCGGCCCTGGCCGTCTGTCATGCGGCCGTCGTCCAGCACCTGCAGCAGGCTGTTGAAGACCTCGGGATGCGCCTTCTCGACCTCGTCGAGCAGGATCACCGAGTACGGACGGCGACGTACCGCTTCCGTGAGCTGGCCGCCTTCGTCGTAGCCGACGTAGCCGGGCGGCGCACCGATCAAGCGCGCCACGCTGTGGCGCTCCTGGTACTCGCTCATGTCGATGCGCACCATCGCGCGCTCGTCGTCGAAGAGGAACTCCGCCAACGCGCGGCCGAGCTCCGTCTTGCCGACGCCGGTCGGGCCGACGAACAGGAACGAGCCCTGCGGGCGCGAGCCTTCGGAGAGGCCCGTGCGGCTGCGGCGGATCGCGTCCGCGACGGCCGCTAGGGCTTCGTCCTGGCCGACGACGCGGCGGCGCAGCTCGTTCTCGAGCTTCAGCAACCGCTGGCCTTCCGACTCGAGCATGCGCGACACGGGGATGCCGGTCCAACGGGCCACGACTTCGGCGATGGCTTCCTCGTCCACCTCCTCTTGCAGCAGCCGGCCCTCGCCGTGCCGCATCGACTCGGAGGCTTCCTGGATCTGCGTCTCGAGCTGCGGCAGCACCTGGTAGCGCAGCTTGGCGGCTTCCTCGAGCTGACCCTGACGTTCGAGCAGCTCCTGGCGCTCGCGCGCTGTCTCGAGCGCCTCCTTGAGGTCGCGCACGGACTGCAGCTCGGTACGCTCGGCCTGCCACTGGGCGGTCAGCCGGCTTTCCTCTTCCTTGAGGTCAGCGACTTCCTTTTCGATGGCCTCGAGACGCTCCTTGCTCGCACGGTCACTCTCCTTGGCGAGCGCGAAGCGCTCCATCTCCAGGCGCGCGGCGCTGCGTTGCACCTTGTCCAGGGCCTTGGGCACCGAGTCGATCTCGAGGCGCAGCGCGCTCGCGGCCTCATCGATCAGGTCGATGGCCTTGTCGGGCAGCTGGCGGTCGGGGAGGTAGCGCGTGGACAAGCGCACAGCCGAGACGAGGGCTGCATCCTGGATGCGCACGCCGTGGTGCACCTCGTAGCGCTCTTTGAGGCCGCGCAGGATCGCGACCGATTCCTCGAAGTTCGGCTCGCCCACGAAGACCGGCTGGAAACGCCGCTCGAGGGCCTTGTCCTTCTCGACATGCTTACGGTACTCGTCGAGCGTCGTCGCGCCGACGCAGTGCAGATCGCCGCGCGCGAGCGCGGGCTTCAGCAGGTTGGCCGCGTCCGCGGCGCCTTCCGCGGAGCCTGCGCCGACGATGGTGTGCAGCTCGTCGATGAACAGCACGATTTCGCCGGTGCTGTTCTCGATCTCCTCGAGCAACGCCTTCATGCGCTCTTCGAACTCGCCGCGGAACTTGGTGCCCGCGAGCAGGCGACCGAGATCGAGTGCCAGCAGGCGGTTGCCCTTCAAGGCTTCGGGCACATCGCCGGCGACGATGCGCCGTGCGAGGCCCTCGGCGATTGCGGTCTTGCCGACGCCCGGCGGGCCGATGAGCACGGGGTTGTTCTTCGTGCGGCGCGAGAGCACCTGCATTACGCGACGGATCTCGTCGTCACGGCCGATGACCGGGTCGATCTTGCCGTCGCGCGCGCGCTGCGTGAGATCGAGGGTGTACTTCTCGAGCGATGCGTAGCGACCCTCGGGCGTCGCGTCCGAGGCCTTCTGCGAGCCCTTGACGTCCGCCAGCACGCGCTCGATCACCGACGGATCGGCGCCGTGCGTGCGCAGCAGGTCGAAGGCCGCGCCCTTGCCCTCGGCGAGGATGCCGAGCAGCAGGTGTTCCGTCGACACGAAGGCTTCGTCGTTCTTGCTCGCAGCCTTCTCGGCCGCCTCGATGACGTCGCGAGCGCGGTTTCCGATGCGCGGCTCCGAGCCGCCCTGCATCGCGGGCAGGCGATCGAGCTCCTTGCGCGTGAGGTTGGCGAGATCCTGTACGGGACTGCCGGCCTTCTGCAGGACGGCCGGCACGATGCCCTCGCTCTGGACGAGTAGCGCGTGCAGGAGGTGTTCGGGGGTGAGCTCGCTGTGGCCCACGCGGCGTGCATCTTCGGCCGCGGCCTGGAGGGCCTCCTGGCTCTTGAGGGTCAGCTTTTCGAGGGTCATGGCGCGTTTCCTATCTGCAACAGGAGCCCGGTTCGATTTCATCGATCTTTGCTCGACCGACAACCGAGTTGGAGGGGTCGCACCGCAAAGCGATGAAATCGCGAACCGGGCTCCGTATCCCGCGTGGCCTCCACGCGGGTCGTGTTTCGCGGGCGGGCACACCCGCCCCTACAAGGCGGAGCGCTACGCGCCCGTGCTATTTGATTTCGAGCTTCTTCGGCTTGGCCGCCTCGGACTTGGGGATCTCGATCTTGAGGACCCCGTCCTCGAAGGTGGCCGCGGCCTTGTCGGCGTCGACGCCGGACGGGAGCGTGAGCGAGCGGTGGAAGGCACCGAAGCTGCGCTCCACGAGGTGGTAGTTCTTGTCCTTCGTCTCGCGGTCGCTGCGCTTCTCGCCGGTGATCGTCAGCACCCCGTCCTCGATCGTGATGTTCACGTCGTCCTTCGGGACGCCGGCCAGCTCGGTCTTGACGGTGATGTGGTTCTCGTCTTCCTCGACGTCCATCGCGGGACGCAGCGCGCGCGGGGCGCTGCCCTTCCAATCGGACGGGAAGAAGTCTTCGAAGAAGCGGCCGAAGTGAGGGGCGACCCAGAAGTCGCGGCCGCTACGGGGCTTGAGTTCGTTTGTCATGATTCACAGGTCTCCATTGCCGCGTGCCTGCGTTGGAAGCACGGCAGTTCGGGTGTCGGCCCTGGGAATTGCAACGGCCGTACCAAAGCGCGGGCCCTAGAAATGCGGCTCATGGCGTCTGCCGGGCCGCGCGCCATGCCAAGGCGGCTTGTCGAAACGACAGGCTGCGGCCGGTTGTTACCGACGCGGACGGGCACAAGGCCCGTCCCTACAGACACTGGTCCAGCGCTCGCTACTTGTCCGCCTCGTCGCGCATCAGCTCGCGCGCGCGCACGCGCGCGTCCTCGTGGTTCTCGTCGGTGGTCTGCAGCAACGCCGCGATGCGCGTCTGCGCGTCCGCTTCGTTCCAGAGCCCCAGGAACTGCACCGCCTCGAGCGCGGAGACGGCTGCCATATCGTTCGTATCGCTGATGCGTGCAATGATCGCTGCGGCCACGTCGGGCGACGGTGCCCCGAGCCAGGCAAGTCCGCTCAGCGCGTTCGAGCGCACCTCGCCCACGCCGTCATCCAATGCGGCCACGAGCGCTTCGCGCGCGCCGACGGCTTTCTCGCCGATCTCGCTCGCGACGTTCGAGATCGCATCCGATGCCCACAGGCGCGTCTTGTCGTGCTTGCTCGCCATCGACGCGATCAGCTCGGGCAATCCAGCCGCGCCCATCTGTCCAAGCGCCCACGATGTCGTCGCCGCGCACTCGCCGCCGCGTCGGAGCCGACGGCCGAGGGCCGGCGCGGCTGCCCGGGCACGGGCGCCGAGCGCGCCCAGGGTCTCCGCGATCCAGGCACCGACCCCGTCGTCCACGTCGTCGCGATCCAGCGCCTTTCCGAGCGGATAGACGATGAGCGCGCCGTGCTCCGGCAGCTTCTTGTGCGCGGCCATGCGCGCTTCGAGATCCGTCCCGTCCACCAGGTCGTGGATGAGCGCGCTCACCTCGTCGGGCAGCGGTTCGGGATCCCCGCACGCCGCCGCGAGGACAGCAACCGTCAGAAGGAGGACGACGCGGTGCATCGCCTCAGGATACGCGCGCGCCCTCGAGCAGCGTTCCGAGCTCGGCGCGCACCGTGTCTCCGCAGCGGATCATCGGAAGCCGGCAGTCGTCCGAAGGAATCTGGCCGGTCAGGGCCAGCGCCGCCTTGACCGGCTGAGGATTCGGCTCCTTGAAAAGCGTGGTGAAGAGCGGATCAAGCGCCTCATGGCGCGCCCGTGCGCCGTCCACATCGCCGGCGCGGGCAAGCCGCACGAGCTCCGCAACGCGATCGGGCACGACGTTGCTGGCCACGCTCACGACGCCCACGGCGCCCAGCGCGATCATCGGGAACGTGAGTCCGTCATCGCCGCTGAAAATCGGGACGTCGCAGAGCTCGCGGATGCGCGTGACGCGTCCGACGGTCTCGGTTTCCTTCAGGCCGATGACGCCGCCTGCGGCTGCCGTGCGCGCGATCGTCTCGGGCTCGATCGAGATGCCCGTCCGTCCCACGATGTGATAGAGCATCGCCGGGAGTCCGCCATCGTCGATCATCGCGCGGAAGTGGCGGTAGAGGCCCTCCTGCGTGGGCTTGTTGTAGTACGGCGCCACGGCGAGACACGCGTCGGCGCCGGCCTGCTTCGCGGCCTTCGTCATCGCCACGGAGTGGGGCGTGTCGTTCGTGCCGGTGCCCGCGACGACGGGCACGCGGCTGTTCGCGGTCTCGACGACCGTCTCGATCACTGCGACCCGCTCGTCGTCCGTGAGCGTCGGTGACTCGCCGGTCGTGCCGCACGGCACGAGGAAGTCGGCGCCGCCGTCGATCTGCGCCTCGACGAGCCGCGCCAGCGCGGAGAGGTCGATGCCGTCGCCGTCGAACGGCGTGACCAGCGCGGTACCGCAGCCCTGGATCGGCATCGTATCCACTTGTCCTAACTCATGGCCTCGGCGGGCTCGCGCGCCTTGTGGATCGCCTCGCGCATCTCCTTCACGGCCTGCGTGAGGCCGACGAACAGTGCGCGCGACACGATCGCGAAACCGATGTTGAGCTCTTCGACCTCGGGCAGACCCGCGACGCGCCATACGTTGCGGTAGTCGAGGCCGTGGCCGGCGTGTACGCGCAAGCCCAGCGTCTTCGCCGTCACCGCGGCGTTGCGTAGCGCCATGAACTCACGCACGCACTCGGCGTCGCCACGCGCGTTCGCGTAGGTGCCCGTGTGCAGCTCGACGGCATCGGCCCCGACCTCGTTGGCCGCGAGGATCGATGCTTCGTCGGGATTCACGAACAGCGAGACGGCGATCCCGCTGCCCTTGAGTGACTTCACGGTCTCCGCGATCGTGTCGCGGTTGCCTGCGACGTCGAGTCCACCTTCCGTGGTGACCTCTTCGCGCCGTTCGGGCACGAGGCAGGCCTGCTCCGGACGGATCTTGGTTGCGATCGCCACCATCTCGTCCGTACACGCCATCTCCAGGTTGAGGTCGATGGCCATGCCTTCGCGGATCAGCTCGACATCCCGATCCTGGATGTGGCGCCGATCTTCGCGCAGATGCACGGTGATCTGGTCGGCTCCGCCGAGAATGGCCGCGTGGGCTGCCGCGACGACTTCGGGAAAACGCTCACCCCGTGCCTGACGCAGGGTGGCGACATGATCGATATTCACACCGAGACGAATCATGGTGCGAGGATAGCGGTCCGTCCGCGGCAATGTCAGTCGGGGGGCGATTGCTCAAAGAGGACCAGGGATGCGCATCGGGGCCGGGCTCTACAAGGGGCGTTCGCTGCCGCGCGCCCGCGCGGCGCGACCGGTCCCAGGCCGCCTGAAGACCAGCCTGTTCAGCGTGCTCGCACCGCGTCTGGACGGCGCGCGCGTGCTCGACCTCTGTGCCGGCGTGGGCGGCTTCGGCCTGGAGGCTCTCTCCCGCGGCGCGGCCGAGGTGATCCTCTGGGAGCGCGATGCGGGCGCCGTGCGAGCCCTCGACGCGTGGATCGAGCGGGTGGGGGCTAGCGACCGGGCCCGCGCAACGCGCCGGGACGCGCTGCGCGCCGGATTGCCGGACGGCCCTTTCGACCTCGTCTTTCTCGATCCGCCGTTCGCCTTCTGGGAGGGGCCCGGCGTCGCGGCCGTTCTCCGGCGCGCGGTGGCCACGCTGGCCGCCGAGGGCCGCCTCGTCCTCAAGCTGCCCGGGAAAATGGACCTCCCGGGCGATCCTGCCTGGCGCGTCGAGCGCCACACAGCGGTGGCGTCCGTCGCCTACGCCCTGCTGGCGCCGGCCGAGTAGTGTCAAGGCCCGGTTTTGGGCCCTCCTTTTCGGTTTCGTTCGATCAAGAGGCCCGTTTCGGGATCCGATTCCAGGGGGTGATGGGGCCGGACGTCGTCCGGGACCCCCGCGATCTAGGATGAACCCGGTGCTGCCGACCTCGAACCCTCGCTCGCCCGCCCGCCGCAAGCGCGCTCCCGAAGCCGCTGCGCCGGTGGTGTTCGAGCACCAGACCGAGGCGGTGAGCTGCGACGACCCGCTGCACCCGATCGGCTGCGAGCGTCTGGCGGCGCTGCGCGAGGCCATCCGCAACGGGACCTATCCGACGGATGCCGAGGTCCTGGGCGGCCTCGAGGCGATGCTGACGCGCGACGAAGACTGAGCGCGATCACAGCAATCCAGAGCCGTTCGCCGCAGCCAGCCTTCACGGTTCCCGCACGTAGCAATTGCAGGTTTCCGCCCGGCGCGTTCAATGGAGGCCGGGTCCCGGTGGAGGAGGTCGCGCCATGACCATGCGGATACCGATCCGGACGCTTCTCTTCGTCTGTGTGCTCGCCTGCGCGAGTGGGGCCCAGGCCGGCGAGGGCTGGTGGGGCAAGCTCGACGAGGGGGAGGCCGTCTCCCTCAAGGACATCCTCGCGGCACCGCGCGAGTTCCGAAGCCGCACGCTGACGTTCTTCTGCATCTACCACGGCCGCAACACGCCGCAGTACTTCGACCCGATGCGAACGCCCTTCAGCGCCAAGCGCTACGACAACTTCTCCGTCTGGCCGGACGGAACGGCGCTGTGGGAAGAGAAAGCCTTCAAGTACGACGCGCCGTTTCTCTACATCCCGCGCACGCACGCGCAGCGCGACGCGCTCTTCGCCCTGCCGCTCATCACGCGCATCGAGATCACGGGAAAGATCCGTGCCGTGCTGCGCGGATCGCCGTGCATCGAGGTGTTCTCGTTCCGCCAGACCGGACACCGCATGTCCAAGCCGATCGTGACGGCCGTGATCGCGGGCGACAACTACGCGCGCATGGGCACCACCGAGGGCGACCAGCTGGCTGCGCGCAAGTACCGCGACGCGCTCGCACCCGACTTGCCGCCCGTCTACGACATGATGGTGCGCAAGCGCCTTGCCGGTGCGCTTCGCCGGCTCGGTCATCACGAGGATGCGGGCCGCGTGGCGCGTGGAGAGATCCTCGGCGGCGGTGGCATTCCCGATCCGGCGCCGGGCTTGCGCGACATGCCGAGCCAGCCGGTGCCGTTCAACCCGCCGCCCGACAGCGGTGAGCTGCCGACCGAGACGTTCGACGACATCGGCGCATCCGGTGCACCGCCTGCTCCGGCCATGCCCGCAGCACCCCCGCCCGCACCCGGTTTCCCGCCGGCCGCGCCTGCTGCGCCCGGCAACGTTCCGCGGCCGGCGGCGTTCCCCGAGCCCGCGCCCAGCTCCGGCGCCGACATGCCGGGCGTGCCCTACAACCCGAGCACGCCGGATGCGGACCTGCCCGGCGAGCGCACGGGCGGCGGCGGCATGGCGCCGGTTCCGCCGCCGATGCCCGGCCCGGGCCCCGCAACGCCGCCTCGCGCGCAGCGCACGGAGCGCGCCGCGCCGCCTTCACGCTCTCTTCGTGGCATCCCCCCGAAGCGGCGGCCCCGTCTCAGCGGCGTGCGGTAACCCGGCCGCAATCGGAATATCTTCTCCGGGCCATGTCGCACCCTCCGCTCCTGCTCCGTCCGCACTATGTCGTGAAGCCGTGGGGCGGGCGGCGTCTGGAAACCGAACTGGGTCGTGACGACCTGCCGCTGGGTCCGGTCGGCGAGTCGTGGGAGGCGATCGACACGCCCGAGCTGTGTTCCGTGGTGGACGGCGGACCGCACGACGGCGTCCCGCTGCGCGACGTACTCGGCGAGCCGTTTCCGTTGCTGCTGAAGGTCCTCGACGCCCAGCGAGACCTGTCCGTACAGGTGCATCCTGACGGAGCCGGCGGCGGCCCGGCCAAGGAAGAAGCCTGGGTTGCGCTCGCGAGCGGCGGTGCCGTGGCCACCGGTGAGGTCACGGGAGACCTGCCGCAGGAAGGTGCGTGGCTGGATCGCCTCGAGCGCCACGCGCTCGCAGGGCCTACGGCCGACGCACCGCCGGCGCTCGTGCATGTTCCGCCGCGGACCGTGCACAGCATTCTCGCGGGATCGCTGCTCTTCGAGGTCCAGAACCCCGTCGACGTCACGTGGCGGCTCGACGACTTCGGACGCCCGGGCACGGACGGGCGCCCGCGTGCGCTTCACCTGGCCGAGGCGCGCAACGTCTTGCGGCAGGGCGCCGAAGCTGCTGCCGCAACGACCAGCGAGGGCCGACGGCTCGACGGCACGCGCTTCTGGATCGAGCTGCTGCCGCCGGGCCACACGGACGGTGCCGCCGCGCGTGCTGCGTTCTTCTTTGCGGCCGGTGTCGTCGATGTCGACGGGGCGCGTTTCGACGTACCGGCCGGACGCACCGTTGTCCTTCCGTCGGCGCCGGTTTCGCTCGAGGCCTCCGGCTGGATCGTCGCAACCGGCACCTAGGGGCTGTACGAAAAGAGCTCCTACTGCGCCTGGCGATTTCTCTCGCTGCGCTGACCTCTCGAAGGGCTCGCCGGTTCGCCCTTCTCGTGCCCTTCGGGCACCGTCAGCGAAGGGGCACCGGCTCGGAACTGGTCCTCGACGTGCACAGCGCACACCACAGATTCGTTGGACGGCCTTGCGCTCAAGGCCAGCCCCAGTCGCAGGAGCCCTGGCCCGAACCGTGAATGCGGCCAGAACCACTCGCAGTGGCTCCGGCTCGCGTCGGCCTCGCCTGGCTCGCACGGAGCCGTTTCGTGCAGACCCCAATCGTCCCGCGCTGCGCCAGCGGCGTGGAAAGGCGCGTCACGGCGCGGTTCCGGCCGCTATTCTCATGCTCGCGAACCGCCCCTTGCCGTGAGGCGTCCGGGGCGAGAAAGAGTGTCCAATGAGCGATTCGAAGCAGCGTCCCGCAACGAGCGAGGCGGGGTCCCAGCCCGAGCGGCTGCACAAGTTCCTGGCTTCTACCGGAGCCGGCTCGCGGCGCGAGTGCGAGACCTTCATCAAGCAGGGCCGCGTCAGCGTCAACGGCAAGCAAGTCACGAAGATGGGCATCAAGGTCACGCCCGGCGTCGACACCGTGGCGTTCGACGGCGAGAAGGTGCGGCCCGAGCGCAAGGTCTACTACCTGCTCAACAAGCCCGCGGGCTACATCTGCACCAACTCCGACGAGCGCGGCCGCCCGCGCGCCATGGATCTCGTGCCGGACAAGCGTCAGCGCGTGTACACGGTCGGGCGGCTGGACGCCGAGAGCTGCGGCCTGATCCTGCTCACGAACGACGGCACGATCGCCAACATCATCTGCCATCCGCGCTACCGCGTGGAGAAGGTCTACGAGGTGTTCGTGCGGGGGCGCGTGACGCGCCAGCACGTGACCAAGCTCGAGGCGGGCGTCTGGCTCGCCGAGGGCAAGTCCTCGCCGGCGAAGGTGCGGCCGATCGAGTACGACCCCAAGCGCGGCGAGACGCGGCTGGCACTCGTCCTCTTCGAGGGCCGCAACCGCGAGATCCGGCGCGTCTTCGCGAAGGTCGGGCTGAAGGTGAAGCGGCTCCGGCGCACGCGCATCGGCCCGCTGGTGCTCGAGGGGCTGCCCGAGGGCCGGTGCGAGGTCCTCTCGCCTGCGGACCTGCGGTTCGTCTATGAAGCCGAGCGCCTCTACGAGGCGAACCGGGAGATGTGGGACGCGGAGCTCCCGCCCCCCGAGAAGCGCAGGCGCCGGCCGGCGAAGAAGGCCGCCGGTCCGCGGCGCCCCGGCGGTCGCGGGGCCACCAAGTCCGGACGTCCGCAGCGCAGCACGGGCCGTCGCGCGTCGAGCGGCGAGGGAGCCGCAGGCAGCGCCCGACCCACGGAGCGCCCGCGCCGGCGCTACTACCCCTGATCCATCGAAATCGGGGCCCGTCGTCGCCGTGACCTTCACGGGCACGGCACGTAGAATGCCCGGCCCGTTCGAGCGCCCATAGCTCAATGGATAGAGCACCGGCCTCCGGAGCCGGGGATAGGGGTTCGAGTCCTCTTGGGCGTACCAGTTCGCGAACCCGGCGGTCTCTACGGAGGCCGCCGGGTTCGTTCTCGGGCACCGCCTCGAACGGGAGGTGTCCGTAGGCACGCTTTCTTTCTCGTTACAACGCTTCGGAGAATCCGTACATGGCACGGTGGGACGACTTGCGTCGTGCGATCCTGGCGAAGGACATCGACGGCACGGAACGCATCTGGTTCGAACTGCTCGAGGCGAACCCCTCGGATCCGACACCCTTCATCGAGGCTGCGGACCTGGCTTCGCGTCAGCCCGGTGGCCGGCGCAATGCAGGGGCGCTGCTCGGTCTGCTCGTCGACTCCCTCAAGGAGAACGAGAAGCACGCTGCGCTGATTCCCGTGTACGGCGCGATCGCGTCGTACGCACCGGACGACGGGACGCTCCGCCAGTCGGTCGTCGAGTCGTCCCAGGCGGCGCACGCGGACCGCGCGGATCTCGAGCTGATGTTGGAGAAG
Source organism: Planctomycetota bacterium (assembly GCA_028281445.1). Taxonomy (GTDB): domain Bacteria; phylum Planctomycetota; class PLA2; order PLA2; family JAEUHO01; genus JANQJW01. The sequence goes on along the minus strand of JANQJW010000035.1, from coordinate 16,560 downwards.
AGCGGCGTGCGTGGTGGCGCGCTCACGGAGCTCGATACGCAGGTCGCCGACCTGCTGCGCTTCCTCCAGATCGAGATGGACGCGTTCGTGTTCCACAAGTCGGGCTGGGGCGTCGGCAAGGTCGTGGAGTACGACCCGGATCGCGGCAAGTGCGTGATCGACTTCCGCACGCGGCCCGGCCACGAGATGGACATCGACGCCGCAGCCCGACTGCTCGAGCGCCTCGATGAGAACGACATCCGTGTCCAGGCGATGTCGGATCCTCGGGGCTTGCGCAAACGCGCCAAGGCCGAGCCGCTGGAGATGATCCGCCAGGTGCTCGCGCGCTACAACAACAGCGCGCCGCTCCGCAACGTGAAGGAGTCACTCGTGCCGGATGCCGTCGCGGCGTCCTCCTGGAGCACGTGGTGGAAGGAGGCCAAGAAGCAGGCGCTGCTCGATCCCCGGTTCGAGGTCGGGCCGGGCCGCGATCCGCGCGTCGAGTTCCACGACATCGCCCAGACGGACTTCGCCACGCAGGTCGAGCGAGCGCTCAAGGGCTCGGCGACGTCCTCCGGCCGCCAGACGGCCGTGCGCGACCTCCTGACCGTCGTGGCGTCGGACGAAGACGCGAAGCAGACGCTCGCTGCGGCCGTCGAGCGCGAGCTCGGGATGACGCACGATCCGGCCGAGAAGGTCGGCTGGGAGCTGTTGCTCGCCGATCTCACGGGGCGCGATCCCAACGAGGGGCTCGCGGAGGCGCTCAACGCCGCCAAGGACCCCGTAGAGGTCATCCGCGGCATCGTCGATGACGCCACGCGCGGACGCGCGGCAGAGGCGATGGCACGCCACGTCGAAGGTGGTGGCGAGAAGCTGGTGTCGGTCGCCCTCGGCGACGACCCGGAGGCAGCTCGCGTTGCGCTGGAGACGCTGCCGGCTATCGACCAGGGCGACCAGCTCGAGAGCCTGCTCAAGCAGATCGACAGCCGCCCGGCGCAGCTGCCCAACCTCTACGCCTGGTACCTCAAGCGCCTCGTCGCCGGCAAGTTGACCGGTCGCGAGTACGAGGCCTTGCCGCTCGTGCAGCGCCTGCTCAAGGTGCTCGATGCCGTCGAGTATCGCGTTCGCCGCCATCCCAGCGCGTCGGACAAGAAGGGCGTGACGAAGCTCACCGAGATCCTCACGCAGAAGACGTGTGCCGTCGTGAAGGAAGCGTCGGAGGCGGCGGACGAGGCCGCGGCTCATCATCTGCTGTCCATGCTCGGGCAGAACCGCGCGCTCAAGGCGCGTGCGCTCGAGAAGCTGCAGGACGTCGTCCTGCGCGTGCACCCCACGGCGCTCAAGGAAGGGCCCGGGGCAGGCGCGATCGAAGAAGACGAAGAGGTGCAGCAGGCGCAGATCTACATGTTGGCGTCCGGCATCGAGCGGTTGAAGACCGAGCGGGACCGGATCATGAACGAGGAGATGCCGGCCAACGCTGCCGAGATCGCACGTGCGCGCGAGTTCGGTGACCTCAGCGAGAACGCCGAGTACCACGCTGCGCGTGAGAAGCAGTCGCTCCTGCAAGCCAAGGCCGACCAGATCGGCGGCGAGCTGGCGCGCGCCGTTCCCATCGCACCGGACATCGTCCGCACCGACGCCGTGTCGGTCGGCTCGCGCGTCAAGTTGCGGGACAGCGGCGGGGACGAGCTCACGTACACGCTCCTCGGCCCGCCCGACGCCGACGTCGCGCGCGGGATCATCAACTACCTCACGCCGCTCGGGCAGGCCCTGATGGGGCAGAGTGCGGGCAGCACGGTGAAGCTCACCATCGACGGCCAGGTCCGCGAGCTCGAGGTCCTGGACATCGAGAACGGCCTCGCCGAGCAGACGACCGGCTCGTAGCGCCGGGTGTTACGGTTCGGGGACAGGTGCTGCTCGGGCGAGACGCCCGATCTCCCCGAGCCCCGGATTCCTGCGGGCCGCTCAAGGGAACGGCGCTTGCAACCGCGACGGCCCATGCGCATCTGGCCCGCCCTTCCCTTGCTCCTTGCTGCGGCATTTGCCGCAGGCGGTGGCTGCGGTGGCGAGCCGCCCGAGGTCGGCGAGGATCCTTCGCGCGTCGAAGGCGTCAGCTACATCGGGATGGGCGAGCCCGAGGGGCTCGACCGCTACATCCGTTGGTCCGACCGCGTCGGTCAAGGGGCCCAACCCGAAGGCGACGCGGCCTTCCGGAACCTTGCGGCACTGGGCTACAAGACCGTGCTCAGCGTCGACGGCGCCATTCCCGACGTCGAGCGCGCCGAGAAGTACGGGCTGCGCTACATCCATGTGCCGATCGGCTACGACGGCATGAGCCGCGAAGAGGCGCTCAAGATCGTCAAGGCCGCGCGCGTTTCGGACGGGCCGATCTTCGTGCATTGCCATCACGGAACGCATCGCGGCCCGGCGGCTGCAATGCTCTGCCGGATCAACGAAGACGGCGTCTCGCCTGACGAAGCGGTGGGGGGGTTGCGCGTGAGCGGCACGAGCCCCAACTATCCCGGCCTCTGGAAGGCCGTGCGCGAGTTCGAGCGGCCCTCCTCGAACGAGTTGGGTTCCGTCTCCGCCGATCTGCCGACCAAGGTGCTGCCCAAGGGCGTGCTCGCGGGCATGGTCGACATGAACAACCGCTGGACGAATCTCAAGCACGCGCTCAAGGCCGACTGGGAGGTCCCGCCGAAGCACCCGGACATCAGCCCGCCGCACGAGGCCCGCATGCTCTGGGAGCTGTTCCGCGAGATGGCCCGCAACGACCCCGAGAGCAAGGCCCATGGCGATGTCTTCATCGAGTATTTGAAGGCCTCGGAGCGAGAGGTGATTGCGCTCGAGAAGGCGTTGCGGGCGGGCAACAAGGCGGAAGCCACGAAGCGGTACAAGGCCACACTCCAGCTCTGCACGGACTGCCATCGCGACTATCGGAACTGACGCCTTCGGGCGTTTCGTTCGATTGGGACGTTGCGAGACAGCCGAGGTCAGAAAGCTTGCGGCGATCCCCGAAAGGCACGTACCTTTCCGCAAATGTCCCAGATTCCTGATGAAGTGTTCATTGACGATGTCGACGAGATCTACGCGACGACATCGTCCTATTGAGACGGAGAGTGCCTTCAACTGGAGCCGGGCCGGCTCGGCATTCACGGTCGCCGCGCCGTCCTGCCGGATATCCAGATCTACAAGTGGCAATACGGAACCCGCCTTCTCGGTCGCGAGGTCCGAACAGATGGTCTGCTCGCGCTGCACTTCACGACCGGAGAGGCCGAGCCGCTTCGCATCAACGGCCGCGAGATCCCCCTAGAGCTGCCGACGATTCGAAACACCACCAAGGAGGTCGAGTTCATTGCGCCGCCGGGCCGGCGCGTACTCGAGATCGACGTTGCACCGCACCTGGTCGACAGCTTCGGTTGGCCGCGCGAAGCCCTCGGCGTCGTACAAGCGGCCCCCGCTGCCATCCGCAACGTGATCCGCACGGCGACCCGCACGGCCGAGTTCCTCTTCGAGAACCAGGACGTCGACGAGGCGCAGCTGCGCGCGCTCCAGGATCGTCTGCTCCTGGGCTTGGCGGGAATCCTCGGGTCGGACTTCAGTGACGCGGTGAGTCCGCTCGCTGCGCCGCGCAGCGCAAAGCTCTTTTCCCAGGGCCTCGAGTATCTCGAGTTCCATCCGGCCGGCGAGCGCCTATGTGTCAAGGACATGGCCGCCGCGTTGGATGTCTCGCAGCGCACGCTCTACAAGGCCTTCGCCGACTGGATCGGGCTGGGGCCGTACGAGTACGACCTGCTCTCGCGCATGCATGCGTTCCGGACCGACATGATCATGCGGCCGCGCGGGCGCGGGCGCGTCGGAGCAGCCGCACGTGCCGCCGGCTTCCGTGACCAGAGCCGTCTGGGCGCGATGTACCGGCGACACTTCGGGGAGCAGCCCTCGGTCACGGCGCGCCGTTGGGACCAAACGGGGACGGCCACGCTGCTGACGCCGCGCCGGCACGCACGCGGCTGATCCGGCGCTCGCTCAAGCCGGAGCACTCGGCTCGGGCCACGCGAGACCCACCGCGGGTACGACGTCGCAGCCAAGCAACTCGACATCGGGCGTGAGGTAGTCGTCACGCGCGGGCTCGTCCTGGCAGAGGTCCGTCGAGAGGTACTTCTTGTTGCTGTCGCAGAACACGGTGACGACCGCGGCGTCGTCGCCCTGCGTCACCGCGATCTTCAGCGCCCCGATGAAGTTCGCTCCCGAGCTGATGCCGACACCGAGCCCGAGCTCCGAGGCCAGCCGCTGAGCCATCAGGATGGCATCCCCATCCCAGACGTCGACGATGTCGTCGAGTTCGTCGAGATGCACGATCGCCGGAACGAACTCGTCGCTGATGCCCTGGATTCGGTGCTTGCCGACGCGCTTGCCTGTTCTCAGCGTGGGGGAGTTGGCCGGCTCGAGCGGGTGCACCGTGGCGTCCGGCACGTGTTCCCGGAGGAAGCGTCCTACGCCCGTCACCGTCCCGCCCGTGCCCACGCCGGCGACGAACGCCGTGGGTACGCGGCCGAGCGTCTTCATCTGGGCGAGGAGCTCGGGGCCCGTCGTCAATGCGTGCGCCTCGACGTTGAAGGGGCTCTCGAACTGGCGCGGCGTGAAGACGTGATCGTGCTCGGACGCGTACCGTTCGACGCGTTCGATGCTCCCGACGAAGCCTCCCTCCTCACGAGTCACAGGCACGATCGTCGCACCCAGGCTTTCGATCACGAGGACGCGCTCGCGGCTCATCCAGTCGGGCATGTAGATCCGCACGTCGTGGCCGAGCGCGCGGCCGACCGCCGCGAACGAGATGCCCGTGTTCCCGCTCGTCGCCTCCGCGATCAGGTCGCCAGGCGCAACGGCGCCGGCGGCGTATGCGGCCTCCATGATGTGCAGCGCCATGCGGTCCTTGATGCTGCCGGTGAAGTTCTGGATCTCGTACTTGGCATGGACCGTGATCTCGCGATCCCGGAAGCGGACGGGAATCGCAAGCAGGCGCGTGTCCCCGATGAGGTGGCGCAGCGACGCCAGGCGTTCTCCGGTGGTCGAGGGCATGGTGGCAGGATACGTCACCGCCTGCGAACGACCTACCCGAGAGGCCACGCGGGATACGGAGCCCGGTTCGCGATTTCATCACCTTGCAGCCCCGTATCCGGAGGCCGCACGACACCCCGTGCAAGGGTGATGAATCGAACCGGGCTCCTTTTGTCGCCCGCGCAAGCGGGCAGTCCCACTCGGGCTCGTAGGATTGCCGCCATGCGAATCTCCCTGGTCGTCGTTCTGCTGCTTGTGCCCGCGACAGCGCTCGCCGAGGAGGTGCCGTCCGACGTCATGGAGTGGGCGCGCGGCGTGATCAAGACACGTCTCGCCGAGGCGGAGCGTGCCCCCGAGTTCGAGGCGGGCCGCGAGTGGCTGAACGTGTCAGAGCCGCTCACCCTTCACGGGGATCTGCTGGGCAAGGTCGTCATCCTCGACTTCTGGACCTACTGTTGCATCAACTGCATTCATGTGCTTCCGGATCTCGAGTACCTCGAGGAGAAGTACGCGGGCAAGGCCGTCGCCGTCGTGGGCGTGCACAGCGCCAAGTTCACGAACGAGAAGGACGCGGAGAACATCCGCGAGGCGATTCGGCGCTACGAGATCAAACACCCGGTAGTGAACGACGCAGACTTCAAGATCTGGCGTTCGTACGGCGCGCGTGCGTGGCCGACCTTTGCCGTGATCACGCCCGACGGGAAGTTGCTCGGCACGCTCTCGGGCGAAGGCAATCGTGTTGACCTCGACGCGCTCATCGCGGCCTGTCTCGAACACTACGGCAGGATCGAGGGCGCGCTGGATGCGAAGCCGTTGCCGTTGAAGCCCGAATCGGCTTCTCGTCCGTCCGGGGCGCTTGCGTATCCCGGCAAGGTGGCGGCCACCGAGGGCGGAAAGCGGCTCTGGATCGCCGACTCGAATCACAACCGGGTGCTCGAGGTCGGTGCCGACGGTCGCTTCCTTCGTGCGTTCGGCGACGGGGCGCGCGGGCTCGAGGACGGTACAGGTACGAAAGCGCGCTTCTTCCGCCCTCAGGGTTTGACCGTCTACGACGGTGCCGTCTGGGTCTGCGACACACAGAACCATGCCCTGCGACGCATCGACGTCGCGACGGGCGCTGTGGCCACTGTTGCCGGCACGGGCAAGCAGGGCAACCACCGGCGTCTCTTTCGCCTCAAGGGACGCGGCCCGTATGCGGGCAAGACCACGGAGCTCAGCTCGCCTTGGGACATCCTCTTCGTCGGCGACACCGGCTACATCGCCATGGCCGGCAGTCACACGCTGTGGACCATCAACCCAAAGACCATGGCGGTGGCGCACTTCGCTGGGGACGGCACCGAACGCCGGCTCGATCACGCCGACCGGCTGAAGGCGGCGTTCGCGCAGCCCTCGGGGCTGACATGGGACGGCCGCCACCTCTACGTTGCCGACAGTGAGTCGAGTGCCGTCGTGCGGATGCGGCTTGACGGCGGCGTCGAGACGGTTGCCGGCGGATCGGAGAAACCCAAGGACCTCTTCCACTTTGGCGACGAGGACGGCAAGGGCCTCGGGCGCCGGTTCCAGCATCCGCTCCACGTCCTGTGGCACAACGACACGCTGTACGTGGCCGACAGCTACAACCACAAGATCAAGACGCTCGACCGCAAGACCCGCGAAGTCGTGCAATACAAGGGCGTCGGCGGCCACGGATTGACGAACGTGTTCCGAGGCGAGCAGTTTGCCGAGCCCGGTGGGCTGGCGGCACACGGCAGGACGCTTTATGTGGCCGACACCAACAACCACGTCATCCGCACGATCGATCTCGAGAAGAGCCTCGTCCGGAGCCTGAAGCTCACAGGCGTTCCGATTCCGCAGTCTCACGCCAAGGCAGGCGGCATGGGCGGGGAGTGGCCCGAGCTGCCGGACACCGTGTACAACACACCGGTCCAAGCGCCGGTGCGCGCCGGCGCAAAGGTGCCGGTCACCATTACGCTCAGGCTGCCCGACGGGTGGAAGTTGACCGAAGGGGCGCCCTCGGCGATGCGAGTCCGCATCGGCGCGAAATCCGCAAATGTCGCGGTATCGACCTTGAACCCGTCTGTCGCCCTACCCGCCTTGACGCCAGGCCGCCACGACGTCCACGTGCGGGTGCTCTACTACGTGTGCCAGGACGACGGCGACTGCCGCGTTCGCAGTGTGTATTGGAAGCTGGACGTCACGGCGAGCGAGGCCGGACCGGTGAGCACCGCGCTCTCCGACACGTTCGCGCCGTAGGGTCCGTATCATCACGTCGTGAGCGAGCTGCGTGACACCCTCGGCCGGCCCCTTCGGGATCTTCGGATCTCGGTCACGGACCGCTGCAACTTCCGGTGTCCGTACTGCATGCCCAAGGAGGCGTTCGGCAGCGACTTCACATTCATGGAGCGCGAAGAGCTGCTGAAGTTTGGCGAGATCGGCATGGTGGTGAAGGCCGCCGCCGCGCTCGGCGTCCGCAAGGTGCGGCTCACGGGCGGCGAGCCCCTGCTGCGCAAAGAGATCGACTGGCTGATCAGGGGCCTCAAGAAGATCGAGGGCATCGAGGACGTGGCGCTCACGACGAACGCGTCGCTCCTTGCCCGCAAGGCACCCATGCTGGCCGAGGCGGGGCTCGACCGCGTGACGGTGAGTCTCGACTCGCTCGACGACGAGACGTTCCGCGCGATGAACGACGTGAAGTTTCCGGTTGCGCGCGTGCTGGAGGGCATCGACGCGGCGATCGATGAGGGTCTCACGCCCGTCAAGGTGAACATGGTAGTCAAGCGCGGCGTGAACGACGAACACGTCGTCGACATGGCCCGGCACTTCCGTACCAAGCCGGTGATTCTGCGTTTCATCGAGTACATGGACGTCGGCACGAAGAACGGCTGGCGTCTCGAGGACGTCGTGCCGTCGGGTGAGCTGTTCCAGCGAATCACTGCGGAGCTGCCCTTGCGGCCGCTCGCGGCGAACTACGAAGGCGAGGTAGCGCGCCGCTACGGATACGAAGACGGCGAGGGCGAGGTCGGCTTCATCTCGTCGGTGACGCAGCCCTTCTGCCGCGGCTGCCACCGCGCGCGCCTTAGCGCCGACGGCAAGCTCTACACCTGCTTGTTCGCTGCGAAAGGCCACGACCTCAGATCGCTGATCCGCGAAGAGAACGCAACGGTCGACGGTCTCCGCGAAGCGATCACGGCGATCTGGTCCGAGCGCACCGATCGCTACTCCGAGGTACGCTCGGACGATACGCAGGACCTGCCGAAGGTGGAGATGTCGTACATTGGCGGCTGAGCCGGCGATGTAGACATCGGCGGCTAGCGGGAGGCGCTCATGCGCGTCGTCGTCGTCGTCGTTGTCGCATTGAGCCTCCTGGCCGGGTGCAGCGGAGTCGGGCAGGCCGACATCAACGAGAAGCAGTGGGCCCGGCCGCTCGAGAGCCCCGTGCTGACGAAGGGCACAACGGTGCGGTTCTGGCACTACAAGCACATCAGTCCCCCGATGGGGGAGTCCCACGTCGTCGATCGTCATGGCCGCTTCGTCGACACCATGAGCGGGTTGCGCCGTGTCTTACGGCCGATCGACACCGAGGACAAGGCGCTGGCGTACCGCCGGCTCCTGGCTGATGTGGAGCTGAAGCGCGATGACGCGCTCGCGGCACTCGAGCGCAGCACGCCGCTCGAGTTCCACGACGGCGAGCGTGCCTTCTACGGCGTCTACATCGCTGCGAACGCCGAGAAGTGGAACGTCGGGCGCGAGCCGGTGGTCGAGGACACTGGCGAGGCGTTCGTGATCACGCAACCGACGTTCCGGCGTGGCGAGGACTGGTCTTCCGGCGACGTCGAGCTCACGCGCGAGACGATCCACCGGGACGGCCGCTACGAGCGAGAGGTCCTGCGCGTGCTAGAGACCGGCAAGCCCGCGATGGTCCACCAACCCGCGCCATTGATCTGACGTATCCTGTCCGCATGTCCAAGACTGGATGGATCGCCGTCGTGTTGCTGTGCGCGAGCAACGCCGCGTGGCTTGTGATGTGGCTCGGGGGGAGGGACGAGGCGGACGTCGCGCCGCCGACCACGATCGAGCTCGAGGAAACGATCGACGAGCTCCAGGACGAGATCGCGCGCCTGAAGCAGGCCGACCCTGTCCTCATCGGTTCGGCGTCGGCACCTGCCGTCACGCCCGCTGAGGAGACGGCCCCGGCGACCTCGCCCGGTACGACGCCGCCGCCCAAGCCGGCCGACGACGAAGCCGCTCGCACTGCTGCGGAACGCGCGAGGGCCGAGACCGACCGGCGCAACGCCGCAGTGGCAGCGGCCACGGCCATGCTGCGCAAAGTCATGCAGGTCGAGGATCCGGCGCAGCGCGCCGAGGGCTTGCGCGAGATTGGCGAGGCGCTTGAGGGCACGGACGAGATGCTCATCGAGTACACGCTGAGCGCGCTCTTCTCGCTGCGCGACGCCGAGGTGGACAAGAGTATCTTCCAGCAGGTCGTCCAAGAGCACCTCCGCTCGCAGAACGGCGGGATTCGGCGCTCCGCACTGTACGCGCTCTTCTCCGTCGAGAAGGAGAACGCGGACCTACGCGTAGCCATCGAGAGCGCGAAGGATCCCGCGCCGGTCGTGCGCCAGCACAGCGCACGCCTGCTTGGGCTCTACGGAGGTCGGGCGATCGCAGGCGAAGCCGCCGATGCCGTGGTGGCGCTGCTCGCCGATGAGAATCCGCGCGTCCGGCTTGGGACGCTCCATGGTCTCTCGGGGCTCAAGGTGACGCCCGCGGTCGAGCGCAAGCTGATCGAGCTCTCGAGCGCATCCGGCCAGGACCCGCGCGTCGTCTACAAGGCTCTCGGCGAGTTGCGCGAGAAGTCTGGAGACGTGGTGGAGGCGCTCTTCACGGGGCTCGACCACGAGGACCGGCATGTGCGCCTCCGCGCGCACCAGGGCCTGCAGCGAAGCGTCCAGAAGAATGAAGAGCGTGCGGTCGCCGCGGGGTATGCCGGCCGGCTCGAGAAGTTCGTCAATCCCAAGTCGCAGCGCGAGGCCCTGAAGCTGATCGTGCGCTATGGGGACGACGGACTCGCGCCGCAGCTCGACCGCTTCGCCGAGAACGAGATGGTCGATGCCGGTGTGCGCGAACTCGCACAGAAAGCCGCCGACTACCTCCGTCAGAAGAAGCCGGCGCGCTAGCAGACATCCGCTCCGGGTTGTGCTGGAATGGTCCCGCGCCAATGGGACGGGTCTACGACGACTACCAGGAACACCGCAGCCGTCTGCCCGGTGACGTTCCGCGCAAGGCCGGTGCGACGCACATCGGCGTCTTCTTCGCCTGGTGCGTGGAGCGCGGACTCACGAGCGACATCCACGAGAAGGACCGCCCACAGGAGTTCGCGCGCCTCCAGCGCCGCTTCTACTCCGGCCGGGACTACCTGCTGCAGTACATGGAGGGCAGACTGGCCGAGGAGCACCTTGGCAATGCGGGTGACGACTTCGCGGAGTCGTACTACGTGACGGGGCGGTACCTGGAGGACTACGAAGCCACGCTCAAGGCGCATCGCCCAAGCCTCTATCACGTTCCCGATACGTGGGAAACGGTGGATGCGATCGCGCCTGTGCTCGACCGCCGTTTCCAGGCGTGGCGCGAAGACCGCTTCGCACCAACCCAACCCAGCACCCAGTACCCAGTACCCGAACCCGTTCCCAGCACCCAGCACTCAGCACCCGAACCCGATCCCGTTCCCAGCGCTCCGCACGCAGCACCCGACTCCGACCCGCTTGAGGCCTACGCTCCGCCTCCTCCGCAGCTCCGGTCCGAACCCGATCCGGGCTTCGAGATCGAGCCTGAGACCCCGCCGTACCCCGATGCGCCGCCGCCTGTCTCCGAGCCTGCTGCGGACGTGAACACGAGTCCCTTCAAGCGCGCGCGAAGGCGCAAGCGCCCGTGGACGTCGTGGGAGGCCATTCGGAGTCGCCGGCTGAAGGCCCCTGGGAAGAAGGTCGGCCAGGGGATCCTGATTGCGATCCTCGCCATCCTCTATGGGTGCGTGACCAGCTTCAGTTGAGCAACGCAGTCGCCCTCTAGGCCCCGTTCCCTGCTTGGAAGTCGTAGAAGGCCGCGTTGTCGAGCGGGGGGAGATCGGCGGCCTGGACCTGGAACGTCCGCACGGTCCAGAGATCCTTGAACACGCGGTACTTGATCGCGGTTTCATCAAGGTAGTCCACGCCGGAGCTGCCGCCGGTACCCGGACGGCGACCGATCACCCGCTCCACCATCCGCGCGTGGCGCTGGCGGAACATGATCACGGACTGCTCGAACTCCACGATCCGAGCGAGCACCTTGCGCGGCCACGCCAGGAGCGGAAGGTCCTGGTAGCTCTCGATGAAGAGCACGGCCGCGCGGATCCGGCGAAGCGTACGGTCCTCGTGGAAGAAGAACGTGCGCGCCTGCTCGTGCTCGGCGGCATAGCGCCCGCGGACCTTCGCTTCGTCGCCCGCGTCCGCGGCGAGGATCTCCTGGATCGTGCGCTCGTGGGACCTGGAAAGGGACTCCATGTACTCCTCGAGAAAGCCGTCGACCACCGCGGCATCACCTTCGTCGGACGGCGTCGAGCAGCGAATGGGCGTGCGTGAGAGCCACGTGCCTACGGCCGTCAGGAGCGATGGCTTGTCGTCGAGGCGCTCGACGACGCGGTCGTAGGCCGGCGACGGACCGCCGCTCGGGTCCTTCAGCGCCTGCAGGTAGCGCCCTTCCGCCGCCAGGCCGATGCGGGCGTCGCTCGGAAGGCCCAGCAGGGTCTCGAGCTCGCGCATTTGCGCGGACTGGAAACCGCTTGCGGGGAAGAGCTTGTCACGGAAGTCCAGGTAGTCGCGCGTGCGGATGGACTCCACGACGTCGAAGTGTCCGACGGCGGCGCGGAAGATCCGCGTCAAGCGATCGAGGCTGGCGGCGGCGTCCGCGGGCTTCGTGTCCGGTACGAAGTCCATCTTGAACAGGTCGCGCATCGAGGCGAGCTCACGCAGTGCCAGCTTGAACCAGAGCTCGAAGACCTGGTGCACGACGATGAAGACCACCTCGTGGTCGGAGAGCTTCGTCTCGTCGTCGTCGATGCCCCCTTGGAGGCGGAGAAGCTCCTCGACCCGGATGTAGTCCCAGTACGTCGTTGCCATGGGTGCGTGATACGGAGAACGACGCCGAACGCCAACCCCTTACCGCGACTCTCCGGATTCCGGGTCCGCGCGCTCGACGGGCACCGGATCGACTGCGGACAGGTCCCCGTTCGGGCTCTCCGGCGCGAGACCGCCGTTGCCCTCCAGTGGAGGTCTCGTGAGCAACTGGACCTGCGCCACGCCGCTCGCGCCGGCCGCGACGTCGTTGACGACACCGGCAAGCTCGTGGATGTCGAAGGGCTTCTCGACGCAACGCACGTGCAGCTTCTCGAGTCGGTCCATCGTGCGGCCGTCGAGGAGGTTGCCCGTCATGAAGATGATGCGGCGCGCGCCCGCCGGATCCTGGGCGATGACGCGGTCGTGCAGATCGATGCCGTCGTAGTCCCCCGGCATACGCACGTCGGTGAGCACGACATCGAACGGGTTCTCGCCGAGACGCTTCAGGGCATCCTCGCCGTTGTGTGCGACCTCGGTCGTGTAGCGGTGATTCGTTAGGACGCGCGAGACGACGTCGCACACGTACGTGTCGTCGTCCACAACCAGGACGCGCAGCCCCTCGCCGGCAGAAGAGGCCGGGCGCGGCGCCACGCTCGGTGCCTCGACGGGATACTCACGCGCTTCCTCGGCCGGTATGCGGATCAGGAACGACGTGCCCGCATCCGTCGTCTCCTCCAGGATGATCGTGCCGCCGTGCTCCTCGACGATGCCGAAGCAGATGCCGAGGCCGAGCCCCGTCCCCGACTCCTTGGTCGTGTAGAAGGGCTCGAAGATGTGGGAGCGGGCCTCCTTCGGAATGCCGGGGCCGTTGTCCGAGACGCGGATCTCGACGACGTCATCCCTGAGCCTCGTCTCGAACCGAATTCGCCGCTCCGTGCGCTTGCTGTGGAGCAGGGCCTGGTGCGCGTTCGATGCCAGGTTGATGAAGACCTGCTGCAGGCGATTGACGTCGATCGGGAAGGCCGGCACGTCGGCGTCGAAGTCGCGCTCGATCTCCACGTTGTCCATGCGGAACTGGTACTCGTTGAGGTTGAGCACCGAGCCGATGACCTCGTTTAGGTTCGCGCGCCGCTTTGTCATGCGGCTCTGCCGCGCGAAGGCCAGCAGGTTTTCGACGATGCGCTGGCAACGGCGTGCGTTGAGTTCGATGTTCTCGATGTCGCGCCGTCCCCAGTCCTCCGGCTGCCGTGCGAGCAGGAGCTGGGCGAAGCCCAGGATGCCCGCCAGCGGGTTGTTGAGCTCGTGCGCGACGCCGCTCACGAGCGTGCCGATCGCGCTCAGTTTCTCGGACTGGTTGAGCTGGTCCTGCAGCTCGCGTTCGCGCGTGCGGTCGCGTGCGAGCACGACGACACCCTTCGGATCTCCCTGCTCGCCGACGAGCGGCTGCAGGGCCGCGCTGACCCAGCGATGCGTTCCATCGGCATGCCGGAGCTGGAACTCGAGGTCGCGATGGGGGACGCCGCGCAGCGCGTCGGCAATCGCGCCTGCGAGCTCCTCGCGGTCTTCGTCCAGGGCCAGCTCGGGCAGGCCCGAGAAGCGCGTGAGGAGCTGGCTCTTCTCGTAGCCCGTGATCTCGGTCGCCGTCGGGTTCGCGTAGATGAGGCGGCCGGAGGCATCCATATGCATGACCGCGCCGGGACTCGACTCGACGAGCGTGCGGTAGCGGTCCTCGCGCTCCTTGACCATGCTGAACAAGCGCGCGTTCTCGATGGCGATCGCGAGCTGGTTGGCCACCGTTTCCAGGACCAGCCGGTCCGACGGGCCGAATGCGCCCAGGCGGTCCGACTCCACGTTGAGCACGCCTTCGATCATGCCGCCGATCTGGATGGCGACCGCAATCTCGCTCTTCGTGTCGGCGTACCACCGGACGTAGTCCGTCTCGGTGGTTACGTCCTCGATCGTCTCGGTACGGCCTGTACGGAACACGCGGCCGATCACCCCTTCGCCGAGCTCCACGCGCTCCTGCACGCGGACGGGGTTGGCGAAGCGCGAGGCTTGTGCCTTGAGCTCGAGGCTCGTGCGCGTGTCGTCGATCATGAAGATCATCACGTTGTGGAAGCCGAACGTACGGTGGATGTCCACGGCCGCCTGCCGCAAGAGCAGCTCGTCGTTGAGGATCGAGTTGACCTTGCGCCCGAGCTCGTTGACGAGGAGCAGCTGTTCGAAGCGCCGGTTCGCCGTGCTCAGGCTGCGGAGCAGCCGGATCGCGGTCGCCGTGAGGAACGCCGCGACCTGCATGTCGCGCTCGGTCTCTGCAGCGACATCGGCGGGCAAGCGCACGCCGACCACGCCCACCGTCTCCCCACCGGCGTCCATGGGGAGCAGGACCGGGGTGTACGCGCCGGCATCGCCTTCCGGCGCCCCAACTTCAGGGGCATCGAGCTCCGGCACCTCGTCGTCGCCCGGGCTGCGGCTCTGGTCCGCGCCGAAGACACGGCCCCAGACCGTGCCGACGCGCGGGACCCGCTGGTCGAGCATGGTCGGGCGCCCGAACTGTCCCTGGCTCGCCTCGAGGTGGAAGCAGCGGTCCTGGACCGGGCAGTCCTCGCTGCGCGGGCACGCGGCGCACTTGTCCCCCGGCCCGAGCAGGTACACCCGCGCGGCGCTCTGGGGAATCGTCGTCCGAAGGTGCTCGGCCAGCCGCTCGGCAGCGGTGGCGATGTCGGTCGCTTCGGACAGACGCAGAGCGAGGTCGCCTAACGCACTCATCCGCGTCGATCCTACGCCAACCTCGCGACGCCACCGCGGGATCTGTTTTGGCGGGATTTAGGCTTCCGCGGGCGTTTTCGGGGATCGCCCGGCTACGCCGCCCAGGCCGATCCCGACCCACCAGCCGGCCAGCAGGACCGTCACCAGCACGCCCAGCGGCGGCAGCAGCCAGCTGACCATGGCGAGCCCGGTGACCAGGCCTCCGGCGCTGGCGCGGGCCAGGGGAGAGGCCTCCACGCCGGATCGAAGGACCTGGCCGCCGAGATGGGGGATTGCCCCCATGGCGCCGACGACGAGCGCCAGGGCCAGCGGGAGGAACACGAGGATCGCGACGGCGCCGGCGAACACCTCGTTCCCGGCCCCCTCCGCCGCGGAGCCGAGCAGGGCAGCGCCGACCAGCGGCAGGATCCCGGAGAGCAGTAGCCGCCGCGTGTCGAGCCGTGCGAGGGAGGCGTCTGCCAAGTCGGCGACGCCCGGCAGGATCGCGCGCAACAGCAACGCTACGGCGCCGAAGCCCACCGCCCCGATCAGTGACAGGACGACCACGAGGAGGATGACGAGCAGTTCCTGCAGCTGTGCGGCGATGGTGATCATGCGGTTCCTCCGACAGCGGCACGGTTCCAGCGCCGTGCCAGTACGACACCCGCGACTACCAGAAGCAGTCCGCCGCCCGCGCGCAGGATGTTTGTGGTCGTCTCCTCGCTTCGCGCGAACTTGACGGTTACGGGAGGCGCCAGCTCCGGCATCTCGACGACAAGCTCGGGCCGCGGTCCGGCGTCGGCGAGCGCGGGCGTCTGTCCGGAGAAGGCGAACCACGACGCGCAGAAGACCAGCACCGCCGCGGCGACGCGCGCGAAGACGCGCCAGGGCTTCTCACGCTCGAGCGGCACGACCGCGGCCATGGCGTCACGCACGAACGACAGCGGCAACGCCAGCAGGGGCTCGGCGCGCAGCAGGGACTCCACGTTCGACACCTCACGCCATGCCTGCTGCCAGCCGGGCTCGACCGCGAGCTGCTCGCGGAGCCGCTTCTCGTCCTCGGGCGGCAGCTCGCCCGCGGCCAGGGCCTCGAGGGCCTCCCAGGGCGGATCGGCAGGGGTCCGGTCGGTTCGGTCCATGCTCACTCCTCTGTACCGCCCCCCTCCGAGCCGGTTTCAGGCTCGGCGAGAAGGGCGCGCAAGGCGGCCCGGCCGCGATGCAGGTGGGTCTTGACAGTGGCCACGGGCGTCTCGGTGATCTCGGAGATCGCCTCCAGGGGCAGCTCGTGCACGTACTTGAGGATCACGGGGAGGCGGTAGCGCTCGGGCAGGGCCTCCATGGCACGCCGGACCCGGTCGTCCGTGGCGATCGGCAGCGGCGCGTAGCCGCGCTCGTCCTCGGGCTCGGGCGGGTGTTCCTCGCCGCCGGTGGCCGCCAGCTCCTTCGCGCGGACCTTCCGCGCGGCGATGCGATTGCGGCAGAGGTTGCTCGTGATGCGCATCAGCCAGTGGCGGAAGGGGCGTGCGAGGTCAAAGCGCTCCAGTGCTTTGTACGCATTGAGGAAGGCATGCTGCGCTACGTCCTCGGCCTCGTGGCGGTCGCGCAGCATGCGGCGAGCGAGGTCGTGGACCCGGCGTCCATGTCGCGCGATGAGACCTGCGAAGGCAGCCGGATCCCCTGCCAG
>JANQJW010000021.1 GCA_028281445.1 Planctomycetota bacterium | reverse complement strand
TTCTCCTCGGCCGTGAACACGCGCTTCTTCCTCTGAGCCATTCGACTCCTCCGTAGGCATCTTCGCACCTATCGGAGGTGTCCACCAGACCGGGGGAAGCTCACCTGCACCCAACGAGTGCATGCGTGTTCTCGCGCAGACCGACACGCCCGAGCAAGCGAGAGTCGGCGCAACAACCCTGCTGCGCTACACTTAGAACAACCTCGCAACTCTCCCTCTTTCTATCAACGGCGACCCAGTGCAGGTGGTGATAGCACAGCCGCCCCAATCTGAGCCATCAAGTCGAGGGGGCTGTTGATATTGGTGCAGTCCGACTCTATCTTCTCGAGCGGTTGGCGGCGCTAACCCAAGGGCTAACCCAAGGAATGAGAAGGAGAGAGAATGAGAGTTCTAGGTGCAGCACTCGTGCTGCTCCTGCTCACTGGCGTGTCCAGTGCAGGAAGTTGCGCTAACCCAGGTGGAAGCATCTGTGCCTGCGAGTGCGACGATGGAACCTATGTAGTCACTTTCAGTGCCTACTCAGATTCCAAGCCCAGCGAAGCAGTCCTAGCCACTGGTACTGGCACACCCGTCAAGGCGGTTGCCAGTGCCAAAGGCAGTGGCAACAACACTAGCTTTGCCGCGGGCGACTACCACACTCCGGGAACCACCAACACGAGCGGGAACACAACCGTTTCCGTCTACGTGAAGGGGGAGAACCCCACATGTGGGCCAACCAAGGTCACCAACTACACCAAGATCAAGGATCTTGACGAGTGCCAATGGTGCGACATGCCTGGCATGTCGGGCTGCTAGACAACACTGTCACAACAAGGAAAGGAGAAAACCCATGGTGACAAAGAAGTCGGTACTGGTCAGCTCTGTCTTGGCCGCACTACTCTTGGCTGGCGGCCTGTTCTTGCTCAACGACAAGACCAGCACCGCCGACGACACGACCCACACAACGGTCTTCTACATCGGAAACAAGGACTACGGCCTAGGCGGTGGGGCTGAACAAGCTCTGATCGCCCGCATCGACAGCACGGATACCGCTGACACGAGAGCACGAGTGCAGATCAGCGCCATGCTGCCTGGTACGACGTCCTACACGAAGATGGTGGGAACAACGGCCTACCGCAGCTCTCAGGATGGGCTGTTCGCTGAGGCCACCCAGCCGGTCTATGGCTATGCGAGCGGAACTGTAGTGCAGGCCGTCTTCACGACCTTCGACAACAACGGAGTCTCCGCTTTCACCTACACACGCTCACTCACGATCCCCTAAGGTCACTCAGCGAGACTCTGACTGGCCTACGAGCAGGCCGCGCCACTTCTGTGGCGCGGCCTTTTTCTATGCTCGTCATGCCAACCTCAGGCGCTACCCAGTCCTGTAGTCCGCTTGGCGCAACGGTCGATGCCGCGGACTGATCCTACGATCTTGGCAACTCGTCGGCTGACTTCTGAGGCTGAGTACACTCTCTGCTTGCTTGGAGAACCTCGATGGAAGATCCGAAGGAGAAGCTCGATCGCATCTCAAGACTCGCTGACGAGATCCTGGAGAGCACTACGGTCGACTTGGACGCTGACGTGCCCAAAGGTGTTCGGGATGAGCTTAGCCGCATCCTAGCGGACACGAGTGCCTAGCAGTACGGGCACACTGTTCCGTTGAAGCTACGTCCGCATGCCCTGCATGTGCTCCCAGGTGTGTCGGCATACCCTCCCGCAATGTTGACAACTCGCGCTAGTAGGAAGGCGACAATCCCGAACGCGGCCTTGAGTAGCAGCACTGGCAGCCGGATCAACCAAGCGAAACGAGATGACTGATCGGCCGCCTGATTCGCCTTGCCCGCGCTACCCCGCGCTCTACGGATCAGCATGGCGGCGCCTGATCCCTATAGCGCCCAAGACCATGAAGCCGCCGATCACGGCGAACGTGCGCGGCGTGGCGCCGCCGTCTGCCTCCTTTCGGGCGGAAGAAGCGTCGCCCGCAACCATCGCGATGGACACGGCGATGAAGAACCAGAGGAGGTACTTGAGCTTCACGGCGTGCTGTGCTCCCGGTGACTAGCAGAACGACAGGGCGCTAGAGTCCGCTGGCATCTTCGGCTCTCGGCGAGGAGACCACACACCCCCGGACATCCCGCTCAGGTAGGCAAGACGAGACTGGCCGGCGGCTCGCCCACCAGCTTGGCGAGCGCCCGCCAGTAGCGCCTGCTCACTGAACTGCGGCACTGCTCCCAGCCGTTCCAGGCGGCCGTAGAGGCGCCCAGCCGCTTAGCCGCCTGGGTCTGGGTGAGGCCGAGTCGGCGCCTGCCCCTGCGAAGCCAATTTCGGATTGCTTCTTGGTCAAGGTGAGCAAGGCTGGGGCGCAGAGCCCTGATACTTGCGACCCAACTTGGCTTAGAACCCTTCCAGAGAGGGTGAAAGTTCATTTCTGGGTCCGCGCGCCGAGGCGGCTCGCCGGATGCCCGGTGGCGCTGTGCCGGACGCTTGCTGCGCTCGCTCTCCTCCTCGCGGTGCTCGGCACCGCGTCGTCGTCGCCGGCCTTGCGGCACCCTCGCCCCAGCAAGCCGACCACGACTGTGGACCGTTCGATCCCGCTTGCGGCCGCAGAATTGCGGGTGCGCAGGCGCCCAAGGCAGATCAAATGGCCTTCGGTGGCGGTCGGATCGCCAGGGCGACGCCCGCGCAAAGCCGATGAGGCCGTGGCGGTGCCGAGCACCGCGAGGCCGGGAGCGGGGTCGCAGACCCCGTGATCGGCGCAGCCCGGGCGCGCATCTGGCGGTCCGAACGCTCCTGCAGAAGGAGGTAGGCGGTTGAACTCGGATTTCGAAGTCCATGGCACGGTGGCGCCGGGGTTCGAGCCGGTCCGAGAGGCCTTTCAGGCCAACTTCGCCGAACGCGGCGAATTGGGGGCCGCCTGCGCCCTCTACCACCGCGGCGAGCCGGTGGTCGACCTCTGGGGCGGCTGGCAGGACAAGGCCCGCACGCGGTCCTGGGAGCGCGACACGCTGGTCCTGACCTTCTCCGTGACGAAGGGGATCAGTGCGCTGGCCCTGGCGATCGCCCATTCCCGCGGCCTCTTCGGACTGGACGAGCCGGTGGCGACCTACTGGCCCGAGTTCGGCGGCAACGGCAAGGAGGCTGTGACCGTACGCCAGCTCCTCTCCCACCAGGCCGGGCTGCCGGTGCTGTCCACGCGCCTCGACGCGGGTCGCATCGCCGATCGCGACGGCCTGGCCGCGGCTCTGGCCGCCGAACGCCCGCGCTGGACGCCGGGCGCGCGGCACGGGTACCACGGCCTCACGCTCGGCTGGTACCAGAGCGAGCTGCTCCGGCGGGTCGATCCTGATCGGCGAGGTCTGGGTGCGTTCGTGCGCGACGAGCTCGCGGCACCGCTGGACGGCGAGTTCTACATCGGCCTGCCGCCAGACGTCCCCGCGGAGCGCGTCGCGACCATCAAGGGCATCCACCCGGCGCGCGTACCGCTCCACATCCGCACGCTGCCGACGCGCATGGTGCTCGGCTTGCTCGTCCCCTGGAGCTTGCCGACGCGCAGCCTGCGCAACCCGAAGTTCCGCAACCCGGCGGACCTCGACACGCAGGAGTACCGCGCGGTCGAGATGCCGTCGTCCAACGGCATCGGGACCGCGCGCGTCGTCGCCAAGGCCTACGGTCTCGCCGCCGTCGGTGGCACACAACTCGGCCTGGACGATGCGACCTTCGAAGCGGTGGTGGAACCGCCCCGCATGCCGTCGCAAGGCGCCATGGACGCCGTCATCAAGGTACCCACGGCGTACTCGTTCGGCTTCTCGCGCCAGTCGCCCGGGTGGCCGTTCAACGTGGGCCCACGCACGTTCGGTGCCCCGGGCGTCGGGGGCTCGCTCGGCTTCGCGGACCCGGACAGGGAGGTGGGCTATGCCTACCTCCTGAACCGGCTTGGGCCACGCGTGTTCGACGACCCGCGCGAGCGTGCGGTGCGAACGGCGTGCTACGAGTGCCTACCGAAGTCGTAACGGACGCACCGTTCACCGTCTTTTCATGAAGTGCGGCGAGGTCGCCGTTCTCTCCGGTCCGCCGGGCCTGCAAGAATGAAGATCATGCGGGAGGGCGAGACGAAGATCGGGCAGCAGTCCGCGCGTGTGCCGTTCGGTACTCGCCTGCCGTCCGGCAGCGACGGCGGCCAGCTCGCCGCCGTGGACCTGGGATCGAACAGCTTCCACCTCGTGATCGCCCGCGTGCATGGCGACGAGGTGGCGATCCTGGACCGCGTGCGCGACCCTGTCCGCCTCGGCAAGGGCCTCGGCAAGGACAAGCGCGTGAGCCGCAAGACGCGCGAGCGCTGCCTGGCCTCCTTGCGCCGGTTCCGCCAGCGGCTGCGCCACGTACCCGCAAGCCGCATCCGAGCCGTCGGCACGAACACACTGCGCCAGGTCCGGGACGGCGGTGCGCTGCTCACCGCGTGCGAAGAAGCGCTCGGCCACCCGATCGAGGTCATCTCCGGACCGGAGGAAGGCCGCCTGATCTACCTCGGCGTCGCGCACAGCCTGGCAGACGATCCCGGCCGGCGTCTCGTCGTCGACATCGGCGGCGGCAGCACGGAGTGCATCATCGGCGAGCGCTTCGAGGCGCTCCACGTCCACAGCCTCGACATCGGCTGCGTGAAGCTGACACGGCGCTTCTTCCCCAAGGGCACCATCTCCAAAGAAGCGATGCGCGAGGCGCGCCTCGCGGCGGAGCAGGAGTTCCAGAGCATCGAGCGCACGTTCCGCGAGGCGGGATGGGAGTCGGCCGCGGGCTCCTCCGGCACGATCCGCGCCACGGAGACCATGCTGCGTCTCAACGGCTGGTCGGACAACGGCATCACGCCGACGGGCTTGAAGAAGCTGCGCAAGGCGGTGACGGCAGTCGACAACGTTCGCGAGCTGCGGATCAAGGGGCTCAAGCCGGAACGCGCGAGCATCTACCCCGGGGGCCTCGCGGTGCTGCTCGCCGCCTTCGACCGCCTGGGCGTCGAGAGCATGGGCGCCTCGTCCGGCGCGCTGCGGGAGGGTGTCACCTACGACCTGCTCGGCCGGATCCGCCACGAAGACGTACGCGAGCGCACGATCCGCATCTTCCAGGATCGCTACCGCGTGGACAGCGCCCAGGCAGCGCGGATCGAGCGGCTGGCGCTCGCCCTGCTCTCACACTCCCCGCGCGCGTGGCACCTGGACGACGCGGCGGACGGACGCTTCCTCGTATGGGCGGCCCGGCTGCACGAGATCGGCCACGCGGTGGCGTACTCGCGTTACCACCGCCACGGCGGCTACCTGATCGCCAACGCCGACATGCCGGGCTTCTCCCGCGACGACCAGCGCATGCTCGCCGCGCTCGTGAGCTCGCATCGACGCAAGCCGGACCGCCGCGCGCTGGAGGCGCTGCCGGATGCCGTGCGCGAGCGCGCCACGCGCCTCGTGCTCATCCTGCGACTGGCCGTCCTGTTGCACCGGTCGCGCAGTCCCGTCGAGATCCCGCCGCTGCGCCTGGAGCAGGAAGACGGCGCCGTCGCCCTGACGGTGCCCGAGGACTGGCTGGCGGCGCACCCGCTCACGCGCCGGGACCTCGAAGAGGAGTGCCGGTCCTGGGACGCCCTCGGCGCGTCGCTGACGCTGCACGCGGGATGAACTTTCGGTAAAGCCCTGACCGGGCTCGTTTCGGGCTCCAACGACGACTACTTTGTTGGCTACGGGTGTTACGAGCCCGCGTGATGGGTACGGACATGTCCAACGAACGCATTCTCGTGGTCGAAGACGAGCGGGACCTCCGCGAGGTCCTCTCCTACAACCTGAGTCGAGAGGGCTTCCAGGTCTCGGTGGCCAGCACGGGCAGCGACGGACTGCAGCGCGCGCGCAGCCAGAAGCCGGACATGATCCTGCTCGATCTCATGCTGCCCGATGTCGACGGCCTCGAAATCTGCCGCCTCGTCCGCCAGGACCCGCAGATCAGCCGGACACCGATCATCATGCTCACCGCCAAGGGCGAGGAGACGGACGTCGTTGTCGGACTCGGCGTCGGAGCCGACGACTACATGCCCAAGCCCTTCAGCGTGAAGGAGCTGGTCGCACGCGTGAAGGCCGTGCTGCGTCGCGGCGCACACGAGACCGACGAGCCCGATCGCCGACCCGTTCGTCGAGATGTGCTCGAGATCGACCCCTCGCGCCACGAGGTCCTTGTGGACGGCGAACCCGCGCGGTTCACGGCGACGGAGTTCCGGCTGCTGCACTTCCTCGCTGCGCGCCCGGGACGCGTCTACGAGCGGGACACATTGCTGCGGCGCGTGCTCGGCGATGACGCGATCCGCGTGGAGCGCAACATCGACGTCCACATCCGCGCGATCCGCAAGAAGCTCGGCGAGCACCGCGACCTCATCGAGACGGTGCGCGGCGTGGGCTACAAGTTCCGCGACTCCGCTGCCGCGCCCCGCTGAGCCCTGCGCAAATGCCGCCTGGGTCACGCCTTGGGGCGGTCCGGGGCCAGGGCCGGAAGTGTGGATTTGCGGTAAAGAGCCAGGGCGGCGCGGGGACCCGAAAAAAGAGACCCCGACTAGCGGTTATCGGGGGCTGCCCGGGGGTCGCGTTTGCTATCACTGGCCGCGTCACGGCGGCCTGGGAAGCTGCCGCGGCCTAGGAGTTGACCGGCATGAGGATCCTCAAGACCGCTCTGTTCGTTTCGACCCTCGGCGTGCTCGTCGCCTGCGGCGGGCGCGGAGGCAGCGGCGACCGCACGATCATCCAGAACAAGGGCTCCGACACGCTCGTGAACGTCGCCCAGGCGTGGGCCGAAGAGTACGCAAAGAAGAACAAGGATGTCGCGGTGGCCGTCACCGGCGGCGGCTCCGGCACAGGCATCGCCGCACTCATCAACGGCACCGTCGACATCGCCAACGCGAGCCGGAAGATGAAGCAGAAGGAGATCGACCTCGCCAAGTCCAGGGGCATCGAGCCCAAGGAATGGGTGGTCGGCTTCGACGCGCTGGCGGTCTACATCCACAAGAACAACCCGAAGACCAAGTACACGATCAAGGAGCTGGCGAACATCTACGGCGAAGGCGGACCGACGGAAGCCTGGTCCGACCTCGCCATCGAGGTGCCCGGCTGCCAGAGCGGCAAGATCGTACGCATCAGCCGACAGAACAACTCGGGCACGTACGCGTACTTCCGCAAGACGGTGCTCGGCAAGAACGACTTCAAGCTCGGATCGAACGACCTTCACGGCTCCAAGGACGTCGTCGACGCCGTCGAGAAGACGCCGTGCGCCATCGGCTACAGCGGCCTCGCCTACGCGACGGACCACGTCGGGGTTGCCGAGGTCGCCAAGGACGCGAACAGCCCGTACGTGAAGCCGACCGTGCAATCTGCCGTGGACGGCACGTACCCGATCGCGCGCCCGCTGCTCATGTACACGAACGGCGAGCCCACGGGAGCCGTGAAGGTGTACCTCGACTGGATCCTCAGCGCGGAAGGCCAGGCCATCATCAAGAAGAAGGGGTACGCCCCCGTCCGCTGACGAGCGTCGCTTCGCCTCGCGCGAGGTCTCCAGGAGGTTGACGTGAGTCACTACGAGGAACGACTTCAGAACGATCTCGACGCCATCCGGGATCAGATCCGTGATGTCGGCGAGACCGTCGCGGCCGCGACCGAGCGCGCCTGCCGCTCGCTGCTGGCATTCGACCGAGCGGAAGCCGCCGAGGTGATCGTCGGAGACATGCCGGTCAACCGGGCGATTCGCGAGATCGACAAGCAGTGCCACTTCTTCGTCGCTCGGCATCTTCCGAGTGCGGGCATTCTGCGCACGATCTCGTCGGTCCTGCGACTGACCGTGGCAATCGAACGCGTCGGCGACTACGCGGCGAAGATCGCGCGCGAAGTCGTCCAGCTCACGCAGGAAGCGCCCAGCGCCGTGCGCCGCGACGTCGAACTGATGTCGGAACAGTCCGTCGGGATGCTGCGCCAGTCGGTGCAGGCCTTCATCGACGCCAACGCGGAGCTCGCGCGCGGCACGATGGGCATGGCCGCGCAGGTCGACAGCAGCTTCGAACGCGTGTGGCAGGACCTGCTGCAGGAGGGCGAGAAGCAGTCGCGTCCGACGGCGGACCTGTTCGCACTGCTCACGGTCTTTCGCCGGCTCGAGCGCATCAGCGACCAGGCCAAGAACATCTGCGAAGAGACCATCTTCGCGGTGACCGGCGAGACCAAGGAACCGAAGGTGTACCGGATTCTGTTCGTCGACGGCCCGAACGATTGCTGGAGCCCGATGGCGGAGGCGATGGCCGCCAAGGCGTATCCGAACAGCGGCAAGTACCGGAGCGCGGGCTGGGAGCCCGCGGACGCGCTGGAGCCTGCGCTGTCTGGATTCCTCGATGGGAAGGGCGTCCCGCTTCGCAGCGAGAAGCCTGCGGCGATTCCGATCACACACGACGAGCTCGACGACTTTCACCTCATCGTCAACCTTGGAAGCGGCCTGCGCGGTCGCCTCGCCGACCTCCCGTTCAAGACCGTGTTCCTGGATTGGGACTTGATCCCCGACGGCGGCGTCAGCGAACAGACTCTGGAAGAGGCTTACAAGCAGATCGCCTTCAAGACGCGCGAGCTCATGGAGCAGTTGCGCGGCAAGGACGCGGACTGAATCGAGCCGTGAACGCCCAGCCGCCCAGCACACTGCCGGATCTCGATCGGCGCACTTTCGCGTGGTTCGTCGACAAGGGCATGCAGGTGCTGATGTTCGTCGGCGGCATCTCCGCGATCGTGTTCATCATCGGGATCTTCGTGTTCATCACGCGCGAAGCACTCCCTTTCATCACCGGCACGATGGACTTTGGTGAGTTCTTCACGTCGCCGCGCTGGCGACCCACGTCGGAGAACAACCCGACCTACGGTGCGCTCGCCCTGATCGTCGGCACCGCAAGCGTGACGGGTCTCGCGATGCTCGTTGCCGTGCCGTTCTCGCTGGGCGCGGCGATCTACATCGCCGAGTTCGCGACAGGCCGCAAGCGCGAGATCCTCAAGGTGCTCGTCGAGATGCTCGCCGCGATCCCTTCGGTCGTGTGGGGCTTCATCGGCCTGAGCATCATGAATCCGCTCATCATCGAGACGTTCGACGTGCCGATCGGTCTCAACATCTTCAACGCGGGGGTGATCCTGGGGCTCATGGCCGCCCCCATCATGACGACGATCGCCGAGGATGCGCTCAAGGCGGTCCCCGACACGTACCGCGAGGCGGCGGAAGCCATGGGCGCGACACGGTGGCAGATCGTCTGGCGCGTCGTGCTCCCCGCGGCGCGCAACGGCCTCGTGGCCGCGGTGTTGCTCGGCGTCGGCCGCGGCTTCGGCGAGACGATGGCCGTGCTGATGGCCAGCGGCCACGCCATCAACCTGCCCGAAGGCATCTTCGACTCCGTCCGCGCCCTCACCGCCACGATCGCCGCCGAGCTCGGCGAAACCGTTCAGGGCTCGGATCACTACCGCGCGTTGTTCACGCTCGGCGTGCTGCTGTTCATCGTCACCTTCGTCATCAACCTGACCGCCGACCTCGTCGTGCGCGGCATTCGGAAGAAGTAGCGATGTTCGACGCGACGGATCTCAACGCGAGCAACCGACGTAAGCAGAGACTCGTCAAGATGCTCTTCCTCATGATGACGATCCTGCTCATCGTGCCGGTGCTGTTGATCCTGACGGTGCTCGTCATCAAGGGCGGGCCGGTGCTGTCGTTCGAGTTTCTGTTCAGCGATCCCAAGGAACAGATGACGGCCGGGGGCATCTTCCCCGCCCTCATCGGAACCGTCTGGCTCGTAACCGTCGCGCTGCTCGCTTCGGTGCCGCTCGGCGTGGCCGCCGCCATCTACCTGAGCGAGTACGCACCTGACAACTGGTTCACGCGCGCCATCAACCTCGCGATCATCAACCTTGCAGGCGTTCCGTCGATCGTCCACGCGCTCTTCGGCGTCGGCGCCTTCGTGCTCTTCTTCGAGTTCGGAACCAGCATCCTCGCCGCCAGCCTCACGCTGGCCGTGTTGACGCTTCCCGTCGTGATCGTCGCGACGCGCGAGTCGCTGCAGGCCGTACCGCGGGCATTTCGCGAAGCGTGCTGGAACATGGGTGCGACGCGCTGGCAGACCATCCGGCGCGTGGTGCTGCCCAACTCCGTCAGCGGCATCCTCACCGGCGTGATCCTCGAGGTGTCGCGCACCGCGGGCGAGACAGCACCGATCATGTTCACCGGTGCGGCCATCTTCCTGCCGTTCCTGCCTGAAAGCGTGAACGACCAGACGATGGCGATGTCGCTGCACCTCTACGCGATGGCCACACAGGTGCCGCTGCCCGAGCACGCCCAGGCATTGCCCTACGGCGTGGCGCTCGTCCTGATCGGCATGGTCCTCGCGATGAACGCGATTTCCATCGGCTTCCGCATGTGGCTCCGAGGGAAGAAGAAGTGGTAGACGCGACGGCCCCCACTGCCGCCGCTGAGGCCAAGGTCGCCGTGCGCGACCTGACGATCCGCTACGGCGATCACGTCGCGCTCAAGGACGTGACGCTCGACATCCGCGAGAACGAGATCTTCGGCATCATCGGACCTGCCAACAGCGGCAAGACGTCCTTCCTGCGTGCGCTCAACCGAATGGACACCTTCACGCCCGGGATGCACGTAGAAGGCGAGATCCGCTTCGCCGGCCACGACATCCGCAAGATCAACAACCTCTACGCCTTGCGCAAACGCATCGGCGTCGTCTTTCCGCTGCCGGTCGGACTGCCGCTCAGCGTGTATGACAACGTGGCGCTCTCCCCGCGGTTGAGTGGCGTAAAGAAGAGGGCCGACCTCGACGTCATCGTCGAGCGTTGCCTGCGGCGCGCAGCGCTCTGGGACGAGGTGAAAGACCGACTGAAGTCGCTGGGCAGCCTGCTCTCGGGCGGACAGCAGCAGCGACTCACGATCGCGCGTGCGTTGTCGCAGGAACCCGATCTCCTCCTGCTCGACGAGTTCTCTATCGCCGTGGATCCGGTCACCACGATGCGCATCGAGGACGTCCTCAAGGAGCTGAAGGAGGAGGTCACGATCGTGTTGGTCACGAACCTCGTGCAGCAGGCCCGCCGATTGGCCGACCGAACGGCGTTCTTCCTCACGGGCGAGTGCGTGGAGATCGCCGAGACGGAGGCGTACTTCGACGGTCGCGTGAAGGACACGCGCTCCAGCGACTACGTGGAGGGGCGCTTTGGATAGCCAGACGACCACCACGGATCTCGCGATTCGCACGCGCGACCTGAATCTCTGGTACGGCACGTTCCAGGCGCTCTTCGACGTGGATCTCGACATCAAACAAGGGATGATCACCGCACTGATCGGCCCTTCGGGCTGCGGTAAGACGACATTCCTCCGGAGCATCAACCGGATCAACGAGCGCTTGGGCTACGTGCGCACGACGGGCACCATCGACGTGCTCGGCCACAACATCCTGGATCCCGCGGTCGAGCTCGTGCAGGTACGCAAGCAGATCGGCATGGTCTTCCAGCGCCCGAACCCTCTCCCTCTCTCCATCCGCGACAACGTTCTTTT
>JANQJW010000101.1 GCA_028281445.1 Planctomycetota bacterium | reverse complement strand
CGTTGGCCGCCTCGATGACCTTCGCCCGTCCGACGTTGGCCTCGATGAGGTTGCGTAGCTGGACGTTCGCGGCCCGCGCACCGCCGCCGCCAAACAACTGTGCAAGCCTGCCGCCCGCGCCGACAGCGGCCTGCTGGCCGCGCCCCTCGAGCCTGTCGGTGAGGGCGCCGGACTCGTCGGCCCGTACCTTGATCTCGTCGTTGGCCGACGCGTCGCCCAGCATGCTCTGCGCGACGCTGAGGACGCGGATGAGCTGGGTCTGCGTCTCGAGCTTGCCCTTGAGCACGAACACGTCATCCGCGTCGTCCGCAAGGCGGCCCCGCACCAGGCGGCTCACGGTCACGTTGCCGACGCCGAGCTTGCCGATGGCCGTCTGCATGCGGTCTTCGAGCCGACCCGGTAGGGACTCCACGCGGATGAGGTTGATGACGGCGGCCGAGGCCCGCACCTCGCCGAACTGCTGCACGGACGGCCCCGCCGGCGGCGCGTCTTTGCCCGGGGCCTCGCCGTCGCCACCAGGCCCTCTCACGACCGACGAGCGACGCCCGCGGCCCGCTGCGGCGTCGAGGTAGCGCTGCGCCATCTCTTCGGCCGCGTTGGCGTAGGAGACGTCCGGCACGATGCCGCGCAGCACGACGGCGTCGCGATCCGGTGCGGAGCGCACGCTGATGGAGGGGTGCACCTCGCGGAGGGCTTCTTCGAGCAGCGAGAGGTCACGGCGTACGTGGAACAGGTAGGCCTTCGTCGTGCCGTCGGTGAACCACACCATGACGGTCGTGCGGCCGAGCGAGCGGCCCAGGACGAGACCTTCGCGCTCGTTGAGGAGCTCGAAGCTGACGATGTCTTCCGCGGCAACCGCCACACGGTTGACTTCCTTGTCGAACGCGAGCCGGACGTGCGTTGCGATCAGCAGGTCCTGGGCCGGCTCGTCGGCCCGCGCACCAGGCAGTCCGGCGAGCACCGCGAGCAGTGCCACGGCCAGCAGTTGGATTCGGATGCCTGCGGCAGGACGCGCCGAGGGAAATGTCTTCATCACTCTCTCCTGAGGAAGCCCGCTCCCGGGAATGGGCGGGAAGCTACAGCCGCTTTGTCACCGTCTGATGCCGGAGCCGGAGGTCTGTTGACGTGAACAGGGGGCCAGCGCGCCTCGGCAAGGGGCTAGGCGATATCTCTCCGCGCGGCTAGGCTGGCCGCCGTCTTGGGAGGAGACGACTCATGCGACCGAATCGTGCTGCCCTTCTTGTTGTGCTGTTCCTGGCCGTTGCGGGGCTCTTTTCGGGATGCTGCGGGGGTGTGTCCACCCAAGGCTGCTGTCCTCCCCAGCCCTGCTGTTTCGATCCTTGTAAGTGGTGGCGGCCGTGTGACGGCGTCGACTGCGCCCCGCTGGGCGACCCCTGCGACTGCTGCGACCCCCGCGGCTAGCTCGTTTTCCGCGGAATCTGCAGCACTCCGTCACCGCACTGTCATGCCCTCTCTCGGGCGGAGGCGCCGCGTGGAAGTGTGAGGGACTTCCTAAGGCCACGGCCAAACCGCGCGGGCGTGGCGTCGCATCGCTTCGATACGGGCCCTGAACCAGGAGGATCCGGGTCCATGCACGACGAGAGAACGACCGTCCGTACGCGCACGAACAACCCGGTGCGCGACGAGTTCCTGCGCAACGCACGCATCGAGCGTGCCCGCTTCGCCATCGCCCTGCGCAAGCGCGTGCGCGTCGTCCAGGCTCTGCGCAGCGCCGCGAAGACCGTCGACGCCGAGCGCGCCGCGGCCTAGGGCACCGTCACGAAGGTGCGGAACAGGAAGTCGGTCGACGCGTCGACCGTCCAGAGTCCGGCGCCGGTCCGGGTGTAGGCGTCCCCGTCCACGTAGCCGCCCGGGGTGGCCCCACTCCAACCGTACGTGCCGGTGCCGGCCGTAGCGCGCACCGTGACAGCGAGCACCTGGCCCGTCGTGACCGCGATCCCGAGCGGGCGGAAGTCGAAGGTGAAGAAGCCGGGCGCCGCGCCGACGCCTCCGTCCGGGATCACCAGGCTTCCCAGCGCGAGCGCGTCCAGCTCGACGGGGACACCGCCCACGGTCGGACGGATGTCGATGGTGAGGGAGCTGCCCAGCAGGGTCTGTGAGACGAAGAGCTCAACGAAGGCCAACGTGCCGGTCACGTCGACCGTGAATGTCTGGGCCGCCTGCGAGGTCGTGGTGATCGGTGTCGTGAGCGTCGGACCCGCGAGGGGATCGAAGAACTGATCGAGCACGACGCGGTTGGCGCCGGCGTTGTTCCCGCTGCTGCCGCACGATCCGGTCCAGAGAATCAGCATGGCCGCCAGCGCAACGACGAGACCTACACGCACGCTCACCCTCCCTGTCGGGACGCTGGATGCGCCCGTGCCGAATCCTACAGTGGGGGCGCTACGGTAGCCCTACGAGGCTCCACCAGGCGAGGGCCCCGGCCAGGAACACCAGCAGGAGGATCAACGCGAGGCCGCCGGCCACGCCGGCCAGCCCGTGTGCCACGGGGTCCTTGACCCGGTCCACGAGCCCGGCGAGGAGCAACACGACGCCGGTCAGGAGCGTGGCACTCCCGATGGGGACCAGGAGCCACTCCACAAGGTCCAGCTCAGGCCCTGCCAGTAGCCCTACGGCCAGCAACGCGCCGCCGATCGCCACGGTCCAGCGGCCGGTGCGAAGCGCGCGCGAGTTCATGCGATGGAGTCTACGTCCCAGTTTGAGACGGCCGGGCCAGTAGGCACATGCTGCAGGTCGATAGGGCTCACGGCGCCCCGAGCCCAGTTCCCCGGGTTCGGGCCACGGGGGAACATCACCATGCGTCACGTCCTGTATGCCCTGCTGGGCCTCGCTCTGCTCGCGCTCGCCGCTTCGCCCGCCTGGGCCGCCGAGGTGTGCGAAGGCGACGGCTACAAGGTCCAGATCCCGGCCGGCTTCAAGGAAGCCATGAGCATGAACGGGACCGGCACGATGAACATCAAGTCGAACATCGGCTGCCTGCCGATCGACGGCATGCCCGAGACGACCATCTACATCCATGGCGACATGGCCGACCCGAAGGCCAGCATCATCGTGGCGCGGGTCAACATCAAGGCCGGCCACGAGATCGACAGCATCGACAAGATGGGCATGCACGAGCTGGAGGCGATGAAAGCCCAGATGCCCGAAGGCTTCGAGTTCAAGGTGCGCAAGGTCGGCACCTACGACGCCGTCGAGATGAAGATGGCCATGGAGATGCTGGACGACGAGATGACCATGCGCATGGTCTCCGTCGCGGGCGGCGACTTCGTGATGGTCGTGATGCTTCAGACGACGGACGAGTACTTCCCCGCAGCCGACAGCATGTGGGAGACGATGGTCTCCACCATGGAGCTCTCGTCGGGCAGCAACAAGCTGCTGCTCTACGGCGGCATCGGCCTTGGCGTCCTCGTGATCATCGGCGTCCTCGCCAAGTTCTCTTCCAGCGGCAACCGCGGCGGCTACGTCGAGGTCACCGACTGGCGCAACGCCGTCAACCAGTCCAACGATCCCACGGGCCGCCCCGGGCGCATGGAGGCGATGCGCACGCGTCCCAACCAGCTCCCGCCCAACCCGCGCCCTGAAACGCCGCAGCAGAGCGAGCCGGCCCCGATGGGCCAGCCCCAACCGACGCCGGCCGGAGGTCGCCCCAGCGTTGAACCGCCGGCAGGTCGTCCGGGCTTGCGCCCGACGCTTCCTCCTTCGGGGAACTGGTCCGACAACAACTAGCGGACGGGTACGCTCGGCGTGTGGCAGCACGCGCCGTCCCGCTTCTGCTGATCCTCGCCGCACTCGGCTGCCGTAGTGCGCCCGCACCGCGCCTCGAGCCCGGCTCTACGGAGGCTCTCCCCGCGCGCGTCAAGCTGCCCGTCAAAGGCAAGGCGCAGGAGCGCAGTCTGTCGTGTGAGAGCCGCTCGTCGGTCGATCTGCTGGCGGCCTACAGGATCCGCATGAGCGAGGACGCCTTTCGGCTCGGCATCCCGCTCTCGGACAACCCCGACCGGGGCTTCGTCGGGGACGTGAACGGGCCGGGCGGACAGCTCCCGCCCGCCGGCTACGGCGTGCACGAAGAGCCGGTCGCCGCGCGGCTCCAGGAAGCCGGCTTGCCCGTCCGGGCCCACGCGGGCGTGGATCTCGACTGGTTGCGCCGCCGGCTGGCCGAAGGGCGCCCGGTGATCGTGTGGGCGACGGCGCAACTGGACACCCCGTCGCCCATGTTCGCCTACGACCGCGAGGGGCGGCCCTACGTTGCCGTGCGCGGTGAGCACACCTTCCTCGCCGTCGGCTACGGACCCGGCTCGATCTACCTCGTCGACTCGGCTACGGGCAGGGAGCGTGACATCACCCCTCGGCGCTTCGACGCGTCGTGGGGGACGCTCGGCCGGCGCGCCGTCCTGCCGGACGCGCCGCTGCCGCGCTGACGGTACGCTCTGCACGACCGGAGAGGAGTGCGTCATGCGCGGCGTGATCATCATTCTCGCGTGCCTCGCGCTGACCGCCTGCGGCGGTGAAGACGGCGATGAGCTCTGGATCTACACGTCCATCTACCCGAGCGTGATCAAGCAGATGGAGCCGGCGCTGGCCGAGGCGTTCCCCGGAGTCCGTTTCCGCTGGTACCAGAAGGGCTCCGAGCAAGTGGCGGCGCGCCTCAACGTCGAGATCGATGCCGGTGAGACGCCCTGCGATCTGCTGATGACGTCGGATCCGTTCTACTACCGCCAGCTCGACGAGGCCGGGCGCTTGTTGCGCTATCCGAGTACGGCGGCCGCGCGCGTTGCCGCGGACCTCCGCGATCCGAACGGTGCGTTCGCCACCGTGCGGATCCCCCTCATGGTAATCGCCGTGAACGCCAAGAAGGTGACCGAGACCGAGCGCCCCAACTCCTTCAAGAACCTCACCGACGAGCGTTTCAAAGGCAAGGTCGCCATGGGCGATCCGCTCAAGTCGGGGACGACGTTCACGACGGTCGCGGCCCTGGTCATGCGCTACGGCTGGGAGTGGGTCGAGGGGATGCGCGCGAACGACGTCATCTCCGCCGGCGGCAACAGCGCCGTGCTGCACAAGCTAGAGACCGGCGAGCGACCGGTGGGGGTCATCCTCCTGGAGAACCTGCTGCCCAGCCTCGAGAAGGGGGCGCCCATCGCTGTCGTCTATCCGGACGATGGCGCCATCCCCGTGCCGAGTCCGGTGGCCATCCTGAAGTCCACGGACAAGCCCGACCTGGCCAAGCAGGTCTACGACTTCATGTTCGGCGAGGCGATGCAGGCCGCCATGGTCGCCGGCCACATGTACGCGCCCGTTCCGGGGAGCCCGACCCCGGCCGGGGCGAGGCCGTGGAAGGACGTGACGCTCTATCCCTGGAACAACGACCTCCTCGTTTGGGTCACCGAGCGCCGGGACGAGATCAAGAAGCAGTTCCGCACCATCATGCGGCGCTGAGGAATGCGGCGCCGCTTCGAGCCCCGGTTCTGGATCGCACTTGCGGCGGTCTTCGTGCTTGGCATCTTGCCGCTCGTCCTCGTGCTCAGTCGCGGCGTGAGCTCCGGCGCGTTCTGGGAGACCGTCACCAGCGAGGAGGCGGTTGACGCCGTGTTGGGCACGCTGCAGCTCTCCGC
Source organism: Planctomycetota bacterium (assembly GCA_028281445.1). Lineage (GTDB taxonomy): Bacteria > Planctomycetota > PLA2 > PLA2 > JAEUHO01 > JANQJW01. The sequence goes on along the minus strand of JANQJW010000101.1, from coordinate 25,460 downwards.
GGGCACGACCCTTCTCGCGCTCCTGATCGGCGCACCGCTCGCATGGCTAACCACACGAACGGACCTGCCGTGGCGCGGCTTTTTCCGCTCCATGCTCACGATCCCCTACATCATCCCGCCCTATATCGCCGCGGTGGCGTGGATCAACCTGGCGAATCCGGAGGTCGGCGCGCTCAACAGTCTGCTGGGCAAGGGGGCGCTCGACATCTACTCGATGACGGGTCTCACCTGGGTGATGGCGCTGAGCTTCTACCCGTATGTCTTCTTGACCGTGCGCGCTGCGCTGCTCAGCGCGGATCCCTCCCTGGAGGACGCGGCGCGCATGAGCGGCGCGCGCACGTGGCGGGTGCTGCGTGATGTATCGCTCCCGCTCATGCGACCCGCGCTGATCGCAAGCGGCGGGCTCGTCTTCATGGTCACGGCGTCGGCGTTCGGTGCACCGGCGCTGATCGGCAATGCGGCGCGCCTGGACTTCCTGTCGACCAGCATCTTCGACGCCCTCACGAGCGGACTCGGCGGTATGGCGCAGGCAAGCAGCCTTGCCTGCGTGCTCCTTGCACTCGCCGTCATCCCGATGTTCCTGCGTGCGCGCCACCATGCGGTGCTCACGGGCAAGGCCTCGCGGCCGACGCGCGTACGCCTGGGTCGTGCGCGCCTACCAATCCACCTGCTCACACTCGCATTCGTGGCCGTGGCAGTGATCCTGCCCGCGGTCGCCGTGGCGCTCACGGCCTTCATGCGCGTTGCCGGTGACTTCTCGTTGTCGAACTTCACGCTGGAGAACTTCGCTGTCCTCGAGCGCTCCGACAGCGGCAGCGCCATTTGGACTTCGTTGTGGCTCGCAGCCGCTGCCGCGACCGCCGCCGTCGTGCTCGGCGGGCTCGTGGCGTTCCTCCAGGTCAAGACCCGCAGGCGGGGGCGCCATCTCCTGGCGACGCTGACGGCCGTGCCGCTCGCCGCGCCCGGGACGGTGCTCGCCCTCGGGCTGATTCTCGTCTGGACGACGCCGCTCAAGCTCGTGAACACCGTCTGGATCCTGCTGATCGCCTACCTCGCCAAGTACGTCGCGCTGGCGTCGCGCGCCATCGGCGAGGGGCTCGGGACGGTCGACGATGCCCTGCCCGAGGCGGCGCGCATGAGTGGAGCGCACGGTCTGACGCTGCTGCGCACGATCTGGATTCCGCTCGTGCTGCCCGCCCTCGTCGCGGGCTGGTTCCTGGTTTTCATGCCGTGCTTCAGCGAGCTGACGATGTCGGTTCTGTTGGTCGGCCCGGGTGTGGACACCGTGGGCACTCGGCTCTTCGAGATGCGTGAGTACGAAGCGCCGACGGCAGCGAGCGTGCTGGCGACCGTCGTGCTCGCGCTCGTTGTGGTCACCAACCTCTTGTTGCGGCTTCTATCGAGGGGACGATACGGCGTATGAGCTCGGTCACGCTCACGGATCTCCACAAGGCCTTCGACGGCAATCCAGTTCTGCACGGCTTCGAGCTCGAGGTCGCGCAAGGCGAGTTCGTCTCGCTGCTGGGTGCGTCGGGCTGCGGCAAGACGACCGTGCTGCGGCTCGTGGCGGGGCTCGAAGAACCCGACCGCGGGCGCATCACGGTGGGGGATCGTGTCGTTTGCGACGCGAGCAAGGGCACCTGGATCCCCCCGGAAGCCCGCCGCATCGGCATGGTGTTCCAGTCCTATGCCGTGTGGCCGCACATGACCGTGCTGGAGAACGTGGCCTATCCGCTCAAGGTCGCCGGCGTCGCACGCGCGGAGCGCGAGGCGCACACGCTGACGATCCTCGAACGCGTCGGCCTGGCGGGTCTCGAGGGGCGCCGTCCGGCGCAGCTCTCCGGAGGACAGCAGCAGCGTGTCGCGCTCGCGCGCGGTCTCATCATGGAGCCCGATGTGTTGCTCCTCGACGAGCCGCTCTCCAACCTCGACGCGAAGCTCCGCATCCGCATGCGCGCGGACATCCGCCGCATCCAGAAGGAGTCGGGCTTCACGGTGATCTACGTCACGCATGACCAGGACGAAGCGCTCGCCATCTCCGATCGGCTCGTGATCATGGAGGAGGGGGTCATCCTGGCCGTCGGTTCACCCGACGAGGTGCGCGACCACGCGTTCCTCTCCCCCGAAGCCGAGCACGAGGAGCGGGCGTGACAGCGTTCCTGCTGGACATCGACGGGACGACGCTGCTTGGCCCCGAGGCGCTTCCCGGTGCGGCTGCGTTCATCGAGGCGCTGCGCGACCGCGGCATCCGGCACCTCTGGATGACGAACAACACGTCGCTTTCACGCGAGAGCTGGCGCCGGCGCCTGGAAGACGCCGGGATTGCCGCGCGCGCCGAAGAGATCTACACGGCGGGCGATGCCACGATCGACTTCCTGTGCGGTCTCGATCCCGCGCCGCGTGTTCACCTGCTCGGCACCGATGACCTCGCGTCGGACTTCCGTGCCGGCGGAATCGAGCTGGCCGACGGCGACGCAGACGCGCTCGTGCTCGGCTACGACCTGGGCCTGACGTACGAGAAGATTCGCAAGGCGGCCTTCCTGCTGCAGCGCGGGGTGCCGTTCTACGCGACGCACCCGGACGTGACGTGCCCCTCGCCTGACGGACCGATCCCGGACGTCGGCTCGTTCCTCGCGATGTTCGAAGTCGCCTGCGGGCGTAGGGCGACCGTGATCGGCAAGCCGTCCGCCGCCATGGTTGACGGGGCGCTGCAGCGCCTGGGGTGCTCGCGCGACGACCTCGTCGTGGTGGGGGACCGGCTGGCGACGGACATCCGCATGGGCAACGACGCCGGGATCACGAGCTATCTCGTCCTCACCGGCGTGACGACGCAGGCGGACCTCGATGCCGCGCCGGAGCAGCCGACCCGGACGTTCGCCTCGCTGGCCGACGTGGCGACGATCTTCTGAGCGCCGCTCCGCGGGCTACTTGCCCGTCGTTTCCTCGGGCAACTGGAAGATGTCGCCGAGGCTGCCGCGGCTGTCCCGGACGAGGTCGATCCACTCGTCCGCGGTGCCGATGTCCTGGCCCGTGAGCTCGTTCATGGCGCCCGGCAGGACGCGCGAGAGCGTGCCCCAGCGGTTCGACGTGCTTCCGGCGCGCGCCGGAGGCAGTGGACCCTGCTCGGGGTTCGTACTCGTGCCGCCGCTTCCGCCGCGAGCACCGCCCGAGCCACCGCCGCCGGCGACTCCGCCGGTGCGGTCCTTGCGCACGCTGTCGACGATGGTGGTGAGGATCCGGACACGCTTCTTCTCGCAGCGGCCGTAGCGCCCCAGGCTCTGGATCGCGTCCGCCGCGACGCCCAACGTCTTGGACTTGCACACGATTTTCAGCAGGGGTGCAACGAGGCTGGGATGCACGACGTCCGCCGCCGTGGCGACGGCGGCTTCCAGCGTGTTCGAAGCCTGCTTGACGTTGGGCTGGCGCAGCTTGGCGCGAACGAACTTGGCGCCGCGCGGGTCGCCGAGATCCCCGAGGCCGTGCAGGCCCATGATCACCATCTGCTCGTTGCGCTTGGCCTTCGTGAGGCTGCCGACGAGGTTCACGATCTTGACGCGTACGTCGTCGTCGTGCTCCGCATCGACATAGAGCTTCTCGAGCGACTTGATGTCCTCGCGCAGCTTGCGCAGCTCCTTGGCCTTCTTGTGCGCCTTCAGGTCCTTTTCGATGACCTTGTAGCGCTCCAGTACGTCTTCGCCGCTGGTGTCAGCGGCGTTCGCAACTGGTTCAGCGAACGCTGCCAGGATGCATAGAGCGATGAAGCACCGCGACAAGACGCGCGGCAGACATACCTCGACCACATGACCCATGAATTGGTCCCCCCGGCATCACGGATTCACGGCTAGAACGGCCTAGTGACTCTCTTCTTGGAAACGTTGAACGGTCGGTTTCTTCCCCGAGTTCTGTGTTTTCCCGTGATAGCGCGCAGGTTTTACAAGTGGAGCGCGCTCGGCCCTCTACCCGGCCTGCTTGCCATCGACCAACTCATTAGACGCACGCGAGTGGGTTCCGTTTGACAAATGACGGCAAAACGCTTGTAAAGCACCCTTCCGATGCAGTCTTTACAACTTCCCGTTCCGACAACGCTACACGCGTGGCAAGCACTCGAACGCACGCACGGCGATGCGTTGCGCGAACTTGCGCAACGTGTTGGTTGCGCATCCGGCGACTGCGAAGCCGTTGCAAAGTGGGCATCGGCGGCGGAAACCGCCATTTACAGCGCCGTCTTGCGCGATGCGAACGAAACGATGCACGGGGCATTGCGCGTGCGTTGCTTCGCGCCGCGCGAAGACGAGTTGCTCTCGCAGCTCGAGTGGGTCGGCGTTACAGATGTAACAAGCCGCGACTTCCTGCAGGCGCTCCTCACCTGGTACGAGGCCGTGGTGGAACAGCATTGGGAGCCGGCGAGGTTGCGTCGCGCCTTCCGGCTTGCGACGCACGTCGAGAGTCCGGAGCTGGTCGATGCGTTGCGCGCGTCGGGGTACGCGTTCTCGCACGCCGAAGATCGAATGCACCGCGAGGCGGAAGGGCCGCCTTCAGGCCACGGTTGGGAGGGGCTCGTGCTCGACGCGTGGAGCGACGTCGGCGTCCCCCTCTTTTTCGAGGCCTACCACGCGAGTTTTCGCGACCGTCCGGGGTTTCCCAACTGGGCGCAGGCCCGGTGGGCGGACGCGTTCTCGGGGTACGACTCCTTCCGTCCCGACCTGTCCTTTCTCGTTCGAGACGGCGATCTGCCCGTGGCGTTCCTGCTGGCCGCGGTGGATCCCCAGTGCTGGGTGGTCCAGATGGGCGTCGTGCCGTCCCACCGCCGCCGTGGTCTTGGCGCCACGCTCCTGGAGGAGATTCGGCAGCGCGCCTCGGGCGCCGGCTGCAGGGACCTGATGCTGTCGGTGAACGTCGACAATCCGGGGGCGCGCCGCGTCTACGAACGCGCCGGATACACCCGCGTGGGCCGGACGACGGTCTACCGGAAGGGGTGATCCCGGCGACTGCGAACGGCTGTAGGGAGGGGCCTTGTGCCCCTCCGCGATTCGGGTGTTCGCGGGGGCACACAAGGTGCCCCCCTACGCGCAACAGGACTTCGAGATCGAGTTCCCGCTGTGCCGTGCGGTCCGGTCAACGGCCCTCGAGCGCCTCCATCCGCTTGTCGAGCTCCCGGCCCTTCTGGTAGTTGGCCTCGATGCGTCCGTTCAGCGCCTTGTAGTCCTGCTGCAGCTTCGTGAAGGTCGTGTCGGCCTTCTGGAACATCTCGGTGAGGTTGCCGATCCCGGCTCCGTTGGCGGTAGCGGTCTTTCGAACCGCGTCGACGTCGGCTCGTACCGCTTGCTTGATGGCATCGACGTCGACCGTGACGCTGGGGCCGGCGTCCGGCTTGTTCTTCAACGCAGCGAGCTCGGCCTGGGCCGTCTGCAGGGCGGACTCGAGCTTGGCGATGCGCGGGTCGGGCTCCGTCGGCTTGCTCCCACCGACGAGGAAGCTGACGACCCCCGCGACCAGCGCGGAAGCGACCAGGACAAGGATGTTGGACTGCGGCATGGAGTCTCCTGTCGCGGCCGACGTGGCCGCTGCGGTCGTGTCAGGAACCGCGGGGGTCGTTCCCGGAGCGTGCTCTGCGGCTCCGCGGATCTCGCACTTGGGCAGGCCGTCTCCGCCGATGAAGATCGTCATGTCGACCTCGCATCGGTGGCACGTGACCTTCGCGTGCGCGCCTTCATGGCCTTCGAGAGCGCTCAGGTCGGCACGGTGCTTCTTTCCGCAAGCCGGGCAATAGAACGGCGGGGGTTTCGTGCCGCTGGCGCTCATCGAGGTGCGGCGCATCGTACCGGATGCGGCACGCTCCACGCACGGCTATCATGTCGCGCGCGTGAACAAGATTGTCCTCTTCCTCATAGCCGTCGTTCTCATCGGCATCGCCGGTTTTGCACTCCTCTGGTTCGGCGTGGGCGGCGAGTCGCAGAAGGCGGCAGAGGCGATCCTCGCGGACTGGCAGCAGGGCCGCGTGGACGCGATCTACCGCGGCGCCGACGAGTCGTTTCGCGCCGGGAACTCGCCGGACCGGTTCAAGGCGTACCTCGAGTATTGGCGCGCGCGCCGCGGGGCCTTCGAAGCCGTGAAGCGGCGCACCAACGCGGGCATATCGAAGGACGATGGCGAGATGCGCAAGCGGGTCTCGCTCCTGCTCCAGTTCGCGCGCGGCGAGGCGGAGGGGCACTTCGAGTTCAAGGAACGAGATGGCGCCCTGGCTCTCGTCCATGTGTCCTTCAACGAGATCCCTGCGGCCGTCGACAAGGCCGACAACGGTGTGCTCGACGCGGCGGCACACGCCTTGTTCATGCTCTACAACGAGAAGAACATCACCGGGCTCTACGCGGCGCTCTCGGGTCCGTTGCAGCAGAAGTGGCGACCGGCCGACGTAGAGACGCAACTCCTGTCCCTGCACCACAAGGCCGGACGGATCGACGAGAACTTCAAGCAGAGAGAGCTGAAAGAAGAAGACAAGGGCGATCGGCGCATTCTCGTCTACGACATCGCGTTCGAGAAGGCACCGGGCGAAGCGGTGGTGGGCTTCCAATGGGATGACGATCACTGGAAGATCGTCGAGTTCCGGCTTCGCATCACGCCCAAGTAGTTCGAAGACAACGAGCAGTGTTCGCTGCGGTTCACACGGCTTCCGTGTTTTCCCCGCTTCGTTGATTTTCAAGACGTGCGGTGCGTTGCAGCGAACCTGCGCGTGCTGCATTGCGTTCCTCCCTCACGTCGACCCGCGAGAGGAGTGATCGTCATGGCCCGGAGTCAACGCGCAACGCATGGAGACGTGTTCGCACCGCAAGCGGACTTCAACGAGCAGCTCTACCTGGCACTCAGGCAGAGTCCCTGGTGGATGACCTCGCTTGCGATTCACGTGATGGTCTTCTTCGTGCTGACGCTGTTCGATACCTCCGACGTGCAAGCCGCACCCGAGGAGGCCGCGAAGATCTCCGTGAGCGATCCGTTCGAGGCTCCGGACATCGACCCCACGGACGACCACACGGACGATCCCGTTCCGCCACAGGAGTTCGTGTCGGCCACGCCCCACATCGAACCGGAGGCAGAACACCCGGATCCCGAGAGCGAGAACGACCTTCCGCACGAGGACACGTTCGGCAAGGAGAGTGACGCACTCGCGAACGCGACGCACGACGGACCGACCGTCAATGCCCACGTCGGGATCGGTCCTGGGGCCGGGGGCTTCCGCGGGGGGCTGGGCGGCAATCGTCCGGGAGGCAGTAGCTCGTCGGGTCCGCCGCCGGCCTTCGAAGATGCTCTCGATGAGGCGCTGCGCTGGCTTGCTGCCCACCAGTCGCCCAACGGCGGCTGGGAGGCGGCGGGCTTCGACCGCTGGTGTGATGGCGTTCCCATCGCGGACCCCGCGCGCCGGCCCCAGGGCCTTGGCAAGGCGCTATACGACCCCGGTGTGACGGGCCTTGCGCTCTGTGCGTTCCTGGGCGCGGGCTTCACGAACCGTGGCAAGCACCCGTACGCCAAGGTGGTCTCCCGCGGCTTGCGCTACCTCAAGAACGTCCAGGATCCGGAAGGCTGCTTCGGGCCGCGTGCCGCGCAGCAGTACATCTACAACCACGCGATCGCCACGCTGGCGATGGTCGAAGCCTATGGCATGACCGGCAGCCCGATCTGGAAGGGCAGCGCGCAGCGTGCGCTGGACTTCACGGCGCTCACGCGCAATCCGTACTTCGCCTGGCGCTACGGCGTGAAGCCCGGCGACAACGATAGCTCGGTCACGGGCTGGATGATGATGGCGCTCAAGAGCGCGAAGCTCATCAACGAGGACATGCAGAAGCGCGGGAAGCCTGCCGCCCTGCTGATCGATGAGGCGGCGTTCGAGGGCATCCGGTCGTGGATCGACAAGATGACCGATCCCGACTACGGCCGCGTGGGCTACATCAACCGCGGCTCCGGCCCGGCGCGCCCGCAGGAGCTGGTCGACCGGTTCCCGGGCAACAAGTCCGAATCCATGACGGCCGTTGGTGTGTTGGCGCGTGTCTTCCTGGGCGAGGATCCGCGCAAGAGCAGGCCAGTGAAGCTGGGTGCCGCGCTTTGTTCGAAGCTTCCGCCAGTCTGGAATCCGACCAACGGTTCGATCGACATGTACTACTGGTACTACGGTACGCTCGCGATGTTCCAGGTCGGCGGGGCGCACTGGAGGCGTTGGCGCAACGCCATGGATCGAGCGATCGTCGCCTCGCAGCGGACCGACACGGACTACTGCCAGTACAGGGGCTCGTGGGATCCCATCGGGCCCTGGGGCCTTGACGGCGGCCGCGTCTACTCGACGGCCGTGATGGCCATGTGCCTTCAGATCTACTTCCGCTACCCCCGCGTGTTCGGGACTAGGTGATCCACGTAGGCGACGCGCGCTGCGGGTTCGCGGATGTAGGGGAGGGCCTTGTGCCCTGCCGCCGCATCAAAGAATCGTGAACGCCTCGTGCAGCGCGTCCGTGCGCGACGGATAGTTCGCGTCGAATGTGAGGCGCAGCGAGCTCGGCTTGGGCTCCGGGTCGCACAGGAGACCGAGCGAGGCGATGGCGAGCGCACGGGCTTCCTCGGCCCGGCGTTCGTCCGCTGCGATCTCCATGATCGCCGGCACGGCCTTCAGGTCGCCGAGATGGCCCAGCGCGGCTGCGATTTGGGAGAGGACCCACTGGCTGCGGGCGTTGCGAAGCTCCTGGATGAGCATCGTTGCCTCTTCGTCGCCGCCAAGGAACGACAGCGACAACGCGGCTTCGCTGCGCAGCGCCACGGTGCGGCGGTCGAGAAGCGCCGTGTGGAGCGCCCGGCGGACCGGGAGCGTGCGCACGCCGAGCTGTCCGAGCGAGATGGCCGCGTGTCCGCGCAGGGCGGGATCGGCACCGCGGTCGCCGAGCGTAGCAGCCAGCGTGTCGACGACGGGCGTCGCGGCGTCACCGGCCAGGCCCATGGCGACGGCGTACGCGCCCTTCACCATCGGGTCCCCCGTGCGCTCGTAGCACCGCAGGAACAGCGCGGAGGCCTCGGTCTTGAACTTCTTCACCGACGGGTCGTCCAGCGTGCTGCCGCGAACCGCGAGGCCGAGGCCCAGTGTCGCAAAGCCGCGCACGGGTTGCGGACCCTTGCGCGCTTCACCGAGCAGATAGTCGCCCGCGTTCGTACGGTCGAGCAGTGCCGCCGAACCGGCGCGCATGTCCGCGCCCAGTAGGCGTCCGATGGCGATCTGGCCGAGACCCCGCGTGAGCGTGTCGCGCCCGTAGCGGATCCCCTTGAGGGCCGCCTCGGTCGCAGTCAACCGGTCCGCCGGCGAGAGTGAGTCGGTGTTGGCGCCGAGTGCGATGAACGCCGCGCGGCGAACCGAAGCCGGAATGCGCTTCGTCGTGATCGTGCGGCAGAGCGCCACGGGCCAACCCGGTCCCTCCTGGCGGATGAGGGCGTTGAGCGCGTGCGCGCGCTCGAAGTCGTCCCAGCGCATGCGATGCACGCGGCGGCCGAATGCGATGCCCTGAAGACCCTTCTTGATCTCGTCGCTCGTGCCGACCGCGGGCTGCATCCCGATGGCGGTGAGGAGCGCCACGGGCACCTCGCGGCTCTTGTACTTCTTCTGGAGCCGCGTCCAGAGATCGCGCGTGATGACGCGGCCGTCCTTGCTGAACGCCGAGCCGTGGGGCTGATCGCCGAGGAAGCCGATCGCGAGTGCTGCGAACGCCCGTGTGCGTACGGGGGCCTTGTCGTCGTCGACGACGGCCAGCAGGCGCGCGCGCGCCTTGTCGAGCGCCTCGCCCGGCAGGCGGCGCGCCTCGGTCGTGCGGCGCAGGTAGCCGGCGGCAATCGCGGCCGATTCGCGCACGAGGTTCGACTCGCCCTGGTTCTCCGCGTACCGCAGCAATACGTCGACCGTCTCGACGTCAGTGCTGATCTTCGCCAGCGCGATCATCGAGGCAGCGCGGATCTCGTCGCGAACCCGCAGCTTCGGATCGAGCTGACGCAGGAGGAAGGGGATGATGTGCGCGCGAGCGACCATGTCGCGGCGGCGCTCGGCGATGACCCGCGGATCGTCCTTCTTGAACTCGTCGGGCGCGGGCGTGACGACGGCGCCGGCACGCAGCAACTGGTCACCGCGCTCGGGGAAGAAGCGCCAGCGGTTGAGGTCCCACCAGGCCTGCCAGTCGGTGTCGAGGCCACCACCGGCGGCGGGGCGTCGGCGACCGAGCGAGTTGCCCTGGGGTCGCCCACCGGTGGGCGGGGGCGGTGCGCCGGGCGTTGCGCCCGGGCCCTGCGGTGTCGTGGGCGTCGGCGTCAGGGGCTTGGGCGGCGTCGGGGGCGGTGTCGTGGGCTTGCCGCCGCCCGGGGGCACGCCGCCACCGGGGCCGCCGGGCGTCGTGGGCGGAGGCGTCGGCGGAGGAGGCGTGGGAGGCGTGGGCCACTTCGGGGTCGTGGGCGGAGGCGAGGGCCGTCGCGGCGGCTTGGGCCACTTCGGGTCGGGCTCCACACCACCGCCGGCGCGCGGCGGCTTGGGCTTGATGCGTCCACCATGGGCTTCTGCCGGCTCCGCGGTCCAGAGGACCAGCGCCAAGGCAGCGATGGCGGTCGTTACGAGTAGTCGTGACACGGACGACGTGCTATTCCGCATTCACCTGCACCTTTCGCACCCCGCGCCCGCTCCGATGGTAGCGGATGGTCGCCCAGCCCGCTGCTACAAACGTCACGGCGACCCGGGGCGCAGCACCACTCACGCCTCCGGGACCGCCGGACGCCTCGGTATAGGCCCTTCGACCGGCGGCCGGACCCCTCGGATGCGGATAAATAGCGCCTGAACAGCGCCCGAGCAGGGACCTTGGCTCGTAGCGCGATGGTCGTTGCAGGCGTTTGGGGGCCTGAATGGGGGGCGGCCGGTTCCAGCCCGCCACCGGTACACTTCCGCGATGCATTCGATGTCCCCGCGCTGCGGCACGCTTGCCGTGGTCTTCCTGCTCCTCGCGGCCTGCGGGGGCGCCACCGCCCCGGCAGCCGACGGGGACAGCAACAACCCGCCCCCGCCGCCCGGCCAGCCTCCGGGGGGCGCGGCCCCTGCCCTGAGCTTCGTCAACTGGGAGACGCCGCCGGTCCGCCCGCTGGCGATGGACCCTGCGGGCAACCGGCTCGTCCTGGCCAACACCCCGGATCACCGGCTCGAAGTGTTCGACGTCTCGACCGGGGCACCGGTCCACCAGGGCTCCGTGCCCGTCGGACTCTCGCCGGTGGCGGCGCGCTGGTACACGGGCGACCTCGTCTGGGTCGCCAACCACACCTCCGACTCCGTGAGTGTCGTCGACGTGGCGGCCCAGCGCGTCGTGGCCACGATCGAGACGGACGACGAGCCCTGCGACATCGTCTTCGCGGGCAGTCCTCTGCGCGCCTACGTCTCGTGTTCGCAGGTCAACAAGGTGCAGGTCTTCGATCCCGCCAACCCGGCGACCGCGCTGGTGGACATCGCCATCAACGGCGAGGACCCGCGGTCGCTGGCTGTCAGTCCGAACGGCATGACGGTCTATGCCGGCATCTTCGAGTCGGGCAATGGTTCGACGATCCTCGGTGGCGGCATCGACGAAAACGGGATCATCCAGACCAACGGCTTCTTCCCGCCCAACGTCGTCAACGAAGCCGGCGGGCCGCATCTCGGCGTGAATCCCCCGCCCAACGACGGCGCTGCGTTCGATCCGCCGACCAATCCGCTCAATCCGCCCGCACCGCCCGTGGGCATGATCGTCAAGAAGGACGCGAACGGTGCCTGGCGCGACGACACGGGCGCGGACTGGACGTCGCTGGTCAGCGGTCTCGACGCACCGCTGTCGGGTCGACCGATCGGGTGGGACCTCCCGGATCGCGACCTTGCGATCATCGACACCACCAACAACGCGGTCACCTACGCGCACCGGCTGATGAACATCTGCATGGACGTCGCCGTGAATCCCGTGACGGGCGCGATCGGCGTCGTCGGCACCGACGCGACGAACGAAGTGCGCTTCGAGCCGGTCATCAACGGCCGCTTCCTGCGCGTAAACATCGCGCTCGTCGACGCGCTGAACCCGGCGAACGCCCCCGTGCAGGACCTCAACCCGCACCTGACGTATGCCACCACGTCCGTGCCGCAGGCGCAGCGCGAGATGTCCATCGGGGACCCGCGCAGCCTGGTCTTCAACGCGGCCGGCTCGCGCGCCTACGTCGCCGGCATGGGATCGAACAACATCGTGCAACTGCTCTCGACCGGGCTGCGGACCGGGCTTCCGCCGCTTGACGTCGGCGAGGGACCGTGCGCCATCGTGATCGACGAGACGCGCCAGCGCCTCTACGTGTGGAACCGCTTCGGCGCGTCCATCTCCGTCGTCGACATCAACACGTGGGCGGAGCTGACGCAGGTTCCGATCTTCGATCCCACGCCGCCGGTCATCAAGACCGGTCGCAAGCATCTCTACGATACGCACAAGAACTCCGGCCTCGGTCACATCGCGTGCGCGTCGTGCCACATCGATGGCCGGATGGACCGCCTCGCATGGGACCTTGGCGCGCCGGACGGTGACATGGTCACGATCCCCGAGCAGAACTGCGGTCTGGGCGGCCTGCTCCCGTGCCCGCCCATGCATCCCCAGAAGGGGCCGATGACCACGCAGACGATGCAGGACATCATCGGGCACGAGCCGCACCACTGGCGCGGCGACCGCCGCGGCCTCGAGGAGTTCAACGGCGCGTTTCCCAACTTGCAGGGCGCGCCGTCCGCGCTGACCCCTGCGGAGATGCAGGAGTTCGAGGACTTCCTCGCGACCATCACGTTCCCCCCGAACCCGTTCCGCAACCTCGACAACTCCCTGCCGACGGATCTGCCGCTGCCGGGGCAGTTCGCGACCGGCCGATTCGTCGCGGCGGGTACACCGCTGCCCAACGGCAATGCGGTCAACGGTCTGCTGATCTACCGCACGGGGGGCATGGATGGCCGGCTCGGCAACGTGCTGCAGCTCGACTGCGTTACGTGTCACACCTTGCCCACGGGCCTGGGGCCCGATCTCGCGCTGAATCTCAACCTGCTCAATCCGGCCGCGAGCACGTATGACCCGATTCCCGCGGGCCCCAACGGCGAGAGACACGTCGCGCTCGTCTCCGTCGACGGCTCGACGAACGTCTCGATGAAGGTCCCGCACCTTCGGAACATGCACGAGAAGGTGGGTTTCGACTGCACCCAGACCGAGAACAATGCCGGTTTCGGCTTCCTGCACGACGGCTCCGTGGACTCCCTTGCACGCTTCGTTTCCGAGCCCCTCTTCGCGCCGCAGTCGGTCCAGGACGTGGCGGATCTCGTGGCGTTCATGATGGCCTTCGCCGGATCCGATCTGCCGCAGGGGTCCGTCAACGGCTTCAACGAGCCGCCCGGACAGCCGAGCCTCGACACGCACGCGGGTGTCGGCAAGCAGTCCACCTATGCGGGAGGCGCCGTGCCGCCGCGGATCCCAGCGCTCATCGCTCTGGCCGATGCCGGCGACATCGACCTCATCGTCAAGGGCCGCGCGGCGGGCGAGAACCGCGGCTGGGTCTACGACCGGGCCACCCAGACCTTCATCTCGGATCGCGATGCGGACCTGCCGCTCGGCGTAGGCGCCTTGCAGGCGTTCGCGGCACCCGGCAACGAGCAGACGTGGACGGCGGTCCCGCTCGGGCTCGGCGTGCGGCTCGGGATCGACCGCGACGAGGACGGCTTCGGCGACGCGACGGAGACGGACGCAGGTTCCGACACGACGAACCCGGCTTCGACGCCGTAGCCGAACTGCGGTTGCGCGCAGTATGCTCCCCGCGTTGACGCCGGGAGACGCACATGATCAAGACCCAGGTAGCCCGTTCGCTTCTCACCAAGAACGAGTTCGAGCTGTTCCTCATGAGCAGGCCGAGCTTCGCGAAGCAGCTCGAGGCCGATCGCCTGAAGCAGAAGATCGTTCGTGCACGCACCCTGCGGGACAAGTACCGCGGCCTCGCGCGCAGTCAAAAGCGCGCCGGCCGGCGCCATGACCGCACCAAGGAGAAGGCCGCGGTCTTCCAGGAGATGCTGGAGCTGTTCCAGGCGGCGCTGAAGGCCGCGCCGAAGCCTGCGAAGAAGGCCGCGAGGACGCCGCCGGGCAAGAAGAAGAAGGTCAAGAAGCCGGGGAAGAAGAAGGCCGCGAAGAAGAAGGCGGCAGCGCGCAAGAAGCCCGCAAAGAAGAAGGCCGCCGCCAAGAAGAAGCCCGTCTGGAAGCGCAAGGCACGGCGTAGGTCGGCCAAGGCCGGCAGGGTTTCCAGGACGACGACGGCGCGCGACACCGCTGCCAAGGCGTCCAAGTTCCGGCGCAGCAGCACCAAGCGCGGCCGCATGCACGTCGCCGCGCGTGTCCGCCGCAGCCAGGCGAAGCGGGACTCCCGCCGGCCTTGACGACGCCCCGATGCGCGGGCCGACCACTCGGCCCGCTGGGCCTCGGGTCGCCCGTACATCGATCCTGCACCTGGGCGCGTCCGCCGGCAGTCGCCGCGATGTAGGGGCGATCCGAGCGCAGCGAGTGGTCGGCCCGCGAGCCCACCAGCGACGCCCTACACCGCCGTCCCCGCGGCCCACTCCTTGGCGGCCTCCGTGCCGAACTCTGCCCAGTAGGCCCGGCACCGGTCTACGTCCTCGGCCGTGATCCGGCCTTGCTCCGCCAGGTAGTCGACGACCTGCGTCACGGTGACCACCGGCAGCACGGGAACCCCCGTGTCGGCCGTGAAGGCATCGCAGGCGCCGGCTCCGGACGCGTTGACCTCCTGGCGGTCGAGCACGATGAGGAGCGCCGCGACCGTGGAGTCGGGGGCGATCCGCCGCAGCAGCTCCACGGCGTCTCGCTTCGTCGCCCCGTCTGTCAGGACGTCGTCCACCATGACGAACCGGGCGTCGGCGGCCGGCTCCCGGCCCAGGAGCTGCTTGCCGACCGATTCACCGCCCTCGGCGCCGTGGGTCTTGGCCTCCTTGCGGTCGGCGAGGAAGGCCTTTTCGATCCCCTTCTCGGCCAAGGCCATCGAAGCCGCCACGGCCAGCGGGATCCCCTTGTACGCCGGCCCGAACACCACGTCGAAGCCGTCAACCCCCACGTGCTCGAGCATGGTCTCGGCGTAGGCCGATCCGACCCGGACCATCCGGGATCCGGTGTCCAGGAGGCCCGTATTCAGGAACAGCGGCGAAACACGGCCGCTCTTCAGCGTGAACTCGCCGATCCGCAGGGATCCGGCCTCCGTCAGGAAGTCCACGAAGTCGCGCTGATAGGCCTTCATCCGATCGTCCTCCGGGCGGGTGTCATCCAAGGGTCATCCCCGCGGCCGGGATACGCCGGAAACCGGCCGAAAGCGCGACAATTCGGGCCGCAGAGGGGGCTGGAACGGTGGACACCCGGAAGCAGGGGCGGTATCCCGCTAGGACTCCGTGGGGGAGGGCCTGATGAGTAGATCCCGCAAGTCGATCGCAGTCCTGCTGCTGGCCTTGGCGGCCGCACTTCCGCACCCCGGGTGCACGAACCAGGGGGGCGCCTCTGCGTTCTGCAACTCCCTGGTTCAGCTCGCGCTGGGCGTGGGCGTCAGCGTGGGCACCTACTTCCTCATCAAGGAGATCAGCTAGGCGCAGGACGCCCGGATTTCATCGCGTTTCACCGGGAATCCCGCCGCCGCGCTTTGTTGACCCCCTTGCGGGCCCTCGTACTATCCGGCCGCCCAATGGGCTGCCGAAGGGCAAGCATGCTGCGGGCGTAGCTCAATGGTAGAGCTGCGGCCTTCCAAGCCGCTGACGTGGGTTCGATTCCCATCGCCCGCTCCACCACCGTGGGCGTAAGCTCTGGGGCTCGGCACCGCGCGTGCGCGGTGACGGGGATACCAATCGGGTCGCTGGAGTAGCTCAGTGGTAGAGCACCTCCTTGGTAAGGAGGAGGTCGCGGGTTCAATCCCCGCCTCCAGCTCCAGCCGGACGGATATCGACAGAAGGAAACACAGGTACTGAGGGGCTGACGCAGGTCGCCCCCGGAGGAACGCCTCGAGATGGCTAAGGAAACTTTTGAGCGCACCAAGCCGCACGTAAACGTCGGAACGATCGGTCACATCGACCACGGCAAGACGACCCTCACCGCTGCCCTGACGTACGTGATGGAGGCCAAGGGTCACTCGAAGGCGAAGGCATACGCCGACATCGCCAAGGGCGGTACCGTTCGCGACGAGACCAAGACCGTCACGATCGCCGCGGCGCACGTCGAGTACGAGACCGAGAACCGGCACTACGCCCACGTGGACTGCCCGGGTCACGCCGACTACGTCAAGAACATGATCACGGGTGCCGCGCAGATGGACGGCGCGATCCTCGTAGTCGCCGCCGATGACGGCCCGATGCCCCAGACGCGCGAGCACATCCTGCTCGCTCGCCAGGTCGGCGTCCCCGCGATCGTGGTCTTCCTCAACAAGGTCGACCTCGTGGACGACGAAGAGCTGCTCGAGCTCGTCGAGCTCGAGGTTCGCGAGCTCCTCTCCGAGTACGAGTTCCCGGGCGACGACATCCCTGTCGTGCGCGGCGCGGCGCTCAAGGCCATGAACAACCCGGGTGACTTCGACGACGCGCAGGGCGCGGGTTCGATCATCAAGCTGCTGGAAGAGGTCGACAGCTACATCCCGATCCCGGAGCGTGATGTCGACAAGCCCTTCCTCATGCCGGTCGAGGACGTGTTCTCGATCAAGGGCCGCGGCACGGTTGGTACCGGCCGCATCGAGCGCGGCACGGTCAACACGGGCGACGAGCTTCAGATCGTCGGCCTGCAGTCCGAGGACGCCAAGGACTGGAAGACGACCTGCACGGGCGTCGAGATGTTCAACAAGACCCTCGACTCCGGCGAGGCCGGCGACAACGTGGGCCTGCTGCTGCGCGGCGTCGACAAGGAAGAGCTCGAGCGCGGCATGGTGCTCTGCAAGCCCGGCAGCATCAACCCGCACACCGAGGTAGAGGCCGAGGTCTACGTCCTGAGCAAGGAGGAGGGCGGCCGCCACACGCCGTTCTTCAACAACTATCGCCCGCAGTTCTACATGCGGACGACGGACGTGACCGGCACGATCGAGCTGATGGGCGGCGCCGAGATGTGCATGCCCGGCGACAACATCACCATGAAGGTGACGTTGATCCAGCCGGTCGCGATCGAGGAAGGCCAGCGCTTCGCCATCCGCGAGGGCGGCCGCACGGTCGGCGCGGGCGCCGTCACCAAGATCATCAAGTAGTCAGCAGTAGGAACGCCGGGGCCGGCCCGCCGGCCGGCCCCTTGAAGGATCCAGAAACGGAGGCACGACATGGCGAAGGGACAACCCAGTCGCGGGTACGTCTGGCTGCAGTGCACCGAGACCGGCGACTTCAACTACCGCGCCAGCAAGCGCATCAAGGGCAATCCCTACAAGCTGGAGTTGATGAAGTACTCGCCGCGCTTGAAGAAGCACACGCTTCACAAGGAAAGCAAGAAGAAGTAGCCGGAACCCGTCGCTCCCTCGGTGCAGCCCGATGAGCGGCGCCTCCGGAGGATCGGATACGGCAGTAGCTCAATTGGTAGAGCAGCTGATTCCAAATCAGCAGGTTCGGGGTTCAAGTCCTCGCTGCCGTGCCACCTCCTCCCGAGGACGGCGCCGGACAACCGAACTCGATAGGAACGAAAGACGAGAGCGATGAGCTTGGAGATCTACAAGAAGGGCCAGGGCAAGGTTGCGCGGCTGACCGCGTACAGCCTTCTCGGTCTGCTCATCCTCTTCGGCGCCTATCGCCTCCACGCCACGTTCAACGTGCCGGGGGAGGGCGTGCTCGTCGAGAAGCTGCCGTTGATCGGCGACCTGACGATCATGAAGATCATCTCGGTTGTCGCGTTCTTCGGCGGCATGCTGCTTCTCCACCTGGCGCTCAACAAGAAGGGCACCACTGATCTCCTCATCGACACCGAGCAGGAAATGCGGAAGGTGTCCTGGCCCTCGTGGCCCGAGGTGAAGAGCGCCACGTTCATCGTCATCATCGTCACGTTCGTGATGGGCATGTCGCTGTTCGGCTTCGACCAAGCCTTGCAGGGCCTCTTCTCCTTCATCTTCTAGGGGGTTTTCGTGGCGAGGCGCTGGTACGTAGTTCGAGTTCAGAGCGGGCGCGAGGGCACCGTGCAGACGTCGCTCTCGCGGCGCTTGAAGATTGCGGGCGCCGACACCGTCGTGCCGCGTGTGCTCGTACCGATGGAGGTCGTGACAGAGCTCAAGGGCGGCCGTAAGCGCACCCGCAAGAAGAAGCTCTACCCGGGCTACGTGCTCGTCGAGATCGAGCAGGACGAGGACGGCAACGTCCCCCGCGACGTGTGGTTCCTCGTCCGTGAGACCGCTGGGGTCGGCGACTTCGTCGGCAAGCACGGGGCGCCCGAGCCTCTCGGGCAGGATGAGGTCGACCAGCTCCTGCGCTCGATGGAGGGCGACGAAGAGAAGGCGCCCCAGGTCAAGATCTCGATGAAGAAGGGCGACGCCGTCAAGATCAAGGAAGGTCCGCTCGAGTCCTTCGAGGGTGTCGTCGACGACGTCATCCCCGCGAAGGGCCTCGTGCGCGTCACCGTGACGATCTTCGGCCGGGCAACGCCGGTCGAACTGGAGTACTGGCAAGTCGAGAGCGTGTGACGACCGCTTGTCGGAAGACAATGTAGGGACGGGCCTTGTGCCCGTCCGTTGAAGTGGAAGAGGCGAACCGATGGCCAAGGAAGTCAAAGCCAAGATCAAGCTGCAGTGCCCCGGTGGACAGGCGACGCCTGCACCTCCCGTGGGACCGGCCCTCGGTCAGCACGGCGTGAACATCGGCGACTTCGTGCGCCGCTTCAACGACGCAACGGGCAACGAGAAGGGCGTCATCGTCCCCGTGGTCTTGACCGTCTACGCCGACCGCTCCTTCGACTTCGAGGTGAAGAGCCCGCCCGCGGCCGTGCTCCTGAAGATGGCCGCCGGCCTGGACAAGGGCTCGGGAACGCCGAACACCGAGAAGGTGGGCACCGTCACGCGCGCCCAGGTCGACGAGATTGCCGAGCGCAAGATGCAGGATCTGAACGCTTTCGAGAAGGACGCGGCCGCCCAGATCATCATGGGCACGGCCAGGTCCATGGGGATCGAGATCGAGGGCTAGCCGGCGCGGTGGCACACGACAGAGCCGCCTGACGCCTGATGGGATGATGAATCATCCCGTCCCTGCGTTGCTCATGGCCATTCTCCTGTGCATGCCGTCCTGCGGTGTCGGTACGCGCCCGCAGGCCGAAGTGGACGACACAGGCGGACTGTTGCCGGTCCAGCAGGAGCTGCGCAGTCCCGTCCCCATCACGAGCTTCGGCGGTGACGTCGCGCTGGACGGAGACGTGGCCCTTGTGGGGGCGCTCGGCGCCGCATTCGTGTTCCGCCGCGGCGCGTCGGGGTGGGCTCACGAGCAGATGCTGGTGCCCCCCGTGCCGACGGACGGCTTCTACGGCGGAGCCGTCGCCCTGAGTGGCGATGTCGCCGTTGTTGCCGGCCGCAGCGGGGGCCAGGTGCCCGGCGCCGCGTTCGTGTTCCGGTACGACGGCACGACGTGGGCCCACGAGCAGACGCTCTCGCCCGCAGGTCTGACCGGGCAGGAGTCGTTCGCGTCTTCGCTCGACGTCGAGGGCGACACGATCGTGGTCGGCGCGCCGCTCTTCGACCCGGACGAGATCGGGAACGCGGGGGTAGCGTTCGTGTTCTTGCGCACGCGCGATGGGTGGACGCAACTGCAGGTGCTGCAGGCCTCGGACGCGCACGCGAGCCAGCTCTTCGGGAGTCCGGTGGCACTCTCGGGCCGCACGCTGGTCGTCGGTGCCGTCTTGGACGACGAGTCCGGAGAGGATGCCGGCGCTGCGTACGTGTTCACGCGCGACGGCGTGGCCTGGCAGGAGACCCAGAAGCTGCTGCCGGTCACCACCGGAGCCGACACGGCGTTCGCGGCGGACCTCGCGATCTCCGGCGACGTGATCGCGATTGCGGCCCGCTGGGAAGAGGCGGTCTACGCCTACGAGCGCGATGATGTGTTCTTTTCCCTCCGCCAACGGCTCGACGGCGGCAGCGGCACCAACGCCTTCGGGACCTCCGTGGCTGTTGAGGGGACACGCATCGCCGTCGGGGAGCTGGAACTCGTCGAGGGCTACTACGGCGGGTCGGTCTTCGATCGGGTCGGGCCGGGCTGGAGCCAGAGCTTCCGGCTCCGGGCCGCGGACGGGGGCCGCTCGGACGCGTTCGGTGGCGCGGTCGGCATCTCGGCCGGCCGGGTGATCGCCGGAGCCGCGGGCCGCACGCACGGGGACGGCCGCGACGGCGCCGCCTTCGTCCAGAACGCCGATCCGTAGCTCCCCGGAGGGCCCTCGCCGCCCCGGCCCGCGCCCCGCACATTCCTTGGGCCCATGCCCGCTCCCGGTAAAACTCCCGGCTTCCTTCGCGATTCGGCGGGGGAAGAGCTCGTACCGAGCCGGCTGCCGCGAGCCGGAGCGGAAGGGTGAAGGAGACGCGGATGGCATACGTGAACAAGCGCTACCGTGCTGCCGTGGCGACGCCCGGGTACGAGAAGCACAAGCGCTACGATCTCGATTCGGCGCTGGAAGTGCTCTCCGCCTTCCCGAAGCCCAAGTTCGATGAGACGGTCGAGCTGCACCTGCGCCTTGGCATCGATCCCAAGAAGAGCGACCAGATGGTCCGCGGCAGCGTCTCGCTGCCCAAGGGCATCGGCAAGAGCCGCTCGGTGATCGTCTTCGCCGAGGGCGACGCCGCGAAGGAGGCTGAAGAGGCCGGCGCTGACGAGGTCGGCGGCGAGGATCTCGCCAAGCGCATCCAGGACGGCTGGACGGACTTCGACGTCGTCATTGCCCACCCCTCCATGATGAAGGTGGCAGGCAAGCTCGGTCGCGTCCTCGGTCCGCAGGGCAAGATGCCCAGTCCCAAGTCCGGCACCGTCACGCCGCAGATCGGCCAGGCGGTGTCCGAGTTCAAGGCCGGCAAGGTCGAGTTCCGCGCCGACTCCGGTGGCATCGTCCACGTCCCGGTCGGCAAGCGGAGCTTCGAGGCAAACGACCTTGCCGCGAACATCACGCACTTCGTCGAGCACGTCAAAGGACTCCGTCCTTCGGCCGTCAAGGGCGCCTTCATCAAGAAGGTCTCGCTCTGCGGCACGATGACCCCGTCCCTGACGCTGGACGTGAACTAGGGGGCGACCATGGCAAAGGCACTCAAGCAGATGCTCGCCGCCCAGCTCGAGGCGGACCTGCAGGACAGCGCCGGTCTCGTCTTGATCGATCCCGGCCCGATGACGGTCGAGTCGGTCCAGGCGTTCCGCAAGGACCTGCGGGAAAAGGCCGACGGCGCGCGCATGCGCGTCATTCACAACCGTACCGCCGCACACGCGCTCGAGAGCCTCTACGCAGAGGCCGGCGTGGCCCTCAAGGACGAGCTCAAGGGCTCTTCGGCCGTCGCGTTCGGCGGCGCGGGCCCGATCCCGATCGCCAAGGTGATCAAGGACTGGCAGAAGGAGCTCAAGGAGCTCAAGGTCAAGGGGGCCGTCGCCGACGGCGAGGCGTTGCTCGGTGACGAAGCGCGCGCCCTGGCTGACATGCCGGACCTGCCCGAGCTCAAGGGCATGATCGCGGGCGCCCTGATCGGTTCGGCACGCGGCATCGCCACCAGCATCCAGTCGGTGATCTCCGGTCTCGCCCGGGCGCTCCAGGCGCACATCGACGCGGGTGGATTCGGCGGCGAAGCGGAGGAGGCACCGGCCGAGGAGGCCCCCTCCGACGAGGAAGCCCCGGCCGAGGAGCCTCCCGCCGAGGAAGAGAAAACGGAAGACGCCGAGTAGAGCGTCGCAAACAATTCGGGTGAGGCCCGGCCTCACCCAGTGAGTTTCGAAACAGGAGTTCGAGTCATGTCCGAAGAAGAAGCAGTCAAGCTCGACGATGACCTCGAGAACATCTTCCAGAGTCTGGACGGCCTGACGATTGCCAAGGCCGCGAAGCTCGTGAAGGCGCTCGAGGACCGTTGGGGTGTGTCCGCTGCGGCACCCGCCGCGGTCGCGATGGCGGCTCCCACTGACGGGGGCGGCGCCGCGGCCGAAGAGCAGACGGCGTTCGACGTCGTCCTCAAGGGCCCGGGCCAGCAGAAGATCCAGGTCATCAAGGTCGTCCGCGGCATGACCGGCCTCGGCCTCAAGGAGGCCAAGGCGCTGGTCGACAACGCTCCGAAGCCGGTGAAGGAAGGCGTGTCCAAGGAAGACGCCGACAAGTTCGCCAAGGAGCTCGAGGACGCCGGGGCGGAAGTCGAAGTCAAGTAGCTCCCGGCCGTCCGGCAGGGCGGCTCGAAAAACGCTTCGCGACTCCGACCTCTCGAGGGCCCCGCCTGAGCCGCGCCAAAAGTGCGCTTCGGCTCAGGCTTTAGTCCCACAAGAGACCCGAACTCCGGCGCCCGGCGCGTGCCTTGCTTCGTGCACGCCCCGGGCACCCCTACTCTCGGGAGTTCGGAGTCCGATCCCACCCGGCGGAGAGCCGGGAGGACACGGCTCCGCGGGTTCGTCAACGGCTCCCTGAGGCCGAGGGAGACGACAGCCAGAACCCGCGGGCCGCTGCGGCCAGCAGGTGCAGGGAGGTAGTCCTGCACCACCACGGATCGAGAGCCGGGGGCGACATGCGCCCGCCGGTTCAGTGACGTCCTCGGTCAGGCCGCGCCGCGCTCGTGTTCGCGCACCTGCATCCGTTGCGACGTCGCAGCAGGGAGACGCGATGAGCTCGAACGGCAACGGCAACGGCAGCAACGGAGTGGGCGGCATGAAGGGCGGCGGCCCGCGCTTCCTGTCCCACGCCGACGACTACAAGCCCGAGGACCTGCCGGTCCGCGTATTCGGGGGGAAGCGGGCACACGAGGTCCCGAACCTCGTCCAGCTCCAGACGGGGGCCTTTGGCAGCTTCCTGCAGGAAGAGCTGCCGGCGGATCACCGCAATCGCCTCGGTCTCGAAGCGGTGCTGCAGGAGGTCTTCCCGATCCCGTCCTACGACGGGACCATGGAGCTCCAGTACCTGGGCTACGAGCTTGGCAGCCCTCGCTACACGCCGGATGAGTGCCGCGAGCTCAAGCTGACTTACGGCCGTCCGTTCAAGATCCGCGTGCGGCTCACCAAGGAGAGCCCCGTCGAGGAAGACGTCTACCTCGGTGAGATCCCGATCATGATCGGCGGCGGCGAGTTCATCGTGAACGGCACCGAGCGCGTGATCGTCACGCAGCTCCACCGCTCGCCGGGGGTCGACTTCTCGGTCGAGACGCACGGCTCCGAGCGCAAGCTGCACTCCTGCTGGCTCATCCCCGAGCGCGGCTCCTGGATCGAGCTCAACGTCACCAAGAAGGACGTGCTCGCCGTCCGCATCGACCAGTCGGGCAAGTTTCCCGCCACCGCGCTCCTGCGCGCCCTGAGCGAGGAGTACTCGACGCACACCGAGATCATCCGCACGTTCTACGCGACCGAGCAGGTCTCCACGAAGGCGCGCAACTTCAAGAAGAAGGTGCTCGGCAAGCACGTCGCGGCCTGGGTCATCGACCTCGACACCGGCGAGGAGATCCTCGATCCGACCAGCGCCGACAGCATCCTGACCGAAGAGGTCATCGAGCGCATCCAGCAGGGCACCGTGAAGTCGGTGGTCTACGAGCGCATCGTCGACGGCGCCAAGGCCAAGGGCGAGGACGTCGTCGAGCGCAACCGCGAGAAGTACCGCATCAAGGAAGAGAACGACGGCGCGGTCGAGATCATCAAGGACCTCGATGACGGCCTGATCGTCCAGACGCTGCGCGAGGACACCACCGAGTCGCACGACGAGGCGCTGCTGAAGATCTACGCCCGCCTGCGCCCCGGCAACCCACCCCAGGTCGAGAAGGCCAAGGAGCTCTTCCGGGAGAAGTTCTTCGACGAGAGCCGCTACCGCCTGGGTCGCGTCGGGCGCTTCCGCCTGAACCGCAAGTTCGGCACGAGCTTCCCCGAGGAGCAGCAGACGCTCCACAAGGCCGACCTCATCAACGCGGTCAAGTACCTGATCATGCTGCGCGGCCCCGGGGCCGCGAAGACCACGATGCTCCAGCCCGGCGAGAGCCGCAGCAAGGGGCCGTTCGGCGGGCCGGTCACCGTCGATGACATCGACCACCTGGGGAACCGCCGCATTCGCACGATCGCCGAGCTGGCGGCCGACGAGATGCGCAAGGGCTTCCTCAAGCTCCGCCGCACGGCGCAGGAGCGCATGAACATCGAGGACTCGGACACGGTCACGCCGCGTTCGGTCATCAACAGCAAGACGATCTCTTCGGCGATCGACTACTTCTTCGGTCGCGGCGAGCTGTCGCAGGTCGTCGACCAGACCAACCCGCTCAGCCAGCTCAAGCACGAGCGCGGCCTTTCCGCGCTCGGCCCGGGCGGCCTGAACCGCAAGCGCGCGGGCTTCGAGGTGCGCGACGTGCACATCTCGCACTACGGCCGCATCTGCCCGATCGAGACGCCGGAAGGTACCAACATCGGTCTGATCTCGTCGCTGGCGATCTACTCGGGCGTCGATGAGTACGGCTTCCTCGTGACGCCGTATCACGTCGTCAAGAACGGCGTCGTCAGCAGCGAGATCGTGTCCCTCCGTGCCGACGAGGAGCTCGACCGCATCCTCGCGCCGGCCGACACCGAGGTGGACGCCAAGGGCAAGATCGTCCACGAGGACATCCTTGGCCGCCAGAACGACGACTTCCTCGTCGTGAAGGCCAAGGATGTCCACTACATGGACGTCAGCCCGATGCAGCTCGTCGGCGTCTCCGCCGCGCTCATTCCGTTCCTGGAGCACGACGACGCCAACCGCGCGCTCATGGGATCGAACATGCAGCGCCAGGCGGTGCCGTTGCTCAAGACCGACCCGCCTGTCGTGGGTACGGGCATGGAACGCATCGTCGCCGAGAACTCCAGCATGGTCGTCAAGTCCGAGAACGCGGGCACGGTGACCTACGTGGACGCGACGCGGGTCCAGGTCGACGACCGCGAGTACCACATGCGCAAGTTCGTCGGGCTCAACGAGCGCACCTGTCAGAACCAGAAGCCGATCGTGAACCTCGGCGAGAAGATCGAGGCGGGCCAGATCATCGCCGACGGTGCGGCAACGCATCACGGCGAGCTGGCGCTCGGCCGCAACGTGCTCGTCGCCTTCATGCCGTGGGACGGCTACAACTACGAGGATGCGATCCTCGTCAGTGAGGGCCTCGTCCGCGACGACGCCTACACCTCGATCCACATCGACATGTTCGAGATCGAGATCCGCGAGACCAAGCTCGGCCGCGAGGAGTTCACGAACGACATCCCCAACGTCTCGGAGCGCGCGCTGCGCAAC
>JANQJW010000043.1 GCA_028281445.1 Planctomycetota bacterium | reverse complement strand
GGCGGTCATGGGCAGCGTCCAGGGCCGCAAGCTCACCTGCGAAGTCCGCGAGCGGGGCGCGCGCGTCCGCATCGGGCATCTCCGCAGCCGCCCGTCCGGCGAGGGCCTTGGCGTAGTAGCGCTTGCAGTGCGCCAGGTGGGCCACATGCCATACCACGGTCCCCGGCGGCGGCCACCCATCTTCAACAGGCTCCCCTGCGTAGATGGAGGACTGCCAGTAGGCCTCGTCCTCGGCGACCTCATCCAAGGAGGGGCGCCAGGACTCCCACGCATGGCGACACGCGTCGTCGAAGGCCTTCATCAAGATCGCGACCCCGGGATCCATGCACCTCTGATAGCGCGACGTGCGCTCCAGGACAACGTGCCACTCGGACCCAGATCCGCGCTCGCATGCTTCCGTACCCTCGGGGCCGGTTGGGAGGCTGCATGAGAGAAGCTGTGCCGCACCTGCGAACGGCGCTCGCCCTCGGACTCCTCGCGCTCTCCGCATGCGGCGGCGGCGGCAATGGAGCGCCGAGCGGACCCACGGTCACGGCTATCAATGCGCCGCTCTACACCAACATCCGCACGGCTTTCGCGCTTCAGGGCTCCGGTCTCGGAGCGCCGGGCGACCCGGCCCAGGTGACCTTCACGGCCAACACAGGAACGCCGTTCGGTGGATCGGCCTCGGCCACCGTCAACGCAGTCGTCGAGAGCGCGAGCATCCTGGTCGGTCTCACGCCTCGCTCGGAGGATGTCGTCTTCCTGGCCGGCATGTCGGCAACCGTCAACGGACAGCCCGTCGCCATCAGCGGCGTCGTCGCGCCCTTCGGTCCTCTGGCCGTCATCGGCGACGTGTTCCCGACAATGGGAGGAGGAGTGGTCGGAGACGACGCCGTAAACACCGGCGCCGGCTTCAGGCGGCTCGATCACGATGAACGGCCTGGGAACGGGCGGCATCACGAGCCTGGGCGCACTGCTCATCGCAGGCGTCACGATCGCCGTCGCGATGTAGCGCTACACGGGAACGCTTGGCTCTCGCGCGTGCCGAGCCTCGAGCTCGGCTGCGATGTCGGGCGCGATACGCCGCGTCAGGAGGTCCTCGTACGCGCGGACATGAACCGCCTGGCGCCGAAAGCCGGAACACACGCCGCGCCGGCCCAGCTCTGGACATCCGTCACACGCGTGCGTGCGGTGCCTGCGTCGAACGCGGGAGAACACGAGAAAGCTCACCAACGCGCTCGTCAGGCCGACAACACCCACGAGCCAGAAGCCCGAGAGCAGGGCGGCCGCCGCAAGGGCGATCCAGACGCCGGCTCCGGCGCGCACCACGTCGCGGGCCGGACGCGGCAGCCGCTTGTAGCGCGGCGGCCGGGAGAAGGCGGCCACGCTCGTCGCGACAGCACCCAGCGCCCAGCCGAGGGTCTGCTCCCCCGGCGCCCACAACAGGACTACGGGCAGCGCCACGATCAGCGTGCCGTAGAGGGCCAGGCAGCTACGGCAGACATGCAGCCGGCCGAGGCGGACGACGTCCTCGCGAAAGCGGCGGCACAGCGGTCCGTGCGCAAGCTGGAACGGGTAGGTGTAGCGCAACCACGTCCAAAGATCGCGGAGGCGGGCGATCACCGGCATCAGCCCTGCGACCGCTGGGAAGCCATCTCGAACAGGATGTTGCCGATCGCGCCCGTCGGCACGTAGCCCTGGATCGGCTTGATGACGACGGCCGTACCGTGAACGACAACGTTCGCGCCCGCACTGCCTTGCTTGCCGCCTCCGCCCATGCCGAGTTCGAAGTCGACGTTGATGATGGCGTTGCCGTCCTGACGGCCTGCCATCTCCAACATGCGGTTCACGGCCTTCTGGCGCGACTCGTCGCTCAGGGCTGTATAGGAGTTCAGCTCGCCGCCCGTGAACATCTTGCAGCCCATGGCGCAGTCCTGCCCGAAGTCCTTCGCCCGGACGGAGATGCCCCACACCATCCCCTTGTATTCGACGATCTCGTAGCCGTCGAAGCCCTCGGCTCCCGTCATCAGGATCTGGCCGCCCTTGAGCTCCGGCCGTGTGAAGGCCAGCAGGTCGTCACGATTGAGCATGCGTCTCCCCCGTCTCTTCCATGGGTGCGCCGCACGTGTTGCAGCGCTGCGGATCATCCATGAGCTCGATGCGCATGTACTCGCCGCACTGCGGGCAACGCAAGCCCTTCCGGGACGCGACGGCGCGCATGTAGAAGAGGACACCGAGCACGATCAGCACGGCAATCCACAGGAACGGCATGAGGGCTTCCATCCTTCCTCCGATCCGGGCCGCTCGCAGTCGGCGAGCGCGGGCCTGCCGCACCGATTGTAGCGCGGCAAGGGAGGTCGCTGGCCCTGCGCCCCCGCGGGATGCATCGACGCTCAGGCGCTGAACACGCGCGAGAGCCAACTCCACTTGCGACGCGTCGGCATGCCCGAACGGCAGCGCCCATCCGAGAAGAGCACGAGCGTCTCCGAGTCCTTGCCCTCTGCGGCCGCCACGTGCGGGTCGGTCGACTGGGTCACGGCCACCGAGACGAAGTCCTCGCCGCGATGCGTTCCGGAGGCGACGAACTGCGCGGCGCGGAAGGTGAGGGACTGCGCCGACTTGATGCGGACCCCGACGTAGGGCGCAGGATCGAAACGGCTGTCGGAACGTAGACGACTGCTGTGGACGACACGGTCCGCGCCGAGGTACTGGATCTTCGTCCAGCCCAAGAGCTCGTGGGCGCGTCCGGGCTGCGCGCGGTCGAGCGCGCAAGCTGCCTCCATGATCAGCGCGTCGAGTAGGTGACCGGCGCCGGCCACGCTCGCGGGATCCTGCGCCTCGACCCGCGTGTGTGCTCGAAGTGCGCCCTCCAGGCAATCGGTCTTGCGATCGCGAAGGCCGATGCGTGTCAGGGCACGGATGCGCGGAAACTCCGCCTGGATGGTTCCGCGGAGCGACGGATCGCCCACCTCCATCGACGCGACGATGCGGAGGCAGGCGTCGGGATGGTCTTCCACGCCGGCCATCAGGGCAGCCAGCGGCCCGCGCGGATCCGTCTCGACGGACCGCACCCACGAGTCATCCGTGGTAACGCGCATCTTCCAATCTCACGGCCGTAGCGAGGCCCAGTTGCAGTCTGCCCATGCACGCAGGGAGCGCAAGGCAAGATCGCGATCGGTATCGGTCCGCGCCGGGACGTCATACCGAGATCCGGCCCAATCGCCCGCCTTCGGCTTCCGGGAGCGGCGGCCCTGACCGGAGAGGTTCGGAACCCCAGGGAGAGGTCCCCCCATGCGTATTGCCATCGCTGCTCTGTTCGCCGTTCTCGCCTGCGCCGCTGCGGCGCCGGCCCACGCGGACACCATCACGTTCGACTTCACGGGAGCGGACGCGACGGCCAACGATCTGGACCTTGCAACGGGCGACCTCGGCCACAGCCAGACGGTAGAGAGCGACGGCCTGGAGGTCACCATCACCGCGTGGGACGACGTCGGTGATCAAGGCGATCTCCACCGCAACGGCAACAACGGCCTTGGCGTGCTGGGCTCCCCCGGCGCCAACCGCGTCGGCGGCACGGAGTTCATCAAGCTCGACTTCACGCCCGAGGTCGTCAAGGCAGCCAGCTCCGTCATCTTCGAGCGCGGCGGCCAGGCCGGCAGCCTCGAGGTCTGGATCGACGGCAGCCTGGAAGACACGATTTCCTGGGCCGCAGGGGCCGGGAACTCGAAGTTCACGCACAACTTCGGCTCGGTCGAGGGCTCGATCTTCGAGTTTCGCGCCAAGACGGACAACTTCCGCATCGTGTCCTTCTCGGTCGTGCCCGAGCCGGGCACCCTGGCCCTGATGGGCCTGGGCATGTTCGGCGTGTTCGCCGCCGCACGCCGCCGCTCGCGCGCCACCTCCTAGCGCAGATCGCTCAGCAAGCCACTCGCGCTGACGCCCGTCCCTCCACGGGTGGTGTTCTGCGGTAGACGTCGGCGAGTCCACCTCTCCTCGCCTGGTCCTGGGGCCCTAGCGCCCGAGGATCGCGGCCACGGCCACCTCAGC
Source organism: Planctomycetota bacterium (assembly GCA_028281445.1). Classification (GTDB taxonomy): domain Bacteria; phylum Planctomycetota; class PLA2; order PLA2; family JAEUHO01; genus JANQJW01. The sequence goes on along the minus strand of JANQJW010000043.1, from coordinate 54,626 downwards.
CGGTGTCCAGCTCGAGAGCACGGCGCGCGTCTCATCCGCGCGTGCTTCGCCGCGGCGGTCGAGCCAGACGGAACGGATGCCTGCCGCCTCGGCGCCCTCGATGTCGCTGCGCAGCGAGTCCCCCACCATGACAGTCTCGCGTGCGTGCACGCCCAGACGCTCGAGGGCGACATGAAAGATGCGAGGGTCGGGCTTCGAGGTGCCGACCGCCTCGGAGATCACGACCTCGTCGAATCGCGCCGTGAGACCGAGGTTCGCGAGTTTCTTGACCTGCTCGGCGACCAGGTTGTTCGTGACGATGCCAAAGCGTAGATCGGCCTGCGCGCGCAGACCGTCGAGCACATCCAGACTGCCGGGGACGAGCGTCTCGGCGGCGTCGTAGGCCGCTCGGTACTGGCCGTAGACGGTCCAGGCCTCTGCTTCGTCGAGCACCGTCCCGAAGTGCGCGAACATCTGCTGCGTCCGGATCGTACGCGCCTCGTGCTGCGTGATCTCGCCCGCCAGGAGTCGCAGGTGCGCAGCCTCGAGCGTCTCGTGATGCACGTGCTCCAGCTCGTCGATAGGCCCGAGCGCCTCGTAGCGGTCCTTCAGGGCGACAAGGCCCGCGCGTGCACACGCAGTGTGGTCGTAGAGCGTGTCGTCGAGATCGAAGAGAACGGCGCGCGGCTCCGGCATGCGAACACTCTCGGAGCAGAACGGGCAAACTCGCCGCAATTGGCGCGGCGCTCGACGTAATTGTCGAAGGTGGTCGTGACATCAGGCCCTGGCGCCCGTGGGGCCGGCCCCACGCATCCGGGGTTCGGCGCCGGCCTCGCCTCATGGCGCACAGTCGGCATGCAGGTTGCGCCTCCGCATCGAGTTCCTCGATACCGCGCTCTTGCCAAGACAGGAGTCCCCCCGTGCACCGTGCTTTCCTCGTTGCCTCCGCCCTGATGGTCGTCTTTCTCCTCTCCGAACTTAGCGCCCACGCGCGCGGCGGCGGCCGCGGAAACAGCGGAGGACGAAACGGCGGGGCGGAGTCCGGCGGACGTAGTGGCGGGACCGGACGCGGCGCCACGTCGCGCGGTCGCACGAACGCCGGGCGGAACACGCCGTCCGGACGCAACGCGAAGGAGTGGGAGGCTCTGCGCGAACAAGAGGAGCGCAGCGAGCAGATCGAGGAGCGCCGGCTGTACCTGATGGACGTCGAGCGCAAGGCGCAGCAGGAGGCCCTGCTCGCGGGCGAGCGGCACCGCGTCATCCGACGCCTCCGGTGAGGAGGACGCGGGCATCTGACGGTCTCCCGCCGACGTCCCCCGCGCGCCTCCGGTCTGCTGTAGCCTCACCGGCCCCACGTGCCGGAGAGAACCGATGAGTGACCGAGCCGAAACACTCCGGCGCAACGCCATGGCGTTCTACCAGACGATGTTCAACGAAAACCGCGCGCGGGAGGCGCTCGAGACGTACGTCGGCGACGAGTACATCCAGCACAACCCGCACGTCGGCGACGGCAAGGAGGCCTTCGTCGAGTACTTCGAGAGGATGGCGGCCGAGTATCCCGGTAAGCGCGTCGAGTTCATCCGCTCCGTCGTCGAGGGCAACCTCGTCGTGCTGCACTGCCGACAGACCTGGCCGGGCGATGAGATCTACGCCGGCATCGACATCTTCCGGTTCGACGACAACGACAAGGTCGTCGAGCACTGGGACGTGCTGCAGCTCGTCCCCGCCGAGTCGAAACACGACAACGGGATGTTCTAGGACGCGAGCTTCAGTCCGACGATCCCGACGACGATCAGGCCCACGAAGACGAAGCGCAACGCGGCGGTCGGCTCGCCGAAGAGCAGGATCCCGATGATGAACGTGCCGACGGCGCCGATGCCCGTCCAGACCGCGTAGGCCGTCCCCATAGGGATGGTCTTCTGGGCGACGAACAGGAAGCCGCCGCTCGTTGCCATGCATGCGGCGGCGAAGGCGATCCAGCCCCAGTGCACGCCCTCATCGGCCAACCCCTGCTTCAACCCCACGGGCCAGCCCCACTCGAAGACTCCCGCGATGATCAAGTAGACCCAGGCCATGCATGCACTCCTTTGAGAGAAGCGCGCAGCGTCAGGCAGGCATCAACGGAAGAAGAAGAAGAACGAGGGGTTCGTCCCCGGGCCGTCGGGCCCCGCGAAGATGCCGAAGCGTCCACTGGCGGACAGGCTGCCATGGAAGACGTCGCCGCCGCCGGTTGTCACGGAGATGGTGCCGTCGCCCGCGACCGTCGTGGTCAGCGGCTCCGGCGGCTCGACCGTGACGTCGCCTTGGTTGTTCACGTAGCCGGTGAAGAACGCGGAGCCTGCTCCGTCAGCGAGCAGGTGGCCGCTGATGCTCCCGTAGAGATTGCTGCCCACCTCCTGCGTGAGACCGGCGAAGAAGTAGATGCCGTCGAGGTCCGCGTCAGCCAACCCCGCCCCCTGCCGTACGAGGACGTACTGTGTAGGGTTGTCACCTGCGATGACGCCGCCACCCAGCAGTGCAACCTCGCCATCGGCACCGATGCCGCCCTGGAGGATCAGGGCGCCGTTGATCGCCAACTGCAGCCCGCCGTCCGGCTCGACGGTGTAGTTGATCGGCACGACGAACGGCCCCACGATCGCGCCCTCGGCATTGGTCGTGACCTCGGCGTTGCCGCCGCCCGCGCCGTCGAAGGTGATGGTGCCCCAGAGGGCGCCGGTGCTGTTGCCGACGGCCGTAGAGGACATCGCGGCGAACTGGTACGTCCCGGCCACCGTGGCGTTGTCGTAGCCGCTACCTGCGCGCGTGAACAGCATCAGGTACGGGGGGATGAACGGCGTCGCTGCGGCGGCCGCTGCGACGCTGCCGTCCTCGCTGACGCCGCCTTGCAACGCGTCATACGCCGGGAGGAACGGCTCGAGGGCAAGCTCGCGATCGCTGCGTTCCTCGAAGGGCAGGTTCTCGTCACTGGCGTTGACGACGCCGTCGGCATTGGCCGAACCAGTGAAGCTCAACAGGCCGGTTTCCGGGTCCGCGGTCGCATCGCCCCAGGAGACAAGGAAGTTCTCCAACCCACCGGCCGTGGACCCGCCGATGATGCTCATGTGATACGCCCCGTTGAACAGCGCGGGCGGCGGCTGCTCGCCGGCTGCCACGACTACAGTGGTGGTCCCGTCGCTGCCTCCACAGGCGGCAAGGAACAGGGCGCAGAGGACGAGGGCGGTACGGGCGTGGCTCATGGTCGGACTCCCCGCGCACGGCACAGCCGGCGCTGATCAAAGGGGAGTCGCGTAGAGCGGGCGGAATTGTCAGCGGCGGGCTACGCGTCGAGGATCGCCTCGGCGTCGATCGTGATGAAGACGCGGTTTCCCACCACGACGCCCCCCTTCTCCATGTCGCCGTTCCAGCTCACGCCGAAGTCCTGGCGGTTGATCTGCGTCGTCGCCTTGAAGCCCGCGCGGATCTTCGGCCCCTTGTCCTCGCCGTCCTCCCACCAGGGCGTCGGCCACTGGCCGAGATACTCGACATCGAGCGAGCAGGGCTTGGTCACACCGCGGACTGTCAGGTCGCCGTCGACGCGGAACCGGGTCTCGCCGAGCACCTCGCTCGTCTTCCCGCTGAAGGTGATCTTCGCGTGGTTGTCGACGTCGAGGAAGTCCTCGTTCTTCAGGTGCGCGTCTCGGCCCTCTTCGCCGCTCCAGATGCCCGAGGCGTCGATCTCGACCTCGGTCGAGCCGTTCCCCAGATCGTCGGGGTCGAACACGAGCGCGCCGTGGACGTCTTTGAACGCGCCACGCACCCACGTGATCATCATGTGCCGCACGGAGAACTCCGCTGCGGTGTGCCCGGGCTCGAACGTCCACTTCGCCATCTCGTGCTCTCCAAGCATCTACAGGTCCGCATTGTGCACGCCTGACGCCTGGGGCGCACTGCGGGTTTCGCGATCTCGTCTAGCGCGCGCAGGTCCGCAGGCCGGCGAAGATGTTGCGTCGGTTGCGGATGAAGAAGTTGCGGTAGGTGTTGCGGCTGAGCGCTCCGCTCGTCGCGTAGCAGCCGCCGCGCAGCACGGGCTTCTTGCCGAAGTACGGGACGCTGTACTCCTGGTAGGGATCGGCCTCGAAGCCGGGGTAGGGCTCGAGTACCGAGGACGTCCATTCCCAGACATTACCGATCATCTGCCGGCAGCCTAGGGGCGAATCGCCGGCCGCGTACGCGGACACATCGGCCGTCCCGGCATGGGCAAGATCGACATGCGCCTGGTCGGGCGCCGGAGGCGCGTCGCCCCACGGGTAGCTATACTGCTGCCCTGTCGCGGGATCGAAGGACGCAGCCACTTCCCACTCCGCTTCGGTCGGCAAGCGCCGGCCCGCGAAACGGCAATAGGCCTTCGCTTCGTACCAGTTCACGTGGCAAATCGGATGGTTCGCGCGCAGCGGGATCCACCTGTCGAAGAGTCGCTCGTGCCAGACGCCGCCGCGCTTCTCCCAGTTGACCGGCTTGGCGTGTCCACCGCGCCGGCGCCAGTCCCACCCACGACGATCCCACCAGGAGCGGTTCTCGTAGCCGCCGGCATCGACGAACTGCGCGTACTCGGCATGCGTGACGGGGACGCTGGCGATGTGGAACGGCTCGATCTCGACTTCGTGCGCCCACTTCTCGTTGTCGAACACGAAGCCGCTGTTCTGCGGAGCTCCGATCCGGTAGGTCCCGCCGGGTACCGCGACGTCGTGCGGTGTGTAGTCCGGGTCGGCGTCCGCCCGCATGAGGCTGAGGCCACGCGGTCGCGGGTACTCCAGGGTCTGGCGTACGCCGAGCAGGTTTTCCGTGTGCATGCCCTCGTGCAGCGCGACCAAGGTGTAGAAGTACTGCTCCTCGGCGGAAGGGGCGCGACCTTCGAGTCGCTGGGTACACAGCCGGAGCACCTCGTCCGCGTAGTCGAGCACTTCGTCGCGCGGCGGGTAGGCGTGCGACCAGCGCAGCTTGTAGGAGACGTTGAACGCGTCGTAGATCGCGTCACCGGCCGGCCAGACCGCGCCGCGACCGTCGAGATGCCGGAGGATCCAGTACTCCTGAAACCAGGCCACGTGACCCATCTCCCAGATCGGCGGCTCGATGTGGTGCTGCTGGGGCCCCAGGAGCTGGTCGCCCTCCACGTCGCTGAAGAGCGCCAGTTGACGCTGCCGGGCACCCCGCAGCAGGTGCGCGAGGTAGCTCTCGCCGACGAGCGTCTGCAGCGACTGGATCACGCCTTCTCCCGGGTTCGCGGAGGCACCAGGCCATCGCTCAGGCCGATGCTTCGCGCGCAGTATATCGGCAATCTCGATGCTCGCCAGGAGCCCGGGGTTTCGGCCCAAATCGGGAGCGGCAGAGTGTCCGCCCTACAGGTGGAGCATGGCGTTCTCGTCGACCAGGCTCAGCCGCTTGATCCGGGCAATCGGGATGAACTGCCGCACCGGGGTCGCCGTGTCGTCGACGCCCTGGGAGCGGGCGCGGCCCACGCGCACGTTGGCCGCGCCGACCAGCTCCACGAGGTTCGTGGCCTCCAGGCTCGTCTGGAAGATGAAGTAGTCGTTGCCGAACCCGACGATCTCGCCGCTGTAGTTGCCCTCGCGCAGCTCGGACCCGCCGGCGGGCAGGGCCTCGTAGGACTCGGGACTGATCACGGTCACCGGTTTCCCGACGAGGCTGCGCAACACGTCCATGTAGCTTCGGCTCTCCTCGATCACCTCAGGCACATCCGCTGTCGACTGGGTATCCGTCATGGCAGCCCCCTACTCGCCCTTGAGCGCGTCAAGCGCCTTTTTGGCCTGGCGCAGGTTCGTGTAGTTCATCTCGATGCGACCGTGCAGTGTGTCGTAGAGCTTCTCGATCTTTCCGATGCGCTCCTGGAGCGTGGTGAGCGCCAGCTTGCTCTCGGCGAGCGATACACCGATTGCATCGACGCTCTCACCCTGTGTCTTGGCTGCGCCTCGCAACTCGGCCTCGAGCTTCGTCTGCGCCATCGCGACGGCGCTCGTGTCGGCTCGGAGGCTCTGCACATCGGTCTGCAACGCCGTGAGCTGCTCCACCGACGGTGCGCTGACCTCGCTCACCGACGCCGTGCCTTCGACCTCCGCGGCGCTGCTGCCTGTGGCCTGGCCGACAAGGAAGCTCACGATGGCGGCGACCAGAGCTGCGACGAGCATCGACGGCAAGGACGAGGCCTTCTCCGGCGTCTCGGCCTTCGCTGTCGTCTTGGGCGCAGGGGCGGCACCGGTCTCCGCCTTGCGCAGGTGATCCTTGTAGAGCTCGACGACGGGCATGCCGTCGTCGGCAAGCGAGAGCCAGAGAAGCTCATGGCACTTCATGCAGTGCACCTTCCCGTGGATTTCCGGGTGTCCTTCGAGCGCGCTCAGATCCGCTGCGTGCTTCTTTCCGCACTTGGGACACGTGTACTTCTTGGTTTGGACTCCTGTAGCCATGGTGCGTTCCTCCTCTTGCTCAGTCACAGATGGACGCTCGCAGCGCGTCTCTTGGGCGCACTCCCCTCGGACACACTGCCGCGGAGGCAAGGCATGCACTTCATCGACGATGACCGCTGTTCGAAGTCAGGCGGCCATGTAGGAACGATCCGCACGAGGATGACAGTCGTCATCGGAGGGTAGGCGGCTCGGTGCTCCGTTGCCCGATGCCCCCAGCCTAGGCAACGAGGCAGGGCGATTCCAGGGGCGACGCTACTTCGAGGGCGTCAGCCCCAGGACCGGCACGGCGACCGTCGTACGAACCCGCACCGTCTGCACCTCGGGCAGCTGGATCGTCACCGGCACCGAACTCGAGGCCAGCGTCGTGGCGAAGCGGGTGATCGGTTCCTTCAGCTTCGTGAAGTCGTCGTGCACCTCGGCAAGCATCCAACCGCGGCGAGCCGCCCCGGAGGCACCTGCCTTCGTTCGCGCGTCGTCGAGCTTGAGGACGTACTCGGCGGCGGCCTTCAGCGCGTCGTTCGCGCGCTCTTCCGAGATGCCCTTGCTCTTGGCCATGCTGCGCAGGGCCTTGCGTGCACGAGCGCGCAACGCGGGATCCGGACTGACGAGCAACTCGGTCAGCCGCTGAATACGGCGTTCGCGCGCCGCGGCCTCTTCTGCCTTGGCGGCCGCCTTGCGTGCGGGATCGGCAAGCTTCCACTCGTCGGGTGTGTACCACTTGTCGCCGTGCTTCTCGAGTCCGCGCGCTCGATTGGCAGCGTCCGGCGTCATCCAACGCCCGCGGTAGCGCACGTAGCCGAGCATCTTCTGCGCGCCACTGTGCTCCGGGTCGATCTCGATCACCCGGCGCGCGAGCGCGTGCGCCTCCGTGGTCCGGCCGATCTCGTCGAGCCACGCAGCCAGGCGCATGCGGCCGTCCGCGTCATCGGCCGCGAGTGCAGCCAGGTGCCGCTTGACCTGGGCATCGACACTGGGCCCTTTCAGGTGCTCGACCACCTGGTCGCGAGGAATGGACGTCGTCCCGAAGCGGCTCAGCACGAGCACCTCGCTCTTGCGAACCTCGACGACACCCTCGATCACCCGACCGTCCTTGAGCTTCAAGACGTCGGCGGCGGCCGGAGCAGCGCAGGCGAGCGACAGTAGGGAGAGGGCGACAGCGCGGATCATGAGGCCTCACTGAAAGTAACGCCCCCCCGTCCGGGGTTCCGCGCGAAACCGGCGATTCGCCGGGCGGATCGTCGGCCACGGTACGGAAGTCCGTCTACCGCACCAGGAAGGCGAGCCGGTCGATGACGCCGATCGCGTACAGGAAGATGAGGGCAGCCGGCACGAAGATGAGCGCCAGGGCGAGCAGGCCCATGCCGGGGTGTTCCTGCCCCATGCGCGACCGCCGGCGGCGACGCAGACGCAGTCGTCGGAAGCGTCGCGGAACACGCTCCGGTCGGTCCTCCTCGCGTTTGGTCTTGAAGACGCGGGGACGCTTCGTGGAGCTGAAGCTGTAGTGGCCGCCCTGGCCGCCCGTGGGAGGGAGCGGGAGTTTCATGGGTACCTGCCTCGACGTCACGCACTCGGTGCGGAAGCAGGTCGGTGCAGCCTCCGGGCGCCATTGTACTCGTAGCGGAGGGTCGCTCCGCGCAGCGCCGTGTAGCGCTACTCTGGGACGCCAAGCGGAGCCCGCAACGTGCAAGGACGATCCGACTCGCTGACGCTGCGCCCAGGCACGGAAGCAGACATGCCCTTCTTCTATGAGGTGCATCGCGACGCAATGCGCCCGCATGTCGAACGCGTGTGGGGTGCGTGGATCGACGAGGACGCGCGCAGCGAGTTTCGTCGCAAGACGGATCCGAAGACACACGACGTGATCGAGTGGGACGGCACGCCGATCGGCCTCCGCTGGGTTCGCCGCCACGAGGATGCGCTGGAGCTCGTACGCCTGTTCCTGATGCCCGCGTATCAGAATCGTGGCATCGGCTCGGAGCTCATGCATGCGCTCATCGCGGAAGCCGAAGACGTGCATCTCCCGATCCGGCTGCGTGTGCTCCGCGGCAATCCCGCACTGCGGTTCTACGAGCGGCTCGGCTTCGAAACAACGCGCACCACCGGCACGCACACCGAGATGCAGCGTCGGCACAGGTAGGTCCTTCGACCCGACCTCAACAGGCTGGACGAATCCCCGCGTCGAGAGTCACCGTCATACGGATGCGCCATCGGAGACACCCCATGCTCTGTACCCTATGCAATCACCCCGTGACCTCGGTGACGCATGTCGCGGAGCAGTGGCTCATCGGCCGCATCCGCGCCAGGAACCCCGACTGGGTTTCCTCGGACGGGGGCTGCGAGAAGTGCATCGAGTACTACCGGACGCTGGACGATTCGGTCGAGCTGCTAGACGACGACGCGTGACCACGCAGTAGCTTACGAGCCGGTAGCAGTTCGAAAGCGCACCTTGCGACGCTCCCCCTCCATGTACATGTCGGTGTCCGCGGGAAGATCCACGACCCCGACACGCTCCGCACCGGCGATTTCCAACGTCCGAACCGAGGCGATGTTCTCGGGATTACAGGTGATTCACAGGGGATCGAGGCCGCAGCGTGCGGCGAACGGCAGCAGAAGCCGCAACGCACGGGCCGCGAACCGCCGCCCACGCCAAACCGGCTCGACGCCGTAGCCGACGTGTCCCGCGTACCGTCGCAGATGCTCGTTGTCACCCAGGCGCAGGTGGAGGTGACCCACCACGTCATCTCCGACGCGCAGGTCGAACGCAAGCCGCGGAACCCAGCCCTTCGCGCAATCTTCGGAGTGACTCTCGGTGAGTACGAGACGCAGTTCGCCGTCGACGAGCTCGTCGGAATCTAGATGCAGCGGGGCGTCATCCATGACGCCCACAAGCGTACGCGGCTAGGCGGAAAACACGTCCCAGACGCCCTTGCACACCCATAGGGAACCAAGGCCGTCGAAGAAGTAGTCGATCGGCTCGGGGTTACCGAGGAACACGGACCCGCCGAACGCAAGGCCGATCCCGATCAACACCGCGCCGCCGATGATGTTCTTGATGCCGTCGGTGCGCTTCTCGGTATCCACACCACCGTGATCGACCGCCGTGCGCTCGCCGTGCTTCCAGCCCTGGTCGGCATCGGCGCGCGGCTCGGCATGGGCCTGCGCCTGATGACCGTACGCGGGCGCGCTCGCCGCCGCTGTCTCGCCAGGCGCAGGCTGGGAGGGCAGGGTCGAGCGGAGACCCGGACGCTGCTGCGAGGGAAGCGTCGAGCGAAGACCCGAGGGCGCGGCGGGAGCTGCCGTGCGCCTCTCCCAGCTTGATTCGTTGTTCTCGTGCATGGCACGTACTCGCGGATCCCCACGCGACCATCGACCAGCCCGGCGCGGCTCCTGAAGCCGACCTGAACAGGCCGGCGAACGAAGGGGCAACAGGCCAGCGGAAGCGCGGTGGCAGGGCCCGCCAAGTGCGCGTTTGCCCATCGATGGCATGCGCGAGCCGCCTGCCTCGCTACGCAACACGCGCGCACGGTAGAGTGCCCGCCCCTGGCCGGGAGGGACGCCCCGTGACACATGTACTCGCCCTCGATCAGGGCACGACGAGCTCACGCGCCATCGTGTTCGGACAGGACGGACGCGTGGTCGCCTCGGCGCAGGAGGAGTTCCCGCAGCACTTCCCGCACCCGGGTTGGGTCGAGCATGACCCGGCCGACATCTGGGAGAGTCAACTGCGCGTTGCCGAGGATGCGCTCGCGCAGAGCGGCGATACCGACATCGCGGCGGTTGGCATCACGAACCAGCGCGAGACGATCGTGCTCTGGGATGCGAAAACCGGCGAAGCGGTGCACAACGCGATCGTGTGGCAGGACCGGCGAACCGCAGACGCGTGCGCTGCGATGCGCGCCGCAGGCTACGAGGACGCCATCCGACGACAGACCGGCCTCGTGCTCGATCCGTACTTCTCCGCCACCAAGCTCGCCTGGATGCTCGACAACGTGCCGGACGGACGGGCTCGCGCAGAGTCGGGCGGGCTGCGCGCGGGAACCGTCGACAGCTGGCTGGTCCATCGCCTCACCGACGGCGCCGTGCACGCGACCGATCCTTCCAACGCGTCCCGCACCCTGCTCTTCGACATCGACACGTGCACATGGCACGAGAACCTCCTCGCGCACTTCGGGATTCCCGCGGCGCTCCTGCCGGATGTCGTGCCGAGCAGCGGTGTCGTCGGGGAAGTCCGGGTCCCGGGTGCGCTCGAGGGACTGCCGATCGCGGGTCTCGCGGGCGATCAGCAGGCCGCCCTCTTCGGACAGACGGCGTTCGACGAAGGCGTCGGCAAGTGCACCTACGGAACAGGTTGCTTCATCCTGCTCAACACAGGGTCGACCGCAGTGCGCACCGATGCGCCGTTGTTGACGACGGTCGCCTGGACGCTTCCCAGCCAGGTTCGCTACGCCCTGGAAGGCAGCGTGTTCATCGGCGGCGCTGTCGTCCAGTGGCTGCGCGACGGACTGGGCATCATCGAGCACTCGAGCGATGTCGAAGCGCTGTCGGCCTCGGTGCCCGACACCGGCGGCATCGTCTTCGTGCCGGCGTTCGCCGGACTGGGCGCGCCGCACTGGGACCCCAATGCGCGTGGCCTCATCGTCGGCCTCACGCGCGGGACGCGAGCGGGACACGTTGCACGCGCCGCGATCGAGAGCATCGCGCTGCAAGTCGCCGACGTGCTCGACACGATGCGCGCCGAGAGCTCGTTGTCCGAGCTCCGGGTCGACGGCGGGGCGACGGTGAACGACACGCTGCTGCAGTTCCAGGCCGACGTCGCGGGCCTCCCGGTTGTCCGGCCGGTCGTAACCGAGACGACGGCGCTCGGTGCGGCCGGACTGGCGGGACTGGCGACCGGCGTATGGCAGGACCTGGGCGAGCTGGTACGGAATTGCGAGATCGAGCGCCGGTTCGAGCCGTCCATGCCGGCGCCGGAGGTCGAAGCGCGCAGGGCCCAATGGACTCGCGCCGTGGAACGCGCGCGGGATTGGGTATGATCCGGCGCCATGGACGCACGCCTCACAGGTCCGCTGATCGGTGCCGGAGCGACGCTGCTCGCGGCCTGCATCTGGGTGTGGGGCGGGAAGCTCACGGGCGACGACAAGAAGCCGGCGCCCGCGGGCGGCGGAGCCGAACAACAGCGCCTGGCCGATGAGCGCCGCAAGGTCGAAGACGAGCGGCGCGCACTCGAGGACGAGCGCCGCCGCCTGCAGCAGGACGCGGAGCGGCGCAAGCTCGTGGAGGAGCGCAAGCAGCTCGAAGCGGAGAAGGCGCGGCTCGCCGAAGCCAGACGCCGTCCGAGCCCCGCGCCGGTCAAGCCCCCAGCGCCGAAGCCCGTACCCGAGACGCCGCCCGCGCCCGTGAAGCGTACCGACCCCAAGCCGTCATCCGACGTACCCGCGAACTTCAGCGGCACCTGGGTGTCGCAGTTCGACGAAGAGTTCCAGATGGTCCAGGCCGGTTCGCAGGTCCAGTTCCGCGGCGTGGACGATCTCGGTGCAAGTGTTGCCGGCGAAGGCGTCGTCAAGGGACGGAAGGTCGAGATCACCTACGTCCGTGTGGATGAGACGAGTCGCTCGACAGGCAAGGCCTCCTTGACGCTTTCTGCTGACGGCAAGCGAGCCGAAGGGACGTACACGAACACGACGTTCGGCCAGCGCGGGACGATGATCCTCAAGCGGCGCTGAGCATCGAGCTCAAGAACCCCAAGGCGTCTCGGGCGGCGGCTGTTGACCGATTCCGATGCCCAGGCCTTCGTTCGATACCTGCGCGACATCGATGTGCTCGTCGCCGTTGAGATCGACAGCCTCGATGTCGTCGACGCTGAGGATGCGCGTGGGAAAACCAGGGGCACCGAACGTCCCGTCGCCGTTGTTGTGCACGTCGACGATGGTCGGTAGCCCCCCCTGGATCCCGACCGCCGCGAGGTCCAACGGCGCGGAGGGGTCCGTCGGATCCGGCAAGCCGACCAGGCGTAGAGCCGCTTCCAGGCCCGTCGGAAACGCAGGTTGGGAGGAGACCATCGCTCCACCCGCACCATCACCGACGTACACGCGTACCGTGCCGTCGGCCATCAGGACGGCGCCGTCGTCGCCGGGCATTCCGTTGAACTCGCCGAGGATCACGCTCCGCGGCGCACTCGGCAGGACCTCAGGTCCGAACGACAGCGTGAAGGCGCCCGTCGCGTCGGATGTGAACACGGCGAAAGCCCGTGAGTTCGTTTCGGTGAGCACGATGTCGGTCGTGCCATCGCCGTTCAGGCGTGAGGCCGCGAGCTGAAGCGAACCCGACGCGAGCTCCGCGCGGCCCGCTGGCGACGCGCCCATTGCGCCTGCCCCCATCGCAAAGAGAGCTAGCACACCTCCATCTACGTCCATGAAGACGGCATCAGTGGAAGCATCGCCATTGAACGACGCCGGCTCGACTGCCGTTAGAGTCGACATGCCCGGCAAGGTGAACGGCATGATGCCGGCTGCGAAGCCGCCTGCGCCATCGCCGAGGAACACCTGGATCCGCGCGACGGCTGAGTCCGCTACGAGAACGTCCGCACTGCCGTTCCCATCGAAGTCCCCGAGGATCAAGAGGTCGACCGCAGCGAGGGCGCTGGGGATCGCAACCGGCGGTGCGAAGGAGGAGCCGCCCTGGCCCAGGTGCACGCGGAACTCGGGCAGGCCTGCCGCCGTCACGAGGTCGGGCCTGCCGTCCGCGTTCACATCGACGGCTTCGATCGCGTGACGCCGAGTGCTCTGCGGAGTCGGTCCCCAGGAGTAGCACCAGTAATTCACACACACGACGCCGGACCCGCACCCGCCGGTGCCCAAGACCAGCAGGGGCATGCCGCAGAGGAAGACGAGCAGTCCTGCCAACCAACGCGTCAGCATGGGTCTTGTTTCTCCAGACGGCGCGGCCGACAGGCTAGCGCATTCGCCGCGCACCGCCTACGGTGCCGCCGGTGGCGATGGCCGCAGGGAGGTCTGCATGCACTGGATCGGGTGGTTGCTGGTCGTCGGGGGCGTGCTGGGACTACTTGCTTGCGTCACGGGAATGATCACCGCGACCCAGACGCGCAGCGACGTCGAGGTGACCATTCGTGAGCTCTCCCGGGAGGCCCGCGAGGTCTTGGACACGGTCGACGCGAAGTTGGACCGCCTGCCGGGGTGGTTGAACAAGCTCACCGCGAGCGAGAAGCCCGGTCCGGTCGTCAGCGAGTTGATCCGCTTGGAGTCCGGCTTGATGTCTGCGGGCGAGCTGGTCGACTCCGTACTCGGCATGCTCGACGCGGCCAGGCACCTTCAGCACAAAGGGGAGGGAACCGTCGACGAGCGCTTTCCGACGCTGACGAAGCTCTCCGGGTCGCTCGCCGAGCTCGCGACTGAGGTGCGCGCACAGATCGACAACGTCGAGACGTGGACGCTTCGGTTCGCGGTCATCCGCACGGCGGTCGACCGCTTGCAGGAGGATGTGCGAACGATGCAGAACGAGGTCCTCCTCATGGCCAAGAGCGCGGGCATCTCTGTCGGGATCGTCGGGCTCATCGTCAACGTGTTTCTCGCGTGGATGGGCGCCGGGCAGCTGGCCTTGGTACTCGCAGGACAACGCATTCGGAGGCCGGCATGAGTCGCATCACGCTCCTTGTCGGTGTCGTACTCCTGACGCTCGCCGGCCTTTCCGCCGCCGAGGACACCCCCGCGCCCGCCGCGAAGAAGGCTGCATTGCCCGAGGCCTGGCACGGCATCTGGAAGGGCCGCGTCAAGAGCGAGAGCCGCAACGGCAAGACCGTGGACTTCGCCATGGAGCTTCACATTGAACCGATCGAGGGTCGCAACGCGTGCACGTGGCGCATCGTCTACGGGGAGGGCGACCGCAGGCAGGTGCGGCCCTACGAGCTGCTCCCCGTCGACGGCAAGGGTCACTTCCGCATCGACGAGAAGAACGGCATCGTCATCGATGCCTTCCTGATCGGCGATACGATCTACTCGAGCTTCGGCCTCAACAAGGTCCGCATCGACGCGCGCTATCGCCTGCGTGGCGACGCCCTCGAGTTCTCCATCGCGACGCAGAAGGCTGCCCCCATGGGCACGACGGGCGGCGGTGCCGTGCCGGCTGTGGAGGTGTTCGAGCTCGTCGCTGCCCAGCGGGCGACGCTCCGCAAGTAGCCGCCGTATCGCCACGGCGTCGGAGCCGTATCGCACGCGAGTCGCTGTCCGAATCGCACTGTCCCGCGTCTGTCGGGACCATCTAGGCCACGAGGGTGCGGGCGGGAGGTATCGAGGATGCGTACAGGGATCTTGGCGATCGCCGTCGTGGTGCTGGGTGCCTGCGGCGGCGGGACGGGCACTTCGGGCCTTCAAGACGTGGGTGGGTTGCCGCCCCAGGACTTCGTGCCGATCCCGGGCGAGATCGGCGGGGACCCGGCCGGGGGGGGCGGCTCCAGCGGGCATCCCCTTCAGGGCGGTGTGCTTGCAATCTTCCAGCAGGGGAATGAACGCTTCGCTGTGTGGGTAACGAACACGGAAGCGGCGGACGCCCTCTTCGACATCGCGAACAACCATGCGCCGTTCAATGTGATCGCAGGGCCGATTCGGACAGGCGCCGGCAAAGGCGACCACAACGCGCCCTGGTCGTGGCACCTCGATCCCGCCGCGATCTCGGTCAACAAACCGACGAGCCAGCACGTCCGCTACAGCGGTAGCCCCTCGCAGGTGGAGGCCAACGTGGCCACACTCGTCGCGGGCGGCAAGCACAAGGTCACCGGCAGCGGCGACGCGCTCCTAGTGCTCTTCGCCGACTTTCGCGGCGACGTACCGACAGCGGGCGAGATCCCCGTGCCGCGTTAGCGACGCCGAATTGGTATCCTCGCCGCATGAGCTTGCGATTCGTCGTGGCGGGCTGCGCCGCTCTTGCCGTTGTGTTCACCGGGCCGATCGGAGTCGCGGAGGACGACGATCCGTCGCCGGTCGCGGACCTGAAGGAAGACGACCTCGGAGAACCGACCGATCCGGCGGATCCGTTCGCGTACCTCGAATCGTTCCGGGACTGGTTGAAGAAGAACGAGATCCCACCGCCCAAGACGAAGAACGACACGGCGCTCTACCAGATCTGGAAGGCGGCGCTCTACCCGCGCGCGGCGCGCATGCGAAAGCGGGTGGACAAGCTGCTGCAGCGCAAGCACTGGCTCCCCGAGGACGGGACGCCGGAACGCGTGAAGCCCGAGTCCTGGCGGATATTCATCCGCGAGATCGCCGGCCTGACGACCGAGCTCACGGGAGCGTGGAAGCAGTACAAGCGCGCCCGCATTCGTATCAAGCAGGGCATCCCGCGCGAGCGCATCCGGCCGGCGGGAAGCTACTACGGGTATGCGCAGCCTGCAGTCGTGTGGCGACGCGGCTTGTTGGCGCGCAGCCGCCTCGTGCAGCGCCGCGTCGGCGTGGCCGGCGGCGTGGTCGTGAGCGGCGGCACGAAGGTAGGCGGTGTGCGCATCGGCGGAACGATCCGGATCGGCGTGCGGCCGAGCCCGGTCGTCATGCACTCGTACTGGAACCTCATGAACCGCTACCGCGCCGGGTGGAACTGGCGTATCCGACACTGCTACGAGTGCGAACAGCGCCGGCGCGAGGCGCAGAAGAAGAAGCTCGAGGACTACATCGCGGAGCGTCAGCGGATCTTCGACACCACGCGCGACACGCTGGAACAGCAGGTCCTGTCGCTGCGGCTGCTCGCAGCTGCGATGCAGGCGCAGGAAGAGCACTACCTCGCTGAAGATCTTGCCGAGCTGGGGGAAACCGACGACATGCTCGCGGCCAACGAGGAGAGTCTGCGCGCGCTCGCCCGCGCGCGGCTTGAGGCCGAGCAGTTCGCCGGCGAGTCGGCTGCGGCGTACGGCCAGCTCCTACGCGGCTGGACGCGCCACTACAACAAGGCTGTCAAGCGGCTCGAGAAGGCGGACAAGGAGCGTCAGCCACCGAAATAGCGGCCCTAGCGCTGTTGTCGCTAGCTGCTATGTGCTTGGTGCAACTGCACCAACTAGCAGTTGCTTCAGCACCCCGCCAGGAGGAGAGCCGTGAGAAGGGTGATGGCGGAGAGAAGGAACATACGCATGGACTTGTTTCCTCTGAAGCTTGGCCGAAGCATACGCCATATCGACGGAACCGCACGAAATCAGGTTTCGCATCGGACTCTCCGGTCGAAGAAGGGCGATTTTCTGGGCTGAGAGCGCCGGCCGGGGTCAGGCGGCCGCCTCGCAGTACGCCGCGATCTGGTCGATGTACTTGGCCATGCCCTTGCGGAACATGCCCTTGAACAGGGGATTGAGGAGCTTCGGCAGCAGCTTGTGGGGCCGTGCGTCCATCTTGATCTCGAGCCGCGTCTTCTCACCGGCGGGACTCACCGTGAACAGCGTGTCCCAGACCGTGCCGTGGCTGTCCGCGACCATCCGGACCTTCTGGTTCTCGACGTGCTCGGTGATCTCGAGCTCGGTCTTGTGGAGCTTCTTGCCCATGCGGCGCGACTCGACGAACCGCGTGCCGAGACCGGTGCGCGACTCCGAGAGGAACTCGACGTCCACCACGTCCGGGTTGGACTTGGGCAGGTTCTCGACCTCGGCCACGGCCCGGAACACGACGTCAGCGGGCGCCGCGATCTCGCGCGAGACGGCGACGGTGGTCACTGGACCTCCTCGCCGGCGTCCTTCTTCGCAGCGCCCCCCATGCGAACGCTCGCGTAGGCACCGACCAGCGCCACGACGAGGTCTTGCAGCAGGCTTAGGCTGACACTCCAGCCGCCCTCGACGATGCCGCAGAAGTCCTCGTTGGGCAGGCCGGCATGCGTCAGCGTGAGCTCGGTACCTTCGCCGACTTCCGCAAGCTCGATACGGACGGTGAACTCGGGTGCACCGATCGTGGGATCGGCGTCCATGGCGTACGCAAACGTCCGCGGCGCATCAGCTTCGAGAATGCGACCCGTCGTATGAACTTCGAACTCGCCCTCCTTGGCCATCCGATACCGGAACTCGGCGCCTGCGCGCGGCTCCCAGCCCTCGACGTCCATCTCCGCTTCCGGATGGCACTTCATCCACTGGTTCACGTGCTCACCCTTCGTCCAGGCTTCGTAGACGAGGTCGATCGGCGCGTCGAACACGCGCTTGATCTCGACCGTGCGGGTCTCCTGTGCATCGCTCATCGCTTGCCTTTCTTCTGCTTCAGCGCATCGAGGTACGCGGCGAGTTCGTCGAGGCGTTCCTCCCAGAACGCGCGCACGCTCTCGACCCAGCGCTGGGCTTCATCGAGCGGGCCGGGATCGATCTCGCAGCGATGCACCCGCCCCTGGATGTCCCGCCGGACGAGACCGGCTCGCTCGAGCACCTTGACGTGCTTGGTAACGGCTCCCTTCGTCATCTCGTAGGGCGAACCCAACTCCCCCACCGTTGCGGAACCGCGAGCGAGCCGCGTGATCATGCCGCGCCGGGTGGGATCAGCCAGGGCCCCGAAGACCCGATCGAGATCCGTTCTTTTGTTTACCACTTGGTAAACTATTGCACCGGCGCCGAGCGGCGTCAAGCGCCATACTCGCTTTGGTCTCCGGCCTCGTCGCGAGCCCGGGGAGACCATTCGGCGGCGGTGCCCACAGGGCACGAGAGCTACGAGCCGGCGAGTGGCTCGAGAGCCGCCGCGAGCCTAGCGAGAGGATCGCGCGGCGCAGCAGGAGGAGCTTCTCGTGCAGGCCCCTAGTCGAACTCGAACATGTCCTCGAGCCCGTACGGATCGAGGTCGGGGATCTTGTAGTCGTTCTCGATCTTGCTGGCCTTCTCGGGCCCGACGGCCTGCTTCATCTTCGTCTGCCAGCTCAGGCCGACCGTGATGAGCGCACCGATGTCGCTGAATGCCTTGCCCATGTACTTGGCGGTCAGGGCCGGCTTCTTGGACGGGTCGTTACGCGCGTCCTCGAACTCGCGGCGCACGTCCTCGATCGAGCCGTCCTTGCCGGCGAGGATCTTGAAGAAGTCGTCGGCCGTCTCCTGCGATATGCGGCGAACGGCTTCTTCCTCCTCGCGCGTGAGCTCCAGTTCTGCCGCGACCTCGGCGAGCGTCGCCGTCTTCTTCTTCGGTGTGGCGAGCGCGGTCATGCCACCAATCGTCCCGCCGTCCTGCATGGCTTCGGCCACGCTGCTCTTGACGCTTTCCGCCACCATCGGCTTCAGCCTCTCTTCCAGACGCGCGACGATGGCATCAACGGTGGCCGCACCGCCCCCGCCGGTCGCCTCCGTGCTCCCCGTGCCACCTCCCGAGCCGCGCAACGACGGTTCGATCGTCATCGGCGCGGTGCGCTCGAGCAGCGATTCGATCCGGTCGAGACGTGCCTCGATCGAAGAGTCGTCGCTGAGCGTGACTCCGGACGAAGAGCCGCCCGTAGAACCGCCGCCCACGAACTGCACAGCGAGTGCACCGCACGCGCCTGCCAGGAGTCCCAACACAATGGAGAGTGCTGTCTGGTTCATGTCCGCCCCCACGCTTTGGCCGTTGGAATGCTACCGCCCGGCGAAGGGCAGCGATTCGGACGGCGGAATTCACCGGCAGCGCAGATACCGGTCCGTCGTCCACGCAGCTGCAGGTGGCGGTAAGCGTCCTCCCGGCGCGCTGTGACGACGGTTTGCGCCACATACCGCCAG
This sequence comes from Planctomycetota bacterium, assembly GCA_028281445.1. Taxonomy (GTDB): domain Bacteria; phylum Planctomycetota; class PLA2; order PLA2; family JAEUHO01; genus JANQJW01. The sequence goes on along the minus strand of JANQJW010000043.1, from coordinate 35,489 downwards.
TCGCCTGCAGAGGCCCATTCCTTGCACGATCGCGACGTGCCACCTCCGCGTGCTGCCTTCGGCATTGCGCTTGCGCGGTACGCGAGCATGAACAAGATCCTGCTTCCGCTCACCGCCCTGCTCCTACTCGTAAGCGTCGATGCGGCCTTCGGCGATGTCGTACGGCTCCGAACCGGCGAGGTGATCAAAGGCCGGCCACTCCGCGAGAAGAGTGACGAGTACGTGCTCGTCATCGAGGACGTGGCGCGCGGCCTCCTTCGCAGCATCTCCTGGGAGGCCGTCTCGGACGCCGATCGTAAGCGGCTGCAGGCCGCGTTCCACATCACCAACCCGGGGCTCGCAGTGGTCGCGGGTCACCGCGTGACGATCACGCTGGAAGGCGGCGGTACAGTCGACGTCGTCGGGCGCATCGTGGAGCGGAGCGACGCAGGCGTGACGATCCTGCAGGGTGGAAAGGAAGTGAAGATCCCGGCGGAGCGCATCGTGGCCATCCGCACGGAAGTACTCGACCCGCGCGATGTCTGGAGACCGGAGAAACTCTTCGAACGCTTCCTCGCGAGGCTGCAGAAGGACGGCGTCGATCTCACACAGCTCTCTGCGCGCGAGCACTTCCGGATCGCCGAGTACGCGCGCCTGATTGGCCTGTTCGCGATCGCGCTCGAGCACTACCGGCAGAGCGCGGCCGACAAGACGTTCCTCTCCGCGCACATCGCTGCGAAGCGCGTAGCGGAGGTCGAGGTGCTCTTGCAGGAAAAGAGCGCGCTGAAGGACCTGCGCGCCATCCGCACCGACATCCGCCGCAAGGCATACCGGCGCGCCCGGACCCTCATGGAGGCGTTCAAGAAGGCGCACCCGGAGCCGCCGCCGCCGGTCGCCTTCCAGGCGCATCGGGCACGCCTGCTCTTCGTAGCCAAGCGCGGCGAGCACATGCAGCGCGAGGCCAAGATCCGCGCGCCGAAGATCGCGCGCCGCCTGATCCAGGCCAAGGTGCGGGAGCCGGACGTCACCCTGGCTGATGTGACCGCGTGGGCGCGACGTGAGCTGCCCGAGCTCATGTTCGCAGGGCTCGCGCAACACCTCATGCGTTGGGACGACGTCACGCTCGACGAGGGGCGGATGTTCTGGGAGAACGGGAGGCGTTCCTCCTGGCACATCGCGAGCTACGGCTCGGGCACCTTCATCGTGGAGCCGCCCAAGGTGAAGAAGCCGCTAGGCAACGCCGAGAAGCCGATGACGCGCGACCGATGGTGGTTCCGCTCGTCCCCTGCGGAGCGCGCGTCGTGGCTCACGGCGTGGTTCGCGGAGCGATCCGGTCTGTTCGATATCTCGGACGTCCCTACGCGGGTCCAGTGCGTGATGTGCGCGGGCCGCGGCGTCAAGGGCAACCGCCTCTGCCCCCGCTGCCAGGGCACGCGGTACGACAAGCGGGTCCGCTTCCGCTAGATCGGGACGAGGCCCCCTGCCCGGTTCCTAGACTGGAAGGCGTCCAAGGGACGGAGGTTCTCATGGTGCGCGCGACGTTTCGATCCGGGTTGTGGCTCGTGCTGGGCCTGCTGTTGGCGGGCTGTGACGTCAAGACCAATGTCCGCGTGACGGCGGAGTCCGAGGAGACGGCGAAGCTCGCCAACCTCGTGCAGCAGCTCGATCACGAAGCGGTGATGCAGCGCGAGCGCGCCGATCGGCTGCAGGCCGAGCTCGACGCGCTGCGCGAGACGAGCGTGGTCACCAGCGGGGACAAGCAGATCAGCTTCCGCCTCAACACGCAGGCAACGGTGGTGCTGGTCGTAGCGATTCTCGCCCTGGCGGCGTACTTCATCGCGCGACTGCGGTACGCTCCCGCGGAGGAGTAGGCCTCCTCGTCGGTCTCCCATTGCGCTTGGCGCACAACCCGGCACACTGTCGGGCCCCACCGGAGACCGTCCATGCGCATCCTCACGACAACCGTGGTCCTGACAACTCTTCTGCTCGCACCCGCCTGCGGCGGCGAAGGCGGTGGCGGCGACGCCGGGCCGAACGCACCGTCCAAGGAGGCACTGCTGCAGACGCTCCGTGACATGAGCAAGGCCGTCACGGCCGGCGACCTCGAGAAGGCGCTGACCTACATGGCCGAGATCCCGCAGGCCGACGTGGTCAAGATGCGCCAGAGCCTGCCGAAGTTCGTGGAACGCGAGGGCATCAACGACGCGAACATCGACAAGCTCGGTGCGAAGGGCAAGTACGGTCCGCTGAAGGAGATCTTCCCCAAGCGGGGCAAGATGTGGGCCGAGCGCCTCAAGGTCGAGGTAGACGACTGCTACGCGATCGGAGTGGGCAATGCAGAAGTCGCGGGCCAGTGGACCAAGGCCGGCTTCCGGCTCATCCGCGCCGACGATCTCAACAAGATCGAGTAGCTCACGGCGTGATGACGCCGCCCGTGTCGAGCGTGACGTCGGCGGGCGTCGTGCGTCCGCCCCATATGATCATCGCGCTCCCGGTCCAGACCGCGGTGTGACCGGCCCTCGGCGTCGGCACGAAGCTCGGTACCAACGCGCGCCAGGTGTTCGTCCCGGGTCGGTAGGCGCCACCGTTGGCCAGGGGTGCGCCGACCGTCGCGCCCGAGCCGCCCCAGATGAGCATCTCCGCACCGGTCCAGACCGCAGTGTGTGCCGACCGGGCGCTTGGTGCGCCCGCGAGGGACGTCGCCGCCCAGCTGTTGGTGCCCGGCTGGTAGCGACCGCCGCTCTGCAGCGACCCGATGGTGCCCGGCAGGCCCCCCCACACGATCATGCCCTGCGCACCGGCCCAGACCGCCGTATGGAACGCGCGAGCGGTGGGCACGCCGGCGGCTGCTGATGTCGGGTTCCACGTACCGCCGACGGGGTCGTGCTGCGCACCGATGTCGAGTGTTTGGATCGTGAGCGCGAACGCGTCGCGACCACCCCAAACGACCATGCGGTTCCCCGTCCACACCGCGGTGTGCGAGCGCATCGCCGGGCCGCCCGCCGTCAGCGCCGTCCATTGGTTGGCGACCGGGTCGTAGGCGGCCCCATCGGCATGCACGAGGTCCACCGAGTTCGGTGCCGGTGGCGCGAAGACGCCCTGACCGCCGAAGACGAGCATCGCGCTGCCGGTCCAGACGGCCGCATGCAGGACGCGCGCGAGCGGCACACCCTGGACCGGCAGCGGGCGCCACGTGTCCGTCACGGGGTCGTACGCGCCGCCATCCCCGAGAACGCCCTGCCCGCTCCATCCGCCGAAGACGATCATCTCGGTGCCGGTCCACACCGCGGTGTGTGAGAAGCGCGGGGATGGCGCGCCCGTGTTCGAGACCGTGCGCCACGTATCGTTCGCCGGGTCGTACGCGCCGCCGTCCGAGAGCGGCCCGGTCTGGCGGACTCCGCCCCACACGATCATCTCGGTTCCGGTCCACACCGCCGAGTGGGCTTCGCGCGGACCGGGCGCATTGACGGTGCTGGTCGTGCGGTCGTTGCCGCCGCCACCGCCGCCGGGAGCGACGGTGACCGCGTAGGTGCGCGTCGCGATGTTGTCCCGGGAGTCCCGCAACTCGACGGTGAACGTGAAGCTGCCTTGCGAAGAAAGCACACCGGCCAGACGCGCGGTGATGCCCGTGGCCGGCAGACCACCGGCGCCGTCCGGCAGCGCGCCACCGCCAAGCGACCAGGCATAGCCGTTGCCACTACCGCCGGATGCGATCAGCGTCGCAGCCCAGGTGCCGCCTGATACGCCACCCGGCAGCTGCAGCGGCTCGATCACCAACGCGCCGTCGGCACTGCCTCCACTGCCGCCACCGCACGCGGTCAGCAGCGCACAAAGCAACAACGTGACAATGGCATGTGTTCGGCGCACGGAGATCCGCCCCTCGACCTGCCTAGCCAGGGCCTGTCGGCAGCGGACGGTGCGAATCGGACGGTGTACCGCGCACGAGACACCCGTATGCTCCGGCCGATGCCGTTGCTGCAGCTCAAGAACATCACCGTCGCCTTCGGCGGCCCGCCTCTGCTCGACGGCGTCGACGTGACGGTGCAGTCCGGTGAGCGGCTGTGTCTGCTTGGACGCAATGGAGCCGGCAAGTCGACGCTGCTGAAGGTGATGCGCGGGGATCTGGACCCCAACGACGGCGAGATCATCCGTGACCCGGGTGTACGCGTGGCGTACCTCGAACAGCACGTGCCGGCCGATGTGGACGGCAGCGTGCTCGATGTCGTCGTCGCAGCCCTCGGCCACGCCGCGCGCGACCGGGCGTTCGAGCAGCCGGCGCGTGCGGCGATCTCGCGCGTCGGTCTCAATGCGGACGCCGTGTTCGCGGAGCTCTCGGCGGGCATGAAGCGCCGTGCCCTGCTGGCACGTGCAATCGCAAGCGATCCCGACGTGCTGCTGCTCGACGAGCCGACGAACCACCTCGACATCGACTCCATCGATTGGTTGGAACGATTCCTGGCGAAGCAAGCCCGTGCACTCGTGTTCGTCACGCACGACCGGGCGCTGCTGCGCAAGCTGGCGACCGGGATCCTGGACCTCGATCGCGGCCGGCTGTCGCGCTGGGATCCCGACTACGACGTCTTCCTGGAGCGCAAGCAGGGGCTGCTGGAGACAGAGGCGCGCACCAACCGCAAGTTCGACAAGAAACTCGCCCAGGAGGAGGTCTGGATCCGCCAGGGCGTGCGCGAGCGCCGCAAGCGCAACATGGGCCGGGTCGCGCGACTGCGCGAGATGCGAACGGAGCGCGGCGGGCGACGAGACGTGGAAGGCCGGGTTCGCATGGAGGCCCAGGCCGGTGACCGCTCGGGTCGTATCGTGTTGCGCGCCAAGGGCCTCACGTTCGCCTACGAGGGCAAGTCGGTGATCCGCGGCCTGGACCTCGACGTCATGCGCGGCGACCGCATCGGGATCATCGGCCCCAACGGATCGGGGAAGACGACGTTGCTGCGCCTCCTCCTGGCCGAACTCGAGCCGGACTCGGGGCATGTTCGAAAGGGTGTGAACCTCCAGGTCGGCTACTTCGACCAGCTCCATGCCGAGCTGGACGAGAACGCGACCGCGGCCGAGAACGTGGGCGAGGGCGCCTCGACCGTGAACGTGAACGGCAAGTCACGCCAGGTCGTCTCGTACCTCAACGACTTCCTGTTCACGGCAGACCAGGCACGCAGCCCGGTGCGGACCTTCTCGGGCGGCGAGCGCAATCGCCTGTTGCTTGCCCGCATCTTCGCGCGCCCCTCCAACGTGCTCGTACTGGACGAACCGACGAACGACCTCGACGTGGAGACGCTGGAGGTCCTGGAAGACTTGCTGGCCAACTACGAGGGCACCGTGCTCGTCGTAAGCCACGACCGCGAGCTGCTGGACCACGTCGTGACGAGCACGCTCGTCCTCGACGGCACCGGCGGCTGGAAGGAGTACGTCGGCGGGTACTCCGACTACGTCTCGCAGCGCGCCGCGGACGCGCCCAAGCGCAAGAAGTCCGGCGGACGGCGCAAGGGCAAGGCTCGGCCGGTCTCTCCGTTGAGCAAGGAAGAGAAGCGAGAGCTGCGCGAGCTTCCCGCACGCATCGAGAAGCTCGAAGAGCAGCAGGCAGCGCTGCACGAGCAGATGGCCGATCCGGCGTTCTTCAAGGAGGCAGGCGATGTGATCGCCACCGCGAAGAAGAAGCTCGAGGACGTCGAGGCCGCCATCCAGACCGCGTACGCGCGCTGGGAAGTGCTCGAAGAGAAACGCACGGGCTAGGTGGCTGCCGCGGGAGGGCTCGAACCTCCGCCGCCCGGTTCAAAGCCGAGCGTGCTACCTGTCTACACCACACGGCACAGTGGTGCCCTCGGGAGGATTCGCACCTCCACCCTGGGGTTCGTAGTCCCAGATGCTGTCTGTTACACCACAAGGGCCATGCATGGTCGTTGGGGCGAACGGGGGGACTCGAACCCGCCTTACCCGGGTTCACAGCCCGGTGCCTCTGCCTTTTGGTTTCGTGCGCCATGTGATTGGTAGTCCCGGGAGGAGTCGAACCTCCAACTAGTAGTTTCTGAAACTACTGCCTCTGCCGGTTGGGCTACGGGACCGGGAATGTGTTGGCTGGCGCGGCAGGACTCGAACCTGCATGGTTCCGGTTAACAGCCGGATGCCTTACCCGATCGGCCACACGCCAGCGTGTGTAGTGGTGTCCCGGGGAGGCCACGATCCTCCATCTCGCGAGTTAAGAGCTCGCCGCTGTGCCAGTTGAGCTACCGAGACGGTTGTTGGCACACGCCCGAAGAGTCGAACTCCGCCTCCCGGGGTTGGAGCCCGGTACGCCCCACGGCGTGACGTGTGCGGAAGGGAGATTGCGCGGTTGCGCCTTGTGTGCGCCTCGTGTGCCCGCCTTGCGTGCGTTCGAGCTCTACAGACGTCGCAAACGACCGCGCAGCTTGGTATTTCGGCGCCAACGCAGCCCAACCCCGGTGAAGTGCGGGTCGCGGCGCTTGGGTTGCTGCAGATGCTGGTCGAAGGTCACGATCACGCGAGAAGTACGCACGGCTCGGGAACCTTGTTCCCCCAAAATTGCTACGATTCGAGGTGAGGAGGAGAGCAATGCGATACCTGCTGCTCGCTTGCGTGCTGGTTCTGGCCTTCGCCACGGAGGCGCCTGCGCGGGACACGGTGACGATCAAGGGCACCGTCAAGGACCTGGACGACAATCCCGTTGCCGGCGTGGAGGTGGCCACCATCTGGCTGGAGGGCAAGTCCGGCGGCGGCGTACTGACGGGAGAGGATGGCGCCTTCGAGCTCGAAGCTCGCACCTACGGCCGTCCCGCCGCGTTGATGCTCATGGACAAGGAGCGCAAGCGTGGCGCCGTTGCGATCGTCAAGAAGACGTCCGAGCCGGTGAACATCTACCTGTCCACGTTGGTACGCGTGCACGGCAAGCTCTCCTGCGAGGACCTTGGCGCGGCGCCGGGCTGGACCAACACCTATCTCAACCTGCTGCCGATGAGGCTGCGCGCGGCGCGGCACATGTCCGAGAAGGCGGAGTTCGAGTTCTACCTACCCACAGGACGCTTCCAGCTGCACATGTACGGCACGGACGTCAAGGGGCGCAACCGCACCATCGACGTCGATAGCAGCGAAGGCCTGGAGATGGACCTGGGGACGATCGACCTCAAGGCCACGCCGATCGCCAAGCTCTACGGCAAGGAACTCCCGCCGTGGAACGTGACCGACGCGCGCGGCGTGGACAAGGATGTCAAGCTGGCGGACTACAAGGGAAAGTGGGTGCTGCTCGAGTTCTGGTTCTCGACCTGATACCCCTGCACCGGGCGCAGTTTGCCCCAGCTCATGGATCTGTATGAGGAGTTCAAGGACCGACGCGATGAGTTCGAGATCTTCGCGTTCCACAATTCAGGGAAGCCGACCTTCGAAGCGCTAGACCCGGATCTGGAGACGTGCAAGACGAAGCACTGGGGTGGCCGCGATCTGCCGTTCCCCATCCTCCTGGACAGTACGGGCGACACGATTCGCGAGCTTGGCGTGACAAGCTACCCGACCGTGTTGCTCATCGACCTGGAAGGCAAGCTCGTGAAGCACGGCGGCGAAGGCAAACTGCGCACCGAGTTGATGAAGACCGACGCGGGCGTCAAGAAGCAGATCGCCCGGCTCGCGTCGGCGAAGCCGGGTTCCTACGCGCGCACCGCCAAGGACATCGCCAAGAAGGGCGACGAGAAGGCCGCCTGGGCGCTGATGCTCGCGCTCGAAGACAGCAAGGACGAGAAGAAGATCAAGGCGATCCTCCCCCTGCTCGCCAAGATGGAGAGCGAAGCCGGACACATGTTCCTGCTCGGCAAGCAGGGCCTCTCGGCGGAATCGAAGAAGGTCCGCCTTGCTGCGATCAGCGCACTGAAGAAGATCGAGAAGCCGCACCGGATGTTGCCGTACTGGCTCAGTCAGGCGTTCCAGAAGGAAGAGGACGAGACGGTGAAGGGCAAGCTCGAGAAGTGGCTCGAGGAGCTGGCAGAAAAAGCGAAAGCCGAGCAGGAAGCCAAATAGGCTGACGCCCGCGGGACGGTGAGGGAGCGCCGTTCCGAGGGGGTTGATTGACGAACGAGTTCGACCGGGCTTTCGGCGCGCGCCGCGTCCTGCTTCTGTGCGCGCTGCTGCTTCTCGCTCGCCTCGCCACGCTGCCCCTCTACCCCCTTGCGGATCGCACCGAGAGCCGCTACGCGGAGATCGCGCGCACGATGCACGCGACCGGGGATTGGGTGACCCCGCGGCTGCACGGCGAGCCGTTCTGGGGCAAGCCGCCGCTCTCCACCTGGGCCCAGGCGAGCGGGATCGGCCTGCTCGGCCGCAACGAGCTCGCCGTGCGGCTCCCGGCCTGGCTGGCCGGCCTCCTGACCCTGCTGCTGGTGTGGAAGTCCGGCGCCGTACTCGGCGGACGGTCCATCGCCCGGGCCGGCGCCCTGCTCTTCCTATGCTCACCGATCACGCTGTTCCTGGTGGGCGGCGTCATGACGGATCCGTACCTCGTGCTGGGCACCGCGCTCGCGCTCTACGGCATGCTTGCACGGGCAGCGTCCGACAGCCGCATGAGCTCGTGGCGCGCAGCTCTCACCGTCGGGATCGGTGTCGGAATCGCGACACTGGCCAAGGGCCCCATCGGCGTCGTGCTCGGAGCGTTCCCCTTCGTCGGGCTGCTCTTCGGCAGAGACGGGCGAGCCGTACTGAAAGCATGGCCGTGGGTTCGCATGGTGGTCGTGTTCGGGGCGGTTGCCGCGCCCTGGTACGTGATCGCCGAACAACGCACGCCCGGGTTCCTCGACTACTTCATCGTCGGCGAGCACTTCCGGCGCTACCTCGACAGCGACTGGGCAGGTGACCGCTACGGCTTCGCACATGCCGAGCCCCTCGGGATGATCTGGCTGCACTTCGCCCTCGCCATCGTTGCCTGGCTCCCTCTCGTCGGCCTCGTGTTGCATCGCGAACGAGGCAGGCTCCAGCTCGGCGCACTCACGCGTCATCCGGAACTGGCGGCCGCAACCGCGGCGACGTTCCTTCCATTGCTCTTCTTCACGTTCTCGCGCAACCTGCTGCCGACCTACGTGTATCCCACCCTGGCGCCCGCGGCTCTGCTGCTTGCGCATGGCCTGCAGCGCACGCCTGCACCCGGCGGCGTCTGGCTGCCGCGTATCGTTCGATGGATGCCGAACGCAGTCGCAGCGATCACGGTGCTCATCGTCGTGGCACTCCCGTTCGTGCCCACGTCGGCCTGGGTCCGGCTCAGCCATCGGGACATCGTCGCGCGCACAAAGGCGCCCGTGGTCGTCTACGCCCGCGACCTCACCTACATCTATTCGCCCATCTTCTATACCGATGGCCGCGCCGTCGGCGTCGCGGGACGCGAGGATCCGGCCTGGGCCGCCGTCCGCGCGCGTCCGGAGGATGCGGCTGTCCTCACGCGCCAACGCCACATGGCGCAGATTCCACGGGACCTGCTCGAGCGGCTCGAGCTGCAGGAAGACGTGTACGGCCACTACCAGATCTGGCGGGTTCGCCCCACCGGTGACTAGCCCGCATGTTGCATGAAGCGCGCGTCGTGATGACCACTTGTCGCGCAACGCGTTGCGATCGAAGCCACGGTGCTCGCGGGATCGACAGTGTGTCCTCGCTCCGGATTCGGGCTCGAGGTCGAAGCCGAGGTTCCGAGGCGATGCCATTGAGCATCGCCGAGCGGTTCTCGGCAAAGAGATCGGGTTCGAAGACAAGCGAGGACCGCGCGATTTCAACGTCAGTTCATGCAACATGCGGGCTAGCGCCCGGGAAGCCGTGTGTGCGCTCGCGCCTCATGGGACGATCCCTGGGCGCCCAGCAAGGAGAGGCGAGATGAGTACGTCCGTTCCGGGGTACGGCCTGGAAGCGGTTACACGTGGTTCGTTCCTGGCTGCACTCTCGCGCGTTCTGGGCACCGACGAAGCCAAGGCGAAGTGGATCGAAGCGTGCCAGGTAGCGTCGCTGAGTCCAGGGCTCGAGGATCCCGGGCCCGAGGACCTCGAGCGTGTCGCCAAGGCCCTCGTGGAGCTCGGAGGGTTGCCGTCGGTCGTCGGCAGCTCGATGTACGTCCGGCTCGTGACCTATCGAACCCTTTCGCGCAAGTCCGCCACCCCCGCCGGAGGTGAGTCCGATGCCTGATCCCACCGAGATCACTGATGCCGAACGCGAGCGCCTGCGCAAGATCGCGGAGCTGGAGCTGAACTCTGCCGACGTCGACGAGGTGTTGCAGGAGCTCACGCGCAAGGCCAGCCGGGCCCTGGAGCTGCCGATCGCGCTCGTGAGCATCATCCTGGACGGCGCACAGTACTTCGCGGCGGCCCAGGGCCTTGGCGGCTGGATCGAGGAAGCCCGCGGCACACCGGTCGAGTGGTCCTTCTGCCAGTACGCCGTCCGCGACCACGAGACGTTCGTCGTCGAAGACGCCGCAAACGATGAACGCGTCAAGGAAAGTCCTCTCGTAACTCAGGACGGGATCGGCTGCTACCTGGGTGTGCCCCTCGTAAGCGACGGCCATGCGGTCGGCACGCTGTGCGTCATCGGGCCGAGCCCGCGCGTCTTCTCGGACGAGGATCGCGAGGTGGTCACACGGCTTGCCAAGTCCGCGATCGAGCACATCGAGAATCGCGCGAAGTCCTAGGCCGGATCGCCCGTATTGCGGAACATGCCGGGTGCCGATTCCGTTCAAGGAACCAGGAGGTGCCCATGCGCGTCGCTCTTTGCTCCGCTCTCGTGCTCTGCATGGCAGCCCTCGCCTCCGGTGAGGGACCGGACCCCATCGCCGGGGAGTGGACCGTCCTGACCGTGTTCGGTGGCGCCGAGATGGAGTCGAAGCTGGTGGTCACACGCGGCGAGCACGGCTCGCTCGCAGCGCGCTACACCGACAGCCGCGGCGGCGTCACCGCGCTCCAAGACGTGAAGTTCGAAGGAGGCGTACTCACATTCAATCGCAAGGCGGGCCCCCGCGTCATCGGCTTCGAGGGCAAGGTGAGCGGCGATCGCATGGCGGCGCAGCATCTCCTGGGCGCGCGCAAGATCCCGGCGTTCGCTGCGCGCGGCGCCGAGGCGCTTGCCGCTCTGAAAGCCGAACGCGCCAAGGCCAACGAGCGTGGCAGCGATCTCGAAGAGGACTACAGGCGCCACTCGCGTCGCGTCGTCGCGCGCGACGCGTTCCCCGTGCTCTTCGATCCGAAGCTGACACCGGCGGCGGAAGCCAAGGGCATCCGCGACGACGAGCCTGTGATCGGCGTGGCCATCAACGGCGAGGCCAAGGCCTACCCGATCATAATCATGGGCCGGCACGAGCTCGCCAACGACACCTGCGGCGGCATTCCCATCGCCGCATCCTGGTGAGTGCTCTGCCAGACGGCCATCGTGTATGGCCGGAAGATCGACGACACCATCTACTCCTTCGGCCACGAGGGCGTGCTCTACCGCCAGTCGTTCATCATGTACGACCGCGAGACGAACTCGTTATGGGTGCATACGACGGGCGAGGCCATCAACGGTCCCATGAAGGGAAAGGTGCTGACATTCCTGCCCAGCGTCGTCACTTCGTGGAAGCGCTGGCGCACCCTGCATCCCAAGACGACCGTGCTCACAGGCCAGCGGGGCTCGCGCCGTATGGGCCACCTCGGCTTGCACGAGAACCCGCAGCGCTACGGCATCTCGATCGGCCAAGGCACGAACCCGAAGCTCTACCCGTTCGCCGACCTCATGGCCAGGCGCGTCATCAACGATACGTACGCCGGCAAGGCGGTCGTGGTCCTCTTCGACGCGGACAGCAAGACGGCCAAGGCCTACGAGCGGGGCGCGCGCGCCTTCACGTGGAAGGACGGCAAGTTGATTGATGAGACCGGCTGTGAGTGGGACCTGCTCTCCGGAACACAGAAGAAGCAGGACGGGGCGCGGCTGAAGGAGATTCCGGCGACGACCTGGCTTGTGAGCCGGTGGCACGGCTTCTATCCCAAGGGGCCCGTCTGGCAAGCGAAGTAGCGGCTACTTCGCGCGCGAGAGCTCGAAGCGTTCGACCTTTTCGCTCTTTCCGTGAGGGTCGGAAAGCGTGATGACCAGACGGTCTTCGCCGACGCGGTGGTAGACGATGCGCGTCGGGTAGTCCTTCTTCGGATTCTCGAAGACCGCCTTGCGCGCTTTCGCGTCGCCCGTGGTGAGCGTGAACCCGCCGGCCGGCTTCCCGCCGGGATAGGGCTGGAGGTGGAAGGCCGCGCTCCGGCACTCGAACACCTCGAACTCGTAGAACACGCGCTTGTCGCCCTTGACGAGGTAGCTGTGACTGAGGATCTTCCCGCCTTCCGGCGTGCTGTAGTACGCGTGGAAGGTGCCCCCCCACATCGAGCCGGACCAGGAGCCGGCGAGCCAGGCCATTCCCGCGAGCTGTGCCTGCGGAGAGGCTGCCCGGGGCTCTTCCTCGGCGCCGGCCGAGGCCAGGAAGACTGCCAACGCGAGCATGGTGATCGACATGCGCATGAACGAACGCCTCCAAGGGTCAGGCCTGACGCTAGCTGCCTGCCATCACGAGGGATTGGATGAATGCGACACAGATGCCTGGGCGAAGAAATCGGCCATGGCGGGCTGTTCCGCGAGGTACCGCGCCGGTGTCGTACCGGCCAGGGCCCGAAACTCGCGAATCAGGTGCGGTTGGTCGTAGTAGCCGTGCTGCACGGCGACCGCAGCCCAGGCGGCAGAGCCGCCTCGCTCGAGACGTTGCACGACCGACTGGAGACGGCGGATCCGCAGGTACTGCTTGGGTGAGAGGCCGACACACTCGCGGAACGACCGCTCGAGACTGCGGCGGCTGACGCGAAGTCCGGAGGCAACCGCAGCCGTCGTGGCAGGCAAGCGGTCCAAGCGCCGCGCCGCCGCCGCGACCAGCCATGCGTGCACATGCCTCCCGCGCGCAGTGACCGTGTCGCAAAGCACCGCTTCGACACGGCGGATACGCTCGCGGACGTCGTGCATGTACGCGGCCTCACGGAGGCGGTCGTGCAGACGAGGCGCCGCCTGGCGCATGCAAACGTCCAGGTCCGTGAGCTCGTGCATCGGCGCGCCGAGCAGAGCGAACAGGCCGCCCGGCTCGAAGCGGATGCCGAGGAGATCCACGCGGCCGGAGGGCGCGATCGAAATGGCCCGGCGTAGCTGACCGACGAGGAGAATCTCAGCCTGCCCGCGCGATGCGCCGGTGCCGTCGTGGCGCATGAAGCGATCCGCCCGGTTCAGGACGATCTCCGCGCAGCCGTCCGGCAAGACGCGCTCCGGCGGCTCGCCCGGCATGGCGCCGGGACCGACGAGCCGCCAGAAGCACCGAACGACGCCATCCAGCTCCGGTCGCGGGGGGAACTCGCGATACAGCACGCACAGAGCGTAGCGAGGGCAGTGCAAAAACGACAAACGCCGGCGGGTGGAGCCCGCCGGCGTTCGGTTGGAATCGAGTACGAAGAAGCTAAGGCTTCGGGTCGGGCTTCGCTTCCTTCTTGCTCGGGCAGTCGCCGCAGCTCTTCTTGCTCGGGCAGCCGGAGCAGTCCTTGCTCTTGTCGCAGCCGGAGCACTCGCCCTTTTCGCTGGCGTCGGCGGCACCCGTCGCGTCGGCGGCGCCACCCTTCTCGCCCTTGTCACAGCCCTTGCAGTCCTTGCAGTCGCTGCAGCCACTGCCACAGTCACCGCAGCAGCTCTTCTGCTTGGCCGCCATCTTCTTGAAGAAGCCGATGGTCTTGTCGGCGTTCCAGCCATCCTTGACCATCGCGTCGCGCAGGCTCGCGAGCGGAGCGTCCTTGCCGGCCGAGAACCAGCCGCGCCAAGCCTTCTCACCGGCCTCGGTCGTCGGACAGCAACCGCCGTCCATGTGGCCGGCGACCCACTTCAGCATCGAGTGGATGGGCGAGGGGGTCTTGGTGGCCGGCTTCTCTGCCTTGGCCTCGGTCTTCGTCTTGCTCTCGACTGAGGGCTTGCTCGTCGGAGCTTCGTCACCGGCCCAGGCCACGCCACCGATTGCGAGGGCGGCGCCGAGCAGCAACGCGAACGTCAGGTTCTTGAAACGCATGTGCTTGTTTCTCCAGGGAGGGTTGGGAGCACTTCGGGCCGGCGGGGTCCTCCGCGGCCGAACCCGAGAGTGATTCTCAAGTCGCGGATGGTACCAGCGCCTCCGGAGACGTCGGACGCCACTCCGGGGCCATCGTCTCCCGGATCACCGGCTCCTCCGCGTTGGCGCCCATTTCCTGGGCTCTCGCGCCATGTGGAAACCGCCTGAAGCGTAAAGGGGAGGTATCTTGAACGGGTGCAGCCGAGGGGGCGCCACTTGTTCGTAGGCCTCTACCTGGCCACCCTGCTGCTGCTCGCAACCGGCACTAGCTTCGCGGAGCCGCCCGGCGAGCCTCCTCTGCTGTCCGATGAGGACGTGTTCGATCCCGGGGAAGCCCGCATGGCGGTCGAGCGCGGCTGGCTTTTCCTCAAGAAGAGCCAGCACCTCGACGGCAGTTGGGGTGGCATCAAGTTCAACAGCTCGTACGGCGGCGGGTCGACCCAGACCGAGGGGTACCGCGCCGGCCTTGCCGCGCTCTGTACCTACACACTGTTGCGCGCCGGTGTGCCCCGCAAAGATGACAGCGTCAAGCGAGCCTTCACGTGGCTCAAGCAGCATCACGAGCTGCCGGACAACTCCATGGATGCGGCGATGCTGCTGCTGGCGATCACGGCGACGGCCACGCCGGAAGACAAGCGGCTGCCGACACAGTTCCGCAGCTGGGCCGTCAAGCTCGCCAACCACCTGGTCGCCAAGCGGACGGCACGCGGCTGGCGCTACAACCGCAGGGGACATCCGGACATCCACGGCGGTCCCGAGGACGTGGCCAGCACGCAGCTGGCGGCCCTCGCGCTCTTCTGCGCGCACAAAAAGCGCGTGCGTGTGGCCAACCGCGTGTGGGAAGACATTCTCGGCTACACCCTGCAACAGCAGGATGCTACGGGCCCGGAGGTCGAGATCACGGACCCGCACAAGCCGCTGGTCAAGCACAAGGCACGTGCGCGCGGTTTCGCCTACAACCGCGGCGCCGGCGACGAATCGGACGGCGGCATGACGGCCGCGGCCCTCGCTACGCTCTCCATGGTGCGCTACGCGATCACGCTGGGCGGTAAGCGCCCGGAGCGCTGGACGGGACGACCGGACGCCGAAGCCCTGCGCGCCGCGTACCTGGACGGCCTGGCGTGGCTGACGATCAACTGGACGCCGTACGACAACCCGGACAAGGGCACGCTCAACCGCTACAACGGCCACTGGCTCTGGATGCTCGCGTGCGCGATGGATCTCGGGCGCATCCGGCACATCGGGAAGCACAACTGGTACCGCCACATGGGCCGGCAGATCCTGAACCGCCAGTACGCCGACGGAAGCTGGGACCTCGGCAACAAGCCCCAGGCCGAGAGCCTCGACACGTGCTTTGCCGTCCTCTTCCTCACGCGCGCGAGCAAGGGGTTGACGAAGTAGCGGCTCAGACGCACGCACGCGATACGTGACAAGCGGGCATGGGGAATCCCGAATGCCGTAGAATCCGCCGCCATGCGGCACGGCATCCCGGTGGTCTTGATTTCCCTTCTCCTTGCGGGCGTTGCGCCGGCTGACGAAGAACCGGCCGAAGCGCCCATGCGCGTGTTTCGGTCGGTTCTCGACGAGCGACCGCGCATTGTCACGATCCGACTGCATGACGGCATGTACCTCGCCTACGACGCGACGGACTGCAGCCTGTACAAGGCGTGGAGCGGCAAGGTCAACTTCGACGGCGCGGTCTACACGACGGTGCATGGCCCGCAGCCGACGTCGCACGGACCGGCGTACTTCGTCGATGCGGACGGCTCTCAGGCCTTCGACGTCGAGGGCGACGAGGTCATCGAGCGGCGCTTCCGCGGCTATCGCATCGATGACAGGAACGTCACGCTCAACTACACGTTGCACACCAAGAAGGGCACAGCGATCCAGATCCAGGAAACGCCGAAGTCCGAGCCGTCCGAAGATGAACACCAGACGCTGATTCGCGAGTTCGCCGTCCGAAGCAAGCCCGCCGGCGCCGTCGTGCTGCTGGGCAAGTACAAGCTACGAGACGGCCGTCTGTTCCGAAGCACGTGGTCCTACAGCAAGGCGAGTGCAATCGAGCGCTGGCAGCAGGAACGAGCGGCCGCGAAGAAGGCCGCCGCCGAAGCGGAGAAGAACCAACCCGACAAGCCCAAGGTCGAAGCCCACCCCGAGAACACACCGCTCGGAAACGGCGTCTCGGTCCGCGTCTACCAGGTCGGCAAGGGCATGGCGCAGCTCCACAAGCTCGTGCCCGGGCAGACGCCGAACTGGTCGCACGTCATCCCCGTGCTGGATCTACGCACCGAGCGCAAGGACTTCGGCGGGGGGACGGACAACTTCATCACCCACGTCGACGGGTTCATCGAGGTCGAAACCGAAGGCGAGTACGAGTTCCAGCTCATCTCGGACGACGGCTCGCGGCTCTACCTCAACGACAAGGTCGTGGTGGATCACGACGGCTTGCATGGCGCGACAGCCATGGAGGGCAAGGTCCGGCTCACGAAGGGGCGCCACAAGCTCTTCGTGGAGCACTTCGAGAACGGCGGCGACGAGCAGCTCACGCTCAACTGGAAGACACCTGGAGCCACCGAGTTCGTCCTCGTGCCGAACTTCGCGCTGCGGGCCCCCACCGGCGAGGTCCGGGTCACGTCGCCCGGCAACAAGAAGATCATCGGCGCCGGCAAGCGGCGCGCGACACCGGGGGACGGAAGCCCGCTCGAAGACGTGCACCCGGCATTCGATCTGATGACGGTGCGACCGGACGACTTCAAGCCGCGTGTCGGCGGCATGGACTGGCTCCCCGACAGGCGATTGATCATCTGCTGCTGGGAGCCGCGCGGCGGTGTCTACGTGCTCGACGGCGTCCACGGCGACGACCCGAGCAAGATCACGGTCAAGCGCATCGCCGAAGGCCTCGCCGAGCCGCTGGGCCTGCGCGTCGTCGACGGGCGCATCTTCGTCCTGCAGAAGCAGGAGCTGACGGAGTTGATCGATCACGATGAAGACGAAGTGATCGACGAATACCGCTGTGTCGCCGCGGGCTGGGGCGTGACGGCCAACTTCCACGAGTTCGCCTTCGGCCTGGCGTACAAGGACGAGCACTTCTACGCGGCGCTGGCGACGGCGATCAACCCCGGCGGGGCGAGCACGCAGCCGCAGAATCCGGATCGCGGCAAGGTCGTGAAGATCGCGATGGACGGCAGCTACGAGCTCATCGCCCATGGACTTCGCACGCCCAACGGTGTCGGCATCGGCATCGACGGCGAGATCTTCGTCACCGACAACCAGGGCGACTGGCTGCCGGTCTCCAAGCTCGTGCATGTCAAACCGGGCGCCTTTTACGGCGGCCGATCCGTGGACTTCGAGGGCACCAAGGACCTCGTCGAGCAACCGCCGGTCGTGTGGCTGCCGCAGGGCGAGATCGGCAACTCACCGGGTGAGCCCGGCACGTTCGATGTCGGGCGCTTCTCGCGACAGATGCTGCACTGCGACGTGACGCACGGAGGCTTGAAGCGCGTGTTCGTCGAGAAGATCGGCGGCGAGTATCAGGGCTGCGTCTTCCGATTCACCCAGGGCCTGGAAGCGGGGATCAACCGCTTCCTCTGGGGGCCGGACGCAACGATCTTCGTGGGTGGCATCGGCTCGGCGGGCAACTGGGGCCAGACCGGCAAGCTCAAGCACGGCCTGCAGCGGCTCAAGTACCGCAACCCCACGATCGAGCCGTTCGAAATGCTGGCGGTGCGCGCGCGAAAGGACGGCCTGTCCATCGAGTTCACCTACCCTCCAGCCGATGTGTGCGCGCGGGTACCGGACGACTACTTGATCCAGCAATGGCGCTACGTGCCAACGAAGGCCTACGGCGGCCCGAAGGTCGGCGTCGAGACGCTACCTGTCGAGAGCGTCTACCGCGACAACGGAGGGCGCACCTTCGACCTGAGGATCCCCGGGCTGAAGGCGGGACATGTCGCCTACGTCCGTCTCGCTCGCACGATTCGCGATCGCGAGGCGAGAGCACCGGTGTCGACGGAAGCCTGGTACACGCTCAACCGGCTGGGCGAGGAGCCGGTCGACGTGCCCCGCCCGACCGACGAGCCGCCGCCGGCACCCAACACGCTGACGCAAGCGGAGAAGGACGCCGGCTGGGAGCTGCTCTTCGACGGCAGCTCGTGCGAACACTGGCGCGGCTACAAGAAAAAGGCGCTCCCGGGGGCATGGTCGGCGTCATTCGGTGCGCTCACCTTCGACCCGAGGGCCAAGGACCGCGGTGACATCATCACGAAGGCGCAGTACGAGAGCTTCGAGCTGAAGCTCGAGTGGATGATCCAGGAGAACGGCAACTCGGGCATCATGTTCCACGTCTCGGAAGAAGCCGGTGCGCCCTGGGCGACGGGTCCGGAGATGCAGATCCTCGACAACGCGGGCCACCCGGATGGAGGGGCCACGAAGACGTCGGCGGGCTCGAACTACGCCTTGCACGCACCGATCTTCGATGTGACACGCCAACCCGGCCGCTGGAACCGCGTGCTTCTCCGCGTAAACGGCAACCAAGTCACGCACGTGCTGAACGACTGGAAGCTCCTCGAGTACGAGAAGGGCTCCGACGAGTGGAAGAAGCTCGTCGCGACGAGCAAGTTCGGCTCGATGCCACTCTACGGCACGAAGACGACCGGCCACATCGCGCTGCAGGACCACGGCGATCCGGTGGCGTTTCGCAACATCAAGATCCGGCGCATCAAGAAAGCGAAGTAGCTACTTCTCCGCAGGCCGCCGGAGGTCGGACGCGCGCAGCCGGATCGTCTTGAGCTCCTTGCCGTCGCGGCGGATGTACTTCGCCGTGAGCCTGGGCGTCGCGCCGGTCGAGTCGGCTTCGAGCAACAGGAAGACGTGCGGCTCGTACGCGCTCCACTTCATCTCGGGACGCTCGGTCCGGTACTCCTCGCCGGCGAGCCGACCATGCAGCGGCGAGATGACGAAGTCGTGCAGCGTGTAGCCGACCTGGTCTCGCGGCCGCTCGTAGTAGTGGCAGCCGTGGATGTCTCCGCTGATCAGGACGCAACCGGAGATGTTCATCGCGCCGATGGCGGCGTACAAGGCGGCGCGCTCGGCCTTGTAGTGCTCCCAGTCATCCTTGGCCTTGCCAATCTTGTCCCCCCACACCATCCCGCTCGCAAGCACCTTGAACGGTGCCGTCGATGCGCGTAGGCCCGCCAGGAGCCACGCCCGCTGTCGCTGGCCGAGCGCGGACGGGGCGCTGGGATCGGAGGCGGCCTTCTCGGTGTTCGCGAACCAGCGCACATCCAGCAGGAACACCTCGATGGGTCCGTAGCGGAAGCTCGTGTAGACCCCCTTGCCGTCGTGTCCGTAGCTGCGCAGCGCGCGGTATTCGCGGTAGACGCGGCGCGACGTGTTCTTGCCGCGCATGGTCCCGTCAGCGTCATTGCGGCCGTAGTCATGGTCGTCCCACGTGCTCCAGAGCGGGGTGGTGCGGATTGCAGCGGCCAAGCCCGGGACCTTCAGGAACGCGCGGTGCCGGGCGCGCGACACGTGGAGGTTCGTCGAGTCCACGTAGGGCGTGTCCCCCAGCAAGACGATGCCCTGGGTACCGACGCGCATCATGCGGTCCCAGACAGGATCGGGATCCGATGACGCACAGGAGCCAAAGGCGAGTCGCACGCGCCGCGGCTCGCCCTGCTTGGGCGCCGTTCGCAAGCGCTCGTTCTCGACCAGCCGCTCGCCGTGGCCTCGAATCGAGTACGAGTACTCGGTGTCGGGTTCGAGCCCGCCGACGTGCCACGTGATCGCGCGGTCGTTCTCCGCAAGGCTCTCGGCGGGCAGACGGATCGTGGTGCCGAAACCGTCTGCGCGCCGAACCGACAGCGTATACATGCCCGTTCGCTTCGGCCGGAGCCAGAGATACGCCTGGTCCTCGCCGACGTGGCCGAGCATCGGCCCCACCATCGGCTGGTACGTGACCTCGATCGGGCGGGCCTTCCCGGTTCGCACGCGCGTCACGTACTTCACGATGGTCGAGAAGAACGCCTTGGAGACCGTGATGGACTCCTTGGGCACGCGCGGCTTTCCGTCCTTGTCCCAGATCTTGTCGATGTGGAGCGACGTGATGATGAAGCGTCCCTTGCCGTGCTCCCCCACGACCATGTGCGGGCGTGTGCCCTCGACGTCGGCGGCAAGCAGGACCTCGACACCCTCCGTGCGGCGCAGCCCTTCCCAGCTGAACGGAGTCTTGGGTGGCTGCTGGTACTTCACGTGGCGTATGTCGCCGACCTTCTTCCACACGACCCACGCCAGCAGGGGATGTGACTTCTTCGCTACGAGGCGAACGGTATTCACGTCCGTGTCGCTGCGGTGGACCGCAACGCCGTCGGGCAGCCACGGCACGGTCGGCTCGCGGTCGTCGCTCTGCGTCATCTGGAGAATGACGCCGCCTTGCGCCATGAACGCGAGCAGGTCCTGGCGGTACTTGTTGCGCCAGCTGCGTGTGGCCCGAACCGTGTTGCAGAACGAGCCGAAGACGATCAGGTCGACGTTCTGCTCCAATGGTGATCGGGTGATGTCGAGGAGCTTCACCTCGGCACCGGCCTTGCGCAGCAGTTCCTCGGCTCCCGTCGCATGCGTCGAGCGATCCAGGTGCTCGATGACCGCCGCTCGGACCTTGGGTGCCGCCTGCGCGATCTCCGGTGCGCCAAGAAGCACGAGTGCGATCAGGATCCAGCGCACCCGGGACCTCCGTTCTCCCTGATACGGCCTGTCGTGTGACAAAAGGCCTCTCCCTGTACCATTTGTATCGTCCGCCGCGGGCACCGGCGGGCGTACGTACGGTAGCCGGGGGGTCGGCATTCGGTCCGCGATCGAGGTACGTCATGCTCAGAGCCGTCGTTGTTGCTTCCGTCATCGCATTGAGCGTGGCGCTTCTCACGCCCTCCCTCGCGTTCGGCTGAGGCTGAGGCGGTGCCGGCGGGGGCGGTCGCTCCTCACTATCCGGCAGCAACAGCATGGCCGGCTCGCCCACGACCCCGGGCGGCAGCAGCGGCGGCGGCGCGACGCGCTCCGCCGGTCCGGCTCCGCGGCTCACGTTCTTCAAGTGGACCGAGGCCACCATCGGCGCCTTCACCGCGGTGACGCCCAAGGAGGGCGAGGTCTACACCGGCCCCAAGAACGAGATCGAACACATCCAGGTGGCGCTCGGCATCGACAAGGCCAAGGCCAAGGGCGACGCGCGCCCGACGCTTGTCTACTTCCACTGGCCGCATGACGACACGCCCAACGGCAAGCTCACGACGACGATCTGCACGCGAGTGCTCGACGACGAGCAGGCGGCGCGCTGGAGCAAGCTGTTCCGCTGCGTGCAGATCGACATGGCCGAGACCAAGGCCAAGTACGCCGAGATGATCGGCGCCGGAAAGGGCCCGTCGTTCGTCGCCATCAACCACGATCTCGAGGTGAAGGCCCGGATCGACGGGCACAAGAGCGGTGCGAAGCTGCGCAAGTCGTTGGAGAAGGCGTTCAACGCGTTCCCGGCCTACAAGAAGCAGATCCGGCGCAAGATGGTCGAGCACAAGAAGATGATCGCGAAGGCCAAGCGGCTGGAGAAGAAGAAGGAGTTCGACGAGGCGTTGGAGCTCATCGACGAGATCCGCTTCGGCGACATTCGCGTGCACAGCGAGTTCGAGAAGGCCTTCTCCTACGGCCAGCTTCTGGCCCAGAAGGCCGAGCGGCATCGTGCAAAGGAGAGGTAGGCGGGCGGCGCCCGACGCTCGTGGGCGACCATCCGCGCCTTCGGCGCTTAGGTCGCCCCTACATCGCTCCCTGCAGCGACGGTCGATACCAAGCGCTCGCGGGCCGACCACTCGGCCCTCCGGGCCTCGGGTCGCCCCTACATCGCAGTCACCCCGGCGATCAGGGTTGGCTAGCTAGTTGCCCTGTTCTTCGTCCGGCTTGCGGCCGAACTCGCCCTTCGGCGCGAACTTCTCGACGGGCCGGCCGCGCCGGTAGCCGTCGAGCAGCCCCCATCCGTTCCGGTCCCCGCTCGCGGCTTGCCAGAGCAGGTCGCGGACCCCCTTGTCGATCGCCTCCTGCGTATCGTCCTGGCCCGCGCACTTACGGGCCGCGGCCTCGAAGAACGCCATCAACTGGCCCTTGGCCCAGGCCTTCTCATCGTCGATCTTGGCGATGAGCTTCTTGCGGATGAACTTCTCACTCTTCGGATCCCGGATCTCGGTCAGGACCCACACGAGGATGTTGCGCAGCAGCGCGTGCTTGGCGTACTGCCCGCCCATGAAGATGTCGCCCAGACGCGTGATCTGTTTCTCGACGGAGCGTGCGAGCTTTGCGTCGCCCTGGAAGTAGCCGAGCCCGATGGCGGGGCCGTAGCACGGGAAGTCCTTCTTCTTTGGCGAGGCCTTGGACAGCAATCGCTTCTTGACCTTCGCGTCGGCCGCGCCGCACCGGCCGAGCGCGCGGTACATGTGGTTGGCGATCCTGGCGTCCTTCTCCTTCTTCACGCGCGCCATCAGCGGTTCCACGCTCGCGGGACTGCCGATGTACTCGAGGGACACCGCGGCGTTGCCGCGCACGCGTTCGTCCTTGTGACCGAGGACGGAGTGGATGGCCTCCGCCCCCTCCATGAAGCCGGGGATGCCGAACGTCCGCACGAGGTCCCCCACGCCGAGCGCGTTGCCGGCCTTGTCGAACTCGCCGACCAGCGGCACGAGCGGCGTCAAGCAGTCGCCCTTCCGGTCGTGTTCGACCATGGCCTTGAGCGCCTCGAGGCGCACGGCGTGCTCGCCGGTACGCACCATCTCGAGCATCTTCTGGATCCACGCATTGCGCGCCTCGTCGGTGGCGCCTTCGGCAGGAGCGGGCCCGTCCTCATTCTCGGCGTCCGACTCCGGAGCCGGCGCCTCGGGCATCCCCGCCTTCACGCGCCACGCGGCGAGCGCCTGGTCCATCATCTTCAACAGACGTTCGACGGCCGCCTCGCCCTTGCCGAACGGCCAGTACTCCCTACGGGCGAGCGGCTTGTCGCCGGGCTGGTGATCGGGTGCGGCGAAGATGTGCTGCGGCGACACGATGTTCCCGTCGATGCCGAACTGCAGCCGCATCTCGCCGTAGTCGTCCGACGACCCCTCGGGCGTCAGGAAGCAGCACACAAAGGACTTGGACTTCGCAACGATCTTGGGGTCCTTGTAGACGACCTCGCGTAAGCCCAGAGCGGCCGGCTCCATCGGCTCGCCCGGCGTGTCGCGGGCGTTGATGCAGATCATCAACACCTTCTTGTCCTTGGCCGCCTTCTCGAGCGCAGCCTTCACGTCCGTCAGCCAGACGATCTCCTCGGCCGCAGCCGGCCCGGCCGCCAGCAGCAGCATCAGAACGGCGGCGATCCGCCCAAGCCGATGTCGTCGCATCCGCCCTCCTCGCCCTTCAACGATACGCCGCGGGCAGGGTTCCCGGCAGCCCCTCGTTCCTTGGACCGCCGCGTGGGAGCCGGTCTTCCCGAGCGGCTACATTGACGAGAGGAGGCAGCGACGCGGATGCTACGGACATGGTGGATCCTCACCGGCATCGCGATCGCCGTGGGCATCGTGTGGGTCCTCGCTCAGCAGAAGCGCATCCCCACCTGGGCCTCGGCAGAACCCAAGGAACCGCCGCCTGCAATGCGTTCGCTGGAGGAATCGGTAGCGGCGTGGCAGGCAGCCCCGGAGAAGGCGCGCCTTGCCTACGCCGAGTACTTCGTCACCGTGGCCGGGCAGAAGCGTGACGAGCTGCTGAGGCGCATCGATGCGAGCGCCCTGCACCGCAAGCAGATGATCACGAACACGATGGAAGACATCTTCTTCGTGCTCAACCTCGCCTCCCTCTCCTTCCTCCTGCTCCCGTTCTTCGTTGGGCATCGCTATCCGGGACGCCGGCGACGGCTGTGGATCTACACCATCGTGGGTGTGCTTCTGCTGGTGTTTTCGCTCGGAGTGTTCTCCGGGTTGCTCGAGATGCTGCGCGACATCTCGGCGCTCGCATCGGCGGGTATCAACCCTGAACGCGGCATCGTCGAAGCGGGCTTCGACTACCTGGAGGAGCACGCGAGCGCACTGCGGCGTGGACGCGGCGCCGACGGTCCCCCGCTGGGCCCGGTCGTGGGCTCGCTGGCGCAGGATCCCTCAGCCGGGTTCGCCGTCAACCTGCTTCGCAGCATGCAGCACTTCGACCGGGAGACGTTCGAGTCGGCTGCCAACATGATGAGCGTCGGCTACCGCCTGCTGCGACTCCTCCCCCACATCATTCCCTACCTGCTGCTCGTCTTGTTCTTCTTCACCCTGCGCGGCGTCCTGGTGGAGATCTTCACCATGCCCGGGCGCGCAGCGAGCGGCGAACCCCGTGTGGCGCGCCGGGCCGTAGGCGTCGTTCTCAAGACCCTCGGCAAGGAGCTCCTCTCGCTGCTGGTCCTTCTCGCGTTCGTCCTGATCTTGACCTTGAGCGTGCAGCTCTGCGTACGCGCGTTTGCGCGAGGGATCGTCGACTGGACGGTGCTGCACACGGAGTCGACCGTCCACTACCTGGGCCTCGTCGACACCACGCCGGACCGAACGAGCCTCTTCATCGGTTTGCTGAGCGTTCCGGCGTGCCTCGCGTTGACCGTGCTCTGCATTGCGATCGGGGTCACGGGTTCCACGTTTTGGGCGCGTCGCGTCACGCAGCTGCGCTTCCATCGCGGCGTCAAGCTGCGCGCGCACGACGGCTTCTGGCGCAAGACCGTCATGTCGTTTGTCCGGATCCAGTGGATCCCGGTCCTGGCGCTCTGGCTCATGTTCCCGCTCGCACGCCGTCTGGCTCGAGATCCGGTCCCTGGTACCGCCGGAGACGCGGAGACCCTGCTCTGGTTGTTGGCGCAGCTCTCGCTCGGCAGCATCTGCGTCGCGCTCGTGCTTTTCGGAGGTGTGCGCGCAGCGCTGTACTTCCTCTCCTTCCGGCCCCACAAGCCCGAGGCAGCAATGGAGACCCGAGAAACGGAAGCGGAGTCGGAGCCCGTGTCGTAGTTCTTGCGAACGCCTAGGTCACCGCCTACGGTTCGCGCGGGAGGCGGCAGCCGCTGATGTTCTCCGTCATCGTCCCGACCTACAACGAACGGGACAACGTACGCGCCCTGCTCGAGCGCGTGCTGCCGGTCCTCGACGGCCTCGACGAAGAGGCAGAGCTCCTGATCGTCGACGACAACTCACCGGACGGCACGGCCGAGCACGCGCGCGCGGTCGCGGCGGACCACGGCGCCGGAAAGCGTGTGCGCGCCATCGTGCGGACCGAGGATCGCGGACTCGCCAAGGCCGTGATGGAGGGCTTCCGCCAAGCGCGCGGCGACGTGGTCGCGGTCATGGACGCGGACCTCTCGCACCCCCCGGAGGTGCTGCCCGACCTGCTGGCGCCGATCCGTGACGAAGGCATCGAGATCACCGTGGCGAGCCGGCGCGTGCCGGGCGGCGGCATCTCGAACTGGCCGTGGACGCGGCGCTTCACGTCCTGGTCCGCTGCGCTGATGGCGCGCCCGCTCGTCAGCATTCGCGACACGACGTCGGGCTACTTCGCCGTCCGCAAGGACCTGCTGGACGACGTCGAGCTGCGGCCCATCGGCTACAAGATCGCACTGGAGGCACTCGTCCGGACGGAGTCGGAGAGGGTGCGCGAGGTCCCCTTCGTGTTCACCGACCGCACCGCAGGCAAGAGCAAGCTCGGGGGCGCGGTGATGCTCGCCTACCTGCAGCAGCTCGTGGGGCTCTACCGACAGCGGATCTTCGGCAAGCCGGGCTCGCCAGGCACGCCGTGGCGCCGCCGCGCGCTCGCGCTGGTCTGGGGCCTTGCGTTGCTCCACCTCGTCATGGCCCCCTTCGTCGTGCTGACGTCGGACGAGGCGTACTACTGGAACTGGTCGCGGCCCCATCACCTGGCGGCGGGCTACTTCGACCATCCGCCGCTCGTTGCCTGGCTGATCGCGGCGGGCACGTCGCTCTTCGGCACCAATCCCCTCGGCATCCGCGTGCTGACGGCGGTGCTGCTTGCAGGTCTCGGGTGGATCGTCTTCCGGCTGACGACGAGCCTCGTGCGCACATCCCCCGGTGAGCCGCAGGAACCGGCGTCGGAAGCCTCCGGCTTCTGGGCCGCCGCCGCGCTCCTCGCCATGCCGCTCATCAGCGTCGGCGGCTTTCTCACGACACCCGACGTGCCGTTGCTCTTCTTCTGGACCGCGACGATCGCGCTTGTCCTCGCCGCCGTGCGGAGTGGGCGTGTGCTCCCATGGATCTTGGCCGGCATCGCACTCGGCCTGACGGCACTCAGCAAGTACCACGCGATCCTCCTTCCAATCGCCGCACTCATCGGCTTGTCAGCGAGCAGGGCCGGGCGGCGTGCGTTCAGGGGGCCGGGTCCGTACCTGGCGGTACTGGCATGCGCCGCGGTTCTCGTGCCGTACGCACGCTGGCTCCTGGCCGACGAGTTCAACGGCATTCGATACCAGCTGGAGCACGGTGCGGATCGCAGCACGTGGGGTGGCGCCGAGACGAAGCCACTCGCCAACGTCGCCAACTTCCTCGGCGGACAGCTCGTCTTCGTCACGCCCATCCTACTCGCCTTCGCAGCCTACGCTCTCCTGCGCAGCCGCCGCATCGGACCGCCTGCGCGCCCCTTCCTCGTCGCGTGCGCCGCCGTACCGCTGCTGCTGTTCGCGGTCGCGAGCTTCAAGGAGCGCCCCGAAGCGAACTGGCCGTCGGTCGTGTACCCGTCCGCCTGCATCCTCCTGGGGCCGCTCCTTGCGCGCTGGTTCCAGGCGGGCGGCCGTGCCCGCCTCGCGGTGTACGCCGGTGTGGGCGTGGCGGCAGCGATCTCGCTCTACGTGCACGCGGAGATGGCCCGGCCGACTCTGCTGCGCGTCGGGTTCATGGAGAAGTTCGAGCGCCTCGACGAGATCAGCGACGGGCTGCACGCGCTGCGTGTCGGAGAGCGACGCGACGCGCCGGTGCTCGCCGACAGCTACCGCACGGCCAGTCTCCTTGCGTTCTACCTGCCCGATCGCCCGAACACCGCTGCGCCGTTCGAGTTCGGATCGGGTGAACAGTTCGCCTACTGGGAGGCCGAGATCCCGCTGCGCGCGGGCACGGGGGCCTGGTACGTGACGCGGGCGCGGACCGATCCGCGCCTTGGGCTCCTCTTCCGTTCGCACGAGGAGGTGGCACGTTTCGAGGCGAAGGTGGCGGGCGAGGTCACGCATGTCTACAAGGCCTTCTGGGGCCTACTCCGCGGCACGCCCATCCCGCGCGGCCCGTTGACGCCGGACGCTTTGCGCTGACCCTCGACGGTGCGTAGGCTGTGCCGCCACGGGAGGGACGCATGTCGATCCAGGTTTCCGAGATCATCAATTGGCTCATCGTCGGCGGCATCGCCGGCGGCTTCGTCGGGATGATCCTGACGGGGCGCAAGCAGGGCTACGGCTGGTACAAGAACCTCGCGCTCGGACTTCTCGGCGGCCTGATCGGCGGCATCCTGTTCATCAAGCTGATCGACCTCGACTTCGGGATGAGCAAGATCCGCATCACGCTGCAGGAGCTCGTCGCCGCCGTCCTGGGCACGCTCATCGTGTGGCTCATCCTAAAGCTCACGAAGAAGAAGCCCAAGCCCGCCGCATGACCACGTCGACCCTGCTCGCTTGCGCGGCACTGGCCGCTCTGGCGTGCGCCGCGCACGCTGCGCCCGAGGAAAAGAGCACGAGGACGGCGCTCGACGCCGCACACGCATCGAAGTTCGCCAAGATCGCGCTCGCCGGCATCACGCGCGAGTATCCGAACAAACCCGGCAACGTCCTCGCAGATGCAGAGGACGTGGTCAGCCCGCGCGAGATGCACCCTGCGTTCTACGGGTGCTTCGACTGGCACTCCGCCGTCCACGGCCACTGGACGCTCGTTCGCCTGCTCAAGCGCTTCCCTGAAGGACTCGCGAATCGAGATGCCATCGTCAAGGCGCTGGGCGGCAACCTGTCGCGGGAGAACCTCGAGAAAGAGACGGCATACTTCGAGCCGAAGCACAACCAGTCCTTCGAGCGGACGTACGGCTGGGCCTGGCTCTTCCGGCTGGCCCAGGAGCTGCGGACCTGGGATCACGAGTTGGGCCGCACGTGGGCGGCCAACCTCAAGCCCCTGGAGTCTCGCCTCGTCGCGCTCATGAAGGCCCACCTTCCGAAGCTGCAGTTCCCGATCCGGTCGGGCGAGCATCGAGACACGGCCTTCGGGCTGGCCTTCACGATCGACTACGCCCGCGCCGTGAAGGACACCGAGCTCGAGGAGCTCGCCTGCGCGCGTGCCCGGGCCTACTATGCGAAGGACCGCGACTACCCGGTGCGCTACGAGCCCTCGGGCCACGACTTCTTCTCAGCGGGCTTGAACGAGGCGGACCTGATGCGGCGCGTCTTGGAGCCGGCGGCGTACGGGAAGTGGCTCGACGCGTTCCTACCGGGCCTGGCGAAGCGCGACCTCGGGCCGGTCGCCAAGCCGGCATCCGTGACGGACGTGACCGACGGCAAGCTCGTGCACTTGGCGGGCTTGAACCTCACCCGTGCCTGGACGCTCAACGGCATCGCCTCGGTGTTGCCGGATGACGACCCGCGCCGGGCGTACTGCCTCGAGATCGCAAGGGCGCACACCCAGGCCGGGGTCGACTACGTGTTCACGGGTCACTACGCCGGCGAGCACTGGCTGGCGTCGTTCGCCGTCTACCTGTTGACGGACGCAATCCTCTGAGTCGCAAGTCTGCTGCCTTGAACCCGGTGCTGCACGCCGGGCTGGGGGCGCTCGACCGGAGTTGGCGCGACGTCGGAATCGGCGAGAGTCATGCTCTCGAACTTCAGGGTCAGGAGACTAGCGGGGCGAGGTTGCGCTCCCGCACCAGCCGGGCGGCAGGCTCTGCAGCCACTTGCGCGTCGCCTCCGTGGGCTCCCAGCGGCGCCGCGGCGTCGGCTTGGCGTTCTGCCCCACGCCGGGCGGATGCAGGCACGGATGCGCACGAACGACGGTCCCTTGCCCGTTCGTCATGTTCGTCCCGCCCAGGCCTTCCCAGTACATGAGCATGTTCGTGCAGGATGCGCCGCCGCCCTGCGCCGGACAGAAGGGCGTGTCGTTGATCGGGTCCTGCGTTCCGTTCACCTCGACCGTGTGCCACAGCCCGAGGTAGTGACAGATCTCATGCGCGATGATCGCGGCGAGCCCTTGGGCCTGGGCATCGAAGTACAGGCTGACGACGCCGCTTTCGCTGCTTCCGTTCTTCTTGGGCCCGTCGATGGCACCGGAGAGACCGAGGAGCTGGCCGCTCCAGACGCTCTGCACCAGGAAGAGATTGAGCCGCACCTTCTCTGCCGTGCTGCTCGTTCGGAACAGTTGATCCTCCTCGCCCTGCGAGATGCTGTTGAAGGCCGTGTCGAGGATGTCGTAGTAGTCGATGTCGCCGATGGAGATGCCCTGGGCGCTGAGAATCGTCTTGATGTTGCTCAGTACGGCCTGCCAATGGGCATTGGAGTCCGCCGTTGCCGCGGTCGGCGTGATGCCCTGGGCGAAGTAGATGTTGAGCGGCAGCACGGCGTTCGGGTTGGTTCCGCTCGCCCGGCGCTCGATGATCACGCGCACGTCCATAGATGTACCCGTGCCGCTGAAGCGGTAGAGCTTGAAGCGATAGGTTCCGCCGCCCGGCACGAGTTGCGTACCGGGCGCATCGGAGCTGGGAAGGTGGATCGAGAACACTTCTCGCTCCTCGATCCAGAGAACCGCCCCTGTCTGCGAGACGTTCTCGTAGACCTTGCCGCCCGGGCCTTCGAGCATTCGCAAGCCCACGAAGGCGCTGCTCGTCATGGTGCCCTCGAAGGTGACACTGACAGCGTCAGCCGGCACGTCCACGGTCAGTTCGTTGGTCTCGCCGTTGAACAGCGTCTGCGTACCGAGATCGATGATCTTCTCGCCCGAGCCGGAGGAATTGGCCCACAGCGTCACGTCGAGCGGACCGCCCGGATCGCCGTCACCCAGCCGGAGGATGCCGCCTTGCGGGGCGATGGCTGTCGGCGCGAACCGCACCCTGAGCAGTCCTGTGTTGCCCGGATCGATGGTCATCGGGAACGGGTCATCGAGAATCGTGAACGCAATCGACGGCGGCGTGGCACCGCTGAACGTGACCGGGCTGATCTGGCTGTCGTTCTGAAGGAGGATCTCCACCTCCTCTTCCTCGCCCGGCAGCACGTCTCCGAAATCGGGCGGGTCGGGCGTGATCGTCCAACTGATCTCCTCGCCCTGGGCTTTGGCGAGGAAGCTGACGTTCGTCGCAGCCCCGCCACTCGTGAAACGAAGCGTCACGACGTTCTCCACCGCACCCGGCCCGGCCGGGGTGAAGAGGAGGCCCAGGTTCAAGGCGAAGCCCCCCGGCACCTCCGCGGGAAAGTCGTCCGGGTCGAACGCGATTGCGCCTTCCGTGGGCACGACCGTGACGGTTGCGGCACCCGGGAGCGGGTTCAGGAACGAGCGGCTCACGCGCGTGGGCACCGTCGCGCTGCGGAGGCCGAGGTCGATTTCCGGCAGGGGCGCCGATTCGCCGCCGCCTCCGCCGCCGCATGCCGCGAGGAGAGCGACACAAAGGCCGGCCCAGACACTGCAGAGCCAAACACTGCAGAGTGTGCGTGCGCGAATGTAATTCATGGATCGCCTGCCGTCGTGCGATCCGCAGCCTGCCGTCCCCGACGGGATGCTACGAGGTCTCGCGGGGTTCGCAACCGTGGAATCACGAAACGACAGTCCCTATCGCGCCAGGCCTATCTCGCTCGGAAGAGCAGGGCCGTATGGACCGGCCGGGTCGGGACCACGCGCGACTCCCCCACGACGATCTCCGTGCTCGCGATGTCGACCGTCCGGCCGTCGACCAGCATCCGCTTCGAAGAGCCTCCGTCCATGTTGGCCGCCTGACGGCAGCCCAACAGGATCATGAGCCTGGAGACGTCGCCGAGTGTCATCCCAAGAGCACGCTCCACGTTGCGGCCGTCGACGGCGGCGGCGAGCAGCCGCCCGTCGGCGTCGACACCGACCGCCAGACGCGCGAGCAGGTTGTGGTCCCCGGTTTCGTCCTGGCTGAACGTGATCGGCGGAGCGCTGCCCCAGAAATCCTCCGCATGCATGTCCAGCACGGGCTTGCCGTCCTGCACGAGCAGCGGGCCGCCCGCGACGCCGGTTACGGCCGCGACGCCCTCGACAACCGTCGGCGCGCTGTAGCGCACGGCGGCGCCGACCTCGATGCCTTGTGCGTCCGGTGCGTCGAGCGTGGCGATGAAGCCGTTGAGCGGAACGGGCAGACGCCTGCCAACGGCCGTCACCGTGCGACCGACGACGGCGATGGAGTCCTCATCCGGCCCTACGTCGTCGTCCGCACGGTTCCTTGTGCGCCGGACCACGGCGGGGTTGCCACCGATGTCCACGTCGAGCTCCGCGAGCGACACGCGACGAACGGCGACCTCGCCGCCGGCGCCGACGAGCACGGATGCGCGCCGGAAGACGGGCGGCCCGACTACCTGGCCGTCCGTGAGGAGCAGCCCCACCGGATCGTGGCGCGCGCTGGGCGCGTCGATGTCGTCCTCCGAGTAGAGGAAGAAGCCGCCGGAGACGCCGGCAAGTGCTTCGCCCGCAGCGTCCGCGAAGCTGACGCCCATGGACGTGCGGTCGAACAGGTCCACGACGTCGATGTGCACGCGCGCCGGATCGACGCGCAACAAGTTGACGTGGACCGGCATGCCGTCGGCAAGCCCGTCGAGCACCGCGTGTTCGACGCCATTCCCCACCGTCACCCACCGCAGGGCGGTGACCATGTTCTCGAGGTGCTGCTCGCTGCTTGTCCACTCCGGATGACGCAGCCGCGCCGCGTAGGAGTAGTAGAAGTCGGCCAGCGCACGCACGCGTCGCGCGCGGGGCGGCGGACTCCCGCGCATGCCGTCGAGACGCACGCGGAGTGCGACACGGAGCATGCGCGCCGCCGGCGAGTCGATGCGGTGGAGGATGGACTCGGTCGCGCGGAGTCGTCGCGCGAACATCGCCGGCTGCTTGCCGTCGAGCTCCTGCTCGAGCAGGTGGGTCAGCGATGCGACGTCGAGCAGCGGGGCGTGCTGTTCCTCCAGCAGCTCGAAATCCCCGTGCCAGGGCGCTTCGGGCGCAGCCGGCGGCCCGCCGCGCGGGTAGGGCGTGACGAACGCGCCGAGGGCGTCGAGGAACACCTCGGGAACCTCGTGTGCACGGCCGAACCGCTCGCACACATCCCGCCAGCTAGTCGCTCCGTCCGTCATGCGGCGGAGAGCCTACCGGAGAGACCGAGCCGGTGTTCGTTGTTAGCAGACGGCGCCATGCAACATGCGGGCTAGGGTGTGCGCATGTCGAAGCTGTGGTGGCGCATCATCCGGGGGATCGCACGCATCTGCGTGTGGGCCTACTACAGCGCCTTCCGCGTCGAGGGCGCCGAGCGCATCCCCAAGGAAGACCCCGTGCTCTTCGTCGTGAACCACCCGAACGCGCTCGTCGACGCCGGCGCCGTCCTGCGTGCGGTGCCGCGTCCCGTGAGCTTCGCGGCCAAGGACACCCTCTTCCGCCTTCCGGTGGTCGGATGGATGCTGCGCAAGCTCGGCGCGGTCCCGGTCTACCGCCCGCGCGATCACGATGGCGGCCAGCGCAAGAACCTGGGCATGTTCTCCGCGTTCACGGAGCTCTTCCGCCGTGGCGGCGCGACTGCGATCTTCCCCGAGGGCCACAGCCACCTGGACCCGGAGCTCAAGGAGGTGAAGTCCGGACCGGCGCGCCTCGCACTCGACGCGGAGAGCGAAGAGGGCTTCACGCTCGGCCTGAAGGTCGTGCCCATCGGCCTTCACTACGAGCCGCGCCAGCAGTTCCGCGGCGAGGTCCACGTACGGATCGGCGAGCCCTTCGAGGTCACGGATCTGGAGGGCACGCACCGCCGCGAGGCCATCCGGATCGTGCAGGCGCGGATCGCCGACTCGCTCCGGCCGCTGGTGCTGCATCTCGAGAACGTCGAGCTCGAGCCGCTCGTGCGCGGCGTCGCAGAGGTCTACGACGAACACCAGCGCGCGCACCCGGACGACCTGAAGCCTCGTCCACGCGCAGAGCTGGTGCAGATCGCCGGCGCGTGTCTCAACCACTACCTCGTGGCGGACCCGGAAGTGATCGAGATCGCCGAGCGCAAGTACCGCCGCTACGAGCGGCTCGCGCGCCGCACGGGGGTCGAGGAGGAGGCCCTGGCCGGCCGGGCGCGCCCGGTGCGCGCGTGGCTGTCGTTCCTGAAGCTCCTCGCGGGACTCGTGCTGGGGCTGCCGCTCTACCTCTTCGGCGTGCTCACGAGCTATCTGCCGTACCGGCTCACGGACCGGATCGCGCGCAAGCGAACGGAGGACGAGGTCGATCTTCCCATTCGCCGCATCGGTGCGGGAGCCGTGTGTTTCGGCCTCTTCTGGGGCCTGCTCGGCCTGTTGGTCTTCCTGTGGTCGCGTTCCGCCGGCGTGACCGCCGCGTTCATGGCCCTCGTCGTCGTGTGTGCCTTCGTTGCACGCTTCTACGCGGAACGCGCGGGCACCTGGAAAGCGAGGCTGGACGGCCTGGTGCCATTGCTGCGGCCGGGTCTCGATCGTGTGGAGCTTGCCCGCGACGACTTGCTGCAGTTCGTCAACGAGCTGGTGCGCCGCTTCGAGATCGAGAAGGGTTCGACGTTCCTGCCGCCCCGCAAGCGCAAGTGGATGGCACGCGTGCCGTGGCTCGGGATCGGCGTGACGCTGCTACTGGCGGCCATCGGGTGGTTCGCCCTCGGATTGCGCGACGAAGGCCTCAAGGAGCTACCCGACACGCCGTCGGCCTGGCGATCCCTGACGACGGCGCGCGCGGCGGAACAGGTCGAGAAGGACGCGAAGGCCGTGGCCGCGGTCTTCGACACCCTCGAGAGGCTCGAGGCGCGCATGCACGTCCTCATGAAGGAGTTCCGTCAAGGCGGGCGCACGCTGGAGACGCCGCTGGACGACAAGGCGGTCCGGCAGATCTTCCTCACGTACCTGACCTGCAGGGACGTGCTCTTCCGGACGGTCTGGTACTACCGCGCACCGTGGCGCGAGGGCGAGAAGGACCACGGCACCAGGGCGCTATACCTGAGCTACGTGTCCGCGCTCGAACTCGTGCGCCGCGGAATGCAGCTGGTCGACACGTTCGAGGACGACGCCCGCACCGTGCGCAAGCTCAATGAGGGCGATGAAACCTGGTCCCTGCCCCACGGCATGTTCGACCGCATCCGGCGCAACCTGGCCAACTCCGATGTCTACGACGAGCTGGCGAAAGCTGCGAAGTACCTGGAGCAAGGCGGCTCGAGCAAGACGCCGTCGGGGCCCGTCTGGGACCGACTCGAATCCGTCGCGCGGCACGGCCCCGCGGTCATCGCCGAACTGGCCGAGAAGCTGTGGCACTACAAGTGGAGCCATGCTCTCGCACGAGCGGAGCGCACGCTCGACGAGGGTCGCTATGAGGTCGCGAGCTTCTTCGCGGGTCTCATCAGCGGCGTGCGCCTACGCGAGGGTTCGCGCGACGACGGATTCATCAACGACGAGCAGCTGGCGTGGCTGACCGCCGACGTGCTCCAGCCGGGCGACATTCTCCTCCAGCGGCGCAACTGGGCGCTGACCAACGCGCTGCTGCCCGGCTTCTGGACGCATGTCGCGCTCTATCTCGGCACGCCGGAGACGCTGCGCGACCTGGGCGTCGACGACGGGTCGGGGATCGCCCATCACCTCACCGAGTTGGCCGAACCCGACGGACGCGGCCACCCGCGCGTGATCATCGAAGCAATGGCGCCCGGTGTGATCTTCACCTCGCTCGAGTACTCCGTCGGCGAGGCCGATGCCCTCTGCGTCTTGCGTCCGAAGCTCCCGCGCGATGAGATCGTCGCTGCCCTGACCCGCGCCTTGCGCCACCACGGCAAGCCGTACGACTTCGACTACGACTTCTTCTCGACGGACAAGCTGGTGTGCACGGAGCTCATCCATCAGGCGTACCAGGGACCGATCACCATCGAGCTCGACGAGATCATGGGACGCAAGACGCTCGCCGCGCACAGCCTGCTGCGCAAGTGGCATGCGGAGCGCACGCTGCCTGACGCGGAGCTCGAGCTAGCCTGCTTCCTGGACGTGGACGAGGAGGCCGGCATCGCCGAGATCGGCACCGAGGAACGCCTGATGGCGACACTGGGACGCCCGGGGCTCACGCTGCTGCAAGGCGGGCGCGTCGGCTCGCGCTGGCCGCGCATCCTGCTCATGGTCCTCGCGGGCCTCACCGTCGTGACGCTGCTG
>JANQJW010000029.1 GCA_028281445.1 Planctomycetota bacterium | reverse complement strand
AGCAGGCGCTGCACCGTCGCCGGCAACTTCTGTGACTGGTGCGTGCGCGGCTACAGCCACGGCGTCTATCACCGCGGGCAGGATTCAGCCGGCATCCTCGTCTTCGAACAGTGTCGCGAAAACGTCTTCGTCGGAAACTCCGCTACGCACGGCGGCGATGGCTTCTTCCTTTATGCCGGAAACGAGACGACGGAGAAGACGGGCGTCGGCGGCTCCAACGACAACCTCGTGTTCGAGAACGACTTCTCGCACGCCGTGGCCAACGGCATCGAAGCGACGTTCAGCGAGAACAACACGTTCGTGCGCAACGACTGCAGCGACAGCGACCACGGCGTCTGGGCAGGCTACAGCCGCCGCAGCTTGATCGGCGGCAACAAGATCGAGAGCTGCAAGACAGCCGGCGTCTCGATCGAGCACGGCCAGGAGAACCGCATCGTCGCCAACCGCATCACGAGCGCGCCCGCGGGCGTGCATCTCTGGTGGGACTTCGACAAGGCCTTCGTCGACGGGGTCTTCGGCAAGAAGGGCGATACGTCTTCGTCGAGCAACCAGATCCACGGCAACGACATCCTGAGCTGTGACGTCGCGGTGCGCCTCGTGCAGGACCGATCGACGAGCATCCGCTGGAACGTGATCCACGGTCGAGAGATCCTGCTCGACCTCGGCGCCAAGACCACGCCGGGCAGCGTCGAGCACAACCTCTTCAGCGGCCAGCGTTCGCGAACGCGCCCACGCCCGCTCCTGGTCCGCAACGAGTCCGGGGCCGCGTGGGCCGTGCCCGCGAAGAACGAGCGCCGCGGCTATCTCCGCGGCGAGGGCGGGTTCGACCCCATGACGATGCCGACGGCGCTCGGCATCGTGCGTCCGCCCTCGCGTCTGCCAGCAACGCCGAACGTGTCGACGAAGCGCCGCGCGCGCCTAGGACCCGATACGCCGCGCGGACGAGAGCAGATTCGAATCGGGGAGTGGGGTCCGGTCGATCCGCGGATGCCCCACGCGTGGCCGGCGTACCAGGCCGCCGCGGGTGCCACGGCCCAGGTGCACCTGAGCGGCACCGGCGCCTACCTGGCGAGCTCTGTGCGCAAGGACGTCGAGATCGACAAGCCGCAGGGCGAGCTGCCCGCGACGCTGACCGTGCGCTTGCTCCCCTTGCCCGGCGGAGCACAGCGCGGCTCGATCGTGCCGTTCGAGATCAAGGTCAAGACCGACACGGGCGAGCTCAGCGCGAACGGCACGCTGCTGGACGTCGAGTGGGACGTCGCGTTTCACCGCTGGACGAAGGACCCGCGAGAGAACGACTTCGCGGCGGTGACGAAGGGCGAGCCCGGCAAGCGTGAGCGCATCAAATCTCTCGACTTCCCGTGGCAGAACGCGGGGCCGTTCGAGAAGGACAACGACCGCTTCGCCACCGTCGCAACGACCGTGCTTCAGCTCGACGCCGGCCGCTACCGCATCCGCACGGTGTCGGACGACGGCGTTCGCGTCTACGTGGGCGACAAGCGCGTGATCGACAACTGGACGCACCACGCCCCTACCGAGGACGTCTGCGAATTGGATCTCACTACGGGATCCCACGCAGTCCGCGTCGAGCACTTCGAGATCGACGGCTGGGCGCACCTCAGCTTCCGGATTGAACGCGTGGGGAAGTAGCAGAGCGGCGGAGCCCGCCAGGGGGTGAGTAGTGACGGCGAGCCCCGCGCTCAACTACTTCTAGCGACGCGCCACCGAATCGGGACAATCCGATTGGGCGGGGCATGCTCTTCAACTCGTTCATCTTCCTGCTGGCGTTCCTGCCGCTGACGCTCGGCCTCTACTACGCCCTCGCCGGGAACCGCAACGCACGCCTCAACCTCCTGTGCGTTACTTCGGTCGCGTTCTACGCGTGGTGGGACGTGCGGCTCGTGCCGCTGCTCGTCGGATCCGTCATCGCGAACTGGTTGCTCGTGCATGCCTTCAGCCGCTCGCACAGCAAGTGGCTGCTCGTGGCCGGCATCGCGCTGAACCTGGTTCTGATCAGCATCTTCAAGTACGCAGACTTCTTCGCAGAGAACCTGCTTGCGCTCTTCGGGCAGACCCACCGGTCTTTCGACATC
Source organism: Planctomycetota bacterium (assembly GCA_028281445.1). Classification (GTDB taxonomy): domain Bacteria; phylum Planctomycetota; class PLA2; order PLA2; family JAEUHO01; genus JANQJW01. The sequence continues at coordinate 37,934 of JANQJW010000029.1, read as the reverse complement.
GTTCTGCCGCTGGGGATCAGCTTCTTCACCTTCCAGCAGATCTCCTATCTCGCAGACGTCACCGGCGGCAACAAGCGACGCTACGCGTTCCGCGACTATTTCCTCTACGTCACGTTCTTCCCGCAGCTCATCGCCGGCCCCATCGTCCGCCACGACGAGATCCTCGATCAGTTCCCTCGCGACCCGCGCCGCGAGGGCCTCTGGGAGCGCATCGGCCAGGGCACGTTCCTGCTGATCATCGGCCTCGCGAAGAAGGTCTTGCTCGCGGATCCGATCGCAGCGATCAGCGACCCGATCTTCACGGCCATCCAGGCCGGCGGCACGGTGAGCGCGGTGGAAGGCTGGGTCGCGACGGCCGGCTTCACGCTGCAGGTCTACTTCGACTTCTCGGGGTACTCCGACATGGCCATCGGCCTCGGTCTCCTGTGCGGCTTCCGGCTGCCCGACAACTTCAACGTGCCCTACCGCGCGACCTCCATCGCGATCTTCTGGCGCCGCTGGCACATGACGCTCTCGCGCTTCATGCGCGACTACCTCTACATCCCGATGGGCGGCAGCCGCCGCGGCCGCCTCAGGCAAGCCACGGCGCTTGCCGTCACCATGCTGCTCGGCGGCTTGTGGCACGGCGCCTCGTGGCCCAAGGTCCTCTTCGGCGCGTGCCACGCGGTGTATTTCGTGGTGCTGGTCCTCTGGAGCCGCGTTGGCTTCAAGCTGCCTGCGGTCCTCTGCTGGGCCGTCACGATGTTTGTCTTCATGCTCAGCCTGGCCATCTTCCGCTCCGAGTCCTACGGCGCCATCGGACCGCTGCTGGCAGGCATGTTCGGGGCGAACGGACTCGGCACAGCGGTGCCGGGCGCGCTCACCGTCTACGGCATCGCGGCCCTCGTCTCGATCGTCGGCCCGACGAGCCAACACGTCGCCGAGACGATGCGCCCTCGGCGGCTCGTGGCGATCGCGCTGGCGCTTGCGCTCACCTACATTCTCATTCGCATCGGATCCAAGCCCTACGTTGAGTTCATCTACTTCCAGTTCTGACGCCGCGCCCTGGCGGCGCTTCTGCACGTTCTTCGGGGTCACGTACGTGACCGTGCTGGGCGGGTTCTACGCGTTCCTCGCGATCGTCGACCCGTACGACATGCTCCCGCTCTCTCCGGCGCTCGACCGCAAGCCGGTCACGAGCGACCAGCGCAAGGTCGTCGCCGGCGTCGCACGCAAGGCGCGCTTCGACAGTGCCGTCTTCGGGTCGTCCACGGCGATGCTGCTGGACCCGGCGGATCTCGACCGCGCGTTCGGCGGCCGGTTCGCGACGCTGACGATGGGCGCCGCCACGCGCTACGAGCAGACGCGCGCGCTGCGTCTCTTCATGCAGTACCACCCGGGCGCGCGCCGCGTGATTCTCTCGATCGGTCCGTACTGGCTCGACGGCGAGGGCGCAAACCTGAAGTACGGCGCGGAACGCTTCCCGGAGTACATGTACGACGAGTCTCCGTGGAACGAATACGCCCACCTGCTCGACCTGCAGGCCATCCGGCATGCGGGCCTCCAGCTCTGGCAGGTCTTCACGGGCGAGCAGGCGCACTACCGCGCGGATGGCTACCGGCGCTTCGTGCCCGAGACGCAGGCATACGACCCCGCGAAGGTCCACGAGAAGCTCTACGGCGAAGCGCAGCGCCGAACGACCGAAGCGTGGCAGGTCCCGGGCCTCGAGACGCGGATGCACTACAAGCTCGACGAGCTCCGTGCCCTGCTCGCGCTGGTGCCGCCGGCGACCGAGAAGATCCTCATGCTCCCGCCGCTGCACGTCGTCGCGCAGCCGCCGCTCCGGCTGGCCAAGGAGGAGCTCGCCGCGAACCTCCGCGACGTGCCGAGCCTGCGGCTCGTCGACCTCCAGTTCCCTTCGCGCTGGACGAAGACGGACGCGAACTGGTGGGACCCGGCCCACTACACCGTCGAGATTGCGTCCGAGGTCTGCCGCCTGCTCGCTGCGTCCGGCGACCGGAACTTCGAGAGCGATGTCTGTCGCGTGCTGCTCAGGACATATCCGCCTCAGACAGGGGCGGCGAGGTAGCCAACGCGAACAGCGTCCCCGCCGGCAACCCGATGCCGCGATGGTGCAATGCCTTCGGAACCAGGTTCGCGGGCACGGGCCCCTTGGCGGCGGCGGTTCCGAGCGACAGCGGCGTACGCGCGGTGTGGAAACGAATCCGCTCGTATCCAGCTTCATGCAACGAGCGACGCAGCGTGCGACGCGTGAAGTAAAGGAGGTGCTCCCACGGCGTGACGAAGGGCCATCGCTTGCCGGTGACTCGTGCCCATAGACCGCCGAAGTCGGGCACGGTCACCGCAAGCATCCCCCCCGGATGCAAGGCGACCCGCAGCTTGGCGAGCACCGCCAACGGGTCCACGACGTGCTCCAGCACGTCGAACAGCGTCACGACGTCGTAGCGCGCGGCCTCCAGCAACGCATCTTCGATCGCGCCCGCACGCACCGGACAGCCGCTGCGTTCCTGGGCGCGCCGCGCGATCGTCTCGTCCGGCTCGATGCCCGACGCCTCGAAGCCCAGCGCCGCCGCTTCGGACAACAACGCGCCCGACGCACAACCGACGTCGAGCAGCGCGCCGTGCCCGCCGGCCGACTGGATCGTCCGGAGCCGGCGCCGGAACTCGGCGCGGAACACGGCTTCGTCGGCCACGTAGTCGACGTAGCCGCGCTCGGCGTCCTCGAAGTAGCCGGCGTCGTACTGCGCGATCGCCTCTTCCGCTGACGGGTAGGGATCGACGCGCACGAGGGCACACGCGCGACAGCGCACGAGCGCGCTGTCGTGCGCCTCGAAGAGGCGCCTGGGCGTGCGCACATCGTGACAGACCGGACAGCTCATGGCTTCCTGCCTACGACGATGCGGTCGGGATACGGCGAGATGCGCAGCGGGAGCTTGTCAGCTTCGAGCCCCAGCGACTCGAGGAGCGCGACCCACCCTTCTCCCGTCCGGTACGTCCCCTGGCGCGCCTTCGTGAAGCCGGTCGCGATGGCGAACAACTCGTGGATCTTCGCCAGCACGATGCGCCACGCAGACGCATCGGGATCACGCAGCACGAGCACGCCGCCCGGCTCGAGCGCCATCGCGGCGCGCCGCAGCAACGCCTCCTGCTGGTTGGCATCGAGGTAATGCAGCACGTCGATGACGGCGACGCCCGCACACGATGGGATCTCGGCCGTGAACATGTCCTCGCAGCGGGCCTCGATCGGCAGGCCCTCGGCACTGGCAAGCATCTGCGCGATGCGGGCTCCATCGTGATCGATCGCGAGCACGCGCCGCTCGGGGTTCTTCTCAACCAGTACGTGTCCGAGCAGGCCTATGCCGCATCCGAGATCGACGATCAGCCCCTTCTTCGGGAAGAGTGCGGCAAGACGTCGGAACCCGCCGGCGGCGAGCCGCGCCTTGCGGTACGCCGTATCGCGCAGCCGCTCCCGGCGGTAGCGAGCGCCGATGTCCGAGTCCGTCCGCCACAGGAACACGACGAGAAACGCAACGCACGCGAGCATCAAACAGCCCGCTTCCCCCACCACCTGGAACGCCTTGCCGTGGGCCGCATAGAACAGGAGCGCCCCCCCAAGCAGCAGCACGACGGGCAGCGAGCGCGGGTTCGGTCGCGCCGCGAAGACCAGCGCCGGCGCGGCCATCAGGTAGTGCGTGGGCCAGGTGTAGCGCGTCATCAGAACCGGCACGAGCACGATGGCCGCGTAGACAGGCGCGAAGCGCCGGTCGCCGGGGTCCGTGAGACACAACGCCGAGAACCCCACGACCAGGAACAGCATGAGGTATGCGACGAGGTTGCCGTTGCGACCGACGTCGCGCCAGGCCGCGGGATCGCTGAAGACGGGCCGTTCCTTCTCGAAGGGCACCCCTTCGATCCAGCCCTTCCACGTGCCGAGCACGCGGCGCGGCGCCTGGTTCTTGAAGCGCCACTCGTTGATCTTGTAGTCCGCTTCCAGGTCCGCGTTGTCGCGGTAGACATCGCGCGTGACTTCGACCCAGCGCGCGGTCACGTCCGTCGCGCGGTCCGGGCCGAGGAAGGCCAGCGGTACGAGCACGAGCCCGATCGCGAGGCCGAGACCGACGCCCAGCCCCAGGCGGATCGGCGGGCGCAGGCCGTCGCCCTTGAACGCGCCGACGAGGAGCCCCAATCCTACGGCCGCCGCGGGAAGCAACGGCGTGAGGCGCAGCGCGCCGCCGATGCCCAGCAACAGCCCGGCGAGAACGAAACGCCGTCCGAGCAGCAACGCCAACGCCGCGACCTGGATGTAGAGCAGGATGTGCGTCACCTGGCCGCGCTGGAATCCCTGATGCGCAAAGCCCAGGCACACGATGGCCGCGGCGACGATGGCGGGGCGGTAGCCGTCGGCCATCTTGTAGAGCGCGAGCAACGCACCGAGCAGGGCCAGCAGCGAGAGGACGAAGAAGACGAGCGCGGCGTGCTGCGGCTCCCATTCCGCAACCGGCATGAGCAGCACGGACAACAGCGGCGGGTAGACGTAGCGATACCCGCGCGGATTGCGCGCCTCGTACGGGTCATCGCCGGCGTTCAGGGCGCGCGCGGCGTACTGGTAGACCGTGAAATCGGTGCGGTGGTATTTGGGCCCGCGCTCCAGGCTCGCGCGGCGACCGATGTCGAAGTGGAAATAGGCAGCCGCCGCCAGGACCAGCGCGAGCAGGACGAGGACCCGGTTCTTCGCCACCACAAGAAGATCAGCAGCGGCGCGGCGAATGGCAACTGTCAGTTAGTTGCGAGGCGTAATCAACGAGCGATTCATCTCGCGTGCGCCGCGCTGGACGCGGACCTGGTAGATCTTGCCGGGCCGCGCGGCCGAGAAGGCCAGCACGATGTCGAGGTCGCACTCGACGGGGCGGCCTTCGATGTCGAGGATCCGGTCCCCCACGCGGATGCCGGCGAGGTAGGCCGGGCTCGAAGGCTCCACCTGCGTGACCTGGATGAACGCACCCGTGTCGCGCCAGGTCATGCCGTAGTCCTCCGGCCGCATCGGCTCCGTCTTGATGCCCGAGGTCTTGCCGCGCCCGACGGACGGCGGCGGCAGACCGCCACGCGATGCTTGCGGCGGCGGCGCCTGGGGCGGCGCGGCCGGGCGCGCGCGCTGCGAGGACGATTGCTGCGGCACCGGCGCCGGCGCCTTCTTCTCGGGCAGGGGCTTGGCCTTCGGCGCGTGACCGAGGGCCCGCTGGACGAGGGCCTTTACCTGGTCGCCCGGGATGGCGAACGCGATGCCCGTGCACCGCGGCATGAGCGAGACGACGACGCCGAGCAGCTCGCCGTCGAGGTTGAGCAGCGCGCCACCCGAGTTGCCAGTGTTGATGGACGCGTCGGTCTGGATGAGGTTGTACAGCTTCACGCCGCGCGAGACGCTCGCGTCCCGGCCGAGTGCGGAGACGACGCCGACGGTGATCGTGTCGCCGAGGCCGTGCGGGTTGCCGATGGCGATCGCCGTCTCGCCGCGGATGACGGTGTGTGTCGGGACGATCGACACGTAGGGAAAGCCGCCGGGGCGCTGGATGCGTAGCAGGGCGAGGTCCTGGTTCGGGATGTTGGCGACGATCTGCGCGCGGTAGCGCTTCTCCTCGTTGAAGAGTTCGACGGTCACCGAGCGCCCGCCGCGGATGACGTGGGAGTTGGTGATGACGTAGCCGGCCGGATGCACGATGACGCCCGAGCCCGAGCTGTAGATGCGCGTGCGGCGCCGGCTGGCGGTCATCGCGCGGATGCTGACGACCGCGGGCGCCGCGTGCTCGACGGCCTCGACCACGCTGGTCCGGCGGCGGACGTCGCCGCTTCGGGCCGCGTCGGCCTTGCCGAGATGGAACGCGCCGACCACCAGAAGGGCCGCGAGCGCCAGCACGTTGAGCGTGCGCAGTCCGCGACCCGAGACAACACCCTGCTGCATGAACAACCTCCCGCAGGGAATTGGATCGGACGAGATCGGGGCCGAGCGCACCCAGGCGCCCGGCCCCGTTACATCTCCGGGACCGGAGCCCGCGGAGGAAAGGCAATTGGTAGGGAGATCAGTCGACCAGCTGCTCCGCCGGCCACTGGAACACCCGCGAGAACAGCGCCTCCCGGTAGGGATCGTGCGGATAGATCGCGAGGTGCACGGGCTTGCCCGCATGCCAGGTTGCGCGGCCGACGAGCCCCGGGCCGTGGACCGGCGTCACGGCGCCGGCCGTGTCCTCGACCCGGCTCTTGGAGCGCAGCGTCGCCGTCAGACTGCGTGCGGCCTGGTAGATCGCGTTGGACGCGCTCTTGCCGCTGCGCAGCTTGATGCCCAGCTCCTCGGCGCGGAGGGCCAGAGCGGCCGCGTAGATGCCGTGCGACTCGAGGAGTGCGCCGGCGTTCTTGCGGTGCAGCTGCGGCGAGCCGAAGACCTGCATCGTGTACGGACGCCCATGGAGGCCGGAGACGAAGCCCACGACGCCTTCGCCGCGGAAGCGCGCGTCGTGCATGACCTGGGCCACCTTGGCGTCGATCCCGCGCGCGAAGCGCGAGGACAGCACGTCACGAAGGCTGGGCACGCGCGCGTCCGCCGCCTCGCCCACGACGTCCTGGAACAGTGTCCGGAACGTCTTGATGTCGTACTTCGTGGCGTCGGTCACGATGGACTCGCGCAGGCTCGGCGGTGCCCAGCGGGGATACCAGGTGAGCCCGTCGCCGCGGGCGAGGGTCCCGCTCGGATAGGAGCCGGGCAGAGCACGCGCGAGGCTCGCCCCCTTGGCGGGAACGACCACGTCATGGGCGAGCACGACCTCGGCATCCCCCTTGTACGCCACGCGCCCGGCCGTAATCAAGATCGCCGCGTCGGTGGGGTTGCGCAGGCGCAGCATGGGCCGCGTGCGGGACGCACCGGAAACGGTCGCTTCGATCAGGGTCGGGTGCCCCTTGATGGCAAGCGGCGCCAGCGGAGTGCGCGTGCGCAGCGGAACGACCGTGAGCGCGCCTGCCTGGATGGGCTCGAGCGGCTCGAGGTCGAGCGCCTGCACGAAAGCAAGATGCGTATCGATCTTTTGCACGAACGGGCGCGGGGCGAGATCGATTTCTGCGAGGTGATCACCGGACATGGCGGGGGCCGGGGCCCAGGCGATCACGGCCAGGACGGTCAACAGGACGAGTCGGGTGGGCTTCATCGTTCATTCTCTCGAGGCTGGGCGCCGGTCCTCGGCGCGGTCGTGGGTACAGGTGCAGTTCTCTGCGTTCCCCGGCGGCTCATCCGCCGAGCGCGTCATTCGGGACACAGGTGGGGCAGTCGATCGGGCCCCAATCGCCGTCGGCGAGCACGACGGCCACATCGCCGCGGCCATCGCAGTCATGGCAATCCAGGCGGGCCACGGGCCCGCCTGCCCCGTGGCTACATCGCTCGTGGGCGGGGCCGGGCACAACCGGCCTGGGCGCATGGGCCGCGTGCTCGGGTCGGACACGGGAGGTGCGTGTGCGGATCTCTGCAAGTCCGATGGAGCCAGTGAGTTCCAGCATCCGGGCGGGGGACAGGACATCTGTTCGCATGACGACCTCCTTTCGGGTCCGCCTGTATGACGCGCGGGCGCCCCAGAGAGCCGTTCGATACTAGAACAAGAGAGCATAGATTTGATCTATATGCGGACCTCGGGTGCCGAGGGGTGGCGCGCGCGGTACAGTCCCCCCTGGCGGCAGCCTGCTGCCCGGAGGACCACGTTGAGTCGGGCCCGGATCGTTGTCGTCGGCGGCGGCTTCGCGGGCGCTTCCTTCGCGCGCGCCTTCAGCCGCCGCTACGCCGACCGGGCCGAGGTCACGCTGATCGCGAGAGAGAATTTCCTGCTCTTCTACCCCCTCCTGGTAGAGGCCGGCACGGGCAACCTCGAACCCAGGCACGTCGTTGCCTCGCTACGAACACTCCTCCCCCACACGCGCCTGATCATGGGCGAAGTAACGGAGGCCGACTGTGCGGGTGGACGGATCGCGTATCGGGCCGAAGGCGCCTCGGAGGTAAAGCACCTCGAGTTCGACCACCTCGTGCTCGCAATGGGAAGCTCGACACGCCGGCCCCCGATCCCGGGTCTGGACCACGCGTACGAGCTCAAGACCGTGGCGGACGCGGTCGGACTGCGCGACCGCGCCATCCGGATGCTCGAGATCGCGAGCGCGCTGGACGACCGAGAGGAGAAGCGCGCGGCTCTCCACTTCGTGATCGTTGGAGGCAGCTTCACCGGCACGGAGCTCGCCGGCGAGTTCCATGCGTATCTGCAGAACGCGAGTCGCCAGTACAAGGGCGTGGAAGCGCGAAACTGCCAGGTCACGCTCGTCGAGCTGGGAAAGCGCATCCTGCCGGCGCTCTCGGAAGATCTGTCGGCGCATGCGCACAAGAAGCTCGCCGGCCGCGGCGTTCGCGTGCTCACACGCACGGGACTCGAATCTGTCGAGCCCGACGCCGTAACGCTCACCGATGGGTCGAAGCTGCCGGCGCACACGACAGTCTGGTGTGCGGGCGTCGCCCCGCCGGTGCTCAACGAGCACCTCGGCGTGCCGACAGACGAAGGCGGGTGGATCGCGTGCGACGAGGATCTGCGCGTGAAGGGGATGGAGAACGTCTGGGCGATCGGCGACTGCGCGTCCAACCTCGACGCAGACGGCAAGCTCTACCCGGCGACGGCGCAGCACGCCGTGCGGCAGGGCGAGTGGCTGGCGCGCAACATCGGCGACGTGCTGCGCGGGCGGCGCGCGCGGCCATGCCGCATCAAGCCCGTGGGATCGATCGCACCGCTGGGCTGCCGCAGCGCCGTGGCCGAGGTGTTCGGCCTCAAGATCTCCGGGCGCATCGCGTGGTGGCTGTTCCGCACGGTGTACTTACTCAAGATGCCTGGGCTGGGCCGCAAGGCGCGCGTGGCAATCGATTGGACGCTCGACCTCGTCTTCCCGCCGGACATCGTGCAGATGGGCATCGCGGCCCGGTCCCGACCCGACGCGGAGTGATAGGCTGACCCGCGAGGGAACAGGCATGCGCCGCGCCGCACTCATCTCGCTGTTTTGTCTGGCCTGGCTCGCGCCAGACGCACGCGCCACCGACCAGGTGCGCGAGCTGATCGTCGTCGACGGCCGCTACCAGAAGCTGGATCAGTTCGTGGAGCCGCTCAAGCCCTGGCTGAGCGGCTTGCCCGAGCGCCCCTGGCGGAACGAGATCCTGTCGACGAACTGCTGGCGCGGGTACATGGCCACCTGGCTGTTGGAGAACGACCGGCTGTTTCTGCTGGCGATCCACCGGCAGGGCAGCGGCAAGGTTCGCTGGGTCGAGGTGCCGCTCGCCCCGATCTTCGGCGAGGCCCATCCGGTGCCCGCGGACTGGTATACGGGCTCCTTCGCGGTGCCGCTCGGGAGCGTCGTCTCTCGTTTGCGCTGGAACCGCTTCACGATCCACCCGAAGACGCTGCACGTGGAGATCGTGAAGGGGCGCGTGACGAAGCGGCGCGTGCACGACAACCGCACCCAGCGCGCCCTCGTGCGTTCGTACGACGACATCGAGTGGGTCGCTCGCCCCAAGGTCGTCCCGCCGGACGACGGCAACTGGCACGACGCGCGCCTCGTGACTACAGACGCCTTCCGCAAGCAGGTGCCGAAGGGCGCGCGGTTTCGCACGCGCGGTCTGCTCATGGTTGCGCGCGACGACAAGAGCCTCTACATCCCCGAGTCGCCGTTGGCCGAGGGCGCGGGCTGCAACCTGATCAACGTGCCGGACATCGAGGTCGGCCGGTACAACTCCCCACCGGTAGAGGTCACCGGCACGTGGACACCGGGCGAGTACCGGATCACCATCGACGTCACGGCGATCCGCAAGCTGAAGCCCGGCGAGACGATCCACCATCCGAAGTTCCCGGTGCCGCCGGACGCCAAGGCCAAAGCCCGCGCGAAGATGGAGGAGAAGGCGTGGAAGGTGAGGTCGCCCGCGGACGCCCACTGGGTCACAGGGGACTTCGTGCGGATCCGAGGCACGCTGGAGAACGGCGCGGTCTCGTCGATCCTCGGCGCCGAGGTGGCCCTCGACGCGTCGCTCCAAGGCAAGGATGTCGTCGCCTTCGGCAACCTCGATCACTGGTACGTCACGCCGTACCTGTTGCGAACGAATCGCGACGTCGCCACCTGGGTGGGGAAACGCGGCCCCGGCCACTACTACCGCCTCGTGGACCCCTTCACCGGCAAGCTGGTCACGCCGCGAGCCGCGCCCTAGCGACGTGCCCTGGGATCCGGATCAGTACGAGCGGTTTCGCGAAGAGCGCCTGCAGCCGGGCCGCGACCTGATCGCGATGATCGAAGCCGGCGACGGGCTCTCCGTCATCGACCTGGGCTGCGGCACGGGGCGCCTGACGCGCGAACTGGCCGACCGCCTCCCCCACGCCGACGTGCTCGGCATCGACCGCTCGGAGGAGATGCTGGCCGAAGCCCGGCAGCATGCGCGGGACGCCGTGCGCTTCGAACGGCGTGCGATCGAGGACATCGAGGGCACCTACGACCGCATCTACAGCAACGCAGCGCTTCATTGGCTTCCGGATCATCCGGCGCTCTTGAAGCAACTGATGTCGCACCTCGCGCCCGGCGGCCAACTCGCCTTTCAAGTGCCGTCCAACAGCCGGCATCCGATCACGCGCATCCGCCACGAGGTCATGCGGTCGGAGCCGTTCGCCGATGCGCTAGCCAATCGGCCGAGCGACTACGGTGTGCTCGACCTCCACGAGTATGCGCACGTACTCTTCGACCTCGGCGCCGAGGCCATTCAGGTCCGCGAGGTCGTCTACCCCCACGTCATCGAGGACGCCGACGCGATCGCTGAGTGGCAGAAGGGAACCGCCCTGGTGCCGATCCGGGAGGCGTTGGGCAACGAGAGCTTCGACGCGTTCCTGGATGCCTTCCGCGAGCGGCTCCGTGCCGAGTGGCCGGGCAGCCCCGTGTTGTTCCCCTTCCGGCGCACGTTCGTCTCAGCCCGCGCCCCGATCTGAGATTTCTCGGCTTTCTTGACCGGTCGCTTCGGCCAAGGGCAATCCCCCTCCGGCGGCAGGTGCCGCGGAGGATCAGACCGATGCAGAAGTGGCTTCCGATTGTGTTTCTGGCCGTCCTGGCCGGCTGTGGCGGCGGCGACGGGGACGGCGAGTTCGACGCGGCCGTCGACGAGTTCACGCCGGCGATCGCCCTCTCGAATACGACGCCCTACCAGGTCAATTGGGTGAGCAACGGGATCACGTGGCCGGTGCCGCCGAACGACATCGCCAACATCCCGCATGACGCGTACACGCGGCTCGGCGGCACCTACGGCGGGACTGCCGGCTTCGGTGCCTGGACCACGGATCCGGCGTGGTGCGCAGGCGGCCCCGTCGAGTGCCTGGTCGACGACGGGTCGTTCTTCAGTCCCGCGAACGAAGCCGACACGGTGTTCATCCTCATCGACACGAACAACCAAAACTAGCTCGCCGGCGACTCAGATCGAGCAGTACGCTCGACGCATGCCGTTCGATCTCCAGCCGCACCTGGTCGGTACGCTCATCGAGCTCCGCCGGCTTCGTGCAGATGACTTCGACGCGCTCTTCGCGGTCGCATCCGATCCGCTCATCTGGGAGCAGCACCCGGAGTCGGATCGCTGGACCGAGCCCGCGTTTCGGCGCTTCTTCAAGGGCGCCATGGACTCCGGCGGTGCCTTCGTCGTGGTCGATCGCCCAACGGGTGCGGTGATCGGCTCGACGCGCTTTCACGACTTCAACGAGGCCGCGAGCGAGATCGAGATCGGCTGGAGCTTCCTCGCTCGCTCGCACTGGGGCGGCATCTACAACGCCGAGATGAAGCGTCTCATGCTCGAGCACGCGTTTCGCTTCGTGCGCAACGTCGTGTTCCGCGTTGGCATCGACAACATCCGTTCGCAGCGCGCCGTCGAGAAGATCGGCGGCCGGCGCGTCGGCATGCGACCGGACGCGCGCGGCATCGATAGCGTCCTCTTCCGGATCTCTCGGCCGATGCAGCCCGACTAGTCGTCGAGACGACGGAAGAGATCCCAGCTCGTCGGAGTGAGTCGCGCAGTCGGCGCGGGGGCGTTCAGATTTCCTGCTCGAGCGTCCTTTCTGAACGAGCGGCGTCCGGCTGCGCATTCCACCGTGACGCCGCGAGCTGGACTCGCAGTCACGTCACGAGGAATCCGCCATGATCCGACGCTTTCCCATCATCGCCTCCGCCTTCCTGTCCTTGTTGCTGACTGCGTGCGGCGGTGGGGAATCCGAGAACTTCTTCACGAGCGGCCGATTCACGGAAGTCCTTCTCGAGTACCCCCATTCGCTCGACGGCACTGTGGTCGGGACTGCGGACTCCTACACGCTCGAATTCACCATGGGCGGCACAACCGTTGCCTTCGACAGCCCCGTCGGCCCGGACGACGACAGCGAGTCCGTGTTCATCACCCTCGCGGGCCAAGGGGTGTTCGAGACGCTGCTGACGAACGGGTCGAGCGACGACATGCATGTGCAGACGCACATCGCCGGCCGAACCAACGTCGCTACCGAGTCCGACACCAATCCGTTGAACATCCAGTCCACTGTGCTCGCAGGTCCCGACCTCATCGGCGCGACGGCGATCACCACGATCGAGTACGTCGTTCAGAGCGTCGACCTCGCGACGGCCAACGGCATGACGACGCACCGGATCGTCGGGCTGATTCGGATCCACGGCCTGCCGGACTGAGCCAGCTTGCGTACGGATAGCGACTAGCCGGTGGCGCCGAGGCGCACGCCGAGCCAGGCACGCGCCGCCTGCCAGTCCTCGCTGATCGTCCCGGTGCTTACACCAAGACACTCGGCGGCCTCCTTGGTGCTGAGCCCCGCGAAGAACCGCAACTCCACGATGGAGGCCTTGCGCGCGTCGAGCTGCGACAGCTCCTCGAGCGCGGCTTCCAACGAGAGGATGTCGAGCTGGGTGGAGCCCTCCTCGAGCAGGTTGCCCTCGGAGAGAGGTACCCGGTCCCAACCACCACCGCGCTTGTCGGCCTTGCGTGCCCGCGCGTGGTCGATCAGGATGCGGCGCATGGCGCGCGCGGCGAGCACGAGGAAGTGCCGGCGATCGGCCGGCTGTGTGCGCGACTGGTCGATCAGACGGAGATACGCCTCGTTGGCGAGCGCGGTGGGCTGAAGCGTATGGCCGCGCCGCTCTCGGCTCATGATCTTCTGCGCCAGGCGCCGGACCTCGTCGTAGATCAGCGGATCGAGGCGCGGGTCCGAGGTGATGCCCTCCTCGCGCAGGCCCAACAACAGGTCGGTGGCATCGGGATCAGGCGCCATCCCCCAAGTCTACGAGGGCGGTCCCGTCAAGGCGCCTGCGCCGCCAGCACGGCGAGCGCCGCTGTTCGGTCTTCGGGCGAAAGGCCTGGATCGGCCCGCAACGCGGCCGCGGCGGCCTCCCGCGAGCCGTGCTCTTCCAGGAGCGTCTTGACGACCGGCGCGAGCCGCGCCGTCCGTTCCCGGGCAGACTTCGCTCGCGCCAGCCGGTCGGCAAGCCGCACCGTGTGCCAGAGACGAACGGTGCCGTCTTCGGAGGACGTGGCGAGGGTGCCGTCCAGCGGCGAGACCGCCACGCCGATCACGTACCCGTCGTGCTCGGATAGCTCGAGCGCAGGCAACTCGCGCTCCATGTCCCAAACGACGACCGTGCCGCTCCGCAGTGCCAGGAAGAGACGTCTCCGGTCCGAACTGGGTGTGAGTCCGAGGACCTCGCTGTCGAGCGTGTGCACGCGCAGCGAGTCCGGCTCACCGCGTTTCCACACAGCGAAGGAGTGATCGGCACCGCGGCCCCAGAGCCAGCGCCCGATGGCGACGGCCCGGTCTCCGACGACCCGGAACTCGCGGAAGCCGTAGTCCTGTTCCGCGGCCCAGATCCACGCGGGCAAAGCGCCGCGCGCGGCAGCGGCAGGCCGCTTGCTCGGCCTCGACTCGCTGCCTTCGAGGCGCACGCGGCGAATCTCGTTGCCGTAGCGAACGAGCGCGTCTTCGTTGCTCCCGGCAGCGAACTGAATGGGCTGGCCGGCAGACGTGCCCGCCACGTGCTCCGTCCCCGTCCATGGATCCAAGATGGTGTAGTCCCCTCCGACTCCGTGCACGAGAAGTCGCGTTCCGTCGTCGCTCCAAGCCACCTGGAACACACGCCGCGGCGTGACGTCGTCCTCTCGCAAGACGTGGCGAACTACCTCGCGTCCGGTCCAGGTGTCCCAGATCACGACGCGCCCGTCCCATGCACCCGACGCGAGGAAGCGACCGCCGGGGTGGAACGCCGCCACGTAGACGAACGGAAACTCGGCTTCGCGCTTGAAGTGCTGAAGCACGCGCGGAACCACGGCATCGGGGCGGGCGTGCCACCGGGCGCGTCCTACGCGACTCCAGGTGACAACGCGGTCCGGACCGGATCCGAAGCGAACGGCCCGCTTGGCTGCGCCGTAGGTCTGCTGCGACGTTCGAATGCGGCCGTCGAACATGGAGGTCAGGACCTCGCGTCGCCTCACGTCCACGAGCTGCACGGTGCCCCCTGTGTAGGACACGGCGGCGCGGTCGGACTCGGGGTCGAAAGCGACGTCGGAAGGCACGTCGCCTCCCAGGCGCGGCATGCGCCACTGGAGCGCGCCCTCGGAGAGATTCCAGAACTCGACGGCGCTGCGGCGGCTGGCGAGCCACCGTCCGCCCGCGTCTACGTAGAGCTCACTCGGCTTCGCGCTGGCCATCTGCAAGCGCATCTCGGGCACGCTCGATGTCGGCCGCGCGATCAGGATGTCGCCGGCTCTCGAGGCCCAGATCACACGCCCCTCGCCGTCCACCGCCCAGCTCGTGCGGTAGTTGCCTGGTCCCGACCAGAACGCCGGTTGGAGCTGCACGCCGCGCTCGATGTCGAAGAGTTTCATCTTCTGCTTGTGACCCACCAGGTGCAGCGACCGCGCTCCGGAGGCATGTTCCGCGAAGGGCGTGTCGGCGGTGAGCACGTGCCACCATGTGCGCGTCGCGATGTCGAGGACCCCCCAGCGCGAATCTCCGAACGCGACGACAAGGCTGCGGCCATCGGCGCTCACATGAACACCCTTGATGGGAGGTTCGCCGGGCGGACAGCGGACGTCGGCTACCGCCCCGGAAACCGTGTCCAGGAACCGCAGCGCGTCGCGGTCCTCGCCGCGCGAGACGATGAACTGCTCGGTGAAGACGTGACCGTGGTCGAGCACCGCCCCGTCGGGCCAGGGGTGGATCTCGATCGCGTCGTGCAGATGCGCATCGAGGAAGCGGTACTCCCAGTCGTCGGCCGATGCTTCCAGGCGTTCGAACGTGTTGAAGGCCGTGTTTCGCTGTCCGGATCGCAGCGACTGGCTGATGACCTTGAGCGAAGCGGCGTGCTGGAGGTCCGCGCTGCGCGAGGCGTGCCGTTCAGCGGCGCGGCGCGCGTCGGCCTCTCGGTTCTGCGCCAGCAGCGCGTAGATCAACCCACCGGCCAGACTCAGGAACGCGATCACGCCCGCGCCCACGAGCGCCTTGTGCCGCCCGATGAACCGCCGCAGGTAGTACCCGCGTGAGAACGGTCGAGCAGTGATCGGCTCCTTGTGCAGGAGCCTGCGCATGTCCTCGCCGAACTCGGCCATGCCGCCGTATCGGTCTTCCGGCGACGTCGCCAGCGCCTTCTCGAAGATGACGGTCAAGTCCCCGCGGTAGCGCTTGTCGAAGGTATCCAGACGCGCGGAGTCACCATCCGACATGTGCGCCAGGGCTTCGAGCGGGGTCAGCTCGGAGAAGTCCGCCGGCGGCTTGCCGGTGAGCAGCTCGAAGCCCACGGCCGCGAGGGCATAGACGTCGACGCGGACGTGGAGCGCGTCGTCCTCGGCCTTGACCATCTCCGGACTCATGTAGTTGAGCGTGCCCATCAGGACACCGGTGCCTGTGATCTGGCCGACGCCGGAGATGTCGTCGTCGAGTGCGCGCGCGATGCCGAAGTCGAGGACGCGCGGTCGGCCCTCGGCGTCGACCAGGATGTTGTTGGGCTTGAGATCGCGGTGGATCACGCCGCGGCGGTGCGCGTAGTGAACTGCCCCGCAGATGTCCATGAGCAGCTCGAGGATCGCACGCGGAGCCAGCCTCTTCTTGCGAGCGTAGTCGGTGATGACCTCGCCCTCGACGTACTCCATGACGATGTAGGGCACGACGCCCGTAGGCGTGTCGGCGCGGCCCATCGCATAGACGCGTGCGATGCCCGGATGGGTGAGACGTGCGAGCACGGTTGCCTCGCGCTCGAAGCGCTGGACCGTTTGCGGACCGAGCATGTCCGTGCGAATCAACTTCAGCGCCACGCGGCGCTTGGGCTTCTCCTGTTCGGCCTCGAACACCGCCCCCATGCCGCCGGTCGCGATGTGCCGGATGATGCGAAACGAACCGATGCGTTCGGGCATCTCCGCGAAGGGCTTCGACGTCCACCCTACGGTCTCCTGGCGGATGGCGTCCGATGCGAGATATTCGAACGTCGCCGTTTCGCCCTTGTGCGCATCCTTGTGATGAAACGCCAGCATGGACAAGACGTGCTCGCGCACGGCGGCATCGTCCTGGGCGGCATGCTGCTCGAGGAACGCCTCGCGCTCGTCGGTGGGAACACCCTCGGCGACGGCCTGTCCGAACAGGTCGCAGGCCCGGTTGAACTGCTCGGGCGTCAGCGACGCCGCAGGCTCGGTGGTCACGCGCTACCGCCTCCGCATTCGGCCTCCATGTTCCCATGCGTGATTCCGGGTAAGGCGTTCAGGGCTCCCGACCGAAAGGTGAACGAGACCCGTTGGTTCCCGCATATACGGGTGACCCCACGGAGCCCTAGGAGATCCCTGAAAATGCGCCTCTGCGCCGTCCTCGCCGTCCTTCTGGCCCTCCCCCTCGCCGCGCACGCGGACGAACCCGCGAGCGAAGACCCCGGGAAGACCGCCGGCGCAACCATCAACGCCGGCACTCGTCATCTCCAGGCCGGAGCCATGGAGAAGGCCGAGGCCACGCTCCGCGAGGGCGTCGCCCAGGCGAAGGCCGCCGGCCACAAGCAGTACGAGGGCCGCGGGCGCGCCATGCTCGGCCAGACCCTCTACATGCGCAAGAAGCACGAGGAGGCCGCCAAGCAGCTCGAAGCGGCGCGGGTGTTGCTGGCCGAAGTGGGCGACGACCGCGGCGCGGCCGTCGCGATGATCACGCTCGCCAAGCTGCACGTCGGGCAGGATGCCCACGGCAAGGCCGCACAGGCCCTCGAACACGGACTCGCCGCAGCGGAGCGGAGCAAGTTCGAGGCCGCGATCATGCAGGCCGTCGACTGGCTCGCGTGGACGTACCACCTGCTGGAAGACTACGAGCGCGCCAAGCCCCACTTCGAACGCGCGCTGGAATTGCACCGAGCCGCGGGGCGCAAGGCGCAGGTCGCCGATGCCTACGTGAACCTGGCGAACGTCTACTGGGAGCTCGGTGAATACGCCGAGGCATGCGCCACTGCTGATGGCGGCAGCGCGTGGGCAGCCGAGAACGACAACGATCGCCTCCCGGCCGACATGACGATGGTGCGGGCCTACTGCGCGGTCTCCTCCGGCGAGACGCGGGAGGGACTGCGTCGATTCAAGGAGGCGCTCGCCCTTTTCCAAGCGACGGACCGCCGCGACCGCATGCCGCCGGCGATGCGCGGGATGGCCGGCGCGCTCGCGCGTATGGGCAACGCAGGGGGCGCACGGCGTCACTTGCAACGTGCCCTCGAGCTGGCAGCGTCGCTGGGCCAAGACGACGAGATCGCCGCGATCTCCATCGACCTGGCGGGCGCGTACTACAGTCTTGGCTCGTTCGGCGAAGCGCTTGACACCATCGACTCCGCGTTGAGCACCGCCAAGCGCTCGAAGGTCAGGCGCCACGTGGCCGCGGCGGTCGCCGCGCAGGGCACGTTCCAGTGGGCCCTGGGCGACTTCGACGCAGCGCTTGCATCGCACCGGGACGCCGCGTCGAAGTGGCGCGTCATCGGCGATCGCCGCCGCGAGGCCATCGCGTTGGGCAACATCAGCAGCGTCCTCGTCGAGCTCGGCGACCTCTCAGAGGCGCTTGACGTGCAGCAGTCCGCGCTTGCGCTTGCCCGGTCCGCTGGAAGCATCGACCACGAGGCTTTCTCTCTGACGCATGTCGCGGCAATCCTCTCGCTCCAGAACCGAAACGAGGAAGCGCTGAAGTACGCGCACGAAGCCCTGGCGGCGGCCGAGAAGACGAACGCGCCCGAGCTCGCCCTGTCGGCACGGGCAGGGCTCGGAAACATCCTGCTTCGAGCGGGCAAGCGCGACGAGGGCCTACGGCACCTGACCGAGGCGGCCGACGAGGCACACAGTTGGCGGCTGCCCATGCGAGAGGTGGAGTTCCGCCAGACGCTGGCACGCGCGTACGTGAACACGGGCGACTTCGACAAGGCCTTGCAGGAAGCGCGCGCCGGAAGCCGCGAGGTCGAGGAGATTCTGGGCAGTCTGGGCGACGTCGAAGGCTCGACGGCGCGCGCGCGCTTCGCCGACCTGCTCGAAGCCGGCGCCGAAGCCGCCGCACGCCTCGAGGACCCGCGCACGACACTCCGTTTCCTGGAGAAGGGCCGTGCGAGCCTGCTGCTCGCGTCGAACAGCGCGCGCGCCCACGTCGGCTACGACGAGCTTCCGCAATCCCTGCGCGAAGCCGAGCAACGTGCGCGCGGCGCGATCGCACACGCACGGTCGGACCTTGATCGTCTCGGTGCGCGCGGAACGCTTCAGCAGCGGCGTGAGAAGCGCAAGGCACTCGATGCCGCCGTGGAAGAACTGCGCGCCGTCGCCGGTCGAATCGAGCGCGAAGCCAAGCGTCAAGCGCGCATCGCCTATCCCCGCGCTGCAGAGTTACGTACGGTCCAGGGCACGCTCGACAGCAATCAAGCGATCGTCGTCTACGGCCTGTGCGGCAAGCAGGCGCTGGCCGTCGTGGTCACACCCGACGCCGAGCGGGTGCTGTTCCTCGACGAGCGCACCAAGGTGGAGCGCGTGTGCCGCGACCTCGTGCTGAGCGACCCGGAGGTCGATGCGAAGGCTGCGCTCGCGGCCGTCGAGAGTCTTCTTGTGAAGCCGCTCGACCTGCCGGCGTCGATCAAGAGCGTCGTCGTCTCGCCGGACGGCGAGCTGTCGCGCATCCCCTTCGCGCTGCTCTTCGGAGGGCGCACCACGGTCATGACGCCGAGCGCAACTACGTACAGCCATCTCGTCGAGGAAGCGCCGTTCCCGGGCGCGAAGGTTCTCGCGCTTGGCGATCCCGCGTACGAGCTCACCAACGGCGGCTCCGCTGCCGGCGTCTTTACTCGTTCCGTCGATGGCGATGGGATCACGCGCAGCCACAAGCTCGTGCGCCTGCCGGCGACGCGCCCGGAAGTCGAAGCCGTGGGTGACGTCGTGCTGCTCGGCAGGGAGGCAACCGAGAGCGCATTCGCCGAGCAGCTCGGCGCCGAGAAGCGCTGGCGCGCCGTTCACTTCGCCTGCCACGGGCTCCTGAACATGGAGCGCGCCGACCTCTCCTCGCTCGCTGTCACACGACCCGCGGAGGTCGCCGAGGGCGGTCCGCTCACCCAGGACGGGTTCCTCACGGCGACTGAGATCATGCGGCTGCGCATCCCTACGGATCTCGCCGTGTTGTCGGCGTGCGAGACCGGCCGCGGCAAGGTCATGCGCGGCAACGGCCTGCTCGGTCTGACGCGCTCCTTCCTCTATGCCGGCGCACAGCGCGTGGTCTGCTCGCTCTGGAAGGTCGACGACGAGGCCACGGGCGCGCTGATGAAGAAGTTCTACGAGTTGTGGAACCCCAAGGACGCGGCGTCCAAGGGCATGGCAGCCATCGAGGCGCTGCGGCGAGCGCAGGCCTTCGTACGCCGCCACGAGAAGTGGAAGCATCCCTACTATTGGGCCGGCTGGGTCCTCTGGGGTCTTTCGAAGTAGCGGCAGCCTCCCCCCTCCGGCGGCTATAACGAGCAGATGATCGAGCGTCAGAGAGAGGGAAGTGTCACCGTGCTGCGGCTCGCCCACGGCAAGGTGAATGCGCTGGACATCGAGCTGCTACGCCGCCTGAGCATGACGCTCGACGAGGAGGCATCCGGCGACGCGCGCGCTGTCGTCTTCACGGGTGCCGGGTCGTGCTTGTCCGCGGGCGTCGACCTCACGCGTGTGCTCGACGGGGGCGCCGAGTACGTGCGCGAGTTCATCCCCGTGCTGGAGGGCTGCTTCGACCGGATGGCCGGCTTCCCGAAGCCCCTGGTCGTAGCAGCCAACGGACACGCGCTCGCAGGCGGCTGCGTGATGCTGAGCACGGGCGACTGGCGGATCGCTGCCGAGACCGACGCCAAGATCGGGCTGACCGAGCTTCCCGTAGGCGTGCCGTTTCCCGGCATCGCGCTGGAGATCTCACGCGCGGCGATCCCGCGGCAGTACCAACGGCAGCTGATCTACCGCGGCACGGTTCTGCCTCTGCGCGACGCGCGCAACTGGGGCCTGTGCGACGAGGTGTGTCCGCCCGACACGCTGATGGACCGCGCGCTCGAGGTGGCAGGCGAGCTCGGTGCCGTTCCGCCCGAGACGTTTCACGCCATGAAGGAAGCCATGACGCGTGAGCTGCGCCGCAAGGCACGCGAGCACCCGCACGTGACCGAGCTCTGGGCCTCGCCCCAGGTGCTCGGCGCCATTGGCCGCTTCGTGGAGCGGACGCTGTCGCGCTGAAGAGGCATCGGCGTCAGCGGCCCAGCTCGATGGGATCCTGCTCCTCCCACACGAAGCGACCAAGCCGCGCCGCTCGGTAGGCCTCGTTCCCTTCCGGCCGCTGCCACCCGCGCATCATCTGATAGCGCATTCCGCGTTCGAAGTCCGTTACGGGAATGCGGCCCGCGGCGTCCGCACGGATCCGCAGCGTCTGGGTGACCGCCGTGCCCTCGATCTTCCAGATCAGGATCTGCTGATGGGGCGCCAAGATCTTCTTGCCGCCGGAGACTACGCGCGCCTCGGTCAGCGCCGTGCCGCGAAGCGCCGTGAGGACGAGCGCGAGATCATGCCGGTCGGCGCTGACAGTGCCCAGGTCGAGGACGCCGGGTTCGTACCCCTCCCTCCACGCACGCACGGTCACGTGCCCTTCGATCGGAAGCTGCACCGCGAACTTGCCCTTCGCGTCCGGCCTCAAGGGGTACTCGAAGCGCATGTGAGGCTCCTTGGTTCCCCCGGCGACCGTGCAACTGTGTTGCACGCCCCACATGTAGTCGCGAACGGTCTCGTCATCGCGTATCGGCACGACAACGCGTAGGCGCGTCCGTACGTCCGCCACGGGCGCGCCGACCTCGTCCAGGATCGAGCCGGTCAACCGCGGAGCGGGCCTCAGCACGATGTCCACGTCGACGCTCTCCTCGTGACCACCCAACTCGACTCTCTGCCACGCATCGAGAAAGCCCTCGGCCCATACGGCGACGATCATCCCCACGGTGCGCGGGACGGCGCCCTCGAACGCCATCTCCTGCGCGCCCTGCCGCGTGGGCTCGAAGGGCTTCAGGCTCAGCGATCGGAACCAGTCGTCGGGAAGCCCTGCCGGACGGCGCGCCGCCCACGTCTTCGTGTCGAAGATCTGATAGGACACCTTGATCCCGCCTGCGATAGGCGCACCGGTGCTTCGCACCGTGACGCGCGTCGCGACCGGTCGCGACACCCAAACGGCGCTTGGCCGGCGGTCCATCCTCGCCGCCCCGTGCCAGGCCGTCCCCGCCGGTACGAGGACCGTTTGCTCGAGCTCGGCAGCGGTCCCCTCCACGACGAAGCGGCCCTCCTCGTCCGCTTCCAACGTTGTGCCCTCTTTCCTCCCGGACCGGACGAAGTCCGAGATCGTCTTGTCCTTAGCCGTCATGCGAAGCAAGGACACGTCCCGAACAGGGCTGCCGTCGAACACGTCGCGCACGACGACATCGAGGCGTTCGCGCTTCCCCGGGCCGCGTACTTCGTTCGCCGGCGTATCCGCGCTCGTCGGCTCGGGCCTCGCGCGACGCGCATCAGATCCGAAACGGTGCCTTTCTGCCGGCGGCCGATCCGCGGGGCGTCCGTCGGCGGTCAGCCGGAGCTCGGGCGGCCGTTCCCGAGCGAGGGTCTCGTCGATGTCTTCGTGCGCGGGCTCCGTCTCCGGAGTCTCGGTAGGCAGGAGCAGAAGAACGGCGACAATCACGGCAGCCGCCACCCCCACCGCGATAACGGACTTCGTTGCCATGACTGCCAGTCCTCCCATGGTTGTCAGCGCAGCGCCGCCCGGCGGCCCGTGTGGTCCGCGGACGAGCGGGGCGAGTGCGGTGACCCATCGACCGCGATCGCCCCCGTGGACCGCATCGAGCCGCTTGCGAATCATCGGCATGGCGCGCTTTAGGCGCGTGCGCACGGTCTCCAGCGGCACGCCTTGCCGCTGCGCCACCTCAGCAAGCGACACGTCACCCACGTAGCGCATCAACACGGTGCTTCGGTACGGCTCGGGAAGCTCGAGCACGGCCTGCGTAACGCGCCTGTGGAGCTCGGCCTGCGCGGCGAGCTCGGCCGCCGCAGGCGCCGCTCCCTCGACGGGCGTTCCGGCTGCCCGTCGGGTCTTGTTCGCGCGCCCGCGGTCGATCGCCAGTCGTCTCAGCACCGTGGCGAGCCATCCACGGGGGGACTGCGGGCTCCGCGGTGACGAGCGTGCCGCACGCAGCCACACCTCCTGCGTCAGATCATCGGCGACGTCGGGATCGCGAACGAGATGCACAGCGAGTCGGCGCAGCCATGCCCGATGCGCGAGCAGGTGATCCCAGGAATCAGGCGGGGTGCTGTCAATCGTCACATGGTAGGAAACGAACGACCCCCCTTCACGGGTTCAGGAATCTTGCGTCCGGCTCTCTGGTGGTTCGCTGCTCATGGAGCTACGCTCAGGTGCTTGAGCAAGAGATTGATCCCCTGCGCCCTTGTGGCATGCGTCCTGTTCTTCGCGGCGTGCGGCGGCGAGACTCCAGAGCCCGTGGCGACGGTCGAGGTGATCAACACAGCGGCGGAGTTCTCGACCTTCTGGGGGCGGGCCGAGGGACAACCCTTCGCACGCCAGCTCGAGTTGTGGGCGGAGATCGTCGAGACGCCGCACCAGGCGATCTACGACCGACTGGTATGGCGCAAGACGGGCAACCCTGCCTGGAAGGTCAATCGCACCAAGCACCTCACGGAATACTTCGCACGCTACGAAACCCGGGCCGCAGAGATCGAGACGCAGTTCCGGGCCTTCGAGGACACGCTGAAGGCGCAGATCGCAAAGTACAAGACGCACTTCCCCGATGCGCGTTTCAGGCTGCCCGTCTACGCGCTTCCGACGATGGGTCAGCTCAACGGAGGCGCTGCCGACCTCGACGGCAAGAACGTGCTGGCGTTCGGCATAGACACGATCGTCGTGCGGGGCGATGCCGTCGACATCATCTACGCGCACGAGTTGTTCCACGTCTACCACATCGATCGCATCGGCACGGAGGACTGGGGCACGAAGGCACGGATGTCGGTGCCGCTGTGGCTCGAAGGCCTGGCTACGCACGTGAGCGAGGTCCTCTGCCCCGGGCGAACGGAAGCGGAGTACTACAACTCGGACGAACTTCCTCTCATCGAAGAGAGCGAAAGAGCCGCTCTCGCGACCGCGTTCCTGAAGGACGTCGAGCGCCTGGCGTGGGCACCGTCCGGCGGCGGCTCGTACGGACTCTGGTTCCTCCCCTATGTGGGCGAGGACGGGAAGAACCTGGGGCGACCCGAACGCGCGGGCTACTACCTGGGCCGTCACGCCGTGCGGCGCCTCGCACAAGATCACGAACTCATTGACATGGCCGGCTGGCAGCTCCCACGGATCCACAAGGAGATGCTGGCCGCCCTGCGCACGTTCGCCGCCGCTGACTAACGACGCTAGGGGAAGATCCATGCTGCGGGAGCTATCGGGACGTGACTGGCAGGCGATGCTGGAGATCCCGGACGAACGTGTTCCGGACGCGGTCATCCTGCGCGGGACGCGCAACCTCAAGCACTACTACGCGCAGTACGAAGAGCGTTTCGAGGATGTGATGCACGTCGGCTCGCCCAACGGCATCATCGACGATCTGCTCATCGGCAGGTTCCAGGGAGCGCATGTGGCGTACGCGTCCGTGTACGGGTCGCCGATGGCGTCCGAGCTTGCGCACCTCTTCGCCTCGATGGGAACACGGTTGATTCTGCAGACCGGGTGCTGCGGCGCGTGGGCCGACGGCATCCGCGCCGGCGACATCTTCGTGGCTGACCGGGCCCACTTCGGCGAAGGTGCGAGTCGCTACTACCTGCCGGACAAGACCGAGTCGGCGGCGACCGTGAACATCACGCCGTGGGTCGAAGACGGCCTCGACGAGACCTTGTCCACGCATCGCGGCGGCATCTACACCACTGCCGCCCTCTTCGCCGAGAGCCGGGCCGAGATCGACGAGTGGCATCAGGACGGCTGGGACGCGGTGGACATGGAGACGGCCACCACGTTCGCGGTCGCGGAGCACTTCGGCGTCCCCGTCGCGTCGCTCCTTTTCGTGTTCGACAATCCCAAGGCAGACGGCGACATCGTCCAGAGCGACGAGGAGAAGGACCGACAGCGTCAGAGGGGAAACGCTGCGATGATCGAGGCGACCTTCCGGGTCGTCAGCCGCCACCTCGGCGTGTAGCCCGGGGCAGGGCGTGAACCGGCTGCCCGGAATCGCGTCTCATGAAAGAGGAGGTCCGCATGCGAACCGCGATCCTGCTTCTGACAACGCTGGCGCTGACGGCGCCCGCGATCCACGCGGACACCCTGACCTTCGAGGAGGCCGCCACGGCGCTGAAGTCCCCTGAGGTCGAGCGCCGCCGCGCAGGGCTTAGCGCGCTCAATGACCTCGTCCTCGAGCACTACCGTCTGGGCTGGATCGAGGACGAGCAGGAAGGCCGGCCTGCGATCGATCGCGACAAGGCCGTCACGTTGCTCCAAGGCGCGCTGGCCGATCCGGCTCTCGCCGTCGGTATGGACTGGCTCACATCGCGCGTCCTGCTCGCGCGCAATGCCGAGGGCGGCTTCTCGCAGGCGATCGGCGCGCGGGGCCCCGTGATCATCCGCCCCGAACTCGACCGCTGGCTGCCCGAGGTCGCCAAGGTCGTGGCGCACAAGCAGGATGATGTCGTCGGTGCGTCGCTCGTACTGCTGCTCACCTACGACTTCGAATCGCCGGCAATCGCACCGGCTGCCGCGCGCTGCTGGACACACCTCACGCGCTACGAGCGCGTGTTCCTCCTGACCGAGCGCTGGGAACGCGTGCGGAACCCCGCGCTGGCGGCCACGCTCGGCCACGAGCTGCGCGAGCCTGAGCGCGCCGTGACCTGGCACCACACTGACGACGTCCCGTCGCTGATCGCGTGGCGGGCCTTGGAGTTCGCGCCCGAGCGTGCGCGCACGCTGATCCTCGCGGACATGCGCCGAGCCACGCCGCGGTTCACCCGCAACGCCCTGCTCGCGTTGCCCGACGAGACGCTCCCCGACATGGAGCCCATCTGGACGAAGCACCTCGCCGACCGCGCGCACCGCGACCTCGACAAGCTCGCGCCGCTTATCGAGCGCTACGCGACCGCCGCGATGAAGCCCGCCGTGCTCGAGATCTATCACTCGGCGCGCACCGGCTGGGCGTGTGACATCCAGGCCGCGCTCGTGCGCTACCTGCTCAAGCACGACGCGAAGCTCGGCCTCGCGGAGGTAAAGAAGGCGATGCAGCGCCGCGGCAAGCGCGACACGCGCTGCTACCGGACGACACTCTTCGAGACGCTGACCATGCGCTGGAGCACGGAGGCAGAGGCGCTCGCGCTCGAGCACCTCGAGGACGACGACCTCGAGGTCGTGCGCAGCGCCGCGCACGCGCTGCTGCAAGCCGGCCCCAAGGCCGTGTTCGAGGCAGTGCTTGCACGCATGGCGCGCCTGGATCGCGAGAAGACGCCAGACAAGGACATCCGCTCCTGGCTTCTCCTGCGTCTAGACCACGACTACACGCGGTGGCGCGAGGATCCCGCGCTCGTCAAGAAGGTCCGCGATGCGCTGGAACCGGACGAGCGGCGATACCTGGACCTCGAGAGCCGCTAGCTCCTGGCCCGCGCCCTTCGGCGCGCCGGTAGCCTACGAGCCGAACGGGAGGTTCGTATGCGCACGATATATGGGAAGCGGATCGCCTTCGCACTGCTCTTCGCCCTGGCACTGACGGGGCGGATCGAGCGCGCCGACGCCAAGGGCGCCGAGACCGCGAAGCAGGCCGAGACGCTGCTGTCGAAGTCCTACTCCGCCGACGGGCCCGGCGCGACAGCCATCATCGTCAAGGACGGCAAGATCGTGTTCCGCGGTGCCTACGGCCGGGCCAACGTCGAACTCGGCGTGCCCATGGAACCGGACATGGTCTTCCGGCTCGGTTCGATCACGAAGCAGTTCACCGGCGCAGCGATCATGCTGCTCGAGGAACGGGGGAAGCTCTCGGTCAAGGATCCAATCACGAAGTACCTGCCGGACTATCCCGTGCACGGCCATGTCATCACGATCGAACACCTGTTGACGCACACCTCGGGCATCCACAGCTACACGAGCATCCCGGGCTACATGGGAGATCCGGTCAAGCGCGACCTCACGACGGCGCAGTTGATCGACGTCTTCAAGGGCCAGCCGATGGACTTCGCGCCCGGCGAGCGCTGGCGCTACAGCAACTCCGGGTACGTGCTTGCCGGCGCGATCATCGAGAAGGCCTCGGGACAGAGCTACGCGGACTTCATCACGAAGAACATCTTCGAGCCGCTCGGCATGAACGACTCCCACTACGGCGGCCCCCAGATCATCAAGAAGCGCGTCGCGGGCTACCAGGTCGCCCGAGGCGACACGCGCAACGCGGCGCACGTGAGCATGACCCAGCCGCATGCGGCGGGCAGCCTACTCTCGACGGTGGACGATCTCGTGAAGTGGGACGAAGCGCTCTACGCCGACAAGCTCCTGAGCCGCGCGTCGTACGAGAAGATGACGACGCCCTACGTGCTCAACGACGGCACGGCTACGACGTACGGGTACGGGTTCGTCATCTCGGACGTCAGAGGGCACCCGTGCATCCGGCACGGCGGCGGCATCCACGGGTTCCAGACGACCGCCATCCGCATCCCGGAGAAAGGCATCTACGTCGCAGTCCTCTCGAACGCGGCGGGCAACGTGCCGGGGCCGGGCATTCTGGCCACAAAGCTCGCTGCCATCGCGCTGAACGAGCCGTACCGGGAGTTCGAAGCCGCGCGCGTCGATCCGGAGGTGCTGAAGAAGACGATCGGCGTCTACAAGATCAGCGCAACGGAGCAGCGCATCGTCACGTTCGAAGACGGGACCCTCTACACCCAGCGGACCGGCAGCGGGCGGATGGCAGCCATTCCCGCGTCCGAGACGACGTTCTTCTACGAGAACCGCATGACCTGGTTCGAGATCGAGCGCGACGAAGACGGCAACGCCGTCGCCATGGTGATGCACCAGGGCGGTGCCAAAGAGGGCGAGCGCGCCCAGCGCGTATCGGACAAGCCTCCGGTTCGCAAGACGGCGAAGGTCGATCCCGCGACCTACGACGACTATGCCGGCGTCTACGAGCTACAGCCCGGCTTCACGCTGACGATTACGCGCGAGGGCGACCGACTCTTCGGACAGGCCACGGGGCAGCAGCGCGTCGAGCTGTTCCCGGAGTCGAAGGACCGCTTCTTTCTGAAGGTGGTCGACGCCAAGCTGTCGTTCGTGCGTGGAAAGGACGGTGCCGTCAAGCAGGTGATCCTCCATCAGGGCGGCCGGGACGTACCCGGCAGGCGCGTGAAGTAGGCCCTAGCTCTTCTTGTAGAGCGCGCGAGCCCGTTCGTAGCCGCGCGAGGTGAACTTCGACCCGCTTGCGTTGACGCGTGCGAGCGCCGCCAGGTGGTTCCACCGGAACGCCGGACGCGTGCGCGCGTACTCCGTCGTCGCCGTCGCGAAGTACTTCTCGTGATGAAGCGCCCCCTCGCTGTTCACGCTGAACGGAAGGAGCGCGGCGATGACCTCGTCCGAACCCACTTCGAGCTCGTGGCAGCGCTCGACCAACGCCGGCGCGAGCTTCTGATCGCCGCCCTGGACGACTTCCGTCAGCGCACCGAGAACCTGCTCGCGTGAGAACTCCGACACCTCTTCGCGCGCGGACTCGTGGAACATGCGGTCCTTGTCCACGCGGTGCACCTGACCCGCCGTGTGCCATGCACCGGTGATGAGGCTTGCGTTCGCCTCCGTGTTGGACGTGACGGACGCAATCCCGCGCCAGGCATGCGCGGCGTCGGACGCGTGCACGCCCGGGGACGCCCCATGGACGGAGCCCAGCGGCTTGTTGGTTTCAGCGCGCGTGCGGCCGCGGTCATGCAGGATGAGGTGCGCACCCGCTGCGGAGATCGCCTCCCCCACCTGGTCGCGCATGACGCCGCGGGCCAGCTCCTTGGCGACAAGGCGCGCGGTGTCGTCGCGTCCGTACTTGAAGATGCACTCGGTGAGCCGTGCGAACTCCTTGTCCGAGAGCCTGACGGTGCCGTCGGGCTTGTCGTGCAACCTGTACTCGTCCATCAGCGCAGGAAGAACGTCGCGCACGCCCTTGTAGCTGCTGCGTCGGCGCGAGCCGCGGCGGATGCACTGGCGCACCGTCTGGCGCATCATCAGGTAGGCCGAGTCGTCTCCGGCAAGGCGCAGCATGTCCCACGAGCGCCACGCCAGGACCACCTGGTGGACGTCGATGTCGTCGCGCACGAGCGGTTGGATCGCCTCGTAGGCCTGCTTGCGGTCCTGCTTGACGAGCGCACCAAGTGCGGACTCGGCCGCGCCATAGTCGCCCGCGCGTGCGGCGGCCCGCAGCGTGTCGGCCGTGGCGGTCTTGTCGCCGGTCTCGACGACGCGAAGCTCGTGCTTGCGACCGCCATTCTGGCGGATGCGCGCGGTGTTGCGATGGAGCACCTTTAGGACCGGCAGCGGGGCTTGGTCCCTGGGCATCCGGCGCGCCATGGCGAGCGTCGGCAAGAGCGCCATGAAGCAGTGGTAGCCGACGTAGTCCTCGCCGCCGAAGGAGCGCACGTTGGCGAGCGAACCGGCAGTCACGAGGCTGGCGAGCGTCTCGCCCTTCTTCAGGCGCTCGACGAGCTTGGGCAGCAGATCGTCGGCGTCGATGTCCTGCATCAACGCGACGAGTTCTTCCCTCTCTCCGAAGTCGATGCGGGCGCCGTCCTCGCCCAGGCCGCGCAGGATCTCGAGCTCCTCGGCCAGGGTCAGGCCGAGCCCTCCGAGGAGGACACCGGAACCGAGAGAGCCCAAGAGCGTCCGTCGAGACATCGTGGTCATGGCAGGTCTCCGCGTGGTTCGGCCTCCTGCGCAGGGGCGCGGCGGCCTCTACGATGGAAAACGCCGGAGCGTTACACGACCAGATGAGCGAGCAGACGAACACAGCCTCCTCGGGCGCCACCTCGACGTCCCGCAGCCTGCTTGCGGGCGTGCGGCGCCTGGATTCGGGCTCGTGGAACAGGCTGGTCGGGCTCTACGGGCCCTTCGTCCACGCCATCTGCCGGCGGCGGCTGGGCAACGCCGAGGACGCGCTCGACGTCTACCAGCAGGTCTTCAAGGCGGTCGCCGAGAACATCGACGGGTTCCGCAAGACACGTCCGTCGGACACGTTCCGCGGCTGGCTCGTCGCCGTCACGCGCAACAAGATCCGCGATCACTACCGCCGCGGCGCACGCCGGCCCAGGCTCACGCACGGCAGCACCGCCCATCGGCGCATCGAGCAGACGCCCGCGCCGACGATCGACGACACGGACGACGTCGACGTTCGCGAGTCCGAGGTGCGCGCGCTGGTCGGACGCGCGCTCGCCGCGGTGAAGCCGCAGGTCAAGGAGCAGACCTGGCAGGCGTTCTGGCGAACCGCCGTGGACGGCAGCGCGCCGAAGGACGTCGCCGACGAGCTCGGCATGTCGGCCGGCGCGGTACGGGTTGCGAAGTCGCGCGTGTTGCAGCGCCTTCGGCGTGAGCTCGGCGACATCGAGAACTAGAAGGGAAGGCGAGATGACTACCGACACGTGCCCCGACCGGGAGACGTTGATCGACTTCACCCGCGGGCTTCTCACGACGAACACGTTCGACGCGACGGACAAGCACATCGACGACTGCCAGCGCTGCCAGGGCGCGCTCGCCGTACTCGACCCCGAGAGCGATGACGACGAGCTGGTCTCCGAACTCCGGACGCTGAAACCCCCGCAAGACGCAGAGGCCGCCCCCGCGCCGCGCGTTCCCTTCGACGTCGATCCGGGCCGGCGCATCGCCAAGAGCCTGGCGGAAGAGCCCTATCGCCTCGGCCGCTTCGAGCTGCTGGCGTCGCTTGGCAGCGGCTCCTTCGGCCACGTCTTCCGCGCGCGCGACGTGGAGCTGGATCGCGAGGTCGCGGTGAAGGTGCAGCGCCACGCCTATCCTTCGGGCTCCGAGGAAGAAGATCGCTTCCTCAAGGAAGCACGCAGCGCTGCCAAGCTCGCCCACCCCGGCATCGTGTCCGTCTTCGAAGTCGCGCGCGACGAGCGCGGCGTGCACTTCCTGGTCGAAGAGCTGGTCGAAGGCGAAACGCTGGAGCAACGCATCCAGCGCGACGGCTCGCTTGCGCCGGACGCTGCCGCAGCGTTGATCGAGAGCGTGGCGCGGGCGCTTGACTACGCGCACGAGCGCGGCGTCGTCCACCGGGACGTCAAGCCGTCCAATGTCCTGATCGACGACGCGGACGCGCCGCACCTGGCCGACTTCGGCCTCGCCAAGCAGGAAACGACGGACCTCACGGCAACACCACACGGCGAGGTGATGGGCACGCCGGCCTACATGTCTCCCGAGCAGGCACGCGGCGAGTCGCACAAGGTCGACGCGAAAAGCGACGTGTACTCGCTCGGCGTCATCCTCTACGAGGTCCTGACCGGCGAGCGTCCCTTCCAAGGCCGGCGCAAGATGCACCTGATCCAGGTGCTCGAAGACGACCCGCGGCCGCCGCGCCGGCTCAACGAATCGATCCCGAAGGACCTCGAGACGATCACGCTCAAGGCCATGGAGAAGCTGCCCGCGCAGCGCTACGCAAGTGCCGCGGACTTCGCCGACGACCTGGCACGCTTCGCGCGGCGCGAGCCGATTTGCGCGCGCCCGATTTCACGGTTCGAGCGGCTGCGTCGCTGGTGCGTGCGCAATCCACTCGCCGCGAGTCTCTTGATCGGCGTCACCGTAGGTTCCGTGGCGGGCCTCATGTACCTCTCGCGGCTCTCCCGCACGGTCATGGAAGAGCGCGCCGCCAGCGAGGCGGGCCTCAAGCTAGCCATGATCGAGACGTTCAACGACGCGTATGCCGACGCGGTGGATCGCGTGGATCCCTCGTTGATCGACGCGAGCGGACGTCCGGACACGGTGCCGGGCAAGTTGCCGCTTCCCGCGCGATTGACGATCGACCTGTGCGAGCGCATCTCCAAGGAGGATCCCTCAGGCGCACAGTTCCGCCTGTACTCGAACCACCCCTTCCCGTGGCGAGAGGATGCGGGTCCGCGCGATGCGTTCGAGGAGTCCGCCCTCACGCGGCTCTCTGCGAACCCGGACAAGCCGGTGCTCGAGTTCACGACATGGAAGGACCACTCGGTGATCCGGTGTGCGTCCGCGCGCGTCATGAAGGCGAGCTGCATCCAGTGCCACAACGAGCACCCGCAGAGTCCCAAGACGGACTGGAAGGAGGGCGACGTCCGCGGCGCGCTGGAGATCACGAGCAGGCTCGACCGCGACATCGCCAAGGTCGACCGCAACCTGCGCGGTGCCTTCATCCTCTACGGGTTGAGTGCGGCCGGGGTCCTGGCGTTGGTCGTGGGCGCGCTCGTGCTCAACCGGCGCCGGTTGCAGGTGTCCGTGCGCCGGTAGTCGAGGCGGTCCAGATCGCGGGCGAGCACGCGCATCCAGTCCTCGCCGTCCCGCTCCCAGGACTCCATGACGATCTGGGTGCTCGGTCCATGCTCCCACACGAGGCGGGCCGGGTTGTCGTCATGGACTTGGAACGCGACGCGAACGGGCAGGAAGGCCTCGATCCGGCCGCCGAGCCGTTCGATCGTCCGCACGTAGGTGCTGACGCGCTGCAGCGCCCGGACGACGCGGCGCTTGCCCTCGCTGCCGGGGTCGGAAGAACGACGCCCCGCGAGGTCGTCGAAGGCGCACTCCAGCTTGTCCGCGATCACCGCCAGGGTGGGGTCGAGTTGCTCGAGGTAGCCCGGCGTCGCCGGCAGGGCGCGTGCGGCTTCGGTGGTCATCATGGCGGCGGCTCCACGGCCGCTTCGTGCGGCCTCAGGGAGGAGTGCGTCATCCGGCCCCGGGTTGTCGGAGAATTCCCGGAATCCGATGAATCCGTCCTGGACGGCGCCATTGCTGGTGAGGCCCAGTGGACAGGGCCCTAGGAGTGTTTCGATGCCTCGTTCGACGACTGCCTGCGCCTTTCTGATCGTCCTTCTCGCCTGCCTGACGCTCGGTCTCCTGGGCTGTGGGACAGGCGACAACAACACCGGCAATCAGGGCCAGGGCGGCAACAACGGCGGCAACACCAACCCGACGCAGCATCCGACGAACGCAACGCAGGGCGCATGTCTCAACGCCGAAGAGCCGCCGCTCAACCCGCCCGTCAGCCAGACCTACAACTACAGTTGCCACGATGCGCGCCAGGCAGGCGCGGATCCTGCATTCCTTGCCCTGTTCGTGGCCTTCCACACGCGACTTGCGGCAACGGACCTCGTGATGGACCCCCGCGCGATCGCCATGCATCCCAACTCGGGCTCGTTCGCGGACGTCGTCGTGAACCTCCCGGGCCTCGGGCGCCTCGAGTTCGGTCGTCGCACGAGCTTCAGTCCGGTCTGGGTGACGACGGCGGGCACGCGCTTCCCGGTGCCGCTGCTGGTTCCGCGTACGGGCGACGGGACGGCCGAGCGCCCTGACCACATCAACCGCTACAGCTGGGCCCGCATCCTCCGCAACACCGCGAACGAGATCGTCGTCCACTGGCGCTACGTACCCGACCCGTGCAACCCGACGCAGACCGGCACCGTGCACGAGCTCTTCACGATCCGACCCAACGCGACGATCACGCGCCTCGTCCACTGCAGCGCGAACACCCTGGAACAAGCTGCCGCCACGACGCACAACACGCGTCAGGAGCTGACGCTGGCGGCCGCCGGCGTGACGGTCGGAAGCACCACCCCCATCACGCGCGGCTTGCCGGCAGGCGGCGCCAGTCCGCGTCCGATCACCGCACATCCGGTCGGCAATCCCGCGCTCGGCTTCCGCCTCGACGAGGGCGGCACGTCCCGGACGACGCGTGACTCCGTCTCGAGCAACGCCGCGGCCGTGAACGGGCGCTTCCCGAACTGGGTGCCCGGCATCTCCGGCAGCGCGCTGGCGTTTGACGGCTACACCACGGAGGTCGGCTATCCGGCGGCGAACGCACCGGCGCCGACGGGTTCCTTCACGCTGGAGGCCTGGGTGCAGATGGCGGCACGTCCCTTCGGCACGGTGCAGATCGCGGGCCAGGCGAGCCCCAACGGCAATCATGCGTATTCGCCGGATACGGTGGAAGGCGGCATCGGCACCTACAACATGGTCGACCCGATCACGGGCCTTCCGATCACGAACAACCCGGTCACGGTCGGCGGCCTGGGCTACCTGCTCGCGATCGACGCGTTGGGCCAACCCAACGTAATGGGCAACTTTGGCGGCACCTGGTCCGCGGCCACGGGCCAACCGCTGGCACCGCACCAGTGGCATCACATCGTCGGCGTCTACGACGCAGGCGACAACGAGCTGCGCATCTACGCCAACGGCGCCGAGGTCGGGGACGTCCCGACAACGTGCGACCTCAACGCGGCCGTTGCGCGCGACTTCGTGATCGGCCGCAACCGCGAGCCGGCGTGGCCGGTGGCGGGCTCGGAGATGCACGACGTGGCGTTTGCGCGCAGCATATTCGGCCACGAGGGCTTGATCGACGAGGTGCGCCCGTACAACCGCCCGCTGACGTCGGCCGAGATCATGATGGCGGCCAACCGCGCGGGGGCGGGCGGCGCACCGACGCTGCCCCGGCGCGCGCTGCCGACCTTCGGCGGAACGACCTTCTCGTGCTCGCAGCAGACGGTTGACTACCACGCCCTCTGGAACCAGCTGTTCCACGACAGCGGGTTCGACGACGTCATGGTCACCTACGACCTGTTGCCCACGCGCGTCCTCTTCTGGAAGGGCATGACCGGGGCGCCCGCCTGGATCTGCAACGACACGATCTGGACACACGACCAGAGCATGGAGTGGGGTGACGACCACGGCTTGTGCGAGCACATGTCGGACAAGAACCAGTACTACGCGCACGTGCGCGTGCTCGAGGACACGCCGGCACGGAAGGTCATCCACTGGCGCTACGCGATGGTCGGGGTGACGTACCGTCTCTTCGCAGGCGCGGGCGAGCAGTCGTTCATCGCTGAGGGGG
Organism: Planctomycetota bacterium; assembly: GCA_028281445.1. Lineage (GTDB taxonomy): Bacteria > Planctomycetota > PLA2 > PLA2 > JAEUHO01 > JANQJW01. Next base: position 3,281 of record JANQJW010000029.1, on the reverse strand, counting down.
GAAGTCTCAGTCGTGCGTTGGCGCTGGACTCGTGCACGGTCGGAAGCCGCCGAAGTGAGAACCTCGAGGAGGAGCGCCGGGCGAAGCGCAATTGCCTTGCCGGATCCGCATCGAGACGGATCATGACTGTGGTTCCCGCAGGTTGCGCCGACTCGCCCTACTTCGCCAGCCTGATCGTGAGCTCAACGAGCGCCCGGCCCTCGGGCACTACCACCGTCAGCTCGTTGCGGGTCGAGCGCGGGTGGCCCGCGACCGTGTACGTCCCGGGCATCAGGCCATCGAGCACGAAGGAGCCGTCCTCCTTGACGCGGGCGCTGACCATGTGCCTCGCGCGCCGGGCGAACAAGTCGTGCACCCGCGCAGACGTCGGCGTCGCGCGGGCCTCCGACGTCTTTCGTGCGGCGGTAAGGATCTGTCCCGAGCGAGGCTTGTGATTGCTGACGCGTCCCGCGATGCGCGCTAGCGGGAACACGACGGTGTCGATCGCTCCCTGCGGCGTGACCTCCAGCTGCCCTGCCTTGAAGATCCGCGCACCGACGAAGGCACTACCATCCGCGATCATGACGAGTTCGACATCGTAGGTCCCGACCGGTACCTCTTCGCTGAAGCGTCCTTCGGAATCGAACCTCACGTACATGCGATGCTCACCGTCCGTGTTGCGAAGGAAGATGTTCCCAGCTCGCCTCATGGGCGCACCATCCGAGTACAGCACGCAGCCCGTCCATGTCGGATCCTCGTGCGGCCCCCCGATGTCGAAGCGTCGCGTCTCTCCAGGCCTGAGGGTGACTTGCTGCGAGCGGATGTTCCGCGGGTGCGCAGCCTGGCCCCTGATTACCTGCGCCACGAACGCGAACGTGCCGGAGGGCAGGTCGCGGAACTCGTAGCGACCTCCTGCGTCACTCGTCGCCGTCATGCGGAATACGTCGCCCTCCGCTGAGGGCGTGAGCCCGGCCGCCGTCGTTCGATGGAACGTGCTCATACGTATGTGCACGCCCGCGGCGGGCCGCCCAAGTTGGTCGTGCACGATCCCCCAGATGACACCGGTCCCGAAGGCGATCGTCACGCGGCCGTCCTTCGCTTCGCTGATCGCCGCAGTGATCGAACGCGACTGCAGGCCCTCGACGTGGACCGTCATGTGCAGCGTGCCCACAGGTGCATCCGTGATGCGGAACGTGCCATCGTTGCCGATCTGGACCGGCTCTTGTCTGGGCTCGAGTCCTCCGGCTGCGTGAACCTGCACTGAGCCAGCCGACGCGCGTAGGCCGCCTACGGTGACAACGCCCTTCACGCTGCCTCGAGCCACGCGCCGCGGTGCGGGCGCGTCTCGGCTGCCCTCCCCCTCCTGACGTGACTTGTCAGTGCCGGGCAGGACGGTCGGAGCGTCACGCGCGGCCGCAGCACGGGCCGTGCCCTCAGGCGGTGGCTGAGGCCGGCCCCTGACGCGCAGCGTGGGCACGGCCGCGTTGTCCGGCGCGGCCGCGAGCAGGCCGTCGTACCGGGAGCCCGGATCGGTGTCGGGTGCAGTCCGGCCGCCGTCGATCACGTACCAGGTCGCTGCTCCGAGAAGCGCGATCAGCAGGAGCGCCGCCGCGGTCTTCAGCTTTGCGCCCATCGCGGCTGCTCCAATCGTCGCTACAGGCCGCGTCGCGGAGATCGCCTCGCCCCCAACCAGCGGGGCGAGCGCAAGCTTCCAAGAGCGATCCTGCGCCTCCAGGTGGTTCCGCAGTTGCATCCGTGCGCGCTTGAGACGGCTCTTGACGGTCTCCACCGGCGCGCCCGTGCGGACGGCGATCACGCGTGGCGGGAGATCCTCGTAGTAGCGCATCAGGACAGTCGTGCGATACGGTTCCGCCAGGGCACGTACGGCGCTGACCACGCGTTGCAGCGTCTCCTCACGGACCAGAGAGTCCAGGGTGGAGGGTGATCGCTCCTGTCGAGCACTGCGACGTTCGCGCCGCTCGCGGCGGGCCCTGCTGCGACGCGACTGCCGGATGGTGTTGTGGAGGACGGTGGCAAGCCAGCCGCGGACCGAGCCCTCCGGCCGTGGGGGGCGCTCGATCGCGACGCGCCAAGTCTCCTGGGCCGCATCGTCGGCGTCGGACGGATCCTGCAGCAGGTGCCGCGCCAGGCGTCGTGTGAAGTCCGCGTGCTTGAGTAGGGCGTCGGGAGTGAGGCGGCGATCCATGGCTGCGTCCGGGCTGTGGCTCTACATAGTTTCATGCCGCCAGGGCGGATTCGGGGGCACCCCCACCCGGCGCAGCACGGCAGGACTCCCTTATCTGCCCTTGGTACGTGGAGTCGAGGAGGTCTGCGTGATGCGCCCCTTCTCCGTAGGCGTCGGGGCCGGGGTAGGAGAACTAACCACGGAGTAGGCGCACGAGCAGAGGTCAGTGGAGAGGGGCTGCGCGCGGCGCGCTGATCCCCGGCGCCCCCGGCCGGGTCGCTACTTTTGGGCCGCAGGCCCCAGGCATCTGGGGCCGCGGGCGTCACTCGCCGGTGGTCAATGTGACGGAACGGTTCGCCTCCAGACGAGGCCATCGCGGTGCTGGAGCGCGAGCCGCCCAACGCACGAGAGGCGAGTGCGTGTCGCAGATTGCGACCGCAACGCCGCGTTCTGAACGAGGGATTCACGCGAGTGTTCGCTTTCGCTGAACATCGCGGATTCAGCTGCACGGCGTCGCGCTGCCTTCGCCTCGTCGCACGGCTTTCGACAAATACCGGCTCATCTCTCGCTTGAGTGCGATTCGATAGGTGCTTGCCGCGAGAAGACGCGGTGATTCAGGATGATGGTGGTTCGTGCCAGGCGAAAGGCCAACGAGATGAGTACTGCCACTGCACGCCTAGTCGAGGCGGTCCAAGGAGACGTGTCTTACGACAGAAGATGTGTCGGCGCAACAGAGCCGCTCGCGCCGAGCCATCCCCCGAGGCAATCGACCCAAGGGAGAATCCTCGTCGTCGAAGACGAGCCCACGGTGCTCAAGATGACGATGGAGGTCCTCAACAGCATGCCGGAGGCGTATCACGTAACCGGTGCCGCCGACGTGCATGCTGCCCTGAACGCGATTCATCGCAACCAGCCTCACCTCGTAGTGTTGGATCTGCACCTCGGGAGAAGCTTTGACGGACTCGACATCTGCAGAGATGTCCGGGCGCAAGGCGAGCGGTGGAACACCGCAGTCATTGTGCTGACCGGCGAACTGATGGAGAGCGCAGAGTCGATGCTCCTCGACGCGGGGGCGGACGACTACATCCGCAAGGCGCACTTCACGCCTGAGCTGCTC
>JANQJW010000025.1 GCA_028281445.1 Planctomycetota bacterium | reverse complement strand
CACCCCGAACCTGGTCCACCCCGTGGCGCCGAAATCGGGTCCTCAAGTGTCCGCATTTTGGCGTAGATCCCTGTAGGCCGCGGCGTACACGGCCGGAGGTCGTCCATTTGGCCCGCCGGCCGCAGGTATCTGAAGCCACGGGTGTCACTCAACGGTGGGCAAATGTGACAGCTCGCTCTTGGCGATGATGAAGCGGGGCGGCTGCAGGCCCCGCGTCAGGCCGCCCTGCGTCTGGCTCCGCGACGTACCGAGCTCGCCAACCGTCAACGACATTCTGGAAGGTGTCGTGGTGTCGCCCTCCGGCGTGGTGGGGCCGATCGTGCCCATCCATCCCGGAGCGCACAACGTAGACAAGGTCGGCGTCGGCATCGGTGCCAACGGACGCGGCGCGATCGTGCTCAGCAAGCACGACTTCGGCGACCCTCACCGCGAGATCGACTATCGCATCGTGGAGTAGATGGTGCCGTGGATTGCTCTGGCCACTCGTGCAGCGCGAACGTCGCGTTCGACCCGATTTGCACGTCTGCATGGTTCGCGGCGGACTGGGAGTTAGACTTGGCCTCTCGAGGCCCCTGAGCCGGTGTCAGTAGATTCGCGGCTCGCACGCGAGAGGAGGTGCAGGTGCCCGTCGACGAACCTGCACGAGTTCGCCCACGGCTTCGCCTTCTTTGTCTTACGGCGCTGCTGTCTGCGATGAGCGTGGGACATCACGCTCGGGGCGAGGATGTCTTCGAGGATGCGTTTTCAGGCACCGATGCCAAAGACTACCGTCAGCTAGGAGACGTGGCGGTTCGTCGCGCCCGCGGCATCCGTCTTCGATCCTTCGGCAACGGTGGCGCGCTCGTTCTGAAGCGTCGAGCCTTCGACGCGAGCGCCGGGTGTTCAGTGCAGGTGGATCTGCAGGGCCCGCCCAGGGGAGACCTCGCGATCTGGCTTGGATTCGCAGGTGAAACGTGGGGGACCCGATCGGGAGTCCGCGTCGCGGTCGGCGAATCGGCAATCGCCGTTTCCGTGCGGGATGCACAGTCACACAAGACTCTCCCACCGGCTTGGTACGCTGGTCTGTCAGGTCGCCGACCAAGGATCGAGGTATCTGTCGTAGCCGGCCACACCGTCAGCGTCGGTGTCGATGGGCGACCGCAGGCGAGCTTCTTCGTCGGACGCGACGTGCTTCCGACTGGGACGATCGCCATTGAGCCGGTCGGGCGCGCGACGCTGTCCCGGCTGTCCGTCTCAAGCGCATCGAGTGACATGCGGCCGGCCTTCGTTGTGCGCCGATCGCTCGCGGTGCAAGAGAAGCCGTATTTCGTGACAGCGCGCGATATCGACGCCGATGGCCGTCACGACCTCCTTGTTGCCAATCGAGGCACTCTTGAACGGCAGCGCGCCAACACGACGATATCGGTGCTCTACGGCGAAGAGGAGGGGGCATTCGCACCCGCGCGTCACGCCGTCGTCGGCAAGGGACCGTACACCGTCGAAACCGGCGACGTCACTGGCGACGGAGTACCTGACGTGCTTGTTGCCAGCTTCTTCGAGTGGGCTGCCCGCAACGTGACGGTTCTCTGCGGAGCGGCTCTCAACCACGAGCGGAAGAGGCGGGCGGATCAGCCGGCTTCTAGGGCGTTGTACTTCGATAGCAGATCTCGTTTCGCAGCTCTCGCGGTTGGGAACTTGCGTCTCGATGCCGCCCGAGGCTACGTCATGGAGTTCGACCTCGCTTGCATGAAAGGCGGCTCGCTCTACGTGTGGGCAGCGCTGAACGCGACCGGGCTCTCGGACCGAACCGGCGCGCTGTTGCGACTCGCTCTGGATAGGACAGTGCTGTTCACTCGTGAACCAGGCGCCTCCTGGCAGGAGCAGTCCCAGCCGGCGGCGACGCCGATCGGCCCTGGTGATCGTGTCGCGGTCCATGTGGAGGGGGCGCGTCTCCTCGTACGCGTCAACGGGGCCACAAGAGCTTCCTTCTCCTGCAAACGGTGCTTTCCGAGAACATCGGGCCGGATCCCCGACGGCACAGTCGGATGGCAGGTGAGCGGGCCACGCGGCGAGATTGGTGTGGACAACTTTCGGCTAGCGGCTCTGGGCGGCAAGCAACTGGTGTTCGAAGACCGGTTCGATACGCGGCGGCCTGAGCGGTACGTCGACCTCGGGGGCAACGCGCAGATCGTGTATCGGCCTGCGCTCCTCAATCCGTCGACCGATCGCACGTTCCTTCGAGTCCCCGCGACGACGCCGCTCTTGGCGAAGCGATCCCGCTGGCCTCGGCCCGGCACGACATCCCTCGTCGTCCGGGATTTCGATGGAGACGGGGCGCTCGATGTGGCGACCGTTTCCTGGACCAGCGACGCCCTTCACGTGTTCCGCGGAGATGGCGCGGGGCGATTCACACTGCATGCTTCCTATGCCGACGACGCGTACGGCCACGGCATGCGCGACATCCGCTCAGGCGACGTTGATGGTGACGGAAGACTCGACTTGGTTGTCACGTGCTATAGCTCGAATCATGTGTCTGTGTTCCAAGGCCGTGGCGACGGCACATTCCGATTCCGACGTCGCTATCCGTCCCACGGAACGACCCCGTATCATCTCGCGCTCGCCGATCTGAATGGGGATCGCCGCCTTGACATCGCGGTGGGGAACTACAGTGGTGAAGTCCACGTCCTGTTGAACTCGGGGCGGCGCTTCGCGTTTCGGGACGGCGGTACATACCGAGACTTCGGGACGACTGCCAGGTATCAGAATGAGATCCGCGACGTCGTAGCTCATGACGTTGACAAGGATGGCGTCGACGACCTCCTTGTCGCCTGCGCGAGTCCGCGCTCGGGCTACGTGTCGATCCTGTACTGTACCGGAGTTGATCGTCCGGGGAAGATGTACGGTCGTGTGGAGCAGATCTACTTGGGGGAGCGGCCGCGCTCCCTGTTCCTGCAGGACTTCAACACCGACGGCGAAGTTGACCTCGCCGTTGTTCGCCATGATGCCGACGATGTCTTGATCCTCGACGGCACGGCTGCTCGGAACAGGCCGTCTGCGCGCGGCAAGTAGCGTGCCCTCCGGCCGAGACGCGGAGGTCCGGTCCGGTCACCCCTGGACGGTTGCTTGTGACGTCCTTCCCGGGCTGAGCTCGACCCGGATCGCCGCCGAATCGGCGCGCCCCGGCAGTCCAACCAGGTACGAACCTCCCGCGAGGATCATCTCCTCCGATGCGACATGGCGATCTCGGTAACGCACGGCGACCAGGTGGCCCTTGGCGTCCCTCACCTCGATGCGCGCATCGCTGCGGACGCGGCTAGGAGCGGCAAGGAGATCTCGCGAGCTGGGCGTGATAGGCGGGCCCGAGGTGGAGGAGTTGCTGGGCTCCGCGGAGGGCCGCCGACGGTGCCTTCCGAAGATCGTCACTCCGTCGACGACTCGGGCAATGGACTCCGTCTAGGTACCACCGCCCCTCAGGTCTCGCTGCAGTCTGCACTTGCGCCTCCTGGTTCCCGAATTGGTACAAACTCGGAAACCTAGGTGGGCTTCCCGTGTGCTAGGTGTGGCGCGCCGACGGCCCCATGGTCCACGTACGGCAGGATATGCACCTGTGCAGAACAACTCCAAGACCGGAGCGCATTCAGCGCTTCCCCGTCACCTTCTTCATCGCGGCGACAAGGGCCTTTGCCTTGATCGGTCCCTGGAGGGATTGGGTGGCTTCCCCGCTTGCCCCAAGAACGACTACAGCCGGTGTCCTCTCAAGCCCATACTTCTCGAAGAGCTTGCTGAATCGCTCCCTCTGCAACTTCACCGCCCTCAGGTGGATTCCGTAGTGACGCACTGACTTGTCGAAGAACACCCGATTCTGGAGTTCCTTGGCGGCAGGATCGGATGCGTCTTTCTTGGACCAGAAGTAGAGAAACGACCCGTTGCCGCCTGGGAGGCGCTGCAGAACCGCAGAAGATCCCTCGAGATCCTCGCCGTCTATCCAAGCAAACGAATGGTCATATCCAGGCACGAAGCGTCCATCCATGACGTCGAGCCAGTACTTGAAGTAGACGCCGTGGATGCCCGCCGCGTCAGTACGAAGCTCGACCGACCGGACCTTGCCGGCCAAGCTCTGCTCGATGCGCTTCGTCCCTTCGTTGTGCGCGTAGCTACCGTCGAAGGCGAGCACCCCCATGCGCCGCTTGAGATGCCCACCGACGGAGCCGCCGCGGTATGCAGTCTCCACGAAGACAGCACTCACGAACGGGCTCTTCTTCCCGAAGGCCAACATCGGGAAGATCCCTTGGGCGTCGCCGACGCCGACGGCATGCACACGAGTCTTGGGGATCGCGAGCAACGCCGTGAGGTGCTTCGTGAGTTTGTTGATCCCCTTTACCTCGCCGGCGCTCCAGCTTCCGGCCGACTCGATCTTCTTGTTCGGCGCGCAGACGACGTACCCCGCCTCGGCGAGGCGATCGAAGGATGAAACCGATCCCGGCACGACCATCAGCAGCGCCCAAGGCCGCGGACACTCGTCCTCGTCCGGCAGGAGGATGTCGAAGGAGCGATCGTCGTAGGTCTGCGTGCTATGGCCCTTGGGGAAGGGAACTTCCTCACCCGTGCACGGCGAGGATCCGATAAGCAGCGCCAGTACCAGGAGCGTCAGTCCGCGCCTCGCTGGCAGTCGTCTCATGAGCGCCCTCCAACGAAACAAACGCACGGCGGCGCCGGGTGCCACACGTACTGCGGACTGAAGAGCCTGTCCGGCCGGATTGACTAGCCTTCAGCTGCCCGGTCCAGGACCTGCCGGATCCACGCCGAGAGCGACATGCCACTGACCTTCGCGGCTCGCTGGTATCTGCTGATCTCGCTGGGCCGAACGCGAACGCAGAGGCGCGCGTTTCGGGAGAGGGCGCGGTTCTTGCGGGGCCGTCCAACCTTGCGTTGCTTCATGCACCGGAACTAGCAGGAGCGCGTAACTCCATGCCAGCACGATACTTACGACGAGCCATGATGGTATATTACGCATGACAAAAAATACTTGATCTAGTGTCTCAAGGCGGGAGAATCTGATGCAGGATGCGCCTCAGGACCGCTGCTACTGGCCTTGCTCCTGATCTGCGGTGCATGTGGGAATGGCGGCGAGACACCCGCACCTCCCATCACCCCACAGCCACCACCCGAGCCGACAGGGACGCTGGTACTCGTGAACCAGAGCGTGTGCTCGTTCTTCTGCGTTCGCGCGCGCCCCAGTGGGAGTCCAACTTGGGCCGAGGCTTGTGACTACGAGGATCCGCTATGGTCAGGCTCGACGGACGCGGGAGAGTGGCCCGTCGGAACGTGGGATCTGGAAATCAACGACGACATCGGAGAGGGACCGTCCTGCGTTTTCTTCTTCACGGTGGTTCGGGAGGGCGAAGCGACTGTGATTACGATCGGGCCGTGAACCGTGGCGTCGCTCAACCCGCCCCTGTTCGGCCGGTTCGCTGCGGCGGCAGGCAGGCTCGCAGGAACGCGTAGAGATTTCCGGGTTTGTACCTTCTCGGAAACGTCAAGCCCTAAGTGCAGTCAAGACAGTCCGTTGCGTACTACGTAGAGGTAGGCGGAATCCATTGCCGGCGATGCCCTAGTGTGCGGCGCCCTACGAAGAGCTCGGAGCCGCACTTCACTGCGTCTTGAGGAACTGATTCACGAGCTGCTTCTGGTGAGCGTCCATTTCATTCCTATGAACGCCGTCAAGGAGCGCTCGTGCCTCAGCCCGTGCGGTTGCAGGGTCGATGCGCGCCAGTGCGGCCAGTGCCTGAGACTCGAGTGTGCCCTCCGGGTGCCGAACGAACTCGATGAGAATGGAGGCGGCGGCCTCACCGCCCATGCGCCCAAGGGAGTCGAGGAGCGAGGCTCTCAGACCGGACCAATTGCCGTCGTAGAGCTTCGGCTTGATCTTTGGTGCCCCTCCGCGCTCTTTCAGTGTCGCCAGCGCTGCCGCGACCAGAACGAAATTGGACGCGCTTGCGCTGTAGCGGTCCAGCCCCTCTAGCAGGGTGGCCCGTGACTCCGGGGTGTCGATGCCTCCGAGCAGACGCAGCGGCGCCGCTAGGTCATCGGTCGCGGGTCTCGCCTTCAGCCAGTCAAGCAGTTCCTTCTCGTACCCGGGTTGCCAGGTGGCCTTCGCCATGGCATCGACGCGAGATTGGTTGGCCGGGTTGCCAAGTGCGTTGGCGACCACAGCGTTGAATCCCTCTGTCCCAGCCCGGGCAAGCTCAGCCAGCGCAGAGCGTGTCGCTTCATCAAGTACGTGGTTGCCGGGCTGCCGCGACTGAAAGTGAAGCAGGTACTCGGCTCCGTACATCGAGCGCAAGGCCTCGTTCGACACACCCAGCTTCTTTGCGGCTTGCGCAACGGCGGAGGGCACCTTCATCGCATCCAGGTACTCCTGTACTGTTGCTTCGAGGCGCTTGACTTGCTCACCAACCGGAGGTGGTGCACGGGGGACCGCCGGTGGAGCGGGCGCCGGTGCCGGTGCCCGACCCGCCGTGGTCGGCGGCGGTGCACTCGCCCGCAACCGCGCGGGCGAGCCGTCAAGCGTTGGACGATGCTGTTGTTTGCGAGCGGCAGAGCCGAGCTCACTCGCTGCGTCGCGCGATGCGCTGGACGCATCTCGATCTGCCGATCCCGGTCCCGGCTCTACTGAATCCGGCCGTACGAGGTAGCCCGCCGCCCCCGCGGCGAGCACGAAGGCTCCGACGAGCACTGCACCTTTGATCTTCATGATACCTCCTAGGCTCCAGCCGAGAGGGTCCAGCTTGGGCAAGGACATCGGAAGCAGCGCGAAGACGCCCCACCTCGCTCCGCCGCGGGTTCGTATGCGCAGCATGGCCCTAGCACGGCGCAGCCGGGTCCTAGCCGTTTCGCGCGGCACGTCGAGCAGCCTCGCGACTTGGGCGACGCTGCACCCTTCGAGGTGGCGCAAGATGACGGCATCGCGATAGGGCGCTGGCAGAGAGGCAATCGCGGTCCGTGTCCGGGTGATGGCTTCCGCACGCTGGAGGGAGCGCACAGGGCCGTCATCACCGGCCGCGATGGAGGCCTCCTGCGTCAGGCATCCAAGCCGGCGGGCTGCGGCACGATGGCGATAGCTGATGCGGACCGTGACAGTGACAAGCCACGCCCAAACTGGCGCGTGCTCAGGGAGCCTGCCGCGGCGGAGGAGTGCAAGGTACGCGGCCTGGACGGCATCCTCGGCCTGATCCGGCCCGGCGATGCGCCCGGCGATGCTCAAGAGGCGCGTCCGGGTTGCCTCCACGATTTCACGAAGGACGGCCCGGTCGTCCTCACCAGAGCCTAGCGCGCGCAGGGAATCGGATCGGTGAGTCTCCACACTTGTCTAGTACGGAGGCGACCCGACAAGGGTTCAGGTTTTCGAAAGAACCTCTCTCTGGTCGGTCCCCCTGAGTGCCGGCAGGCACGCTGCCCTACTCCGCACCAGTACCCTCTCCGTCCACCATGCACTGATGGAGTGCGGCAAGCAGGGCGACCTCCGGTCCCGCGAGTCCCTCCGACACGAAGAGAATCGGCCCAAGACACGCCAGCGCGACCCCCCAACTGTGTCGCTCCTCACTCCGTCCACTGTTGCCGCCATGCCGGGGGCGCTTCGGCTCCGGCTGTAGTCCAGTACTCCGTCCCGTGCACGACCCGTTCGCTGCGAACTTCGTAGAGACCGTAGCCGAAGCAGGTCTCGGACTCGTGGACGACACGCACGACGGACGCGACGCCGCCGGGCCCGCCAAGCACCGACACAATCTCCGACCGCCATTAACCCGGGTATTCCCGCTGTATGGCGACGTAGTCCTTCCTGCCCAGAATGCGCTCGCCGGTGTGTGCGCCATTCAATGACCGCACCCCGGTGAATCAGCTTCCCGACACCTCGCCAGTCACGTTTCTCAATCCGTTCCCAGAGTCTGCGGACGACCTCGACACTCATGCGTCTACCAGCGAGCGCCACCTCGGAGGCGGCGGAGGTCTCGGTCGGAGTTCAACGCCCGCGAGGCTGCAGCGACTTACGGCAGTCGGTGCAGGCTCCCCGCGACGGACTGACTGCCGACTCTGTCGGTTCAAGAGAACCCCTCTCGAGGGAATCCGTTCGGCAAGTGAACCAATTTGAGGGCGAGAGGGCATTCACTTGGTGGTGGCATCATGACCAGTTCATCCGAACACGACGACCTCCTCGCCCAGACCAGGGCGATTCGCCGGCTGGCTCAACGCATGGTGCGTGACTCGCACCGGGCCGAGGATGTTGCTCAGGAGGCCATGCTCTCGGCATTGGAGAGGCCGCCGCGGCGAGGCTGGAATCGCGTCGCGTGGCTCCGCGGCGTAGTGCGAAACAAGGCGCGCAGGCTATTGCGTGCTGAGCGGCGTCGTGCTCAGCACGAGTCTCAACTCCCGTTGTCGCCGGAAGTCCCCTCGACAGCAGACGTGGCAGCGAAGCTCGAAGGCGCCTGATCGCAGCCGTCCGGGCTCTTCCGCCCAAGTACCTGATCGTCATATGGTTGCGGTTCGTACGTCGGCATGCCCGCCGGACGTCGCCCATGCCAGAGGCCGGAGGTGTCACTCACCGGGCGGTCAATGTGACGGAACGGTTTGCTTCCAGACGAGGCGATCGCGGTGCTGGTACGCGAGCCGCCCAGCGCACGAAAGGTGAATGCGTGTTGCAGATTGCAACCGCCACGCCCGCGTTCTGAACGAGACGTTCACGCGAGTGCTCGTTTTCGCTGAACATCACGGGATTCAGCTGCACGACGTCCCGCCGCCTTCGCCTCGTCGCACTGCTTTCGACAAAATGCCGGCTCATCTCTCGCTTGAGTGCGATTCGATAGGTGCTCTGCCGCGAGAAGACGCGGTGATTCAGGACGACGGTGGTTCGTACCAGGCGAAAGGCCAACGAGATGAGTACTGCCACTGCACGCCTAGTCGAGGCGGTCCAAGGAGACGTGTTCTACGACAGAAGATGTGTTGGCGTAACGGAGCCGTCGAGCCATCCACCGAGGGAATCGGCCCAAGAGAGAATCCTCGTCGTCGAAGACGAGCCCACGGTGCTCAAGATGACGATGGAGGTCCTCCACAGCATGCCGGAGGCGTATCACGTAGCCGGTGCCACCGACGTGCATGCCGCTCTGAACGCGATTCATCGCAACCACCCTCACCTCGTGCTGTTGGATCTACACCTCGGGAGACGCTTCGACGGACTCAACATCTGCAGAGATGTCCGGGCGCAAGGCGAGCTGTGGAACACCGCGGTCATCGTGCTGACCGGCGAACTGATGGAGAGCGCAGAGTCGATGCTCCTCGACGCGGGGGCGGACGACTACATCCGCAAGGCGCACTTCACGCCTGAGCTGCTC
>JANQJW010000007.1 GCA_028281445.1 Planctomycetota bacterium | reverse complement strand
TCCGCTTCGAGAACGTGACGAAGCGCTTCGGGGACTTCACCGCCGTGAACGGCGTGTCGATGGAGGTTCCGCGCGGCTCGATCTTCGGCATCCTCGGCAGCAATGGCGCCGGCAAGACGACGTCGATCCGCATGCTCATGAACATCTTCCGGCCCGACGGCGGCACGGTGGAGGTGCTCGGCTCGCAGGTCGACGAGTCGATGAAGCCCCACGTCGGCTACCTGCCGGAGGAACGCGGCCTCTATCGCAAGATGCGCGTGGAGGAGATGCTCTACTTCTTCGGGCGCATCAAGGGACGCACGAAGGACTACCTCGCGCCCCGCATCGATCGCTGGCTCGAGAGGCTGGGTCTCGCCGACTGGCGCCACCGCAGGGCCGAGGAGCTCAGCAAGGGCATGTCCCAGAAGCTGCAGTTCATCATCACGGTGGTGCACGGCCCCGACCTGCTCGTGCTCGACGAGCCGTTCGCCGGGCTCGATCCGGTCAACCGCGACGTACTGCGCGACGCGGTGCTTGCGTTGCACGACGAGGGCATGACGGTTGTCTTCTCCACGCACGTGATGGAGCAGGCCGAGCAACTCTGCGAGGAGCTGGTCCTGATCCACCGCGGGCAGATCAAGGTGTCCGGGTCGCTGGACACCGTGCGGGCCTCCGAAGGCCGCCAGGCTGCGCACATCCGCTACCGGCTGGAACCGGGCGCCACGCTCGAGGGCTTGCCGGGCGTGACGGCCGTGTCCGATCACGGCAACGAAGCGGAACTCACGCTGGACCCGGACGCGGACACCAACGCGCTCCTCGCCGCATTGCTCGAGCGGGCCCGCGTCACACGGTTCGACGTTCGCGAGCCGAGCCTGCACGAGATTTTCAAGCGGATGGCCGGAGGCGACGCATGAGCCGCATCTGGACCATCCTGAAGCGCGAGTACCTGGAGAACGTCCGTACGAAGGCGTTCCTGATCGGCTTGATCCTGACGCCCGTGTGGATGGGCCTGATCTTCGTCGTGCCGATGATCAAGGACGGGCCGAAGAAGCAGAAGGTCGTGGTCCTCGACGAGACGGGGGAGCTCGCGGTCCCGCTGCAGCAGGCGCTGGAGAAGCAGGGCGAGACCTACGAGGTCACGGTGGAGAACGCCGAAGGCGCGTGGGAGCCGAAGGACGGGGGCGAGTCACGCATCGATGCGCTCAAGCGTCAGGCGGGCGAGGGCGCGCTGATTGCCGTGGTTCTGACAGCCCCGGTCCTCGAGAAGCGCCCGGCCAAGGAAGGCGAGCGCGAGCCCGGCCTCTACGGGGCTGCGACGACCGGCGCGACCAAGTCGGCACGGGTCATCGGCGCCGTGCTCAACGAGCTCGTGACGGAGCGCATCCTGACCGCGCGCAACATTCCCAAGGAGACCGCGGCGCTGATCGCCCGAGATGCCATCAACTTCACGCCGCTCGACAAGGGTGGCGAGAAGGGCGGCATGGGCCAGATCATCATGCCGATGATGATGATGCTGCTGCTCTTCATGGGTATCGTCGGCATCTCGCAGATGCTGATCAACAGCACCCTCGAAGAGAAGAGCAACCGCGTCTACGAAGTGCTGCTCTCGTCCGTGAGTCCCTTCCAGCTCATGGCGGGCAAGATCCTCGGCATCTGCGGCGTGGGTTTCACGCTGCTGACGCTGTGGTCGGGCGGCGGCCTGCTCGCGGCGTCGGCCCAGGGCGCCGGCGACCTCGTGAGCGTCGCGCAGATCGGCTGGTTCTTCGTCTACTACCTGCTCGGCTTCGTGATGATCGCGAGCTTGATGGTCGCGATCGGGAGCGCGTGCAACACGATCAAGGAGGCGCAGAACCTGATGGCGCCGATCTCGGTCGTGCTGGCGCTGCCGCTCATCCTCTCGATGGTCATCATGGACAACCCGAACGGCACGCTCGCAACGGCCGCGTCGTTCGTCCCGCCGTTCACGCCGTTCCTGATGATGGCGCGCATCGCAGGCGCCCCGGCGCCGCCCGATTGGCAGATCTGGGCCACGCTCCTGCTGCTCGTGCTCGCGACCTACGCGGCGGTGCGCCTCGCCGCGCGCGTGTTCCGCGTCGGCGTGCTCATGTACGGCCAACCCCCCACGCTGAAGCAGATTCTTCGCTGGATGTGGGCCAAGTACTGAGAGTGGCGTTCTAATGGGTGGGCCTCCGAACCGGCGCGGAGGTCGTGGGAACCCGATGAACCGAGCCGCCGTCGTCCTCATGCTTGCCGGGCTGGGCGCGGGGTTCGCTATCGGGAAGCTGTCCTCGGGCGACGCCACGCCCGAGCCCGCGGACGAGCCGGAAGTAGCCGCACTCCACGAGCGCATCGCGGAGCTGGAAGCAGAGGCGAGGCCGGCTCGCGCCAAGCCTGCGCTGAAGCGCGCGCCTGCAAGGCCGCAGAAGCCCCGCGAAGCGATCCCGGACGTCGAGGGGCGCATCGGCAAGGCCGAGGCGGCGATTCGCGCGCGGGCTGAAGACAACATCAAGAACGCTCGGCAGCTCGCGAAGTGGCAGATCGACCGCGAGATCGCTGCCGAGAAGGCGGCGCGCGCACGGGAGCTGGCGGCGCGCAAGGACCTGGAGCGCGGTGGACCGATGGCGTTCCTGGGCAAGCTGGACAAGGACTGGGTAGCGCGCTGGGAACTCCTGCAATCGCCGGACGAGTACGGCGCTATGTTCGAGCGAAAAGCCAAGGGCGCGCGCATCGACTCGCGCAGCCTTACGGCGGATACCGAACTCCAGGACGGCGACACGATCCTGTTCGGTCCCGGAATCCACTTCGTGAACGCGCAGGCCATCTTCAACGGCAAGACGATCCCCAAGGACTTGCTCCTCGAGGGCTACGGGATGGACAAGAGCCTGATCGTGCTGAGCACGGAACTGCGCCCACAGGGCCTCGTCTACAGCCTCACGCTGCGTGACCTGACAATCCACTGCAACGACAATTACCTGGAGCAGATGCGCGGCAGCTACACGTTGCGCGTGGAACGCTGCCGTGTCATCGGATTCGACATGGGCGCCGGTGGCTCGAACATGCTGTCCGGCGACACCGGGGCGTTTTACGCGACCGACAGCCGCATCGAAGCGGGCTTCGGCCGTTCGCCGAACAGCGGGAATCTCTTCGATGTACGAGGCACGCTGCTCGTTCGTCTCGAGAACTGCGTGATCTCCGGGCCCTTCAGCAGCGTGTACTACCAGTGGAGCGGGGCTGCACACGTCTTCGATAACTGCCGCTTCATCAACATGTCCGAGCGCTTCAAGCAGAGAGTCGAACGCAAGCCGAGACAGGTGCGCTTCATCGACTGCTCCTTCGAGTACTTGACGAAAGACCAACTCAGTACGAGTCGGAAGCAGCGCGGCGTCTCAGAGATCAACCCCGCCTGGACGAAGAAGGCGCTGAGAGCAGCAGAGAAGGCACAACGACGCCGCTAGTTACCGAGAAGGGATGCTCATGGGGGCCTCTACGCCTACTCGTCGACGCGGAACAAGCGCTCACACACGTACTTCGCGATAGCGCGGTTGTCGCGCGAGAGGCGCTCCTCGCTGCGGAGCGCGGTGTTCTCGCCCTCGAGGCGGGCGCGCTCGCCGGGGCCGACGTCGGGGCGAATGAGCGTACGCAGGTGCTGCACGTGCCGGCGCACGTCGCTGCGCACCGTGTCGTGCTCGTAGATGCTGCGTAGCCAGCGCACCAGCAAGGGCCGACCACGCCAGAGGTCGCCGCAGCGCTCCAGGTAGTCGACTGCCGCGTGCTCGCTGTCGAGGCCCTTGTAGTGCGTGCCGCTGTAGCTGGGCACGTCCGTGATCGCCGAGTTGGTGATGCGCGCGACCAGGAAGAGGTTCTCGAAGATCGCCCGGCGAAACGCCCCGACCGAGCGCGTGAACTCACCGCGGTAGAAGTACGCCAGTCCGAGGTTGTAGAGCGCGTCGGGATCATCGCCGACGAGCTGCCACTCGCGCACCGCATGGTCGACCTGCCCCATCCGGAAGTAGGTCTCACCGAGCAGGAACCGCACGTCGAGGGGATCAGTCGGCGCGAGGCGCAGCAGCTTGCGGAACAAGCGTGCGGCATCGGTGTACGCCGTCAGCCAGAAGCGGCAGAGCGCACGGCCATGCAGCGCGCGCAGGTACGGTCGGGTGCTCTCGTCGGTCCACCAGCGCGTCGGGCGGCGGCGCCCCTTCAGGAAGCTCCGCGCGAAGCGGAGCGCGCGGCGGAAGTCGCGGTCGGCGCGCTCCAGACGGCCGAGGTCGTAGTAGGCCTTGCCGCGCCCGGACCAGGCATCCGCGTTCTCGGGATCCTCGGCCAGCGCGCGCTCGTACCACTGGAGCGCCTCTTCGGGCTCGCCCCGCTCGAGGTGTTCTGCCCCCAGGCGGCAGTACTTGTTGACGTCGTCCGACATGAGCCGAGAGTTTACCGGCGCCCGGGGCCTGCCCCCCTTCCGACCCAGGAGACCGAAGTGCCTGCGATCCGAACCCAGATACTGGCCTTGGGCATCCTGGCCTTGGCCGCGTTCGGCATCGAGCGCCTGATCGTGACCGACGCGGAGGCGATTGAGAACCTCGCCAAGGACACCGCCAAGGCCCTCATGGAGAAGCGCTACGAGGTGCTGGAGGACGTGTTGGACGAGTCCTTCGAGTACCAGGGGAAGGACCGCGCGAAGACCATTCAGCACGTACGCAGCCTGATCGAGAAGCACAGGCCGCTCGCGGTCGAGGTCCGGTTGCCGGAGGTCAAGATCGAGGACGACACCGCGAAGGCGGCGGGCTACATCGGCGCCCAGGTCTACGGCCGGCCGATCCGCTACGGCATCGAGGTCGACCTCGTACGCCGCGAAGACGGCTGGAAGCTCGTCAAGGTCAAGGGCAGCAGCGGGCGGTTGCCGTAGGACGACCCTCCCGGAGGCCACGCCGGATTTCGTCGTCTTACTTGAGGACGACCCACTTGGAGGGGGAGGACTCGCGGCCGTCGATGACGGCGCGCACGCGCCAGCGCATCTTCGCCGAGGCGCTCGTCGAGAGACGCTCGACCTCGACGATGCATGCCGTCTTGCGGGCGGGCTTGCGCACGTTGGCGATCCAACGTCCCTGCGCACCCTCCTCCTCGACCTCGAGGATGTAGTGCGACGCGCGCTTGACGCCCTTCCAGCTGAAGCCGATCGGCACCAGCTCGTCGCGCGGAATGACAGCGCCGTGCTGCGGGGCAATCGGAACGGGAACGGCGCCGGGTAGCGGACCGGGCGCCAGCGGCGCGTTGGGGTTCGCCTTGGGCTTGCCCTGAGGCTCTCGAACGGGCTTCTTGGGCGCCGGATCGGGCATGGGCCTGCCCTGAGGCTCCTCGATGGGCTCATCGCGCGGGTTCACCGGCGGATCGACAGGCGCTTCAGGCGCGGGATCCGGGGGCTGTTCCGGGATGGGCGGCGATTCGGGCGCGGGCACGACCGGCGGCTCGGGAGCGCGCGGGGGTACGTCCTGCGGCTGTCGACCAGGCGGCTCAGGTGCAAAGGGCGGAGCGGGTGCGGGGGCTTCCGCGTCCTCGGGGCCGATCCACACCCGAACGACGCCGCCCTTGGGTACGCGACTCCCGGCGGCGGGCATCTGATCGACGACGCGGCCCGCGAGCCCGCGCTTGGCCGTCTCCTTCTGGATGACCAGCTTCAGGTCCCCGATGATGCGCTCCGCCTGCAACTCGGTGCGATCGAGCAGGTCCGGCACGGTCATGTTGGGCACGTAGATCTCGGGCGCAGACGGCGTCGCACCGGTGAAGTCACCGCCGGCGGTCACCACGATCTTGACGATGCCCCCGGCCGGACGCGCGGAACGCGGCAACGGATCCTGCTCGAGCACGCGACCGACGGGATGCCCGGCCACGCGCTCGACGTAGAGCGTCATCTTGGCATCGCGCACGAGCTGCTCGGCTTCGGCCAGCTCGAGACCGGTCAGCGGCGGAACGATCTTCGGGTCCGCTTCGGGCGCCATCTGCGGCGCGTCGGGCGAGCCGATGGCTTCCCTGCCCTGAGGTTCTCGAAGGGGCGGGGCGTCGCGATCCACCGGCGGCGGATCAGCAGGTGCCGGGTTCGCCGGTGCCGGGTCGGCCGGCTGCGGGTTGGCAGGCGCGGGATCGGACGGCTGCGGCGCAGGCTGCGGACGCACGGGCAGCGGTGCATCGATCGGCGGCGGCGGAGGCGGCGGAGGCGTTCCGCCTCCCGCAGGCGGCGGCACCGATGAGTCGCCCGGCGGTACGTCTGCGGGCGGCGGCGGGGCAGGCGGCGGAGCCGGTAACGGCTTGAGGCCGGGCAACCGCGGCGGCAACTCTCCGTCTTCCGGCGCGGACACGATGACGTCGATGGGCTTCGTCGGATCCCAGCGCGCGCCGGGACTGGGCCGCTGGCGGAACACGAAGCCGTGCGGGACGTTGAGGCCGTAGCTGTCGAGCACACGCTTGCGGGCCAGCTCGTAGACCCTGCCGAGCTTGAAGCCGGCCGCCTTGATCTGCTGCTCGGCCTTCAGGAGCTCGAGCCCGGTGATCTTCGGGACGAGTAGCTCTTCGTCTTCGGCGGCAGCGGGCACGGCGAGGAGCACCAGTGCCAGCGTGCAGAGAAGAGTCCGCCCAGCCATCCGTCCAGTGTCCACCACCCAGGCCATCGGGCCAGTCTATTCGTGCTTCAGCCTGCCGTCGCGCAGGAAGAGGACGCGGTTGGCGTCTTCGATCATCCCGCGATCGTGTGTCACGACGAGCAGCCCGGCATCCTTCGTGTGCGTCCGCAGGACGTCCATCACGGCGTGGCCGGTCTGCTGGTCGAGGGACGCCGTGGGCTCGTCAGCCAGGATCAAATCGGGGTTGTTGGCGAGCGCGCGGAGAAGGCTCGCCCGCTGACGCTCACCGCCGGAGAGACGATGGGGCCGCTCGTCGAGCATGGACGTCATGCCGATGGCCTGGGCCAGCGCCTCGACCCGGCCCTCGGCAGCGTCACCCGGCGCGTGCGTCAACGCGTTCTCGCGCACGCTCAAGTACGGAACGAGGAACGGCTCCTGGAAGAGGAACCCGATACGCCGCCGGCGCATGCCCGCGCTCGCATCCGCGTACGCCGGCAGGTCCTCCCCCATCACCGCCACGCGCCCGCTCGTTGGAGGACGCAGGCCTGCGAGGACGAACAACAGACTCGACTTGCCGGAGCCCGAGGGGCCGACGAGACCGACGAACTCCCCGCGCTGGATCGCGAGGTCGATCCCGTCCAGGGCACGAACGTCGCGCGAGCCGTCGTGGTACTCGAGCACGACGTTGCTTGCCACGACCAGGGGCGTCTCGTTCATCACGTACCCCTCCGCTGGATGACCGCGACGGGGTCCATCGAGTGCAGGCGCCGGCCGAGTGCGATGGCGCCGGTGAGCGTCGACAGAACGGGCACGGACAACGAGAAGAGCAGCGGCCGGGCGTCGATGACGTAGATCGCGATGCCCTTCGGCGCGAGCCAGAGGTGCTTGTAGAGGTACACGCCGAGCAGGCCGAGGCCGAGGCCCAGCAGCCAGGCGAGCACCGCCACGAGGCTCGTCTCGATCGCCAGCTTGCGCACGAGCCGCCATCGTGCGTGGCCGATGGCGAGATAGAGCCCGAACTCGTCGACCCTGACCTGGAATGCGATCACGTTCAGCAGCGAGATCACGAGTGCGACGACGAGCGCAACCGAGCCCGTGATGAAGCCGATCAAGAGTGGCAGGTTCTGGAACACCTCGGCGACGCGCTGCCGCGCGTAGCGCGCGTCGATCACGGTGAACGCCTCGTGGCCGTTCTCCTGCCGGGCGTCGCGAAGGTATTGGTCGCTCTCGTCTTTGCGCCCGGTCTTGGCGTAGACGACCTGGACCGGCGGACGCCGATACAGCACGGTTGCCGGCTTGCTCGCGTAGGCCAGGTCGGTCAGCCCGACGCGCGAGGGGCCGCCGAAGACGCCGACGAGCGTGAACTTGCCCGGCGTGGTGTGCCGGACGTTTACCGCGCGGCCGAACTCGTCGCCGAGCTTCATGCCGCGCCCGCGCACGACGTCCTCGTGCAGCACGACCCCGTCGGAGTCGGGCTTCGGAAAGCTGCCCTCGATCAGCTCGACATCGAGCTTCGCGAGGAACTCCGGCCAGATGTCACGCGGCAGCGCGATCATCGGCGACCAGGAGTGGGAGACGATCATGGGCGTGCGGACCCAGAGGAACTTCGCCTCGACGCGGCTTGCCTGCGCGGGGTTGTCGTCGAGCAGCGCGCTGAGCTCGTCGTCGAACTCGGCCTTGCGGCGCGGATTCACGACTGTGAACGTGTCGAGCGGACGGATGTCGGCTTCCGCCGTCGCCTCGAAGGCATTCGTCGGCGTGATGATGAGAACGAGCAGGCACGTGACGAGCGCCTGGATCGCCAGCACGGGCCAGGTCCTGCGCACGTTGCGCAGGAGATACGTCCAGGGACTCAGCGGCCGAACGGGCTCAGGCACGAAGCGCTACCCGTCGACGGAGACCGCCAGCAAGGTCTGGTCGTCTGCCTGCGGACGGTTGCCGGTGAAGTCGGCCGTTGCCTGCAGCAGCGCGTTCACCAGGAAGGACGGCTCGCTGGGGCCGTTGGCGATGGTCTTGCGCACGCGATCGTCCCCGAAGCGCTCCTCGCCTTCGCCGACGGCGTCTGCCGGCCCGTCGCTCAAGAGCACCATGGTCTCGCCCTGCTCCAGCTTGCGCTGCCCCGCCTCGTACTTCGCCCCCTTCACGATGCCGAGAGGCACGCCGATCGGATCGGACCACTCGTCGAGCGTGCCGTCGGCTTTGCGAATCAGCGGGGCCAGGTGGCCGGCGTTGCCGTACTCGACCATGCTCGTCTGCGGATCGATGACGCCGTAGAAGAACGTTACGAACATGCCGCGCGTAGCGCGCTCGGCGACGATGTCGTTGACGGCCTCGAGCGTCGCGGCCACGTCGTCGAGCAGCAGCGCCTGGTAGCGCACGTCCGACATCATCCGCGCACCGAAGAGCGCACCGGGCACGCCCTTGCCGGAGACGTCGCCGACCATCACGCCCACGCGCCCCTCGGGCAACGCAATCACGTCGTAGAAGTCGCCGCCGACCTCGAGAGCCGCAACGGTCGCGACCGCACCGGTCACGCCTGGAAGGTCGGGGAAGCGGCTCGGCAGGAACGTCTTCTGGATCTCGGATGCGACCTTGAGCTGGGCGGCCATGCGGTCGCGCTCCATCTCTGCCATCTGCAGCCGCACGCGCTCCAGCGTGGAGGCGGCTTGCGCGGCGAACGCCTCGATGAGCGGGATGTCGTTGTCGGTGAACCGGCGCGTGATGGCGTTGCTGTCGACGTAGATGACGCCGATGACACCCTGCGAGGTGTTCAACGGAACGCAGAGGATGGTCCGCAGCGAGAGGCTGATGATGCTCAAGCGCGCGTTGTACGCATCGGATGCGGCGGCGTCGTCGATGAGGCGGGTCTCGCCGGTCTGGGCGACCTCGTCCACGACGCCTCGGCTGACCTTGAACTTCTTCTCCTCGAGCGGCTTGCCGTTGCGGTCGCGTGCAATGGTGAACTTCAGCTCGCCGGAGACGTCGTCCTTGAGCATGAGAAAGCCGCGGTCGGCCTGTGCGACCGAGACGAGGCTGTCGACGATCGCATCGAGGAGTCCTTCGAGGTCGGACGCGGCGTTCATGCGACGCGTGACATCGAGCAGGCTCGCCATGGCCTGGACCTCGAGCGCCTGAAGCTCGGTCCCGGCTTCCGGGGGGCTCGCGTCATCGGACATGCATCAGTCTCCCAACCGGCGAAGTCGGCGCCGGGCCCAGATCGTACCGCAGCAGGCACGCCAACGGCGGCTCCCGTAATGGGCCAGTGTCTCTGATCCGCACGGAGTGCGGCTTGCCGGATACTCGGCGGCGCCATGCCGACCGCTTCGCTTTCGTCCTTGCGTGGACCACCACGCGGCGTCCTCATCGGCTTTGCGGCGCCTTCGCCCCGACAACCCGATCACGAACGAACGCATCGAGGAGACACATCCAGGCGGGAGGAGCCCGCGTGCAAGCCAGAGTGACCCACTAACCCCGCGTGATGCGCCGCCGGCGAGATTCGCGACAGTCACGCGCGCCGGCAAACGAGCCGGACGAATCGGAGTCAGACGCGGGCCTCAACGGGCTCGATGCCGAGGTCGTCGCGCAGCAGCTTGGTGACGTCGGCGTGGAGGAACGGCTTGGCGAGCACACGCGTACCGGCCGGGAGCTCCTGCCCGGACGCCGCATCGGGCATGCCCGTCACCATCACGACCTGCGGGGCACTGTCCATGCGGTCGATCTGCCAGGCGAGCTCCGAACCCTGGATGTCGGGCAAGAGGTGATCGAGGAACACGACGCGCACGCCGCCGGGACGCGCGCGCAGCGTGACGAGGGCGTCACGCCCCGTCTCCGCCTCGAGCACGCGATAGCCGTCCATCTCGAGAAACGCGCGCGTGATATCGCGCACACCGGGTTCGTCGTCCACGATGAGCACGTCGATGGAGTCCTCCGCAGTCTCCACGGCCTCGCCGTTCACCTCGGCGTTGCGCTCCCAGACGTGGAGCTCGGAAGGCAGCCACACCGTAAACACCGCGCCGTGTTCGTCGCCGCCGACGTCGATCCGGCCGTCGTACTTCTCCACGAGCCCTCGCACTACCCAGAGCCCCATGCCGCTGTGCTTGCCGGGCCGGGACGTGTAGTACGGCTGGAAGACGCGCTCCCGCTGGTCGAGCGGCACCCCCGGTCCGGTGTCGCGCACGCGCAGGCCCGAGTAGATCCCCGGAGGCAGCTCGGGCAATCCGCCGGGCTGGACCTCGCGACGGAACGTGTCGACGATCACGCGACCGCCTTCCGGCATCGCGTCCGCTGCGTTCAGGCAGAGGTTCGTCACGACCTGCCGCAAGGAGTCGGCGTCGAGCGGCGGCGGCGGCAGGTTCCCGCCGAGGTTGACCTCGAACTTGATCCGACGATCGAGGGTCTCGGCGAGCAGCTCGCGCACCTCCTGCACGGCTTCGTTGAGGTCGCAGAGGTCAGCCGCCCGGTCCTCTTCGCGCGTGAAGTCGAGCAGTCGATCGGCCAGCGCGCGTGCGCGCCCGAGCGTCGACAAGGCGAGATCGAGGTGGCGATGCACCTTCGCGTCGACGCCCTCCATGTTCATCCGGGCAAGCTCGACGTAGCCGAGAATGACGCCGAGGATGTTGTTGAAGTCGTGCGCTACGCCTGCGGCCAGCTGCCCCACGCTCTCGAGCTTGTGCGCGCGCAGGACCTGCGCCTGGGTCCGCGGGTCGAGCAGGCGGTCGGGGACCGAGGCCTCGTCGCCGGACGCCGCAGATGCCTCGTTCCGGGCCTGGTCGGCGTCGCCCCCGCCCGACTCGTCGTTCGGACCGCTGTCGTTAGCCCCCGGGCGATGCATGGCACCAAGATCCCCCGCACTCGGCACCCCGGCAACCTCTTCCCCTCTTCTCCAGAGAGTCGCCGCACGTAGGACACTAGGGCCTGTCACCGCACTCCGGCAAGCGACTCGCGGAAACGCCTTCATACTTTGTGAACAAATCGCCCTCGGCTCCGGGCCTGCCGCCCAGAGCCCCATCTCCAGGGATTTGAGCCCGCCGGACTCCGAGGGCTGGGTCCCGAGGCGACGACCGCGGGGGGCGGGCGGTACGCTGCCCGCCCATGAGCAACGTAAAGACCGGGTCGGCCCTGATCCAGGGACGCGACGTTGTGAGCCTGAGCACCTTCTCCGAGGAGGAGATCCGCGCCGTCGTGGCACGGGCCCGCAGCCTGAAAGCAGAGGGCTTCGAGGCGCCGCTTCGCGGCCGCTCCCTCGCGATGGTGTTCTTCGATCCGTCGCTGCGCACGCGGGCGTCGTTCGCGATCGCCTTCACGACGCTCGGCGGGACGGTCATCGACCTATCCGCGGAGCGCGACCTCTGGCCGCTCGAGATCCGGGACGGTGCGGTGATGGACGGGCTCGCCGACGAGCACATCAAGGATGCCGCGCGCGTGCTCTCCGAGTACGCCGACGTCATCGCGATCCGTGCTCTTGCGCGCGGCGGCGACTGGGCACGCGAACGGCGCGACCGGGTGATCGTCTCCTTCCAGAAGTACGCGACGGTCCCGATCTTCAACATGGAGAGCGTGCTCGATCACCCGTGCCAGGCCTGGGGCGACGCGCTCACGCTGGAGGAGGAGCTTGGGGAGCTGCGAGGCAAGTGCATGGCGCTCGTGTGGACGTATCACCCCAAGGCCCGCCCGCTCGCCGTGCCGCACGGTGTGAGCGTCATGGCCTGCAAGCTGGGCATGGACCTCGCCGTGGCTCATCCCGAGGGGTACCCGCTCGACCAAGGCGTCATGACCACGCTGCGGCACACGGCGGCGAGCACCGGCAGCGAGCTGCGCTTCGTCGACGATCCCATGGCCGCCGCCGAGGGCGCGGACGTCGTCTACGCGGCGTCCTGGGGAAGCCTCGACCTGCACGGCCGCGCGGAAGCGGAGAAGGAGCGACGCGAGTCGCATCGCGACCGCCGCGTCACGTCGGAGCTCATGGATCGCACCAACGACGCGCGTTTCATGCACGCCATGCCGATCCGGCGCAACGTGGAGGCGGACGACGCGGTCGTGGACGCGGCGGGCAGCCTCGTCGTCCCGCAGGCGGGCAACCGGCTGCACATCCAGCGCGCACTCTTCACCTCGGTGCTGGGGGTCGAGTGAACGGAGGCGAGCCCGAGCCCGCCTGGAGCGGGGGCGGCCGCTCGCTGCGGTGGCGCCTGTGGATGCTGGCAGGCGGCGCTGTCGTGGCCGGCTACGGCGTCGCGGTCATCTGGCGTCCGCAGGTGCTGCTGTGGTCGATCGGCGGCGCTTGCGTGCTGTTCGGCCTCGTTCTCGCCGCGTCCGCCGTACTCGCACGCGGACCGAAGTAGCGCGGGCCCCCCGCTTCTGTACCTTGGGGCGCCAGCGCCAGGAAAGGAACCAGGCACCCGTGGCCGACAAGGACAACAAGCTCCCCGAGAACGTGCCCGGCACCTTCTACGTCGACGACCAGTGCATCGACTGCGATGCCTGCCGCGAGACGGCGCCCGACTTCTTCACGCGCAACGACGACAAGGGGTACTCGTTCGTGCACGCGCAGCCCAAGGACGATGCGGACGTGGAGCTTTGCCGCGAGGCCCTCGAGGGGTGCCCGGTGGAAGCGATCGGCGAGGACGGAGAGGAGTAGGGGCGACCCTTGTGGTCGCCCCATCAGCTCGCGCTACGTCGAGGTGGATCCCCGTAGGCGCGGGCCTTGTGCCCGCCCGCGGGTACGGGAAGCGGGGCAGCCACAAGGGCTGCCCGGACAGGACGCGCCCTGATTCGCGGAACGCGTCGCGGGGCGACCACAAGGGTCGCCCCTACTTGCCCATCTCCTTCTGGTTCTTCTCGCGCTGATCGTCGCGCTTGTTCCAGTCGGTGATCTGCTTCTTGTTCTTGTCAGCCCACTTGCGGGCGGAGATCGACCCCGAGAACTCCTGGCCGGTCAGGTCCTTGGCGACCTGCAGGACGACCGGGCCCAGGTCGCGCATGCTTCGAGCGGCGCGCTTGCCCTTACCCCGGTTCTTCGCTTCCTTCTCCTTGCCGATCTTCTCGGCCATCTCCTGATCGTGCGTACCTGCGGTGCCCGTGTCGTAGGTCACCTCGACGCCGTCCCACTTCGCGCCCTTCTCGAGCTTCAGCTTCTTCATCAACTTGATGATGTCCTCGATGAAGCGCGTGTCCTTGAGCTTGCCGATGGTGACGAGGGCGTTCTTCACGACCGCGTACTCGTTGTGCTTCATCAGCTCGCGCAGCCGGTCCTTGGCGCCGAGGTACTCGAGCGCACCGATGGACTCGAGGCCCGCCATCGTGAAGGTGTCGTCCTTCTCGTTCTTCTTCATCGCGGCGAGGACAGCCTTGCCGGCGATGCCGGGGCACGCGCGCTGCGTACCGAGCTGCAGGACGGCCTCGGTGCGGACTTCGGGGGTCCGGTGCTTGGTCGTCTTCAGCAGCGCGGCGACGACCTTCGGATGCTGCACCTCCGCGAGGACGCGGATCTGATGTGCCTGCTCGGCGATCTTGTCGTCGCCCTTCAGCCCCTTGGCCTTGATGGCGGTCTTGAAGACAGCCAGCGCCTCGGCGGCGTCTTCCTCGGAGTCCACCTCCGGCGGCGGCGCGGGCTTCTTCTCCTCCGCCCACGCGGGGGCAGCGAAAACGAGCGCGAGCAGCGAAAGGAAGATCGAACACGTACGTAGGCGCGGCATGGCAGCCCTCCGAATCGGACAGGCCCGAATCGTACCATTGGGGTCCCGGGCAACCCGCCCGCCGCGCGGGCTATTCGTAATAGTTGCGGTACGTAGCCCCGGTTTCTTCCGCGATCTGCCGCAGCATGTCGTAGGGGTGCGTCTCGATCCCGATGGTGTGGATGGGCACCATCCGCAGTCGCGCCTTCATGGCGATGGCGGCCCCGACGACGTCGGCGTCCGTGATCTCGCCGGCGGTGGGCACGTTCGAGGTCACGAACACGATCTCGTCCGGCCCCTTCTTCCAGGCCGCGCTGTCCTTCGCGCCCGAGATGTCCAGCGCCTGGGTAAGCGCCGGGAACGTCGCGATCCCGTTGTCGGCCTTGGCCTCTTCGATGGTCTGGTGGGCGAGCTTCTTGGTGCCGCCGTTGGCGGATGTGAGCTTGCCAAAGACCGGCTTCACGACCTCGTCGTAGATGAGCAGCTCGAACTTCACGTCCTTCGGCATGTCGCTGATGCAGCGCTTGTAGTGCGCGGCGGAGAACTGCCGCACGGTCCGCAAGCGGGACCCGAGCAGCGCCCGGCCGCCGGGCACCTCGCAGAGCTCGCGCATCCGCGCGCCGCTGCCGAATCGGTGCGGGTCGCCCGTGCGCAAGCTGTTGTCGAGGACGAGCACGATCCGGCGGCCATAGATGGGGATGCCGTAGATGTGCGGCGGGTACTTGCGCTTGCGAAGCGTGCGCTTGTCGACCTCTTCGCCGGCGAGCACCTTCTTCCACGCATCGATGTTGAGGCCGTACTCCTTCTCGTGGATGGCCTCGAGCGTCGCGATGACGGCGCCGCGCTCGCTGCCCTTGGACATCTGCAAGCTCGCGAGCAGGGCTTGCGAGATGGAGGGCTCCTTCATGAAGTCCGGCACGGGCATCTTCTTCGGGAGCTTGGCGATCTCGGCGGGCGACGCGCCGGGCCGCGGCTTGGGCGGCGGGGGCTGGGCCAGGGAACGTAGACCGCGAGCCGCCGCCGCGCGCAGCTGCCAGTCCTTGTGCTTGAGCTTCGCGACCAGGGCGGGCACGGCGGCCTCGACCTGCTTCTTGCCGAGCGCGAGCGCCGCCTGCGCGGCCGATGTCGCGTCCTTGCCAGCGAGGGTCTCGAGCAGGATGTCGTTGGCCTTGTCGCCACGCTGGCGCGTCAACGCCAGAAGCACGAACGTCTTCTTCGCGCCGCGCCCCTTGCGAAGCGTGTGAACGAGGGCCTCCTGCGCCTCCAGGGACTCGAAGCCCGCCAGCACCTTGATGGCCGTGAGGACGACCGCGGGGTTCTTCTCCTTGGTCATGGCAGACAGGACCTCCTCCACGACGGCCTTGCCGTCGTAGTCGGAGAGCACGTAGTAGGCCTCGCGCCGTGTCTTCCAGTCCTCGGTCTTGAGCGCCTCGCGGAACGCCTTGCGCACCTCCTTCGTGTCGTCGGCGTACGCGATGGGACCGCCCGCGCACAACAGCAGGATGAGAACGAGGAGACGAGCCCGCATGGGCATCAATGTAGCCGCCCGGAGGCGGCTCGTCTCGTGAGGTGCACCGCCGCTCGGGCGGGGCTAAGGTAGGCCCGAACTCAAGGAGCGAACCGATGTACGACAACGTGCGCGCAGGCTTCCAGGCCGAGCTCGACGAGATCGAGGCCGCCGGACTGACAAAGAACGAGCGCCGGATCGTGACGCCGCAGGGCGCGCACATCCGCGTGTCAGGCGGGCAGGAGGTGTTGAACTTCTGCGCCAACAACTACCTCGGCCTCTCGGACCACCCGGCTCTCGAAGATGCGGTCCGCGCTTCGCTCGACGACCGCGGCTACGGCATGTCGTCGGTGCGCTTCATCTGCGGAACCACGGACCGGCACACGGAGCTCGAGCAGAAGCTCGCCGACTTCGTCGGCCAGGAAGATGCGATCCTCTACAGCAGCTGCTTCGACGCCAACGGCGGCCTCTTCGAGGTCCTGCTAGGGCCTGAGGATGCCATCGTCTCCGCGTCTCTGAACCACGCCTCGATCATCGACGGCGTGCGTCTCTGCAAGGCCAAGCGCTTCCGGTACGCGCATGACGACATGGACGACCTCGAGGCGAAGCTGACCGAAGCCCAGGAAGCCGGCGCCCGGCGCATCATGGTCGCCACGGACGGCGTGTTCTCGATGGACGGCGACATCGCCAAGCTCGAGGAAGTCTGCGATCGCGCCGAGAAGTTCGGCGCGATGGTCATGGTCGACGACTCGCACGCAACAGGCTTCATCGGCAAGACCGGACGCGGCACGCCCGAGCACTGCGGCGTGATGGACCGCATCGACATCATCACGTCGACCCTTGGCAAGGCGCTCGGCGGCGCGTCGGGCGGGTTCACGGCGTCGAAGCAGGAGATCGTCTCGCTGCTCCGCCAGCGCTCGCGCCCGTATCTCTTCAGCAACTCGCTGGCTCCGCCCATCGTTGCCGCCTCAATGGCGTGCATGGACCTGCTCACCGCCACGACGGAGCTGCGCGACAAGCTGGAGGCCAACACCGAACGCTTCCGCGCGGGCATGACGGCGGCGGGCTTCGACATCCGCCCCGGCGTGCATCCGATTGTTCCGATCATGCTCGGGGACGCGCGGCTGAGCGTCCAGATGGCCGACGCGATGCTCGCCGAGGGCATCTACGTGATCGGCTTCTCGTACCCCGTGGTGCCGAAGGGCCAGGCGCGCATCCGCGTGCAGATCTCTGCGGCGCACACCACGGAAGACATCGACACGGCGATCGCCGCGTTCACGAAGGTCGGACGGGACCTCGGCGTCCTGGCATCGTCGCCGGCGTAGCGGGGAGGGGGCGGCCACAAGGGCCGCCCGGACAGGGACCGCTCTGATCCGCGGAACCCGTTGTGGGGCGACCACAAGGGTCGCCCCTACTGACCTTCCTCTTCGGCGAGCTTGGCGGCCTCGGCTTCTGCCTTCGCCTTGGCTTTGGCGGCGGCGGCGGCCTTCGCCTCCTTGATCTTGCGCGCTTCCTCCGCCGCAGCAGCGGCCTCCTCATCGCCGTGGAAGACGGGCTCGAGGAGGTCAGGCACGATGCCGAGACGGTGCGCTTCCTTGAACAAGAGGCCCGCGGCCTGCCGTCCGCGCTCGCCGCAGTCGAGCGAGAGATCGTTGACGTAGCGAGCGATGTAGCGGTCGAGTGTGTCGCGATCGAGGTTGCCCGCGTACTGCATGGCCCAGTCGAGCGCCTCTTCCCGATGGCCGAGGGCGTAGGCGATGGAGCGCTTGAGATCGAGCGCGATCTTGGAGCGTTCCTCGAAGGAGATGTCCCGCCGGATGACGTTCGTGCCGAGTGCGAGCGGCAGCCCCTCGGTCATCTCGCCCCACCAGCGGCCCAGGTCCACGACGCGCATGAGGTTGTGGTTGCGATACGTGATCTGGTCTTCGTTGATGAGCAGCCCGGAGCGCACGTGGCCTGCGCGGATACGCAGCGAGATCTCGCGCGTCGGCATGGCAGTCATCTCGAGCTCCGCCTGCGGGAGCCACAACCGCAACGCGATCGCAGCGGTGGATGTCTCCCCGGGGACGGCGACGACGAGTCCATCCACCTCGCCGGCACGAATGGGCTTGCGCGCGACCAGCACGGGCCCCGTGTGGTCGCCGTAGCTGCCGCCGCAGCTCAGCACGAGGTAGCGAGCGCGCACGGAGGGGTAGGCGCCGTACGTGATCGCCGTGACGTCGTACTTGCCGTCCATCGCCGCGTGGTCGAGCTTCTGCATGTCCGTGCGGACGAGCTCGTAGCGCCGGTCCTCGGTGTCGACCTTGGCCATCGCAAGCGCGTACACCATGAAGGCCTGGTCCGACTCGGCGCCGAATGCCAACGTGATGACGCCGTCCTTGCGGCGCGCCGGCATCTTGGGGACCTTGGGCAGCGGGACCGGCTTCGGGCCCGCGGGAACCGGGGGCGCCTCGGCCGCCTTCTTCTTCGCAGCCGCCTTCTTCGGGGGGGCGGCCTTCTTCTTCGCTACGGCCTTCTTGGCCGCCGCGGCCTTCTTCTTGGCCGCGGCCTTCTTCTTGGCCGCCTTCTTCTTCGCCGGGGCTTTCTTCTTCGCGGCCATGGCGCGCAAGGCTACCCGGCTCAGGGCGACCGCCAAGCGTCGTGCACCCCCGTCCACAAGGAGGCCGGCCCGGGCGCGGCCGGTACGATCCGCAGCCCCGTCGCGCACCGGTGCGCGGGCCGCGGGGCGGAGAACACGGCATGGCGGACGACATCTACCTGGCAGGCGGCGTGCGGACGCCCATCGGTAAGTTCGGCGGCTCGCTGGCGGGCCTCTCGGCGCCCGACCTCGGCGTGGCGGCCGCCTCCGCGGCGCTGGAGCGCGCCGGCCTGGCCCCCGACGCCGTCGACCAGACGATCTTCGGCCACGGCCGCCAGGCCGGGCAGGGCCCGGGCACCGGCCGGCAGGTCTCGGTGCGCGCCGGCGTCCCGGTCGAGCGCCCCGCCTGGACCGTGAACATGGCCTGCGGCAGCGCGCTCAAGAGCGTGCTCCTGGGCGCGGACGCCATCCGCCTCGGCCAGGCCGACATCGTGCTGGCCGGCGGCATGGAGAGCATGTCGAACACGCCCTACTTCCTGCCGCGCGCGCGCTGGGGCTACCGCCTCGGCAACGACCGCGTCATCGACGGCATGTACCAGGACGGCTTCCACTGCATGCTCGCCGACCAGTTGATGGGCGCCACGGCTGAGAACCTCGTCGACCAGTACGACATCACCCGCGACGACCAGGACCGCTACGCGGCCCAGAGCCAGAACCGCGCCGAGGCCGCACGCAAGCGCGGCCGCTTCGAAGCGGAGAAGGTCGGCATCCCGCTGAAGGACCGCAAGAAGGGCGAGTGGACCTTCAACGAGGACGAGCACGCCCGCGACGGCGTCGTCGCCGAGAAGCTCGCCAAGCTCCCGGCGGTCTTCCGCAAGGAGGGGTCGGTCCACGCCGGCAACTCGAGCGGCATCACGGACGGCGGGGCCGCCATCATGGTCCTGTCGCAGGCTGCCGCGGAGAAGCACGGCGTCACACCGATGGCGCGTCTGGTGGCCTACACCGAAGCCGGCGTCGATCCGAAGGTCATGGGCATCGGCCCGGTACCGGCGATGCGCAAGCTCTTCGAGAAGACGGGCCTCTCGGCGGACGACATCGACCTGTGGGAGCTGAACGAAGCCTTCGCGGCGCAGGTGTTGGCGTGCAACCGCGAGTTGGGGATCGACGAGGAGAAGCTCAACGTCGACGGCGGCTCGATCGCGCTCGGCCACCCGATCGGTGCGACCGGCGCACGCATCCTCGTGACGCTCCTGCACTCGATGATCGAGCGCGACGTCAAGCGCGGCGTCGCCACGCTGTGCATCAGCGGCGGCCTGGGTCTGGCAGCCCTAGTCGAGCGCCTCTAGGGACGCCGGGCGCAGCAGAGGCGCTAGTGCGCCTTCTTCTTGGGCGCCGGCGGCCGGAAGTCCTCCATCAGCTTGCTGAAGCGCGGATCGTTCCGTAGCGGCGCCATGTCCTCGTCCTTCTCTTCGGCGTGCTTGTGGCTGTTGCGCCAAGCGCGCACGGGCATGTTCTTGAGGACCTCGAGGCTCTTCTCGAGCATCTTGAAGGCATCGTCGACGCGCTTGGCGCGGGCGTAGGCACACGCGAGGTTGTAGCGGCTCTCGAAGCGCTGGCTCATGCGCCGGCCGTCCTTCTCGTACTTGACGGCGATCTCGAGCGCGCGGGTCGCCTCGTCGAGCTTCGACTTGTCCTTCCACGTCAGCAGGATGCCGCCGAGCTGCGCAGCAGCCCAGACACGAACGCTGCCCTTGGGCGGGTACTTCGTGCCGTCGGCGAAGGCCTTCCCGAAGAACTTGACGGCCTTCTCTTCTTCGCCGCGATCCGGCTTGTCGCCTTGCTTCTTGATGGCCTTGCGGCTCTGGATCCAGTGCACGACCCCGCGAACGGCGCTGGCCGCGCCGGCGCCCGGCGCGATCGACTCGATGTAGCGCGTGTACTTCACGGCCGCTGCACGGCCCACGTCCTCCTGGCCGCCGCGGCCGCGTATGCGGTTCATGGCCATCTCGGTGAGCGCGTAGATGGCGTGCTCGTGGAGCGCCTTCTCGAGTTCGCCCACCGTGCTGCCCGAACCGCTGATGACGAGGATGCGTCCCGGGTGGCCGAGGTCGCTCACCGACCAGCCGGACTCGGTGGCCTTGGCAGTGAGCGCATGCTTGTAGGCGAAGACCTTCTTGTCGACATCGACCATGGCGGCGATCACGTTCGCGCCGCCCTTGGAGAAGGCCTGCAACTGGACGTAGAAGCTGTCGTCGTCGAGGCCGAGCCCCTCGCCGATGGCGATGAGCTTGTCCTCGATGGCGGCGAACCCGCTGTCGTCGTCCTCGAGCTCCCAGCCTTCCGGCGCGTTCTTCTCCGACGGCATCAGGGACTCGCTGATGTAGAGCGCCTTGGACGGGTCGGGCTTGGGGGCCGGCGGCGGCGTGGGCTCTTCGGCGCGCGCCGGCAGGGCGGCCAAGCCGAGGGCCAGGGACAGAAGGACACAGAGTGCGATGCGCATGGAATCTCCTCCAGAGCCTCACGAAGGTACAGGCGGAGCCGGGCAGGGAGAACCCGGGGAGGCGGAGAGATGAGGGCCGGGGGCCCAGGGGACGTAAAACGCGTGCAACGAACGGGTTGAGAGGTGACGACGGAGGGTCGGACGCGTACGCGTGGTGCGTACGCCGCTCGCGTCGCCGTGGCCGTGGCCGTGGCCGTGGCCGAGTGAGAGGGCTCGTCGCCTACCCCATGATCGCGAGGACAACCACCGTCGTGACAGCCATGACGACGCTCAGCACGAGACCGGCCTTGACGAAGTCCACGGCCTTGTAGCCGCCGGGCGCCATCACGATCAGGTTGCACTGTGAGTAGGGCACGATGAAGTTGCAGCTGCAGCCGTAGGCCATGGCAAGCAGCGCCGCCTTCGGATCGATGCTCAGCGTGTCGGCCGCCGCGATCGCAACGGGCGCGACGATGACCGCCGCCGCTGCGTTGCTTGCGAGCATGGAGAACGCGGCCGCGATCACGAAGAGCACGGCGAACAGGGTGAGCTTGTCGCTGACGATCCCGGTGATCCAGTCGGCGGCCAACTGGTCGATGCCGGTCTGCGTGAGCGCGAGTCCGAGGGGCAGCGTCCCGATCAAGAGCAGGAGCACGTTCCAGTCCATCGCACGGCGAAGGCCGGATCGCGAGATACACCGCGTCAGGATCATGAGGATCGCGGCGCCCATCGCGCTGATCGGGAGCGGGAAGTCGAGCGCAATCGGCGGCACGAGCGCGAGCATCATGATGCCGAGCGCCAGCGGAGCGCGCGTGATGTCTTCGACCTGCGACTGGTCGGTGAGTACGACGAAGTCGGGGTGTGCCGACAGTTGGCGCACGTGGCGCGCGGAGCCGGACACAAGGAAGGCGTCACCGAGACTGAGCTCGAGGTCGGCGAGCTTCTTTTCGCGCAGGACCTCCTGTCCGCGGAACAGTGCCAGTACGTTCAGGCCGAAGCGCTTGCGGAAGTCCATGCTCTTGAACGTGCGGCCGATGGCGGGCGAGTGCGGCGTGAGGGTGACCTCGGCCAGCGTGGCGCCGTGCGACATGATCTCGTCCATCGCCTTGTCGTCGGCGAGACCGAACTGCAGCTCCTCCGTCTCGCAGAAGTCCCACGCAGCTTCGTCCGGACCCGAGCAGTAGAGGTGGTCGTCGGCCTCGAAGCGCAGGTCCGGATCGGGTTGCAGCCAGCGCTGGCCCAGGGCCGCGCCGCGCCGCACCATCACGACATCTAGACCGTACTTGTTGCGGATGTCGGTCTCGACGATGGTCTTGCCCACAATGGCCGAGGACTTCGCGATCCGGATCATGAACAGCTTGTCCGGCACGCCGTAGTTCGATGCGACCTGCTCAGGCAGCTGAGCAGCCGCCAGGCGATCCTCCGTCTTGACCGTGGGCAGGAGCCTGCGACCGAAGATGGCCATGAACACCACGCCGACGACCGTGATCGGGATCCCCACATTGGCGAAGTCGAAGATGCCGATCTTCCCGTCGAAGTCGCCGTTGTTGTAGTAGTCGGCGACGATGAAGTTCGGTGCCGTGCCGATCATGCTGATCGTGCCGCCGAGCACCGCTGCGAAGGAGATCGGCATCAAGAGGCGCGAGGGCGCGAGATTGGCACGGCGCGAGAGCGCCATGCCGACGGGCAGAAGGATCGCTACGACGGCGGTGTTGTTCATGAACGCGGCCAGGATCGCCGTGGCGCTCATCATGAGCATCACGAGGCCGAGCTCGCTGCGTCCGCCAACGCGCTGGAGACCGCGCGCGATGATCGTGGCGACGCCGCTCTCGCGCAGGCCCGCGCCGATGATGAAGATCGCACCGATCGAGATCACCGCATGGTTCCCGAACCCAAGCAGTGCTTGCTTCGGATCGCTCAGAACGCCCGTTGTGACGAGGACGACTGGAATTGCGAGCGCGGAGATGCCCAGCGGGATCGGACGCCTGATGAAGAGGTAGGTGGCGCCTGCAAGGGTGGCGAGAGCGATCCAGCCGTGGACATCCATGGCCGGGGATCCTACAGAAAACGGCCCGCCGTGTCGGCGGGCCGTTTTCCACCATCACGACGGCACCCAACACTCCCACGGGGACGAGCGCTGGTGCTCCGGTGGTCGTGGTAGAGGTCGTGGTGGTAGTGGCTACGAGCGGTCGCCTACGGCTCCGGCTCGTACCGATAGCCCACGCCATGCACCGTCTGGATGAAGCGCGGCGTGGAGCCCGCGTCACCGATCTTGTCGCGGATGCGGGCGACGTGCATGTCCACCGTACGCGTCGTGGGATGGCGGTCGTAGCCCCACACCTCGTCCAGGAAGCGGCCCCGGCTCAACACCTCCCCCGGATGGGCGAGGAAGAGCTTGAGGACGCCCGCTTCGAGCTTGGTCAGGGGCACGGTCTTTCCGGACCGATGGACCCGCATCGCACCGAGGTCGATCTCCGCCTCGCCGAGGCGCACGGTCTTCGGCGCGTCCGGATGGCGCGAGCGCAGACGGGCACGCACGCGCGCCATCAGCTCCTTCAGGGAGAACGGCTTGACGACGTAGTCGTCCGCACCGATGTCGAGACCGCGCACGCGGTCCTCCTCGCGACCGCGGGCCGTCAGCATGAGGACCGGCGTCTCCCGGTCGGAGCCCCGCAGACGCCGGCAGATCTCGTAGCCGTCCATCCGGGGCAGCATCAAGTCGAGGATGATGAGCTCGAAGCTCTCGCTCAGCGCACG
The DNA here is from genome assembly GCA_028281445.1 of Planctomycetota bacterium. GTDB lineage: Bacteria > Planctomycetota > PLA2 > PLA2 > JAEUHO01 > JANQJW01. The sequence continues at coordinate 136,016 of JANQJW010000007.1, read as the reverse complement.
CTGCAGCGCCGCACGGCCGTCGCGCTCCAGCAGCGCGTCGAACCCGTCCCTTCGCAACGCGTCGACGAGGACGGTGCCGAGGCTCTCGTCGTCCTCGACGACCAGAATACGTTCCGCACTCACGTCCGGCTGGCCTCCCCACCAACGTCCCGGGCTCACTCGCTCGCGGCCGGCTCCCTCAACTCGATCCGGAAGACGGCCCCCCCGCCCGGTCGCACCTCCGCCCAGATCCGGCCCTGGTGCGCCTCGATGACGCTGCGCGCGACGTGCAGACCCAGGCCGACTCCGGGCGCGGCTCCCTTGCGGGCCTCCGCCCCCCGGTAGAAACGTCCGAACAGTCTGTCTTGCTTCCGAGGGTCGATCCCGATCCCACGATCGAAAACTGTGATGCCGTAGGCGGCCTCGTCGCCCTCCACGGGGCCCGCCTCCATCCGAATGTCACGAACCTCCGGCGAGAACTTCGCCGCGTTGTCCAGCAGGTTGACCAGGACACCGCGTAGGGCATCGCGATCGAAGGAAAGCGGTGTCGTAGCGGGTTCGACCTCGCACACGAACGCGAAGCCGCGCATCTCGAGGTCGGGGCGGAACGCGTCGGCGGCCTCCTGGACGACCGGTGCCGGGTCGCCCTGCTCCAACACCACGGGCAGCACCCCCTGGCGCTCGACTTGCGACGCGTCCAGCACGTTGCGGACCGTCGTGCCGAGGCGGCGCATCTCCGCCTCGATGCGGCCGGCGTACTCGCGCGCGCGCTGGGGGTCCGTTCCCGCCTCGTCAGCCATGAACTCGGCCATGGCGCGCACAGAGGCGATCGGCGTCTTGAGTTCATGGGAGACCGCGGCCACGAACTCCGACTGCATCCGAGCCGCCCGGCGGCGGCGTTGCACGGCCACGAGTGCCAGGAGGGCCCCCAGGCTGTACACCGTCAGCCCTCCGACCAGCGCGACGAGGGGCGCCTTGCGGAAGGAGGGGTTCGGCACCGAGCGCACCTCGAGGACGACGCCCTCCAGCGGAGAGGCCAGCTTCGTCGTATAGGGCATCAGCATCGCACCGGCCGGCGGGACGTAGGCGACGACCTCGTCTTCGAACCACTCGACGAGGCTGGAGGGATGGCGCATCTGGACGATGTCGCCGCGGCGCAAGGCAACGAGTTCGTCGAGCAGCACCGCACCGCCGCGCGGAAGCGCCTCGACAGCGCGGAGCCCCAGGCGCGCGTACGCCGCGGCCTTGGCGAGCCGACGCCCCACAGCGGGGTGGATGTCGAGCTTGCCGGCGTCGACGTCGTCGGCGAGCTCGAGCAGGAGCGCATCGGGACCGCGCACGTTGCCGCGCACCAGGCGGCTGCCGTCCTGCACCTCGTCGAGGAACGTCGATGTCTCGCGCGTACTCCCGCGGCGCAGGCCGTCCTCCGCAAGCAGCTTCAGCGCGACGAGCCGGACCTGCTCGCCTTCCCACGTGAGCAGCGGGATCGCCTGGCTCGCTTGCTCGAGGAACACGCGCGCCATCTCGTCGTTGCCGAGCGCGAGGCCGATGCGGCCGGCGTTGAGGGCAGCAACCTGGCGGAACCAGCGCTGCCCGGCGGACTTCGCGAGGCGGCTGTAGAGCTTGTAGGCAGTCTCCGCTCCCGCGCGGCCGGCGCGTGCGGCGGACTTCGCCGTGTCGATCTTGATGCGGTCATCGACCGAGGGCATCTCGCCCGACCCCTCGGCGGTCGCGATCTCGAGGCGCCAGGCCTTCTCCGGGGGACCGGTAGGCAAGAGCGCGAGCCGCTGCGCATCCTGGGCCGCGCGCGAGAGGATGTGGCGCACGCGCTCGCGGGCTTCACGCCTACTGTCCTCACGCTCCAGCTCCAGCGCGCGTACGCCGATGGCGGCAAAGGCGATACCGCCTGCGAGGAGCAGGACGGAAGACAACACGAGGACCAGGCCGCGGCGCATGGTGTCATGGTCCCAATGGCGGGAGGGGAGATGTCACGCACGAGTAAACGACCGCAAGCCGTTCGCGTCTACGGCCGTTTCCCGTCGCGCGCTCCGACCGCTTCGTATGATCCGTCGGTCGGGAGTCGTTGTTGAAGGCCGTTGCGACCACCGTCTGCTTGGTCGTTCTCAGTCTGTTCGCCTGCGTGCGCGGCACCGCATGGAGCGGTGAGAACCGCGCGCTTGCCGCGCAAGTCGAAGCGCTGCGCACGCAATACGAATCGCTTCTGAAGTTCCGCGACTTCAGCTCGTTCTCCAAGCGCATGCAGGCGATCCGCGACCTCGGCAACGTCCGCTGCCCGGCGTCGCGCGACCTGCTCGTCCGCATCGCCGACAAGGCCAAGCTCATCGACGACCAGGTCGTCGCCATCATCTCCGTCGGTCCGCAGCTCGACACGAAGTGCGCCAAGAAGCTGGGCACCATCGTGGGGCGCCGGCCGACCGACGTGCTCGTCGAGGTGCTGGGCGAGTCGTACGCGCAGATCGAGGACAAAAGCGCACTCACGTGGCTTGCCACCGAGGCGCTCGAGGGCCGGCGCAGCACGGTCGAAGCCGCGCTGAGCGCGCAGTACGTCCACGGCGACGCACGCGCCGTCCAACGCGTGCGCGATGTGTACGCCCGGTACGCTCCACACAAGAAGCATGTCGCCATCGCGTACGCGGCCGTGCGCGCGCTGGGCAGCATCGGCGGCCAGCGGGTGCGCCCGTACATCCTGCGAGCCGCTGGACACGCAGACTGGCGCATTCGCCTCGCATGCGCCGATGTCCTTGCCCGCCAGAAGCCGTTCGACGAGGTCAACATCGCCCCCACGCTCACGAAGCTGCTCAATGACGACGAACAGGTCGTGCGTCAGGCCGCCGCACAGGGCATCGGGCTGGCCAAGCTCGCCGAGATGGTGCCCGAGGTGGCGGCGCTTCTCGTGGAGCCCAACACGCGCACGCGCGCCGTCGCCCACGAGGTGTTGCGCTCGATCAGCGGGAAGGACATCGGCTTCGATCCCGAGGACTGGATCAACTGGTGGAACAACCGCAGCGCCGAGGTCGCGCTGCCGAAGGGGTCAAGCAGCGTGGCGACGTACTACGGCGTCGGCGTCAACTCCGACCGCCTTCTGTTCATCGTCGACCTCTCGGGCTCGATGGCGTTCCCGTGGGGCCAGGACGACACGCGCATCGTGGTCGCCCGCGACGAGCTCACGCGCGTGCTGAAGCGGTTGCCGCCTCGAAAGAGCGGGCCGGAGCGCCTCGGCCCGCCGCCGCTGTTCAACCTGATCGTGTTCTCCGACAAGGTAAAGGCCTGGCGCAAGGGCGAGACGGAGGCGACGGGTGAGAGCGTCGATCAGGCGCTCCAGTGGGTGTCGAAGAACTTCGAAGCGCCGCGGGGCGGTACGTACATGCATGCCGCGCTCGAGAAGGCGTTTCGGGAGAACCCCCGGATCGACACGATCTTCCTTCTCACCGACGGCCTGGCGACGGACGGCACCCCCATCGTCCCCGAGGCGATCCTCGCGAGCGTCAATATCTGGAATCGCTACCGCCGCGTCGTGATCCACACGGTGGCGCTTACGCTTGAAGAGCTCGACAAGACGGGCCAACCCAAACGGGACCTGGCGGAGATCAAGAAGTTCATGCGTCAGGTCGCGACGGTCACGGGCGGCGAGAGTCGTGTGGTCACGAAGCCGCCGCGGAAGCGGTGACCCGCAAGGTCAGCGCGCGTAGGGGCGACCCTTGTGGTCGCCCCATCAGGGGTTCATCACTGTGGTGTGTCGCTGTAAGGGCGGGCCTTGTGCCCGCCCGCGACTGCACGCTGCGGGGCAGCCACAAGGGCTGCCCGGACAGGGAGCCCTGTGATTCGCCGAGCGCGGCGTGGGGCGACCACAAGGGTCGCCCCTACAGGGTGCCGTGCACGTGCACATCCCGCTGCGGGAACGGGATCTCGATGCCGTCGGCGTTGAAGCGCTTGTAGATCATCGTGTTGAGCTGATCGACTGCGCGGCCGTGCAGCACTGGCTTCTCGATCCAGCCCCGCAGCTGGAAGTCGAGTGCGGAGTCGCCGAAGCTGCGAAAGCGGACGCTGGGCTGCGGGTGGTTGGCAAAGAGCTCGCTCTCCTCCGCGACCTCGAGCAGGGCGGCGCGCACCTTGTCGATGTCTGATCCGTAGGCCACGCCCACGTTGATGCGCACACGCCGCTTCAGATGCGGACCGCCGGACTCGTTGATGATCTTGCTGTTCGCCATCACGCCGTTTGGCAGCGTGATTTCGATGTCATCGCGTGTACGAATGCGCGTCGAGCGAATGCCGATGTCGGTCACTTCACCGCGCTCGCCGGAGCCCAGCACGATGTAGTCGCCGAGCTTGTACGGCGCGTCGGCCAGGATGAAGATGCCGGCAAAGAGGTTGGCGAGCGTGTCCTTCGCGGCGAAGCCGATTGCGATCCCGAGCACGCCGGCCGACGCCAGCCAACCGGTCAGGTCCTTGTCCCAGGTCACCATGATCCAGTAGATCGCACCGCCGATCAGCAGCAGCTTCGCCGTGATCTCGAAAAGCGGCAGCGAGCGCATGTTGATCCACTGGAAGTCGTCGACGCGCCGGGCGAGCGCCTCCAGGAGCGCATCGCCGATCTTCATGAGCGCGCTCATCCAGAGGACGATCGCGACGGTCGTCATGATCCGTGACCAGAGCAGGATGGTCTCGGGCGGCGTGCTGTAGGCCTCCATGGCCTCGTTGATGCCGATGAAGAGAACCGTGAGGAAGACCGGCCGGCGAACCGCGGCGACGGCCCGGTCGTCCAGGTCCGTCTTCGTCTTGCGGGTCAGGAACAGGAAGCCACGGACGATGACGAACATCACGAGGAACGCGACGACGACGTAGATGCCGAGGATCTCGTACCAGCTCAGGCCTCGCAGGGTTGCGAGGATGTCGTCCAGCCACTGCGGCATCTGGGCCTCCCGGTCGGGGGCCCATCTTCAAGCGGCGCGGGGACAGCGTTAGGGAGCCAGACACTCCGCGAAGAAGGCCTTCATGTGCGCCCAGGAACGTGCGTCGGCCTCCGCGTTGTACTTGACGCCGTTGATGCCGCGCTCGCCCGCCCCCTTGTGCGTGAAGGAGTGGACCGCGTTCCCGTAGTTCACCAGTACCCAGTCGTGGTCGTTCTTCTTCATGCTCTCGACGAACGCTGACACCTGGTCTTCGGGAACGAACGCGTCGTCCGCCCCGTGGCAAACCAGAATGCTGCTCTTGACGTTTGCCAGGTCTGCCTCGCCGGGTGTCGTGAGGCTGCCGTGGAAGCTGACGACGGCCTTGACCGGCAGACCGGACCAGGCGACTTCGAGCGCGACCGTGCCGCCGTAGCAGAATCCCATCGCGCCGATGCGCGCGGGATCGACGAGCTCGTGGCCGGCGAGTACGTCGTAGCCCGCCTTGATGCGAGCCCGCCCGTGCCCCGCGCGGTCCTTGTAGAACGCCCCCGACCACTTCTGGGCCGTCGGGATGTCCGTCGTCAACTTGCCCTTGCCGTACATGTCGGCGCAGAAGGCCACGTAGCCAAGCTCGGCGAGCTTCTTCGCGCGTGCCTTGGGATGCTCCCCCAGGCCCCACCACTCGTGGATCACCAGAACGCCGGGGCGCTTGCCCTTGGCGTTCGGGTCGTATGCGAGGAAGCCCTCCAGCTCGACGTAATCGTGCTTGTACGCGACCGTCTTCGTGACGATGGCGTTCGCGTCGCGGGCTTCACCGGCGCGCAGGCCCCAGAGCGTTGCCGCCGTTGCGACGAGGAGAATCACCAGGATCGTGCGTGTCGACATCTCGACCTCCAGGGGTTCAAGGGGAGGAATCGTATACTCCGCGGCGTCTGAACAGGGAGCCCGGAGGAACTCGGAGAGTGCAGCTGTTTTGACACGCGCGTGGATCGGCGCTGGAGTCCTGCTTGCCGCAGCCGCGCTCTGGCTGCTCCTCGCAGGCGACCCGACCGCGGACGACGACCTCTCAGCGGGCGGCGGCATCGACGCGCTGGAGCGTGAGGAAGCGGAAGCAGCCCGGCGCAGCGCGCCGACGCTGGAGTCCGGCCCCGCGCCGCGCGGCGGGGAAGCCGTAGAGGACCAGGCCGCGACGGTCCCCGTCGAGACGGGGCCCTGGCGCTTCCGATTCGCCGTGGTCTCCACCGAGACAGCGGCGCCGTTGGGCGGCGTCGAGATCGCGACCGATGAAGGCGTGTCCCTGGGCGAGACCGAGGACGACGGCGTCTTGGAGGTGGAGGTCGACGAGCGCGAGTTCGTGTTCCGCGCGGGCAAGGCGGGTTTCGTGCCCCACCGCGGTCTGGCGACGTCGCGACGCGACAACGAGGTCGCCCTCCAGCCGGGCATCACCATCAAGGGGCGCTTGTTCGACTTTCGTACGACGAAGCCGCTGCAAGGCGGGGTGATCCACACGTTCGACGAGGACCTCGGATTCGAGATCGCCTCGCCTGTCACGGACGAAGAGGGGCGCTTCGAAATCCATGGCGTCCGACCGAACCACCCCCTCACGCTGATCGCACAGGTCGAGGGCTACGTCCCCTTGCGCAAGCGCGAGAACTTCGAGCGACCGCGCGAGGACTACGAACTCACCATCGGAGAAGGCGCGGAGCTCGAAGTCGTCGTCCTCAACGAGAAGGACAAGCCGGTACCCAACGTGGAGGTGCAGCTCCTGCCGCCGGGCACGCCGCCGGGTATCCACCGGGGTGCGTGGGAGCCGAAGGACGAAACGCTCGAGATGCTCGACGCCCGCACACCGCGCGGGCGCACGGACGCCGAGGGCCGCTGCGCGTTCAAGGCGGTACCGCTGCAGACGCTGCTGCAGGCCATCGCGCTGCCTACCGACCGGCACTACGCATGGAGCATGCCGACCTACGCGATGACGACGGAGAAGGCCGAGGCCACGATTCACCTCTCGAAGACGTCCGAGCTGGAGGTGCGCGTCGCGGACTTGCGCGGGGAGCCCTTCAGCGGCATCGAGATCACCCTACGCAGCGGCCGGCACGTCTTCCCGATCTACCCGAGAGACAGCGTCGGCATCGGGCACTGGTCGTTCAAGGGGATGACGCCGGGGCACTACGTCGTAGAGGCGAGTCGCCGCAACGCGCCGTCTCACCGCGAGAAGGTCGAGCTCCGTGCGGCGCACGTCGAGAAGCTCGACATCCGGATCCCTCGCGGCAAGCAGATCCTCGGCACGGTCCGCAACAAGCGCGGCGAGGCGATCTGGATGGCAAAGGTGTCGTGGCGTTCGTACGACAAGACCGAGTTCGTGCGGGTGAAGACCGACACGAAGGGCGACTTCCGCATCGACGGGCTCACGCGACCGAGCGGCATCCTGGGTGTCGTCGCCTACGACGTCCCGACGACGAAGTGGTCCTACGAGCGCAAGCATGTCGACAGCGTCGCGCCGGGTAGCCCACGCATGGAGATCACGCTCTTCGACGGCACGCGCGTCAAGGGCCGGTTCCCGGACTTACCCAAGGGCTCGACCGTCTACGCGAGCGTCGTGCCGGGCCGCAAGACCGACTATGGCGAGCTGTGGCTCGACAAGGAGAAGGGCTTCCTGCGGCGCGGGCCGGCAGCGTTCTCGCCCCCGCCGATGTACGTGTTCAAGACCAAGGGACTCCCCCCGATCCTGCACCTCGAGCGCTCGCCGTGGGCCTCGGAAGAGACGCGCGACCTGGGCCTCCTGGCCTTTGAAGCGGCCAATCCGTTGAAGGGCCGCGTCGTGGATGGGCGCAAGCAGCCGCTGCGCGGCATCAAGGTCGAGGTCGCGGAGCCGTGGTCGGCGCAGTACCGCCGGACGGACAGCGCCGGCGACTTCGAGCTACGCAACATCCCGGTCAACAAGAAGGTCAACATCCGTGTGTCGGCGCGTGGCTATGGCACGCGCGAGTTCGTGATGCATCCAACGAGCCAGTACACGCGGCAGGACTTCGAGATCGAGCGCGCGGGCACAGTGCGTGTCTTGCTGACCGATGCCTGGAACCGTCGCGTCGGGGGCGTCAAGGTGTGGTTCTGGGAACGGCGCGGCGGGCGCGTGCCCGGGAAGCCGGTGTCCGTCACGCACAAGACGGGATCCCACGGCGCACTGCAGGCCCAGCTGCCTGCGGGCCTCTACACGGTCCGGATCGTGCACAAGGACGTGCCCGGACCGCCGCAGTGGTGGATCCAGGACCTGCGCGTCCACCCGAACACGATTGAGGTCCTCAACATCAAGCTGAAAGACGGCAACATGCCCAAGGAGCTAAAAGGCCATTGAGTGCCTGCGGCTCTCTACTCGATCACGTCCATGGTGAGCACGGCCTTCTTGCCCTTGCGGTAGCGCACGATCTCGACCTTGCTACCGGCCTTCTGCGTGAGCCGGAACCAGGCGTGGAAGTGCGACACGCTGTCGAAGTCGACCTTGCCTCCGATGGACGTGACGATGTCGCCCTTACGAATGCCCGCCTTGCGCGCGTTGCGCCCGGTATGCGCGTTCGGGCCCCACGTCACGACGTAGCCGACGCGAAACGCGAAGGCGTCCTCCGCAAGACCGAGCTTGGTGAGCTCGCCACGTTTCAGCTCGCGTCCACCGAAGCCCGGCTTGGGCGAGAGCGGCCACTTCGAGGGCCGCCACGCGTAGACACGCGGATCCGCCTCCTTCCACTGCGCCGGCAGCCGCAGCGCGCCCCTCTTCTCGCCCTCCGCACGCATCCATGTGACGGGAATCGACGTCGCGCCGTGCGGGGCCTCGTCCAGCACTCGCTGCACGTCGCCGAAGGTCAGAACCCGCCGCCCGCCGAGACTCGTCAAGCGATCCGTGGGACGAATCCCCGCTCTGGCAGCCGCGCTCTTGGCCTCGACCGCGCGCACCACGGCTTGCTTCTCCTTGTCGAGACGCAGCCCCACCTCAACCGGATCCGGCCAGATCCAGGTGTCCGCGCGCTTCCAGGCTCCGCGCTGCTTGCGGTCTTCGTGAAGCATGTCGTGAACCGTGTGGCAGTGGTAGCACGTTGGCTGCTTGCCTTTGCGGATACGCTCCGCCATCGGAGGAATCCGCTCGACGGTGAGCTTCGGGCGCTTCTTGGGCGGCCTGGGATCCGCGCTGTACGCCTCGTGCTCGCGCACGGTCTTCCGGAGCACGTCGACAAATGCCTTCATCGAGAGGTGGGACTGCGGATCGGTCCAGTCCCGCCCGCCGTAGGTGTGGTAGATCGTCCCGTCGGCGTTCATCAGCAAGACGCAGAAGGTCAGGTCGAAGTCGAAGTCGAACACATGGATGTCGACGCCGGCCATGTTCGTCACACGCGCACAGACGTATCGCTTGGCGGCTTCGGTAAGCTCAGGTGTGGAACGGGCAACCTGCCTGTCGAACGGACCGCAGTCCTTTCACGGTTCTCAGCGGAAGACGACCAGTAGCGGTCGTCCCTCCTCCCTGGCCTTGGCCCCGGCTGCGGCGAGGTCGGTCATCCACTCGACGTCTTCGATTTCGCGCTCGTCTGCGGCGGCGCCCCACGCGAAGACGAACAGCAGGGCGATGAACAGGAGGACGTAGCGCATACCGCGATCCTACGGGAACTGGAACGCGTCGACCGCCTTGCGCATCGCGGCCTGGTCGCGGGCGTAGAGAAGCACGACCGTGGTGCCGTCCCACGCCCTGCCGCGAGCTGCCCCGTGGGGCTCGTCCTTCAGGGCAGCCTGGATCTGCTCCATCGTCATCGGCAGATAGCCCTTGGCGATCTGCTTCGGAAAGACCAGCCGCTCGCCCACGCATGTCACGACCAGGAGCCGGCCGCTGGCTCTACGAAGGCGGTTGTAGAAGTCGTTGTTGAAGCCGCCCGGCGCTCCGAGGCCGAGTGCCTTGCAACGCTCGCGCAGCCACAGGTAGTACGGGCCGTCTGCGGCAACGAACGCACGCTGCGAGGCGAGCACCTCCCCGTCTCCCACAGGCAGCTTTGTCACGTCGAAGTCCTTGAAGTGCGCCTCGGTCTGGCGCTTCCAGAGCTCCCAGCGCACGGACTTGACCAGCTTGTACGGCTCGAGGCCCTTGTCGTAGGCGTAGCGGCACCCGGGGAGGATCCGCGTCTGCGGGTCGTAGTCGCGGTAGAGCTTCATCATCGACGCGTCGAGCAACGCCCATTTGCCGTCGATGTGCACCTCCAGGAAGCAGTGTCCACTCCAGCTCGGCATCAGCAGGCCGGCGGCGAACGCGCGGATCCAGAAGCAGTCCATCGTCTTGACGAAGACCGTCGGGATGCCGGCGGCCCGCGTCAGATGACCGAAGAGGACCGCGTGATCGGCGCAGCCGCCGAACGTCCCGTCCTTGCGCATCTGCTTGAAGTTGCGCCAGCGGTCGAAGTGCTCCGCGTTGTAGGCGAAGTTCGCCTTGATCCACGCATCGACGGCGCGAATGGTCTCGACCGGATCGTCCGCCTTGAGCCCCTTGGCGATCTTCTTGATCTCGCTCGCACTACCGAACTTCGAAGAGAGCGCCAGCGCCTTCTTGGGCTTGCTGTGATCGACCCGATCGAAGTCCGGCTTCGGCGGCGTCTCGGACCATGCGGCAGAGACGAGAAGAGCCAGCACTCCAACAACAACGGCGAATCGCATGAGCGCACAGTACCGGAGTTCGCACCCGCGCCTCAAGCCGTGATTCCCGTAGGATGCCGCGCGATGTCGCGTGAGGCCGTCATCCTCGTCACGCTGTGTGTGTACATGGCGGTCCTGCTCGTCATCGGGATCCTGGCGCAACGCCGGACCAGGGACGGCACGGACTTCTTCCTCGGCGGGCGTGGACTCGGACCGCTCGTCGCCGCCGTCGGTGCCTCGGCCAGCTCGTCCTCGGTGTGGACCCTGCTGGGCGTGAGCGGCGCCGCGTGGGCGTGGGGTCTCTCGGCGCTTTGGTTGCTTCCGGCCTGTGTCGGCGGCTTCGTGCTGAACTGGTTCGTGCTCGCGCCTGCATTGCAGCGCTTCAGCCATCGCACGGGCACGAAGACGATCGCCGACGTCCTGACCTTTGGATCCCGCGGGCGCGGCCGCCGCGCCGTGCTCTGGCTCGCGGCGTTCATCATCCTGCTTTCGCTCGGCGCCTACGTCGCGTCCCAGTTCCAAGGGGCAGGCAAGATCTTCGGAACGATCTTCGGAATCGAGATGTGGGTCGCGGTCGTGATCGGTGCTGCCGTGATCCTGCTCTACACGATGCTCGGCGGGCTCTGGGCTGTCGGTATCACCGACACGCTGCAAGGATTGATGATGGCACTGACCGCGATCATCCTTCCCTCTGCCGCGCTGATCGAGGTGGGAGGCCTCGCACAGCTCGGTGAAGCGATGACGGCGGTGCCTGTCGAGGGCTACGGGCAGCTAGCCGGGCCGCGCGCGGGAATCCTCGCGATCGGCTTCGTGCTCGGGATCCTGGGCATCGGCCTCGGCTATCCGGGTCAGCCGCATGTCGTGAAGTACTTCATGGCGCTGCGCGACGAGAAGAACAGCGTCGCACACGCGCGGCGCATCGCGGTTACGTGGGCTTTGATCATCTACACCGGAATGATCCTGCTTGGCCTGTGCGGCCGCGTGCTCGTGCCCATCCTCGACGACAAGGAGACGATCTTCATCCAGGTCACGACCGACCTGTTCAACCCGGTGGTCGGCGGCATCATGCTCGCCGCCGTGCTCTCCGCGATCATGTCGACGGCGGACAGCCAGCTCCTCGTGGCATCGTCGACCGTCGTGCACGACTGCGGCCTCGAAGGCAAGACGCCGCGGCAGACCCTGCTGCGCTCGCGCCTCGCGGTGCTGCTGCTCACGACAGGGGCCGCACTGGCGGCCTTGACGGGCACGAAGGAGATCTTCTCGCGCGTGCTCTTTGGCTGGGCCGCCGTGGGTGCGGCGTTCGGCCCGCTCCTGCTCGTGCGCGTGGTCCTCGGCCGGCGCATCAGGACGCCGTGGATCTTTACGGCGATGGCGACCGGCTTCCTGCTCGCGGTGGGCAGCTACACGCTCTACGACGACCTCTTCGGCAACAAGGACTACGAGCTCTTCACGCGCAACGTCGTGGCGTGGGCCGCGGCGTTCGCCGTCGCCTGGGCCGGGTCGACGCGCGAGGACTACTCGTCCTCGAACCCGACGATCTGATAGAGGCCCACGATCTCGTAGCCGAGGCCCAGGTAACAGGCCCGGGCTGCGGCGTTGTCTTGCGGCGTGAAGAGGATCGAGCGTGCGACACCACCGGAGCGCGCGTCCAACAGGCTGCCGCCCACGGCACTGCGCGCGTACCCACGCGAGCGCAACGGCGGCGGTGTGTAGACCCCGCCGACCTGGTAGCAGTCCGGGACCTTGGCGTTCCAGGCCGTCATCGCGACGATCGCGCCGTCCGCCTCCAGCACGTAGTGATCGCCCGTGCCGACCCGGCTGCGCACGCGCTCTTCGATGTCCTCGACCATGGCGTGCTCTTCAGGGAGGTTGAGCGCCTCGATGGTGTACGCGGTCCTCCACTCGATGAGCGTCGGCACGTCGGCCTCTTGCGTGTACCGGCACATGACGACGCCCGAAGCAAGCGCTTCGGGCACGCGCAGGTTCGCGAGGTCGAGCGAGAACAGATCTTCCACGGAGTCGAGATACGTGGCGCGGTCCTCCAGCCCGAGGCATGCACGAACCGCCGACACCTGCGCGGGCGTGCCGATGACGCCCTGCGCAGGCCGCGCCGCCCCGCGCACGGCGGTGCGCGTGACGTCTTCCAGGTGCTCCTCCCCCTCGACCATCACGTTGCCGTTCCAGAACAACGCCCCGGCCGCGACGACATCCTCTCCCTCGAAGGCGCCGGCCCACGTGCCCTGGCAGCGCTCCGTTCCCGGCGCCAGCCCCCCCTCGCGCCAGTTGTTGCGGAGGAACATCGTGGTGTCGGGGTGCTGCACGAGAAAGCGCTCGAGCGGCTCTTCGTCTCCCGGTCGTAGTTCCCGAACCTCGGCCATCGCTTCACGATACGCTTCCGGCGATGATCGATCAGCAGATTGCAACGGATTGCATCACCGAGATCACCGAAGCACACCGCTTCTTCGTGTGGTGGTTCAAGGGTGAGCTGCCGGACACGGATGCGGCGTGGTCGGCCTTCGAGGATACGCTCGCACCTGGGTTCACTTTGATCGCGCCCTCTGGGAACGCGATTGCGCGCGAGGACCTGCTGCGAGGGCTCCGCGCCAATCACGCGCAGCACAAGGACGTCGAGTTCCGGATCTGGATCGAGAACTTCCAGTGTCGCCGCATCGAGGGCAACACCGTGATCACGACGTACGAAGAGTGGCAGACGCTCGGTAACGAGACGCGCGGCCGCCTGAGCACGGCCGTGTTCCAACGCAACCCGGCCATGCCGAATCACGTGCGCTGGCTGCACGTGCATGAGACGTGGCTTCCGGAAGGCTAGTTCAGCGAGGCATCAGTCGTTGAAGACGACGATCTGGAAGTCGTCGTCAACAGCCATGCCCGCGTCGTCGCGGATCCGTACCTGGACCGTTGCGTCAAGTCCCTCGGTCACGCCGTATGTGCGCGCGGGCGCGTTCGCCAGCGGTGTGATCACGACGGCATGGCGGTCTATGTCGAAGTCCTCACCACCGGGCAGCGGGATGAGGTAGTGGCCGGTACCGAGGTCCGTGGGGACGGGGAGGAGCCCCCCAAGGCTGGAGTACGCACCTGGTGCGTAGCCAGCAACGGCGTCGTCTCCGATGACCCGCGCGAACAACAGGATTGTCCCTCGACGTGTGGGCGACTCGAGCGCGTCCATCGCCGCCTCGATCGCCGCGAAGTTCTCGTTCATCTCGGACGAGCTGATCGTGGTCCCCGGCGAGAACGTGTTGGGAACCGTGAGCCCCATGATGATGAATGCCGTCAGGGCAAGGGCCCACACGAGCACGAACTTGTTGGTTGTCCCACTCATTGCCGTCTTCCTTCCTCTCTCACTACTCTCGGTCACCGCTCAAGGCCCCCATGCGTCGCCATCCCAGACTGCGCCGTCCCATTGGCTGCTGCCGGTTGCTTCCGTTGGGCCGCCGCTGTTGCCAGAGCTTCCGCAGGCTGCCGTCGCGAGGCACAGGGCACCTAGCGCAGCAGTCAGCGCAACAAGGATCCGTCGCTTCATGAGAGCTCCCTTGGCGCGCGTATCGCCTAAACGTCCTCACTTGCACAGGCGCTGCGTAGAGCCGGTGCGTGCCATTGAACGCACTTCGTACGGCATGGTCATCGCGCGGCGGCTCACGGCACCGGCAGGGCCCCGTCGGTGATCACGCTCCCACCGTTCGGCACCCAGATCTCGACACCTGCCGGCGGGCCCAACGCGGCGTGCGCACGCGGCGGGAGCATGTCCCACAAGCAGTCGCGCGCCGAGACGACGAAGCCGGGACTTACCTCGAGGTCCATCTCGAAGTTCGCGGCGAGGGAGTTGCCGCCGGCGCTGCCGTAGGCGCCGCCGCCCAGATCGGGCGCTTCATCGCAGAACACGCCGACGCCGACACGATTCCGAAAGAACCCACTGCGCTCGACCCGGCACGAGCGGATCTCGCCGACGAGGATCAAGCCGTAGCCCGCATCGTTGTCGCGAATGTCGTTGTCGATGATGGCGACGCCGCGAACCGGCGGGAATCCGGCGCGATTGGAGACGTAGATGGCATCACGGTGCGCGTTTCGGATCGTGCAGGCGCGAATCTCGACGTTGTCCTCCGCGACGATGACCGCGACGCCGGCGCCCGCGGCCGGCATCGTCGCAACGATGCTCAGTCCTACGAGAGACGAGCGCGGTCCCATCTGGAAGGTCGCGGACATGTTGAAGAAACTCGGGCCGACCCCTTCGATAACGGTGAAGGCGTTCGCGTGATCGCCGCGCCCGGGTTCGTCCCCGAGCAACGTAACTCCCGGGGGCACGACGAGCGGGAACGCCTCGTTGTCGTAGCGTCCCGGCTGAACCTTCACGACGTCTCCGTCCTGCGCGACGGAGAGGGTGTGCGTCAGCGTCAGGAACGGTTCGGCCTCGGTGCCGGGGTTGCCGTTGTTGCCTGCGACCGCATCGACGTACCACGCGATCACGATGGGCGTCGTCGCCGGTCCGCCGTTGCCGCTCCCGCAGCCGATCGCAGGCAGGAGCACGGCCCCCAGCAGGACTCCTGCGAGCGCGGAGTTCGCGATCGGAGCGGGTCCGTGGCGCACGCGTACCTCCCTCAGCGCAGGAAGAACCAGAGCTGGCGATCGTCGCCGCCGCCGGTCCCGCCGCACAGGACGGCAGCCTTCCCATTGGCCGTGATGCCGCCCACCAGGTCCGAGGAGGCGCCCGTGAAGAGCGAGCCGTCCGGCGCGACGGTGATGAACGCAGGCGAACCACCCGGACTGCTCGCGATGACCCCCTCCATGTTCAGGATGAAGTGCTGGAAGTCGATACCGGCGAACCCGTCCGCTGCGACGGTCGCGACAAAGCCGTCCCACGAGGGGTTGGGTGGGTCGTCTTCGTCGAGGGTCACGACGGTGTAGTCGCCCACGAAGAGCGCATTGGAGGCGGCAGCCGTGGCCTTCGTCAGCACAACGAGGATCGGCGGCTCGCCGAAGACCGTGCCCCCCGACAAGACGACCAAGGCACCGCCCTCGAACACGGCCCCTTGCAAGGTGAACGTCCCTAGAAGCGTCCCGGTCACGGTCCCGTCCCCCGCGACGGTGTACGTGAGCGCCGTCGTAGCAGGGTTGGAGATCGTGCCGCCGATGTTGCTGCGCGTCGTCGCGGTTCCGGTACCGGCGCCCAAGAACGAGGCCGTACCAAAGTAGGTGCCGGTATCGCCCAACACCGGATCGAAGAAGAGCGCACAGAGGTGATACAGCCCCTGCAGGCTGCTGTTGCCTTGTCCGCCCTGCTTGCGCCCCAGGATCGAGATGCTCGGGGAGAGCCCGCTGCGGATCGCGCCAAGACAAGCCAAAGCCCCGTCGGCCGAGATCCGGCCGCGCTGGGTGGCGACCCCTTGCACGACCAGGTCCAGCGTGCGTGCGGCGTCGACCGTGTAGGTCGCAGGCGCAGGCGGCACGGGACCGATCACCGTACCGTCGTCGTTGAACGCCCCGGTGCTTGTGACGCCGCCCGCCGCATCCGCGGTCATCGTGGACCATCCCGTCACGACCGAGGTCTGCCCGGAGACCGCAGTGCCCTGGAACGAGAAGGCACAGTACGTACCGGCAAACAGAGGGCGCAGGTCGACCCCTTCGGCGTCCGTCGTCGCCGGCCCGCTGTTGCCGCAACCGGCTGCATGGAACGCGGACAGGCCGAGCAGGACCACGATCAGGACAGGAAGCGCTCTGCGTGCCATCGCCATCCCAGGCGTCAACGGGCGGGAGCACGTGCCACGCGAATCGCCGGTGCCTAGAATCGGGTCGATGCCTGGCTCGACTCCTGTTCCCGCCTCCGACGACCTCTTCGGCCACATCTACGCCGAGCTGCGCCAGATCGCGCGCAAGCAGATGGGTCGGGAACGTACAGCGCACACGCTCCAGGCAACGGCCCTCGTACACGAAGCGTGGTTGCGACTGGACAAGGCCGGCATGGGCCCCGAACGCGTGGACCGCGCGCACTTCTTCTTCGCCGCGGCGCGCGTGATGCGCGAGATCCTGATCGACCACGCCCGGGCGCGCGGACGCAAGAAGCGCGGAGGCGACCGCAAGCGCATCGGCATCACGCGACTCGATCTGGCCGCGGAGGAAGATCCGGAGATGCTTCTGGCAGTCGACGACGCCATCGAGCGCCTGGAAGAAGTGGACGCACGCGCCGCGGAGATCGTCCGGCTGCGCTTCTTCGCGGGGCTCGAGACGGCCCAGGTCGCGGAGCTGCTCGGCTGCTCGCTCCGGACCGTGATGCGGGAATGGGCGTGGGCGCGGGCCTGGCTCTACGACCGACTCGGAGCAGAGGACGCCTGATTCCATGACGGAGGGAGCGGAACGCCAGGCCAAGGCCCTGTTCGTCGAGGCGCTCGAACTCGATACGGAAGCGCGCGATGGATTCCTCGCCGAACGCTGCGAAGCGAACCCGGCGTTGCGCGCGCGCGTGCAGCAGCTGCTCGCGGCCCACGACGAAGCCGGCTCGTTCCTGGCCACGGCGTCGGAGACGACAGGCGACGGCGCGTCGGACGCGGCCGTCGGACGACGGACCCTGTGGAACGCGATCCGGGGCGCCCTCGTCGAGGACGCCGACACCGGGCTCTCGCCCGGGGACGAGCTCACGGCGTTTCGACTCGATGCCGAGCTGGGCTCAGGCGGCATGGGAACGGTCTACCGGGCGGAGTGCACGCGCCCGACGGCAGGAATCGAAGCAGGGACCCGCGTCGCGCTGAAGGTGGTCCATTCGCATCTGATGGAGACGGAGGGGTTCTTCAAGCGCTTCCTGCAGGAGGCACAGGTCGGCCGCGAGATCGAACATCCCAACGTCGTGCGGACGCTGGACTGCGACGCGGTGGCGCGGGACGGCAAGCAGCACCACTTCCTCGTCATGGAGCACGTCGAGGGACAGACGCTGCGCGAGTTGCTGGACGACGTACGCCGTGTACCCGAGGAGCTGTGCCGCCGGATCGGGCGTGAGGTCGCGCTCGGCCTAGCGGCCATCCATTCCGCAGGTGCCGTCCATCGCGACGTGAAGCCGGAGAACCTCCTGATCACACAGGACCACGTCGTGAAGGTCATGGACCTGGGCGTGGCGCAGCTTCAAGACGAGGTGCGGCGCTTGTCACAAGACGGACGCTTCGCCGGCTCGATCGAGTACGCCGCGCCGGAGCAGTTCGAGACGAAACGCGACGCCACGGACCGTCGCACGGACCTGTACGCGCTCGGCGTCGTGCTCTACGAGCTCGCCACGGGCATGCACCCCCACCGCGCGGATGACGCGCGGCGTGTCATGCGCAAGATCCTGGACGGTACGCCGCGCCCGGTCGGCGACGTCAATCCCCAGCTCTCGCCCTTTTACGAGGCACTCGTGCACACGCTGCTCGAGCAGGAGCCGGATGCGCGCTTCGGATCCGCCGATGCACTGGCAGATGCGCTGGCAGACGGCGAGGAGGGCACGTGGTGGCGGGCGCACGCCCGGCGCGTGCGCGCGGAGACGCGCCGCCCGTTGCGAAGGATGCGCATCCCGCGCGAAACGAGACTCTGCGGGCGCGCCGCGGAACTGGGCCGGCTGCGCGAGCTATTCGAAGCCACGTCGAAGGGCGCGGGCCGGGTGGTGTTGATCGAGGGCGAAGCGGGCATCGGCAAGACGCGCCTCGTCGACGAGTTCGTCGCGGGACTCCGTGTCGACGGCAGCGATGTCGACTTCCTGTTCGGCGCGCACGCACCCGGCGGCGGGTCTACCTCGGCGGAGGCATTCGTCGAGGCCTACGCCGCGCACTTCGGCGGAGAGGATGCGTCCGCCTACCTGGAGCAGGCGCCGCTGCTCGCGCCGGCCTTCGACGCCCTCTTGCGCGGTCAGCCGGCGCCCGACCGGGCCGTAGCGCTGACGCACGACTCCCTCGGCACGTGCTTCATTCACGCCACGCGCACGCTGGCAGCGGAAAGACCGCTGGTCGTGCTGATCGATGATCTGCATTTCGCGTCGGAGGACTCGCGCTCGTTGTTCGCCCAACTCGCCGCTGCCGTGCCGAGCCATCCGGTCCTGCTGATCGGCACGCTGCGGCCGGGCGTCCCTGCCTCGTGGATCGCAGGTCTCACGCGACTGGATCACACGTCGCACATACCCCTCGGCCGCCTGGGTCCGAAGGACCTCACGCGCCTGCTGGTGGACGCGTTTCAGTCCGAACGCCTCGCGGAGGAGCTCGGCTTCCGCATCGCGCACAAGAGCGACGGCAATCCCTTCTTCGCGTTCGAGATCATCCGGGGTTTGCGGGAAGGCCAACTCATCCGTCGCAAGCCCGACGGGACCTGGTTCCGCACCAGCGTGATCGAGGAGATCCAGGTGCCGTCAACCGTGACGGACCTGATCCAGGCGCGCCTCGGCGACTTGTCCGACGAGGAGCGCGAGCTGCTGGATGTCGCCTCCTGCATCGGGTTCCGGTTCGATCCCGAGCTCGTGTCGGCGGCACTCGACCTGGACCCCATCCCTGCTCTCCGGATCCTCGGACGGATCGAGAACCGGCACCGCCTTGTGCGGTCTGCCGGGCAGGAGCTCGTCTTCGACCATCACCAGGTCCAGGAGTCGCTGTACGACCGACTGCTGGAGCCATTGAGGGTTCGCTACCACGCTGCAATCGCGGAAGCGCTGCAGGCCATGAAGCCGGAGGCGACAATCGATGGCGGCCGGGCCGTAGCGCTTTGCCTGCACTCGCTCGCAGGTGGCCTCGGCGACCGGGCACTCGCCCATCTCCCCGCGGCCTTGGCCCACCTCCGTGCGCACGCGCGCAGCGCACAGGCCGTCGACCTACTCGACACGGCGCTTGCCGCACCGGGACTGCTCGACGGCGCTGCACGCCTCGACGCGCTTCTCGAGAAGAACCGCCTGTTGGAGACGCAGGGCGCGCGCGCCGAGCAGCAGCCGGTTCTCGCGGAAGCGGCCGCGTGCGTGACTACGGACGATGCATCGGCGCAGCTGCGCATCGAGCGAGAGCGCGCGGCCCTTGCGCTGGCCACGGGCAACTACGCTGTCGCCCAGGAGCGCTTCGAGCGCTGCCTCGCACTCGCCCGGGACACGGAAGATGGCAGTGCGGAAGCCGAGGCCACGGGCAACCTCGGCGCGGTCGCGTTCTTCCAGGGGCGTTACGAAGAAGCGCAGAGCCTGGCCAAGCACCACCTCGCCGCCGCGCGCACCCTTGGAGACGTGCCGGGGCAGATTCGTTCCGAGCGGTTCGTGATCGCTGCGCTGACGAGGCTCGGCCGGCACACAGAGGGAGACGCGCACATCCGACACATCCTCGAACAGGTGGAGGCTTACGACGATCCGACGCTGGAAATCCAGGCGCTCGGTGCTGTGAGCTTTGCCTTGCTCGCACGCGGGCACCGGCAGGAAGCCCATCCGCACGTGGAGCGCGGCCTGGAGTTGTCGCGCGCCATCGGATACCGCCCGGGCGAGGTGGTCGCGACGGGCAACCTCGGAATGGTGCTATGGGGCATGGGTCGGCTGGAAGAAGCGCAGGAGCAGCTCGAAGCGTGGGCGCGGCTGGCCGCAGAGACCGGAGACCGCACGGGCGAAGCCGCGGCGCACGGCAACCTCGTGCAGGTGCTGCTGGAGCAGGGGCACGTCGAAGACGCGCACGCCAGCGTCGAGCGCCAGCGCAGCTTCGACCGCGAGATCGGCGACCGCGCAGCACAGGCGCGCGCCATGGGCAACCTGGGCGACGTGCTCCAGATGCAGGGGCGCTACGACGAGGCGCGTGCTGCGATCGAAGAGCAGTTGGCGATCGCGCGCGAGATCGGCGATCCCAAACAGCAGAGCAATGCACTGTACCGGCTGGGCCTGATGGCCACCGACGAGGGTGCGCTCGATCGCGCCGGGCAGCAGCATGAGCAAGCACTCGAGCTGCGCCGGGGGCTGCGCGACGCCTTCGTGGCGGACTCGTTGTCAGGGTTGGCACGCGTCGCCCTCGCACGTCGTAACCGCGACGAGGCGCAGATGCTCCTCGACGAAGCGCTGGCCGTCGCCAACGAGCACGAAAGGCCGCGGTCGATCCTGGTTGCCCTGGCACTGCGCGCATCCCTCGCGCCGGAACGCACCGCCGAGCTGGTGGACGCACTCGACGCCTACGAGGACCGTGCCGACCTGAGCACGAAGCTGGAGGTGCGCCTGCGCCTCTGGGAGCTGACGGGAGAGGCCGCTCACCTCGAGGAGGCTCATCGACTGCTCTCGTTCGCCCTTGCGCACGCGGCGCCCGAGCATCGGCCGGGCATGCTCGCGAGCGTTCCGGTCCATGCAGCGATCCAAGCGGCCTGGGAGGAACGGAGCACATAGGAGATGGCACGCCGGCCGACCGGGTAGCGCCTGAAGAGGTGTTCCCGGAGACTCGCTATGCCGCGCTGTGCCATGTCCGTGCTTGCCCTCTTCCTCGCCGCCGCGTGCGGCACGGGGACCGCCACGCGCGAGAGCCTCTTGACGATGCTGCATGTGAACGCCGCGACCGGGTCCGACGAGAACCCGGGAACCGCGGACGCGCCGCTCCGAACGATCTCCCGAGCGTTGAGCAGGCTGCTCACAGAGGAGGGCGGTACGGTCCTCGTCGCGCCCGGCCGCTACGACGCAAGCGTCGGAGAGAGCTTCCCGCTGTACGTGCCGAACAACGTGGCGCTGCTCGGTGATGCGGCGACGCGGGGACTCGGTCCGCCGACAACGGAGATCGTAGGCTCCGGCCAGATCCCGTTCGTACCCGAGGGCAACAACGCCACGCTGCGCCTTGGCACAGACGTGACGGTTTCAGGGTTCTTCCTCTCGAAGGGCGGGGCGCGCGGACTTGGCGTGATCGTCGAAGCGGACGACCGCATGAGCCTCACCTCGTGCACGATCGAAGGCCCCGGGCCCGATACGTCGTTCGGAGAAAGCACGATTGGCGTATTGGTCACCAGCGATACCGGTTGCGTGATCCGTGACTGCGTCGTCCGCGGGCACCGGACCGGAATCCAGATCGGGAACGCGAGCGGACCGGCTCACCTGTTGGAGCACAACGTCGTGCGTGACAACAAGCACGGCATCAGTGCCTGGGTCGCCGTCGCGCCCGACAGCCTGGACCTCGGCGGCGGTGCAGCAGGCGGCGTTGGTGTGAACGAGATCGCGGGCAACGAGATCGACCTCTGGGTCATCGCCGGGACGCAGGTCGCGGCCCGCAACAACGCCTGGGATCACGTGCCGCCCGAGATGTTCCAGGAGCAGTTCGGCCCCGATGCGCAACCGATTCCTGACGGCATCGACATCTTCGTCTCCGGCAGCTCCGAAGAGACGGTCGTCGACACGACCGGCGCAACAGTCGTTTCTCCCTGAGCCCGACGCTTGCCGCCGCTGCCGCCCCACGGTTGTCTCAGGCGCGCAGCGCCTCGACGGCATCGATCTCCTTCGGGATGTCGGCCGTCAAGACCTCCGGCATCCCGTTGTGGATGACGACGTCGTCCTCGATCCGCACGCCGCCGAAGCTCTTCATCGCGTCAGCCATCTCCCAGTTGACCGTGTCCGCGTGCTGCGCACGAAGCGCGTCGTCTTCGATGAGCGCGCGGACGAAGTAGACGCCGGGTTCGATCGTGACGACGTAGCCCTCTTCCAGCGGCAGGTCGATGCGCAGGTACTTCAAGCCCGGTCGCTCGCTGCGCTCCCGTCCCTCGGGCCAGCCGCCCACATCGTGCGTCGCCAGGCCGATCAGGTGTCCCAGTCCGTGCGGGAAGAACACGGCGTGGGCGTCCTGCGCGACGAGGTCCTCGGCGTTGCCGCGCAAGAGACCGAAGTCGACCAAGCCTTGTGCGAGCCGTACGCAGGTCTGCATGTGCAGTTCGCGGAACTCGACGCCGGCTTGCGCGCCATCGACCGCCCGCTTCTGCGCATCGAGCACGATCTCGTAGATCGCGCGCTGCTCCGCCGAGAACGCCGGCGACACGGGCCATATGCGCGTGACGTCGCTGTCATAACCGTCCACCTCGGCGCCGGCGTCGACGAGCACGAGGTCGCCTGCCTGCATCGCGTACGCGCCGGGGGTGGCATGCAGCGTCGCGCAGCTTTCTCCCGCGACCGCAATGGAGTGATACGCCGGCCGCTCCGCCCCCGCGCGGCGGAAGCCCGTTTCGATCTCGACGGCGAGCTCGCGCTCGGTGAGTCCCGGCCGGGTTGCCTGCATCCCGGCGCGATGGCCGGCCGCCGAGGCCGCGGCCGCCGCGCGCATGAGTGCCAGCTCGATCTCGTCCTTGATGCGGCGCGCGCCGATCACCTGCGCCGCAAGGCGATCGGAGAGGTCGCAATCGAGGTTCAATGCGGCGACGCGTTCCGGGTGCAGCCCGTAGCCGGCGGGCCGCTCGAGCAGATCGAAGCTGCCGAGCAGCGCCGCGGGACGCCCGCCGCGTGCATCCAGCCACGCGCCGAGCTCGCCGGCGGGCCTCACGCTGTCGATGCCGACGGCAGCCGCTTGGTCCTCGATAGGCGGCAGATCGCCGTGCCACACCCGATCGTCCTGCGATGGCACGAACGCGAACAACGTCCAGCCACCGTCGGTGGGATCGCATGCGAGCACCTGGGCCGGGCTGCGGCAGCCCCCCAGGTAGTAGTGATCGTCGTGCGCGCGGAAGCCGTAGTGCTGATCCGACCCTTCGACGGGCAGGACGAGCCCGGACGGAATCACGACGAAGCCGTCGTCGAGGCCCCCATCGGGGCCCTGCCACGTCGCAAGCACGC
Source organism: Planctomycetota bacterium (assembly GCA_028281445.1). Lineage (GTDB taxonomy): Bacteria > Planctomycetota > PLA2 > PLA2 > JAEUHO01 > JANQJW01. Next base: position 112,700 of record JANQJW010000007.1, on the reverse strand, counting down.
GCGCCCGACGCGCTTCCAAGGCGGCGCGCCGATCCGTCGAGTTCGGGGTCTGGGCGGCTTCCGGGCTCATGGTCGGCAGAGCTTAGCCCCGACGGGCCGCCGGTTTCCTGCCTCGCGGGCTTAACGAAGTCCATACCGCAGGGTTTTGCCCACAGCAGGCTGCGGTACTGTGCCGACAAGGACCTGCGATCCAAGGGACGTGGCGAAGGACAGGAGACTTCGGCACACGCTGCGTCACGCGAAGCGCCAACTTGAAGAAATGGGCGCCTGTAAAGCACGCCTTACGAAAACCGGGAAAACGTAGGGAAACCTGTCCGGTTGAAGGCGGGTACAGCTAGACGAGAATGGCACACCAACGGAGGGCTACGCCAGGGGCCCGAGGTTTGCCGGACTTGGACGGAGGCTGGACCACGCGCGCCACGCCCGGCTCCGCCCTCGCAGAGACACAGCCAGTCCGAGCATGACCAGGGGGGCCGCACAGCCTCCCGTCCCAACCAGGAGGCATGGATGCTTGCCATCACGCGTCGACTGCGACCCCGTTCGTCTCATTGGACGAACGTCGCCTGGGTCGCTTTCGCCATTCCGGCGCTTCTCGCTCTGTCCGCTTGCGGCACAGGGGGAACCGGCGACGGAGGCGGCGGCGGTGGAGACACCGCTCCCACGAATCTGAGCTACAGCAGCTCGCCCGCGGTCTACCGGACCGACACCCAGATCACTCCCAACGTCCCCTCGTCCAGCGGCGGTGCGGTCGACACGTATTCGATCACCCCGAACCTGCCGGCCGGCTTGACGCTCAACCAGAGCACGGGCCAGATCTCCGGCATGTGCACGGCGCCGATGCCGTCGACCGACTTCACGGTCACGGCGGCAAACAACGGCGGCCAGGCGGAGGCGACGGTCAACATCGAGGTCCTGTGGCATGAGTCGAAGTCGCTGCTCGCCAAGGCGAACCCGACGGGCGCCGACCTGCGTCACTTCCTCGATCGCACGCACTTCGGCTTCAGTCAGGCGCACTACGACGCGCTCGGCCAGTTGGGCCTCGCGCAGTACGTCGATGCGATGACGACCTTCGCCGACACGACGCAGCTCGAGAACGACGCGGCGACGATCTACCTGATCGACGCGCAGAACGACCCCAACGGCGACTTCCCGAGCCAGAACGATCTCGCCCGCTGGTGGTTGTACATGATCATGGTCAACCTCAACCCGTTCCAGGAGATGCTGGCCTTCCACTGGCTCGAGCACTTCGCCGCGAATACGCAGGTTCTCCGTGACAACACGGGTGACGACTCGCTCCACTACTTCAAGGACTACGTCAACCTGTTCCGCCACGACGGCGCGGGCAACCTCAAGCAGCTCATGCTCGACATGGCGCTGCAGCCGGCCATGCTCGTCTTCCTCGACAACATCCTGAACCGCGACGGCAACATCAACGAGAACTTCGGTCGCGAGTGGTTCGAGCTCTTCGCCTTCGGCGTCGACATCGACTACACCCAGCAGGACATCATCGAGGCGTCGCGCGCGTTCACGGGCTTCCGCAACCGCAACGACCCCAACACGGGCAAGGACTTCATCGAGTTCGACGTCAACCGTCACGACGACGAAGAGAAGACGATTCTCGGCCAGACGATCCCCGCCCAGCAGAACGGCGCCGGCGAGGTGCACGAGTTCGACCAGGTCGCCGACATCACGTTCGCCCACACCGAGGCGGGCACCGGCCACAGCCGGGTCGGCCAGTGGATCGCTCGCTCGCTCCTGCGCTACTTCGTCTATGACGATCCGCCGCAGAACGTGGTCAACGAGCTCGCCGACGACCTGCGCGACGGCAACTGGGAGCTCAAGCCGGTCCTCATGAAGATCTTCCAGTCGGAGGCCTTCTTCTCGGCGCTGGCCCGCAAGGGCATCGTCAAGGGCCCGACCGAGCACATCCTCGGCTTCGTGCGCGCGACGAACCTCACGGGCGATCCCGCCGTGATCGACAACGCGCTCAACACGATGGGCCACAGGCCGACGCAGCCTCCGGGCGTCGACGGCTGGCCGGGCGGCACGCAGTGGCTCTCGGGCCAAGGCATGGTCGACCGCGCGAACACGCTGAACTACCTGACCGAGCAGGCGCAGAACATCCAGGGCAACCTGAACATCTTCGCCCGCGACCTGTTGCCCGCGATTCCCGGTACGTCGGACACGGCCGTTGCAGCGCTCGTCGAGCGTCTCAACATCCAGCTCTCGGCTGCCGAGATCGCCGAGGCGATGAACTACCTGGACACCCAGCGAGACAACCAGGGCAACGTCACGCCGTCGCCCTTCGAGCAGCTGGATCCGGTCGACGACGTGAACGAAATCGAAGACCGCGTGCGCGGCATCCTCTGGATGCTGGCGCAGCACCCGACCTACATCATTCGCTAGCAGGAAAGGAGAAAAACTATGTGCAAGCGTCACTTGAACAAGAACGTCTCACGTAGAGACATCCTGAAGTACTCGCTGGCGGGTGCCGGCATCGCAGCGCTCGGTCCGCTAGGACTAGGCATCCGCGAGGCCGCGGGTGTTCCCCTCGCCAACCACAAGCGCGTGCTCTCGATCTTCGGATACGGCGGCTACGACGGCCTGAACCTCCTGGTTCCGACCGACAACAGCAACTACTACGACCTCCGGATGGTCGACTCGAACAACTACAACCCCAACACCGACATCGCCATCCAGCCGAACGACGCGCTCGATCTGACCCCGGGTCAGACGGGCGAGAGCTCCTACGGCCTGCACCCCAGCTTCACGCGGGTGAAGGGCCTCTGGGACGACGGCCAGGTCGCGATCTTCCGCAAGGTCGGGTATCCGAACGCCAACCTCAGCCACTTCATCAGCCAGGACGTCCACAGCTGGGGCGTCCGCGGGGACTTCGAGAACATCCCCGGCGTCGATCCGAGCGGCTGGATTGCGCGGTACGCCGACAGCTACGCGCAGACGTCCACGGGCGCCGCCGCGCTGGGCATCGGTCGCGCGTTGGACTTCGTAGGTGGTTCCACCAATCCGCTGATCTCGTCGAGGCTGCAGAACTTCGACTACAGCGACTCGAGCATCTCGGACGGCGACCACATGCACCGCCTCGAGGCGGCCAAGGCGGTCCTCGCGTCCTACTCAGGCGACACGATCTCCACGGAGGCCAAGGACGCGCTGGACCAGGGCTACACGCTGGCCGACCAGATCCAGACCGCGCTCGCGGACTTCAACAACGACGCAACCGTCGGCAACGGCTACGCGAACAACTCGCCCGGCCGGTACATGCGCGACGCGGCGGTGTTGATCCACGGCGGCTTCGATACCGAGGTCATGATGACGGGCATCGGCGGCTGGGACACCCACGGCAACCAGGGTGGCCCGACCGGCAACCAGTCCAACCTGATCTCGCGGCTCGACTCGGCCATCGGCACGTTCAAGGACGACTGCGAGACCATGGGCGTCTGGAACGACATGGTGATCCTGATCTCGACCGAGTTCGGGCGCCGTACGAAGATGAACGGCTCCACCGGAACGGACCACGGCCACGGCAACACGTTCTTCGCCATCGGCGGCGGCGTGCAAGGCGGCCTCTACGGCGACGAGATCACCGAGGCCGACCTCGCGGATACGCAGGCAACCCGCTGGCTGGGCTACACCACGGACTACCGCGACATCTTCAAGGAGGTGGTGAGTAGCCATCTCGGCGGTGCGGCGAACACGGTGTTCCCGGAGCCACAGGACATCGACACCCCGTTGTCGTTCATCGCCTGATGCGCGACATGGGGTGCAATCACTTCCTGAAGGCGATCTGCCTGCTCTCCTACCTGGCAGTGGCAGTCGCCTGCGGCAGCGGCGGGGGGAACGGCACCCCCCCGCCGCCGCCCGATGACACCGTGGACGCGCCGACGGGTCTGACCTACAGCGCGAATCCCGGCCAATACCGCATGGACAAAGCGATCACGCCCAACACGGCGTCGCTGGCCGGCGGAGACCCGGTCGACTCGTTCTCGATCGCCCCGGCCCTCGTGGCGGGCTTGAGCTTCGACACGACCACGGGCGCGATCACGGGGACGCCCACCGCCATGAGCGCGGCAACGGACCACACGATCACTGCGACCAACGAGGGCGGTTCGACGCAGGCGATCATCAACATCGCAGTCGGCGCAGCCCTCCCGGCGGCGTTCCTGCACCTCGAGGACGGTTTCGACGCCGAGGTCGTCTACCAGGACAACGCCCTGAGGATCGGCAAGCTCGCGCGCGCCCCGGACGGCCGGATCTTCTTCACCGAAGTCGACACGGGCAACATCCGGATCATCGACGCGCAGGGCAACCTGCTCGCGACGCCGTTCGTCACGGTCAACGTGCTGACGACGGGCCACTTCGGGCTGCTGGGCCTTGCGCTCGACCCCGACTTCACGACGAACGGCTTCGTCTATGCCCTCGCAACCGTGCCCGCCGAAGGGCAGCAGTCGGACCGGTCGAAGATCTTCCGCTGGACCGAAGCGAGCAACGTTGCCACGAACGAGATGACCGTGCTGGACGACCTCCCGATCGCGCCGCCCGGCGGTGTCAACAACGGCGGTGAGATCCTCTTCGACGACCTGGGCATGCTCTTCGTCAGCCTCGGCGACGTCCAGACGCCCGCGAACGCGCAGGCCGACACGAGCACCTCGCTCGCCGGCAAGGTCCTGCGCTACGACGTGAGCTCCCTGCCGGCCACGGCGGCCGCCGGAAACCCGACCGCGAACGACCCCGAGTGGTGCCGCGGCTTGCGCAACACGTTCGGCATGGCGACCCATCCGGTGACCGGCGACCTGTTCGGCGCCGACAACGGACCGGCCGCCGACGACGAGCTGAACTTCCTCGCCGCAGGCAAGAACTTCGAGTGGGAGAACGCGAACGTGCCGCCGGCGACGCGGGGCCTGAAGATCCGCAACTGGCAGACCGTGATCGTGCCGACCGGCATGTGCTGGCACACCGGCGTCGGCTGGGGCACGGAGTACAACAACGACCTCTTCATCGCGACGTACGATCACACGATCGAGCGCTTCGAGATGTCGGGTGCTGCGTTCGTGGACATCGACGACGAGTCGGAGTTCGCCGAGTTCGACGGCAGCGAAGACAATCGCGCGCTGGACATCTGCATGGAGCCCGACGGCTCGCTGCTCGTCTCCACGTTTACAGGCATCTACCGCATCACCAAGCCCTAGGCGACTCCCTGGATACTCGGCTTCGCGCATCCATCGCCCCAGAGCGTCGCCCGCGGCCGTGGGCCTACTGCCCCATCTTGATCTCGACGCCGGTCGCACCGGCCTCGACGTCTTCCCGCTTCGCCTCGATGTTGAGCGTGAAGTGCCGCACGTGGAGCTTGTAGCGTCCCGGTGCAACCCCGCGCAGGACGAACTCCCCACCGCCGTCCGTGGCTGCGAAGGAAGACCACCCCGGACCGACGGCGTGGACGGAACAGTCGGCCAGCCCGAGGCCGTCGTGAACGACGCGCCCCGTGATCGACACGCCCGTCTCCAGCCTCAGCTCGAGGCCCGTCGTCCCGACCTGGACCGGTGCACTGCGCGCGTAGTGGTCGCTCTTCCCGCCGCTGGAGCGCGCGAGCACGATCCACTTCCTGCCCTTGTCGACGGCGTCGAGCGTCCACGTCCCGTCGGCCGAGACGTTGGCCCGTACGTTGGCCAAGGGCATGCCTGTCTCGGGGTCGATCGGCTTCACGATCCACCGCTCGCCTGATGGCATCCCGAGGAGAGTGCCTGCGATCGAGCCCTTGTCGGGCAACACGATGCGCAGACCCGTGGCGGGCACCGTGATCTCGCGCATCGCGCCTAGGTGCTTGCCACCCATGAACACGTGCAGCATGTAGGTGCCCGGGCGCAGCCCACCGACTTCGAAGCGCCCTTCCTTGTCGGTAGCGCCGTAGCCTGAGTTCCTGCTCAAGGCCTGTTGCAAGGACACGCCACCGTCGGCGAGCGGCGTTCCGTCGGCCTTGTGCACGGTGCCGGACACGGAGACACCCGGCGCGAACTCGATCACGACGTCCTTGCGTCCCGCCTTGACCGTCTCCACCGTCACCGGCGCGAGCTTGTCTTCCACGTCCTGCCTCTGCCAGAGCCGCGCCTCGAGGCGCACGGTCGCGCCCGGCGGCACGCCCAGGATCGTGAATGCGCCGTTCTCCATGATCCGGCCCCGCGCCTGGCCCGAGCCGAAGGTGCCGTGACGTGTCCAGCGCGCCGTCACCTGCCCCCCCTGGAGCTTGACGCCCTCCGGCACGACCGCGCGCCCGCCGATCGAGAGGCCCTTCTTGAGCGTCGTCACGATGTCCATCGTGCCGGTGTCGACCACGATCCGTCCCGGCGGGATGAAACCCTGCGGCGGCTGGATCACGACGGGCACTCTGCCGGGGACGAGCCCCGTGAGCTTCCACTCGCCGTCCATGTCCGTGCGGACACTCGAACCCATGCTCTGGACCGACACACCAACGATGCCCTTTCCGTTCTCCCCCACGATGCGTCCCGCGATGCCGACGCCTGCCTGGAGGCGAATCGTGACGGCTCGGGCGGGATCGCTCACGTTCGCGTAGCCGCGCTGCACGTCCAACCGAGTGCCGTCGGCGCCGCGCGGCTCGGAGATCGTCACGCGATACGGCGGCTTGCCCTCGACCTCGATGTCGAAGCGTCCGTTGCGGAACTCGCGAGGTCGTGTCCCCTTGTTGTCGTTCGACCACGTCTGCACCTTGCCGAGCGGTAGCGGCTGGCCATCGGGCAGCAGCACCTCCCCCTTGAGCTTCGTGAGCGTGGGGATGTCGTAGGTGATCTCGACATTCCGCGCCGGCGCCTCGATCACGCCGGTGACGTGCTTCCGGCTCCTTCCGCTCTGTACTGCGACCGAGAGGTAGACCTTGCCCGGCGTGACGTTGGTGATGCGAAAGCGCCCCTGGGCATCCGTCCGGGCTTCGCGAGTCTCGAACAACCCGTCGGCGCGGGTCGTCATCACCTGGAGCTTGGCAAGCGGGGCGCCGCGGCTCGTACGAACGACGCCACGGATCTCGGCGAGCGTGCCGAACCGAAGCTCGAGGCCCTCGATGATCTCCCCCGCGTCCTTCAGCACGACCTGCTTCTGGATGCGCTGCTTCTGGTGGCTCGTCGAGATGTTCAGCTTGTTCGCGGGCAGGCTGTGCAGCTCGAAGCTGCCGTCTGCCTGCGTGGTGAATTTCCACGACCCGCCGCGCAGTGCCGAGAATCCGGTGACGTAGACGTGCTTCCCAGCAAGCGGCTCACCATTGTCGTCGAGTACGCGACCCCGCACGATGCACTGCGCCGCCAGGCGCACCACGACGTCGTGCCGAGGCCCGTCGTCGAGCCCGATGGGCTCGGTGTACAGCGCGGCCGTTCCCACCTTGCGCGCGAAGAGCACCCAGTCGACGCGCGGCGGCAGCCCATCGAGCGCAAAGCGGCCGTCTTCCCCGCTGACCGCGACGCCCTCCTCCTGGCCGTGGAAGTTGACGCCCCAGCCGTGGCTCACGGACCGCAAGCCGTAGTCCTTCAGGAAGATGTGCGCGCCGGGCGCAGGCTTCTCATCGGGCCCGAGGACGACGCCGCTCATCCGTACACCCGGCACGAGCACGATGTTCCGTTCGACCGTGCTATCGGTCTTCAGATCGAGCGCGAGGTGCGGCGGCGGCGAGCGCCGGCCGGACGCCAACGGCTGCCCACGGGCGGCCTCGATCTCCGGAATGAAGTGCTGCGGATGCACTGCGAGCACCATGAAGCGCCCGTCGCCGATCTTCTCGAAGCGATACCGCCCATCGGCGTCCGTCGTGCAGGTGATCTCCTGGGGCGGGTGGAAGCCGAGGTAGTAGAGCGTGACGGTCGCGTCCTGGACCGGTGTGTCTTCGTCCTTGCGCGTCACACGACCGTGCACGACCGAGCCGCGTCGGAGTGTGATGTCGACGGTCGCCGTCTCCCCCTTCGCAAGAGGAATCGCCGCGAAGCCGGCGCGCCCGGCGTACTGCGAGAGCGCCAGGAACCCCTCGGCATGGGCTTGCGTGCCGATGACCTCCCCCGCCGGCAAGCCCTCGAACGCAAAGCAGCCTTGCGCATCGCTCCGGGCCGCCAGCTCGACGCGTTCTCGGAGCTTGGGATCTCCCGGGAGCTGGAGACGAAGCAAGACGAGGGCACCGGGGACCGCTGCGCCATCCGGCGATGTGACGGTGCCGTGGATCGAGCCGCCGTCGTCGGGGAGCCGCAGGACGACCTCGTCGAACGGTGGCGACGCATGGAAGCCCTGGTACTGCCGCCCCTCCGGCAGCGTCACGAAGAACCGGAGCTTGCCGTCGGGCACGGCTTCCAACGCGAACGCCCCCGTCGCCTTGTCGGTATCGACCTGGCCGCTCCACTCGTTCTTGTAGAGCGCCTTGACTTCGGCCTGAGCCGGCTTGTCCTGCCCATCGACGACGCGCCCGCGAAGCGGTACGCCTTCGTAGACCCGGACCTTGACGTCGACCGAGGGGCTCAGGGTGGGAGCCAGGTGTGTGGACACGTAGCTACCCGTCTTCGGCGCTGCGGGTCGCGCGTAGACCGTGTGGTACTGCGCTCGATCCACGCGGAACGCAAAGCGCCCGTCGCTGCCTGACATGCCCTGCGCCACGCGCACGTCCGTGTGCGATCGGCCACTGCGCAATGCGGTCGCGCGGGAACGCACGCTGACGACGTTGGTCTCGAGCACGGCCCTGTAGCCCTGTCCCGGCCACGCGAGGCTACCTCGCCACAGCTCGACCGGGACGCCGGCGACCGGGTTGTCCTGCTTGTCGACCACGACGCCGGCGATCGAGAACCGCCCTTCGCCGGCCTCCACGACCGGGTCGGTACGCGCCGCCCCCTCGAGGACCGGCGCGGCCTCGACGTCGCCGGGCGTCTCGACATCCGCAAGGTCCGGCACCGGCTCGGGCGTGGGCTCGTCCCAGAGGAACCACCACGCAGAGCCGGCCGCGAACGCAACCGCCAACAGCGCCATCCACGCGCGCATCACCACCGCCTCTCGGCGGCCAGCCTACTGGAATCCGGCGCGCGGCGCGTCCTCGTCATCCTCCTCCTCGGCACTGGATGAGACGCCCTTGGCGATGGCCTTCTTCCAGTACTCGAGGGCCTTCTGGACGGCGATGCCCAGCAACGAGTCCGCGGGATACTCGCCGTCATCACCGCGCTGTCCCGCTTCGCGTCCGCTGAAGAGCGTCAGCGCTTCATGGATCGTGTCGACCGCGTAGACGTGGAACTTGCCTTCCGCACACGCATCGACGACGTCCTGGCGCAGCATGAGATCACCGACGTTCGTCTTGGGGATGATCACGCCCTGCGTACCGGTGAGGCACACGTCGCTACACGCATCGAAGAAGCCCTCGATCTTCTCGTTGACCGCGCCGATCGGGAGGATGTGCCCGACCTGATCGATGGCACCGGTCATCGCGAGATCCTGACGAATCGGAACGTCGGTCAGCGCACTCAAGAGGCAGCACATCTCGGCACCCGAAGCCGAGTCGCCGTCGATGCCGCCGTAGCTCTGCTCGAAGGCGACGGACGCGCTGAAGGCCAGCGGGTGTTCCGTCCGGAGCAGGTAGCGGAGCAAGCCGCCGAGGATGTAGAACCCCTTCGTGTGGATCGCGCCGCTGAGCGCGGCTTCACGCTCGATATTGATCGCTCCGGCCGAGCCCGGGCCGATGGTGGCCGTTACCCGATTGGGGAATCCGTACGTCAACGGCCCAGCGCTCATCACCGCCAGCGCGTTCACCTGCCCCACCGCGGTGTCGCACGTCTCCACGCGAATCGCCCCCTTGGCGATCATCTCGCGGTAGCGCCGCGCGGGCAGATCAGCGCGCTTCTTCGTACGACGTACGGCGTTGCGCACATGCTCGGCACTGACATGCTTCACGCTCTCCTGCCCGGCGAGGTAAGCCGCTTCACGCGCGAGGTCCGCCAGGCGGCCGAAGCGCGCCGTGAGCTTGTTCTCCTGCGCCGCGATACGCGCGCCGTGCTCGCACAACATCGCGACGGCGTCGCGCCCGAACGGCGCGAGTTCTTCGCGCTTGCCGATGCGAGCGATGACCCGCGCGTAGTGCTGCACGCCGTCGTTGTCGCGCGGGATCGTGGTGTCGAAGTCGGACAGCACCTTGAAGTGATCGCGAAAGTCCGGATCCAGGGAGTCGAGCATGTAGTAGAGGCGCGCGTCGCCCAGCATCACGACCTTGAGGTTGACGGGGATCGGCTCGGGCTTGAGCGAGGGGATCTGCCACGGCACGGGCAGCTCCGGCGGAACCAGCTCGATCGTGTTCGTCCGCAGCGTGCGGATCAGCGCCTTCCACGCGCCGGGCTCGGACAACACATCGCGGCCTTCGAGGACGAGGAAACCGCCGTCGCTCGCGAGCAACGACCCGCCGCGGATCATCATCTGCGGCGCGACGACGCCGTCTTCGCCGCCGACGGAGCGGTCGATGGCGCCGACGAGCGACGGAACGGACGGCGCGTGCTCGACAATGGACGGGCACGGGTCGTCCTTGGCATGCGTGAGCACGACGTTCACGCGATAGCGCTCGGTGAACACCGTGTTCTCGGCCAGCTCGCCCAAGCGCTTGCCCAACACGTCATCGACCACGTCGTCGAGGAAGCGCTTCACGTCCTTGCCCGGGTACGCCTTGCGGATGCCGGCGATGGCGCCCTCGAGCAGCGCACGGGCTTCGTCCTGGAGCAGGTTGCCGAGCGACTCGGCGCGTTCCATCTGGATCTTCTGGATGGTCTCGCTGACATCTTGCATGCGCTCGGTGAAGCCCGCGATCTTGTCGCGTAACGCGTCGATCTCGGCATCCGTGAGCTTGCCCTCGGCGCGGAGCGCCTCGACGCGCTCGGGCGGCGCCGGCTTGCCGTCGACGATCGGCGCGAGGATCTGCCGCGACACGGGGCCAACCTGAATCATCACCATGGTCAGATCGGCGGCGCGCAACTCCTCCTCGAAGGGACGCGCGGCTTCCTTCATCTCTTCGGCGATCTTGCGTTCGATCTCCGCGCCGCGCGCCTTGACGACATCGGAGTTGAGCCCCTCCGCAAAGTCCTCCTTGATGAACCGGATGACGTCGTCCATGCGACGACGGAAAGGACCGCCTTCGCCGCGCCCCAGGGTGATGAGGCGCGGGCGGTCGGGCTGCGCGAAGTTGAACACGTAGCAGCGGTCCGACGGCAGATCGCAGCTGGGCCGGATGGTCTGGAGGACTTCACGAACGAGGGTCGATCGACCGGTGCCCGTGAGCCCGCGCACGAAGACGTTCTGGCCGGCGGCGTTGGTCTCGAGTCCGAAGCGAAGCGCTTCGACGGCTTCGTCCTGGCCGATGACCGTCTTCTCGGGCTCGACCTCGTCGGTGGTCTCGAAGGCGAAGGCAGCCGGATCGCAGCGCCAGCGCAGGATCTCGGTGGTCAGCGGGGCAGGCTCGGGCATGGGGTTCCTCTGGGCGCGGTAGCGCATTGGACGTTCTCAGCCAGCGTCATTCAAGGACCGACAGCCGAATCTATGATCGAGGGCATGACCCGGATCCCGGCCTCCGCCTGCCTGCTCCTCCTCGGCCTGTTGACGGCCTGCGGGGACGACGCGCCGAGGCACAAGAAGGACGCGGTCCGGTCGCCGTACGTGGCAGGGCAGGTATGGAAGTACGAAACGCGAGACGGCGAAGAGAGCTCGCGGGTCCACGTGGTGCGCGTGGAGAAGCACCCGGCGTGGGGCGTGATGGTGCACGTCTACATCGACGGGCTGAAGATCCCGAACCCGGGCGCCCAGGACGACAAGGACAAGCTCATCCGCATCGTCTCGCACATGCCGCTGACGGAGAAGGCGATGGACGACAGCGTCACGAGGATGCTGGAGAAGAACCAACCGATCCCGCACTACGAGGCGGGCTACCGCGCGTGGCACAAGGCCTTCATGAAGGGCGATGCCACCGTCTTCGAGACGCCCATCAAGACGATGCTGCAGCAGTACGCGGACGGCATCGCGTCAGCGAGGCGGAAAGACGCGCAGGGCGGTTCCTGACACGATCTCTTCGATCGCCTCCGCGGGGAGATCGAGCGCGCGCACGGCGTCGAGGTTTTGCTTCACGGGCGGGATACCGGGGCTCGGCCAGTCGGTGCCGAACATCGTGCGGTCCGCGATCTGTGCGACACGCGGGAACCACTGGAGAATGCGCTTCGGCGGGATGCCCGAGAGGTCCAGATAGAAGTTCGGGAACCACCGCAGCAGGAACCAGGCCTCGTCGGTCCACAGCGGCCGGCCGCCGTGGGCGATGATCACCTTGAGGTCGGGGAAGTCGCACCCGACGTCATCGAGCGTGACCGGGTCGCCGTACTTGATGCGCGCGCTCCTGAAGATGCTCGTGCCCGTGTGGAACATCACCGGGATGCCCGTCTCGGAGAGCACGCGGTACATGTCGGCGAGCTGCGGGTAGTCGTCCTGGTAGGCGTTGGGCTGCACGAGCATGTGCGGCCCGTGGATCTTGAACATGCGCGCGCCGAGATCCACGAGCCGCTGTGTCTCGGCACCGAGATCGTCGTGGAACTTGGGGTGCGGGCCCACGCACGGCAGCAAGCGATCGGGCGCCGCCTTGCAGTAGTCGAGGATCCAGTCGTTCGTCTCGGACGTGAACCCCATGACCTCCGGCGACTCGTAGTTGATGAGAACGAACCGATCGACGCCGGCTCGATCCATGTAGCCCAATAGGGCCTGCGGATCCTCGAGACAAGCCTTGGCCTCGTCGACGTCCTTGCAACCGCGGAAGAACGCCTCGCGCACCTCCGGCTGCAGCATCTCGTGCGGCTGGATGTGGACATGGCAGTCGGTGACGAGTGCGGAGGTGATGGTGATCGTGCTCTCGTGGTTGTGTTGGTGGTGGTGGGAGCGCTACGCGCTCCAGTCGTAGAAGCCCTGGCCCGACTTCTTGCCGAGCTTGCCGTCGGCGACCATGTCGCGCAGGAGCTGCGGCGGCGCGAACCGGCGGTCGTCGAGTACCTCGGCGAGGTGCTCCGCAATACCGAGGCGCACGTCGAGGCCGACGAGATCCGTCAGCTTGAGCGGCCCCATCGGGTGGCGATAGCCGAGCTCCAGGGCGGTATCGATGTCCTGTGCGCTCGCCACGCCCTCTTCGACCATACGGATCGCCTCGAGCCCCAGGACGAGGCCGAGACGGCTCGTTGCGAAGCCGGGCGAGTCCTTGACGACCACACACGTCTTGCCCCAACGCTCTCCGATGTGCCGCGTGGACTGGACGACGTCGTCAGACGTCGCGTCGGTCTTGACGATCTCGAGCAGCTTCATCAAGTGCACGGGATTGAAGAAGTGCATTCCGATGACGCGGTCCGGATGGCCGCTGGCCTCGGCGATGTCGCCGACGGAAAGAGACGACGTGTTCGTCGCGAGGATCGCGTGATCAGGGCAATTCGCGCCGAGCGTGGTGAAGATCTCGCGCTTGAGCTCCATGCGCTCGGGCACGGCCTCGACGACGAGGTCGGCCTCCTTCGCGGCTTCCGCGAGGTCGGCGGGTGCCGCCGCGAGGTTGGCGAGGGCTGCGTCCTTGTCCTCTTCGCTGACCTTGCCCTTGGCGACGCCCTTCTCGAGGTTCGCCTTGACCTTGCCGAGGCCCTTGTCGACGACCGCAGCGTCGACGTCGTAGAGCGCGGCCTTGCAGCCGGCTTGCGCCGCGACGTGCGCGATGCCGTGGCCCATCGTGCCGGCGCCGATCACCAGAACGCGTTCGAAGTTCATCCGTCGTCCTCCTTGCGGGGGAGGACGGTATCAGTCACCGCCGGTGGACGACGACGTCTTCCTCGATGATCTCCTCTTCGCGAATGAGCGTCCCATCGGGCCGGACGTAGCGGCGGCGCGTGATCCGCGTCGGACCGCAGGGCGGCGGAGGGCAGGGTTCCGCGCAGGGCGGCGGGCAGCAGCGTTCCTGGTCCTGCGCAATCCCGTCGCCGACCATCGATCCGGTCACCAGGCCGAGAATGCCGCCCACGGCAGCACCGGTTCCGCGACTGCCGGGGCCGGCAGCCGCCGCGCCGATGAGTGCGCCGGAAGCCGCACCGATTCCGGCGCCCGCAGCGCGCGTATGCCCGGGACCCTGCTGGCAGCCCGCGAGGAGGACGGCACCGAGAAGCGCCGCAATCGAAGTTCGCATCGTGTGTCTCCGAGGCGCTGGGCCCTGCCGGGTGGACTCCAGCCCTACACCTGTCAATCGGACAGGATAGGCGGGCATTGCAGTCCTAGGACGACTTGGGCCGCTGCCTCTTCGCAAGAAACGCGTCCATACGGGCGAATTTATCAGGGTGCTCGAAGAGCTCCGACTGGATCTCGTTGTCCAGCGCCATGAGTTCCTCTTCGCTCGCCCCGTGCAGCCAGGTCTGCAGTGCGCGCTTCGTCTGCTTGACCGCCTCGGGCGCCTGCTTGCGAATCGGCTCCAGCCACTCCCGGGCCGCATGCACCACCTGGTCGTCCTCGACGACCTGATCAACGAGCCCGATGCGCTCCGCTTCCTCCACGTCGATGATCGCACCGCTGAAGAGCAACCGGCGCGCGTGCGCGAGCCCGACCAACGCCGGCAACCGGCGCGTGCCGCCCGCTGCGGCCATGATCCCGAGCCCCACTTCGGGTTGGCCGAAGTTCGACGACGTGCCCGCGATCCGGAAGTCGCAGCACAGCGACAGCTCGCAGCCGCCGCCAAGGCACCAGCCCACGATCGCCGCGACGGTCGGACGGGGAAAGCGCTCCAGCCGCGAGAAGAGCGTCGAGTTGATGCCCTTGAGCGCGTCTTCCTTGCGGCGCTCGCGCAGCTCCGCAATGTCAGCGCCGGACATGAAGGCCTTGCCGCCGGCCGACGTCAGGATCAACGCCTTGACGTCGTCGCGCGCTTCGTAGGCGCCGAGGACATCGTGCAAGTCGTCGACCATCTGCTTGTTGATGGCGTTGCGTACGTCGGGGCGGTTCAAGGTGATGAGTGCAACGCCGTCATCGTCGACGTCTGCGAGGATGGTCTCGTAGGACATGGTGCTCCTTACGGCTCCAACACGAGCTTGCCGAAGACCTCGCGGTTCTCGATGCGGCGATGCGCCTCGGCCACCTGATCGAGCGGCAGCACGTCGTCCACAATGGCCTTGAGCTTGCCTGCGCCGAGCAGTCCGACGAGCTGGTGCATGTCGCCCAGGCTGCCCATCGTGCTGCCGAGCACGGAGAGGTTGCGGAAGAAGACGAGGCCGAGGTGCAGGTCCGCCTTCGGCCCGGTCGTCGCGCCACAGAACACGTAGCGCCCGCCGCGCACGAGCGTCTTCAACGACGCAGCGAACGTGGCGACGCCGACGTGATCGGCGCAGACGTCGATGCCGCGGCCGCCGGTCGCCGCCTTGACCTGCTTCGACCACTCGGGATCGGTGTAGTCGACGACCTCGTCGGCCCCGAGCTCGCGGGCGCGCTCGGCCTTCGCCTCGCTGGAGGTCGTCGCGATGATCTGCGCGGCGCCTGCGAGCTTCGCGATCTGGATGGCGGCCGTGGAGACGCCGCTGCCCGCGGCGTGAACCAGGACGCGCTCGCCGGGTTGCAGCTGCGCGCGGCGCATGACCATGTTCCACGCCGTCAGCGTCACGAGTGGGAACGCCGCGGCTTCGGTGAAGGGCACGCTGTCGGCCAGCGGCAGCGCGTTGCGTGCCGGAATCACGACCTGCTCGGCGCACGTGCCGTCGCACGTCTCGCCGAAGATCCCGTAGCCGGGCGAGAGCTGATCCATGCCCGCGGCGGTAAACTCGTCGTCGGCCTTGGTGAGCCCGGGCGCGATGACGACGCGCTGCCCCTCGCTCAATCCATCGACACCCGGCCCGAGGGCGTCGATCACACCGGCGCCGTCGCAGCCCGGGACCAGCGGAAGCGGATACGTGACGCCGGGGATGCCGCGGCGCACCCACGTGTCGAGGTGATTGAGCCCGGCGGCCTTCACAGCCACGCGGACCTGGCCCGGCCCCGGCTCGGGCACGGCCCGGTCTTCGAACTCGAGCCTCTCGAAGCCGCCGTGCTCCCGGATGACGACCGCACGCATGTGGAATCTCCCGTCTCGTAGGGGACGGGAGTCTACCGCCGGATCGAGATAGGATCGCGCCCCCCATGAGCGTTCCCGACACGATGAATGCCGCCGTGTACCGCGGCCCGAACGACGTTCGCCACGAGTCCGTGCCTGTTCCCGAGCTCGAGCCCGGCGAGGTGCTTGTGCGCGTTGACGCCTGCGGCGTGTGCGGCACCGACATCAAGAAGGTCCAGCTCGGTCTCGTCGAGCCGCCGCGCATCTTCGGACACGAGACAGCGGGCACCGTGGCCGTGGTCGGCGACGGCGTGGCCGACTTCACGTCCGGCGATCGCGTCGCGATGTATCACCACATCCCCGACCCGACGTCGTGGTACGGCGAGCGCAAGCTGTTCGCGCAGTGCCCGACGTACAAGAAGACGGGCATCACCGCCGGCTTCGAGCCGGCGGGCGGTGGCTACGCGCAGTTCGCGCGCGTGATGCCGTGGATCGTCGAGGGCGGCGGACTCGTGAAGATCCCGGACGGCGTGAGCGCAGAGGAAGCCGCGTTCGTGGAGCCGGTCAACACGTGCCTCAAGGGCATCCGGTCGATGCATCTCGACGAAGGCGATCTCGTACTCGTCGTCGGTCTCGGCAGCATCGGTCTGATCATGCTGCAGCTCGCGATTCGCGAAGGCGCCGAGGTCGTCGCCAGCGATCCGCTGCCCGCGCGCCGTGAACGCGCGCAGTCCTTCGGCGCGGTCGACGTGTTCGATCCGACGGTCGACGATCTGGTCGAAGCCTGCCGCGCCCTGTCGTCGGACCGCGGCGCGGACCATGCCATCGTGTGCGCAACCGGCGCGCCGCCCGTGCGCGACGCATTGGCCGCGACGCGGCCCGGTGCGGGGATCCTGCTGTTCGCGAGCACGCATCGCGGTGACGAGGTCCCGGTCGACATCGGCGACATCTGCATGGGCGAGAAGCGCCTCTTCGGCAGCTACTCGGCGTCCGTCGACCTGAACGAGGAGTCCGCGCGGATCGTGTTCGAACGTGAGATCGATGTCGCGGGCCTCATCACGCACCGCTACCCGCTCTCGGAGACCGGAGCCGCCATCGAACGCGCGGCGGCCGCCGATGACGACGTCTGCAAGGTCATGGTCAACGTGAACGAGGACGCATGACGGAGACGATACGCGCCGCCGTGCTCCACGGCTCTGAAGACCTGCGCATCGAAGACGTTCCCGTGCCCGAGCCCGGTCCGGGCGAGCTGCGGCTCAAGGTGGACGTCGCGCTGACCGGCGGCACGTCGACCAAGGTGTACCGGCGCGGGTACCACGCGCGCATGGGCAAGCCGCCGCTTCGCTTCGGACACGAAGGGGCCGGCATGATCGACGCTGTCGGCGAAGGCGTCACCAAGTGGAAGCCGGGAGACCGTGTCGTACCCGCCAACTCCGCGCCCTGCGGCCGGTGTCGTGCATGCGAGCGCGGCCACACGGCGCAGTGCGAAGACATGGTCTGGCTCAACGGTTTCTTCGCCGAGAAGCTGATCGTGCCGGCGCGCATCGCCGCGATGAACACACACGCGATTCCGGGCGGCGTGCCGTCGGGGACGGCGGCCCTGAGCGAGATCCTTGCCGTCGTCGTCAAGGGCCACGACCGCACCCCCGCGCGGCGCGGGGAGCGCGTCGTGGTGTTCGGGACGGGTCCCTTGGGTCTGGTCTGGGTGCGCATCCTGAGCGCAGACGGCGCACACGTCACGGCGGTCGATCCGCGACAGGACCGGGTCGAGGCGGCGCGCGCCTTCGGCGCGCAGCGCGCCGTGACGCAGGTGGACGACGCGGCGAACGCCGACCTCGTCATCGAAGCCGTCGGCACGACCGACGCCTGGCAGCACGCTCTCGACGCGGCGGCTCCCGGAGGGCGCGTGCACTTCTTCGGCGGCACACCGAAGGGCACCACCGTCGAGCTGGACACGCAGCGCCTGCACTACGACGAGCTGCTCCTGACGGCGTCGTTTCACCACACGCCGTATCACTTCGCCGAAGCGCTGCAACTGCTCGCCAAGGGCTTTCTCGATCCGGCGCTGTTGATCCAGGAGCATCTGTCTCTCGACGAGCTCCCGGCCCACTTCGAGCGCGCCGCACGTGGCGAAGGCCCGCTCAAGGCTTCTGTCGCACCGTGAACGCCGACGCTCTGATCGAGCGGGCGCGTCGGCGCCACGGCGGCGAAGAGGGACGCGCGTGGCTCGCAGCAGACGTGACGATCCATGTCGAGCACCTCGGCGGCATGATCCCGAAGCGCAAGGGACTCGGCGCCACGCATCCGAAGCCCGGTGTGGTCACGGTCTGGCCTTTCGAGGCGCGCATGACCTTTCACGACTACCCGGAGCAGGGCGCGGGTCTGGTGTACGACCGTGGCACGATCGTGCGCGGTGACGAGCGGCTGGAGAACTACCGCCGCCGTTTCGACGGCTGGGCCAAGAAGCGCAAGTGGTCGCCGGAGGATGCGGCCTACTTCTTCGGGTACGCCGTGACGGATTACCTCGCGCTGCCGTTCGCCCTCGCAGGGCTCCCCATCCATGGCAGCGGTACGCGCCCGTATCGAGGGCAGCGCGTTCACTATGTCGATGCGCTCCACCCCGGAGGCGGGGACACCCACAACAGCGGCAGGCAGAGCTACTACTTCGACGAGAGCGGCCTGCTCGTGCGCCACGACTACCGCGCGGACGTGCTCGGCCGTCTGTTCACGGGGGCGCACGACTCGGGCGAGTACGACGAGTCGCACCCCGCGCCGATCGCGCGCTCGCGCATCGTGCGTGCGCGGCTCGGACGCACGATGCTTCCGATCAAGGTGCTCGAGGCGCGCTTCCGCGTCATCGAAGGACGATCGTAACGTCCTGCTCCGAGCCCTCTTCCGTTGCGAGCTTCGCGTAGCCGCGACGACCGGCCCACGAGGCGTGGAGCTTGTTGTGGCGCGGGTAGCCCCGCAGCGTGCGCCGGCCGTGCTCGTCGGTGAACGGGTCCAAGCGCTGCACGCCGTGCTGGATGTCGACCCAGCGGTTGAGATGCAGCGTGGCGAACGGAAGCGGATCGCCGTGGACATCGACGACGCGTACGCGCACGGTCATGCCGCGCGGTTCGCGGATGACGATGCGCGACGTCTTGTCCTTCTTGACGTCGACGCGAGCGAGCTTGCGAAGCAAGCCGGGCTCGCGCAGCGTGACGTGGTAGCGACCCGCCTCGAGCTCGGTGAACCTGGCTCTGCCGTGCTGATCGGTACGTTGCATCTCCAACCCCTGATTGAGCCAGAGGAGAGCACCACGCGCCGGCCTCCCATCCGCCGTGTACGCCGTCACCTCGATCGCACCCTGCGGCACGGGCCCGACCTTCTCGCCTGCGCCGAAGCTCTCCTCGAACGGCAGGTCCTGGTCGGTGATGACCTCGTCGGACGCCCACGCTTCGCTCGGCTTGTGCTCGCCGAACGTGACGACGATGTGGAGCTGCTCCCACACCTTGAGCGGCAGGCGTCCCTTGCCGACGGCCGCACCCTCGAGCTCGTAGGTGGAGACCGGCTCGTTCTGCCCCTCTTCGACCTCTTCCAGTACCGACTCGCCGGACTCCGGCGCTCGCACGTGCTCCAGCGTGACAAGGACCTCGAGCAGCTCTTCGCGGTAGAAGGGCACGCCGCGCAGGCGCCACCCCATGCGGTCCGCCTCCACCCGCGCGTACTCACGGCGCATCCCGGCCAACTGCCACGCGCGCGGCCGTGCTCCGCGCACCCAGTTGCCGGCGCCGTCCGCCGCACGAACGTGGACGCGCGCTTCGGGGCGCACGGGATAGACGACTTCGAGCTTCTTCGCATAGCGGGATACGGGGACGTGCCACTGCGAGGGCTCCCACGCGATGTAGGAGCCGAGGCTGACCTCAAGGATGTCGATCCCGACCGCGCCTTCCTGGAGTCCGGGCTGCAGACACGAATCGACGATGGCGCTGCCTCGAGACGGCTTCAGCCCGGGTGCCTTGCCGGGAATGTAGGACGCCTCCTCGAGCGAATGCCCGGTCACGCCGTCGACGATCCAGCACTGCATCGGGAGTCCAGGCTTCTGCCCCTCCGCTTCGACCTCGACGACGGGCGCCTGCTTCTGGGAATCTTGCAAGCGGCCTAGCAGTTCGGGCGCGTCGGTGGCGAGCAGGTCGGGTTGGACAGCCGTCGGCTCCGTGTCGTCGCTGACTCGAGCGTCTTCTGCGCCGCTGATCCACGGCCAGAGCAGCGCGACGGTCGCGAGGCATGCCAGCGTGACGACCAGGATCTGCGCCTTGCTCACTCCAATACGATACGCGCAGTCGTCACCTGGCCGGGCCGCACCTTGATCAGCTTCTTCGCACTGCGCGTCCCGAGCGAGACCTTGATCAAGACGTTGCCGGTTTCGAGGTTGTACAACGTGCGCCGGCCGCGGTGATCGGTGAAGGGACTGATGCGCTGGACGCCGTCGACCACGTCGGACCAGGCCAGAACCGAAGGCTGTTGGACCTCGACCTTGGCGTACGGCATGGGATTGCCCTCGGCGTCGACAACCCGGAGTCGGACCGTGCCGGGCACGCGTGCCGTCACGCGAATGGCGCCCGAACCCTCGGGCACCGTCACCTCGTCCTGCCACGACGGGCCTGTGCCCCAGACCTTGAGCACATGCGTTCCGGGCACGAGGTTCTCGAACCGCGCGATTCCCTTCTTGTCCGTCGAGCTGCCGTGCGTGCCGATGTACACGACGGCGCGCTCGACGGGTCGGCCGCTCCCGTCGACAACGGCGACGTCGAACTTGCGCGGAAGCGCCTTCTCGGCCGGCTTGTAGAGGTCGAGTTCGATTGGCTCGATGGCGGTGATGTCGAACTTCACGCTGCCGCTCGTGAGCGCGATGCCGTTCGTGTACGTGATCTTCGCCGTGGCCTGGCTCTTGACGATGTGCACCTTCTTTGCCTGCGCGTGAAGGACCAGCGTCTCCTCGGCGTCAACGGGCATGCGGCCTTTCGCCGTGATCTTCCACGTCCCGAGCAGCCCGCTGATCTCGATCGGCTCCCCAGGAATGTGCGGCACGCCCTTCACGAGATAGCGTTGGTGTGCGTCCCCCGTGACGTGCGCCTCGCTCCACGTGCCCAGGTAGAGCTTCTTGGGCCTCCACAGGCGGTCCTCGGTTCCTTCCGGTGGATCGAAGAGCACGAGGATCCGCGCCATCGGACGCAAGGGCAGGACGGCGTCGAGGCTCCGCGCGCCGGGGTGCACGCGGACCTTGTAGTGGTGCTTGTCGGTCGCCATGTGCGCGTCGAGGTCACCGGCGAGCGTGAACTTGACCGTCGTGTCCCGGCCGTGGGCCACGGGCAGGGGGTAGCCGGCTTGCCCGCCCTTCCGCCACTCGTCGAACGCGGGGGTATGGAAGCGCGGCATCACGCCCCACGACACGCCGGGTAGCGCGCGTCCGCGCACGGACGACTCGATGCGCACGTGCAGCGGCAGTCCCGTAGCAGGCTGTAGCATCAGTTCCGGCTGCTCTACCGGGGCATGGAGAAGCGACGACGGCTGGTTGGGTGCTATGGCCTGGACGACCCCATCGCGGACGAGGACGAACACATACTTGCCGTCGGGGTTCGTTGCGTCGACTCGCGCCGATACGCTGCCGTCGTAGGGGGCGTCGGAGAACACGACGGAGCCCTGTGCATCCGCCGCGAGCGACTGCAAGGGCTTCGCGACATTCGCACCTTCCGTAGGCACGAGGTGCACGGTGACACCGGGCAGCGGCACACCGCCCGCCCCGCGCACCCGGACGCGCACGGGACCGCGGTCGGGCAGCTCGTCGCGCGGCGCACGACCTGCCAGCACCGGGGCCGGCGCGGACGCCTCCCCTTTGCGTGCGTCGGCCTTGAGCAGATCGCCTTCGGCTCTCCCGTCCTCGATCGCCGTGTCGTCCAACGCGGAGTCGCCGGCCTCTTCGCCGCCCGCAAGCAGCAACCACGCAGCGCCACCCAGGAGCAGCAGGGCGAGCAACAGCGTGGATCGACGTTTCATCGTGGGCGGGGCAGGACCACGCGCACGGCGCGCGTCTCTCCCTCCTCAACGCGCAGGGACACCGACTTTCTTCGACTTCCCCACGACACGTCGATGGTGAAGTCGCCGGGCCCGATCGCGTGGAGCCGGCGCCGCCCGAGGTGATCGGTGAAGGGGTCGATGCGTTGTCGGTTCTGCAGGTCTACGTACGCCCACGGCGCGCCATAGCCCGTCTTGACGCGGAACGCAGCGTACGACAGCGAGTTCCCGCCATCGTCGACGACCGCGAGGTCGACGATGCCGCCCTTGCCCTCCCGCAGGGTCTTCTTCGCTTCGCCGCGCTGAGGGATGTCGACGGTACGGGTAATCGGTACGAGCCCCGGCTGACGCACCTGTACGTCCATGACACCCGGGGCGATGCCCCGAAACCGGACACGGCCGTGGGCATCGGTTCGAGCGCTGTGATGCGCCAGCTCGACGGTCGCACCGACCGCCGGTTCGCCGTTGCGACGAATCACCCTCACGACCAGGGCGTTGTCGAACTTCCGGTAGCGCATGCGGCCCTTGAACGCCCCCCCTGCCCCGCCACCGATGCCGATCGACTCGAACTCGATGTCAGACACCTCGCCGTCGTCGGGTAGCGTGACCTGAACATCGATCGGCGTACCGGGTTGGTCCGGAATCGGCAGGCGCACGCGGGCCGGGCCGGAGAGATCCTTCCGGCACACGGTGACGTCGAGGATCTCGTCACGTAGGAACGGGACGCCATGGAGTCGCAAGCGGCCGTAGGCGTCGCCCTTGATGCTCCACTGCGGCTTGCGACCTGCGACGAGGGCCATGCGGACGCGCGCGTCAACGGGCGTGCCCTCGCTGTCCACCGGCGTGATGGCGACATCCACCTCACGGCGCACGGGATAGTGGAAGTCGAGCGCGCGCGCATAGGGGCTGATCGTCGTCTTGACCCAGTGCGGATCCCACGCGATCCAGCCCTTGGGCGGCACGACGTCCCAGTGCATCACCGTCAAGCGGCCGATGCCCGGCGTCATGAGGAAGCGGCGCGGCGCCATGGTCCAGCCGCGCCCCTCTTCGGTCAGCGCCTTGCGACAGCGAACCTCCGTGCCGGCGAGGGAGCCGCCGGTCTCCGCGTTGACGGCGGTGAAGTCGACTGCAATGCCGGTCTGCGCGCGGAACAATAGCTCGGGCCCGGTCACGAGAGGGGTGCGAGGATGACCCGCGCGCGGCTCCATCAGGGAAGGGATGAACGCTCCCTCGCGCCAAGGCTCCGGCGCGTAGACCGCCAGCTCGACGCTCCCGTCGTAGGGCAGCGGACCGAGCCTCGCGTACCCCTGGGCGTCCGTGAACAGAGGCTCCGGCATGGACCCGCGCCCGGCGACGATGCCGATGCGGACGCCGGGCACAGGGTCATCCCCCGGCCCTACGACACGCACGCGCACCGGCCCACGGCGGACCTCCACACTCGTCTTGCCCGGCGCGAGCGTCGGCGCCACGCGCGCGGGCTGCGGCGTCTCCAGCCCGTCCGCCGTCAGCAGCTCGGGCGGGACGTGCTCCTCGTGCGCCTCCGATGCCCCGCCCAGCGGCGCGCGATCACCGCCCCGCGACCACAGCAGAACGCCGAGCGCGACGATCGCCGCGACGGGCAGCAGGACCCGGAGCGCCTTGCTCATCCCTCCTTGCCCAGCCTGGCGAGCCGGCGCCCGCGGATGAGGGCCTGGAGGATCAGGTAGAAGACCGCAAACGTCATCAGCTCCCAGTGGAGCTTCTCGAAGGGGCTGTCCTTCTCGGCCCAGATCAGGCGCGACCCGACGTAGGCCAGCAGGCCGCAGATCACGTTGATCATCCAGGACTTGACGCTGCCCTTCATGGGGCCTCCCCGGTCCGCGCAAAGGCGGATCAAAGCCATCCTATGCGTACAACTAGCACCATGAACTCGGACTATGTGTTTTCCCTCAGTCGCCTGACCAAGACCTACGGCCAGAAGACCGTGCTCGACGACATCAGCCTGGCCTTCCTGCGCGGCGCGCGCATCGGCGTGATCGGCCACAACGGCAGCGGCAAGAGCACGCTTCTGCGCGTGCTCGCGGGCGTCGAGACCGACTACGACGGCACATGCATCCGCGCCGACAAGCTCACCATCGGCTACCTCTCGCAGGAGCCCGAGCTCACGCCCGGCACCGTGAAGGACAACCTCGAAGAGGCCGTGCAGGAGGTGAAGGACATCCTCAAGCGCTACGACGAGCTCAACGAGAAGCTCGCCGAAGACCTGGATCCCGAGGCCATGCAGGCTGCGCTCGACGAGCTCGAGCAGGTCCAGACGCTCATCGACCACACCGACGCATGGGAGCTCGGCCACCGGCTCGAGCAGGCGGCACACGCGCTGGGCTTGCCGCCCGCGGAGACGGACGTCTCGACCATGTCAGGCGGCGAGCGCCGCCGCGTGGCGCTGTGCAAGATGCTGCTGCGCCACCCCGACGTGCTGCTGCTCGATGAACCGACGAACCACCTCGATGCGGACGCGGTGTTCTGGCTCGAGAACCATCTCGACGCCTACGACGGCACGGTCATCTCGATCACGCACGACCGCTACTTCCTCGACAACGTCGCGCAGTGGATGCTCGAGATGCACCACGGCAAGGGCATCCCGTACAAGGGCAACTATTCCGAGTATCTCGCCCAGCGCGCGAAGCGCGAGAGCGTGGACGACGCGCAGTCGCGCGCCCGCAAGAAGCGGCTCGAGCACGAGCTGGAGTGGATCAACACGAATCCCAAGGGCCGGCTCGCGAAGAACAAGGCGCGTATCCGCAACTACGAGCAGCTCTACCAGGAGCACCAGAAGGAGCAGAAGACCGCCACCGACGGCTTCTCCCTGATGATCCCGATCACGCAGAAGCTGGGTCAGAAGGTGCTGAAGGTCGAGGGGATCTCGAAGTCCTACGGCGCCCGGGAGGTCCTGAAGGACGTCACGTTCGAGGTGCCGCCGGGCGCCGTCGTCGGCGTCATCGGTCCCAACGGCACCGGCAAGACGACGCTCCTGAAGCTGATCGCCGGTCAGCTCGAACCGGACAGCGGGACCGTCGAGCTCGGACCGACGGTCGACCTCTGCCATGTCGATCAGGACCGCGCGGACATGAACCCGGACAACAACGTCTGGAAGGAGATCACCGACGGCGCGGACGAGCTCACGCTCGGCAAGAAGAAGGTCAACTCACGCGCGTACGTCTCGAAGTTCAACTTCCGCGGCGCGGACCAGCAGCAGCTCGTCGGCACGCTCTCCGGCGGGCAGCGCAACCGCGTGCAGCTCGCCAAGATGCTCCGTCAAGGCGGCAACCTGCTGCTCGTCGACGAGCCGACGAACGACCTGGACGTGAGCACGATCCGTGTGTTGGAAGAGGCGCTCGAGGGCTACGCGGGCTCGGCAATCGTCGTGTCGCACGACCGCTTCTTCCTCGACCGCGTCGCGACGCACATCCTCGCCTACGAGGGGGATTGCACGGCGCGCTTCTGGGACGGCAACTACGCCACCTACCACGAACGCCGCACGCAGGAGTTGGAAGCTGCCGGCATCGCCGGCGACCGCAAGGGCACGCATCGGCGATTGAAGTAGGTGCGCACGGAGAGGCACAAGGCCCCTCCCTACAGCCCAAGGACGATCGCAGCGCCTGTTGCTGTAGGGGGGCACCTTGTGTGCCCCCGCGAACCTAGATGTCGCTCAGACGCACGTTCAAGCCGACGACGGTGAGGACGTCGAGCGACTCGGCGCCGCCCGGCGGCTCGAACACGTAGTCGAGGCGCACGCCGACCGTCAGGTCCATCCATGCGCATACCGGAACGAAGAACTTGGTGTCGAGCGTCCAGAACGAGAGGCCGACATCGTCGAGGTTCGCGACGAAGTCGTAGTCGACGACGATCTTCTTGCCATCGCGCCAGTTGCGCTCCATATCGAGACCTAGATACGCCGACGGCGCCGTGGTCGCCCCCATGCCCAGCCGCTTCTCGTGCACGGCACCGCCGCCGATCTCGCCCTTCAGAAACCCGCGGTTGCCCTGCATCAACGTGCGGCCGATGCCGACAGTCGGCGTGAAGCGGTACTCGAGCCCGGACAGCTCATCGCGGTTGAAGAGAAGCTGGCCGAACGCATAGGTCTTGCTCGTGTCGGAGAACTTGCGATCGACGCGGTGCTTCGTGCGCCAGTTCTCCGCGGAACGCACACCCGCGTTCTCGCCGTAGACGAACTGGACGAGGTTGCCGATCGCCCATGGCCCCTTCTCGTAGTCGGCGCGACCGTCGAAGGTGAAGTTGAGCAGGTCGCTGTTTCCCTGCGCCAGGCTGAAGCCGAGGATGAGTTCCACGTTCCACGGCTTGCACGGATCCTCCGGCGCGCAGTAGTCCTTCACGTCCGGACAGCAGTCGTCAGCGGCTGCGCCTCCGACGAGGTGCTCGTCGGTCGGATAGCGTTCCAAGCGTGCATCCCCGGGCGGCACCGCCAACGCGGCGTCGATCTCCGTACGCAGATCCTGGGCACTCGCGGCATCCGCGAACGCAACGATGGCAAGGCAGACGAGAACGATCCTCATGCGCATGGCTCCCTCCACGAAGCAGCGCGGCAAGGTGCCACCAGGTCACGAGGATCGCCAGCCCCGCGCGGCGCGTTCGGACGATTCGACCCGCCCGCCCGGGATACGCTCCGCGCATGCAGAGACGGTCGTTTCACCGCAAGGTGTTCCTCGCCGCCGGGGCCTACAACCTGATCTGGGGCGTGTGGACGGGCCTGGATCCACAGTGGCTCTTCCGCATCACGGGGATGCCGCCGATGGTGCACCCACAGGTCTTCGCATGTCTCGGGATGGTCATCGGCCTCTACGGGATCCTCTACCTCGAGGTCGCGCGCCGTCCCGAACATGGCTGGCTCATCGCCGCCATCGGGATGACGGGCAAGCTCCTTGGCCCGGCGGGTTGGATCATCGCCGTGTCGACCGGCGCGTGGCCGCTCTCGAGCGGACTCCTGATCCTGACCAACGACGTGATCTGGTGGATCCCGTTCGCGCTCTACCTGAAGGACGCGTGGCCGATCTACCGGCAGACGTGGACGGGCGATCGGGCCTGAGAGACGCGGAGCCGGATCGAGCTACGCGAACGCGCTGTACGCACGTTTGAAGATGTGTAGGAGGCGCCGATGAGAACGAGTGTCGCTGTCGTCGGCCTGATCGCGATCGCCGGCCTGGTTGCAGCGCTGACGGGGCGCAGCGCAGGCGACGATGTCCGCGACTTGGGTCACCGGATCGAATCGCTGGAACAAGCGACGAGAGAGCTGGCGGATCGGCCGGCGACGGTCCCGGAAGCGCCGACCCCGGAGCCGGAGCTTCTGACGACCCCCCGCCCGTCGATCGAGGTGCGACTCGCCGCCCTGGAAAGGCGCGTAGAACGCCTCGTGAAGGCCGCCGGAGAGTCCCGGGCATCCATGCCGCGCAAGGGGCCGACGCCGAGCGCGCCGAAGCGAAGCGAGGAGGTGCGGCGGTGGATCGACCGGCTCGAGGACAGACGCTCGGACGCCGACATCCGCTTCTCGTCTACGGTCGAGCTCGCGCGGCTGGGCTCGCTCGAGGCCGTGCCCGCCTTGATTCGGTTCCTGGAGAAGGACAAGGACTTCTACGTGCGCCTCGGTTCCGCCGCCGCGCTGGGCCAGCTTGGGGCCGCGGACGCGGTGACCGTACTGATCACCAGCCTCCAAGACAAGGAGGAGCTCGTACGCACAGCAAGCGCCGAGGCCCTGCGACGCATCGCCGGACAGGACTTCGACTACGTGAGTGGGCTCACCGCAGAGAGGCGTCGGGAGATCCAGGAGAAGTGGCGGACGTGGTGGCGGGATCATGAACCCGAGGTGCGTGACCGGCTGCGCGCTGCGCGCGAGAAGAAGAAGTAGGTCACGGATAGAACGACGCCGCGGTGAAGCCACCGTCCATCGGCAACAGTGCGCCGTTGATCCAGCCGGCTTCGTCGCCGCACAACCACGCGACGGCCGCGCCGATCTCTTCCGGCGTGCCCAGGCGGCCGCTCGGCGTGCACGCGAGCACGGCGTCCTGGAAGCCGGGCTTGGCAAGGATGCCCTCGGTCAGCGGCGTCGGCACGTACCACGGCGCGACGCAGTTGACCGTGACGCCCTCCGGCCCCCACTCGCGCGCGAGGTTCTTGGTGAGCTGCGCCAAGCCTGCCTTGGCCGCCGCGTAGGCCGCGCCCGTGGGCAGCGCGGTCATGCCTGCGACGCTGCCGATGTTGACGATGCGCCCCCAGCCGCGCTCGCGCATACCTGCACCGCACAACTGCGACCAGGCAAACGGCGCCGTCAGGCCCAACGCGATTAAACGGTCCCAAAGCTCCGCGTCGATGTCGGCGGCTCGCTTGCGTACGTTCCCACCCGCGTTGTTCACGAGGATGTCGACGCGTCCGTGCGTGTCGAGGAACGCGCCGACGGCATCGGCGCTCGCGGCACGGTCGGTGACGTCGACGACGACGGGCACGGCGCGTCCGCCGTCGTCCTGAATGGCCGACGCGACATCGTTCAGCGCGTCCCCGGAGCGCGCTACGAGACCGACGAGCGCGCCTTCCTGCGCGAGGCGACCTGCGATCGCTGCGCCGATCCCGCGCGAGGCGCCCGTAACCAGTGCGATGCGGTCCTTCATGCGCTTACCCCACGATGGTTGCGCGACCACCGCCCTCGACATCGAGCGTCGCGCCGCGCTCGACCGCTGCGTGCTTCACGTAGGCCAGCGCCGCCGGCGGCCGGCTGCCAAGCGCGGGCGCCGATGACGTCACGACGCCGACGGACTTGCCGTCGCTGAGCAGCGATGCACCCGGCGGCGGGGGCTCGCCCTCCGCGGCGAGGACCACGAGCAGACGCGGCGGTCGGCCGCGGTGCTTCGCCATCACGACGGGTTCTTGCCCCGGGTAGCAGCCCTTGTTCCAGGAGATCGCCTGCTCGAGCTGCGTCTCGTTGAAGAGAACCTCGTCCGTGAGCTCGGTGCCGAACCGCGGTACGCCCACGTGGACGCGCGCCGCCTCCCACGCCTCCGCATCGCACGCGGTCGCCAGCTCCGTCGCTTCGAGCGACTCGGTGAGCGCCGCGCCCGCGTCCGGGCCGATGCTGATGTCGAAGGCCATGAGCGGGCCGCGGTCGAGCCGTACGAACCACGCCGGCTCGCCCGCGACCTCGCCCTCTTCGACAGCGCCGGCCGCCGGCACGGGAAGCCCGGCGGTGCGCAGCGCGGCGGCGGACTCCGGGCCGGCGAGCAGGTAGCGCTCACGGTTCGCGCTCACGTCCTCGAACGCAACGTCATCGAGGATGACGTACTTCTCGAGAACCGGGAGTACGACACCCACCGCGGCAGCGTCGAGCTCGACCATGACCTCCGCGCCGGGCCGCCAGATGAGCAGGTCACCGAGAATGCGCCCGCGCACGTTGAGCACGCATGCGTGCCGCGCGCTGTTCGGCTCGAGCGCGGCGATGTCCTGCGTCGTCATCCGGTGCAGGTAGTCGACCGCGTCGGCGCCCGCAACGCGATAGCTGCGCATCGTCTGCAGCGGCACCAGGCCCGCGCCATCGATCAGCTCCCGAGCCTGAGACTCGTTCACGACGCTCAGGCCCGCGGCTGCCAGGGCACGTCGGCGCGCCCCGCTTGCTTGTTCATCCAACGCGCCTGCACGAACAAGGTGTCCGAAAGGCGGTTGACCCAGCGGACGTACAGCATGTCGGCACCCTCGCCTTGCGCGAGGGCGACGACACAGCGCTCGGCGCGCCGGCAGATCGTGCGCGCGATGTGGAGGCGTGAGGCCGCTTCCGTCCCGCCGGGCAGGATGAAGGTCTTGAGCGGCTCGAGGTCCTCTTCGAGGACGTCGATGGCTGTCTCGAGGCGGCTGACGTCCTCCTCGACCAGGGTCTCGATGCCCGGGTCCTTGCCCGGCGCGCAGGCGAGGAACGCACCCATGCAGAAGCACTTTTCCTGGGCCCAGCTGAGCAGGTCGTCGATGACGGGCGGCAGCTCGAGTGCACGCACCCAGCCGAGGACGGCGTTCAACTCGTCGATCTCCCCGTAGGCCTCGACTCGCGGATCGGCCTTGCTGACCCGGTTGCCGCCGAAGAGGCCTGTCGATCCGTCGTCGCCACTGCGTGTGTAGATCCGCATGGACGGATCATCGCACGAGTAGAATCCCCGCCCCTCGAAGGACCCCAGAGATGCGCAAACCTGGACTGCTGCCGATCTTCCTCACGGTCGTCATCGACCTGCTCGGCTTCGGGATCGTATTGCCGCTGCTGCCGCTCTACGCGGACGAGTGGAAGACACCCGAGGGCGTGATCGCACTGCTGTTCACGTCGTTCTCCGCTCTGCAGTTCGTGAGCGCACCGATGTGGGGTCGCCTGTCGGACCGCATCGGACGGCGGCCCGTGATCCTCGTCGGCTTGGCGGGCTCGTTCCTGTCCTACGGTCTCTTCGCGGTGGCCGCCGTCGACCAGCTGCTGGCCTTGCTGTTTGTCTCGCGGATCACGGCGGGCATCTTCGGCGGCACGATCTCTACGGCGTACGCCTACATTGCCGACGTCACGACAAGCGACGAACGCGGGCGCGGCATGGCGTTGATCGGTGCGGCGTTCGGCATCGGCTTCACGATCGGACCGGCCATCGGCGGTTTCGGCCACGCGCTGCACCCGACGGTGCCCGGCATCGTCGCGGCGGCACTCTCCGCGACGGCGTTCTTCTTCGCCTGGACGCAGCTCGCCGAGCCCGAGCGCCACAAGCCCGCGCCGCGGCGGTCGTGGCTGGACCTCGGCGCCTTCCGTGCGGCCATGCGCGCCGAGACCGTGGGCATGATCCTGCTGATCGTCTTCATCACGGTCACGTGCTTCTCGCTCATGGAGTCGACCGTCGCGCTGCTGGGCAAGCGCGTCTACGACCTCGACTACAAGCAGATCGGGCTCGTGTTCATGTACCTGGGCTTCTGGACGGCCTTCACGCAGGGCTTCCTGGTGCGGCGCTACATGAAGCGCGTCGGCGAACAGCGCTTCGCCCTGGCGGGCACGGTCGTGCTCGGCGGCGGCATGGCCGGCTTCGGGCTGGCACCGTCGGTCGGCTGGTTGATCGGCCTTGCACCGCTCGCAGTCCTGGGCTTCGGCATGGTTCTACCGTCACTCAACGCCTTGCTGTCGCGCCGCTCGGCGGCGAACGTGCAAGGCGGCGTGATGGGCGTCAACCAATCGCTGCAGAGCCTGGCACGCATCGCCGGCCCGCTCATCGGCCTGCCGCTGTTTCGCGTCTGGGCGCCGCTGCCGTTCTTCGTGGGCGCGGGCATGATGGCGCTCTCGTTCGCCGGTGCGTTCTATCTCGCCGTCCGGCCGGTCGACGACGCAAGCTGACTCCGTCGAAGCCTAGGGTGGGACCAGACGGATGCTGAGTCCGCGCACCGCGTCCGCACCGGGCACGAAGGAAACGGCCACGGCGTCGTTCTCCGTCGGCCCGCCGTGCCAGCCGCAGGCCTCCCCGGTCTCGCAGAAGAACCCGTCGTTGTCGATGTCCTCGCCGCCCTGCAACAGGTACTCCGAGGCCGGAAGCCCACGCACGAAGTAGCGGTAGTCGCGCTCGGGAATCGCGAACGCCTTGCGTCGCGCGATGCCCGTGCTGCGTTGGTGCGCAACGACGGGGAAGTGGACGCCGACGCGCGAGCGCTCGTTGACATACATGACCACGCGGATGATGCCGAGCGTGCGCGTCGCACTCTCGATGCGCACGGTGCCCGAGTAGCGGCCGGGTGTGTTTCCGACCTGGGCGCGGTCGACGCGGATCTCGAGCTCGTCGAAGTTGACCGGCGGGTTGATCGCGCCGGACTGCTCGAGCGATGGAAGCAGCCACGGGGCCCCGTCGTCGGTTTCCGGCCGCGCGATGAACAGCTGCAGCTGGCCTCCACCGCCATTGTAGAGCGGCATGACGAAGCGATCGCGCAGGCCGTCGAACTGCAACGACGCGCTCGGCAGCATCAGGTACGGATCATCGCTGCGCGGCGTGCCCAGTCGATTCAAGACGGTGCGGACCGCGCGGTGGATGCACAGCAGGCCGGTGCCGTAGGCGATGTCTTCACCCGGGTCGCCGCGATCCAGCGCCGTCGCACGAAGCACCGAGCGGAGGTCCGACGGGGCCAGGGTCGGATCGAGCGAGAGCAGGAGCGCGGCGGCACCCGCGACATGCGGGGCGGCCTGGCTGGTTCCGATCAGGTACTGGTGCGACATCCGGAACGGCGTAACCGTCTCGTCCTGCACGCAGGAGAGCGTGCCGTCCATCCAACCGTCCGCCCACTGGTCGGTGGTGTGCAGCCCGCCCGGCGCGGCGATCTCGATCTCCGGGCCGAAGTTGGAGTACTGCGTGGTGGTCATGCTCCCGTCGACGGCAGCGACCGCGAACACGCTCGGGTACCGGGCGGGATACAGGACTGCGGTTCCGGAGTTGCCCGCTGCACCGACGAGGAACACGCCCTGGTTCGCGGCGCGCGTGCACGCGTCGCGCAACTCGGCGCTGTCCTGGTTGAGTCCGAGCGAGAGGTTGACGATGCGCACCGGCGTACCGACGTGGCGCCCATCCGGTGTCGTGTAGAGCCCGGCGAGCCAGAGGATCGCGTCGGCGGCGTCGCTGACGAATCCGCCGCCGACGCCAAGCGCCCGCGCCATGAGGACCCGGCACCCGGCGGCGATGCCGCCGACGCCGTACCCGTCGTTTCGGCGCGCGGCGATGATGCCGGAGACGTGGGTCCCGTGCCAGGTCGACAGGCCGGAGCCGTCGAACCCGTCCCCGGGATCCGTCGGATCGGCGTCCCGGCCGTCGCCATCCACCGAGATGGCGGGGTCACTGACGAAGTCGTAGCCGGGCACCGTCTGGCCGGCCAGATCCGGGTGATCGATGAGGCCGCTGTCGACGACGCCGATGACGATCGAGGGATCGCCGGAGACGATGTCCCACGCGGACGGCGCGCCGATCACCCGCATGTTCCACTGCCGGTTGAACTCCTCGTCGCTTGGAACGCCGAGGGGCCGCACGATCCAGTCGGGCTCGGCCCACGCCACGTCGGGATGGCCGGCCAGCGCTTCGCAGCGGGACACGGCTTCTTTGCGACCACTCGCGCCCTCTGCCGTCTCGAACGCCATGCGCCAGCCGCCACTTCCAAGCCGGCGGCCGAGCGTCAATCGGTGCTCCGCGCAGAACGCCTCGGGGTCGCACCCTTCGCGCAACCGCACGAGGAGATGCGTCGGCGCGCACGCGGGCTCCCCAGGCGCCGGCGTCAGCAGGTGCGTTGCGGCAGCCGCCGCGAAGACGGGCGCCGGAGGCGCGGGCGGCGACACGGAGCGCGAGGGCTTTGGGGAGACGGGCTGCGACAGGGCAAAGCGCGCGACGTAGGCAGCGTGTCCCGTCGCGATGTTGACCTCGACCTCGTACGTGACGCCGGCCTGCGCCGCGAAGTTCAGAGCGATCGGTTGCGCCGACGGAACCGCGAGCGCGATGTCGTTGCCCGAGCCCTGCAGGCGTACGTTGGCGCCCACTTCGTTGTCATTGCTGCTCACCGGATCGGTCTGTGTGAAGGTCACCGTGAGCGCGACGTCCTGGTCGCGAATGGAACGGAAGCGGAACACGTCGGCGAGATCGGTCCGGCCGTAGTGTTCATCGCTGGCTCCGAGCGTGCCGGTGACCTCGAACGTCGACTCCGGCCACACGGGGGCGAGCGCAAAGGACTGCTGCGGGCTGTCGTTCGGCTCCTGCTCGATGATTCGACCGAGGTCGATGCCGGGCAGCGTCACGGTACCGGAGAGGCCGTCCAGGACCTGGGTCGGCGGTGTGACGGGGAACTGCGGGCCCGGCGGCGAGCCGCCCCCGCAGGCCGCGACGAGGAGCAGCGCGGCGGCAAGTGCGAGGCAGCGGCGGGCGGGTGCACGGCGGCCGGGTGCACTGCGGGCAGAGCGCGAGCCCGGAGCCTGAAGCCGATCATGGTGCATTCGAGCAGGCCTCCCGTGAGGTGGTCGGTCCGGCCCCCGCCGCATAGCCGTCGGCCAATCTTACAGCCCTCGCACGGTTGCCGGACACCGCAGTTGGGTCCGACGGCGTCCGGAAACGTCGTTTCGTTCGGCCTGAGGTAGGTTCGGCCGGATGTGGACTGCCACCCAGGCCCTCGGCCCCATGGCGCTGGTCCTTCCGGGCTGGGCGTGGGGCCTCCTCGCCCTCATCGGAGCCTGGGTCCTCGCCTCGGCAGCCATCCAGTGGGCGGCGGCCCGCGCGCACGCTCTCGGAGAACACGAGGCCCCGTCCTGCTTCCGAACGCCGCCGCTGGCCGGCCCGGAAGCGGCGAGCGCCAACCTGGCGTTCCTGGGCGACCTGCAGCGGGGTGTCGTGGACGCCGCTGTGCCGCTTGCTCGGGCGCTGAAGGAGAGCCGGGTCGACCTGATGGTGTCGAGCGGTGACTTCGCCAGCCACGGCGAGGCGCCGTACTTCGGCGTGCTGCTCGATGCCTTCGATCGCGCCGGCGTCGATACGCCGGTGCGTGTCGTTCCCGGTAACCACGACCTGTTCCCGCGGCGCTCGAAGGACGACACGCTCGGCGGAGCCATCTTCGAGCGGCACTTCGGGCCACGTCACTGGACGCTGCGCGCAGGCCCGGTGCTCGTCGCCGGACTCGACACCGGCGCGGACTGGTTGCT
The DNA here is from genome assembly GCA_028281445.1 of Planctomycetota bacterium. Taxonomy (GTDB): domain Bacteria; phylum Planctomycetota; class PLA2; order PLA2; family JAEUHO01; genus JANQJW01. The sequence continues at coordinate 77,853 of JANQJW010000007.1, read as the reverse complement.
GGACGAGCAGCTCCCGTGGCTGGAGGCCGAGCTGGCGCGCCACTCGGGGGTGCCGTGGATCTGCGTCACGCACCGGCCGCCCTGGAACTTCGACGACCCGGAGCGCACGGCGTACGCGGATCTCACGGAGCTGGCGCCGTTCTTCGCGAAGCATAAGCCGGCGCTTGTCATCAGCGGGCACCTGCACGACTACCGCGACGAGACGATCGACGGCATCCGCTACATCGTGAACGCACACGGTGGGGACGTGCACGGACTCGCGCTCTCGCGCTCCTCGTTCGAACTGCTGCACGTGACATGCCACGAGAGCGGCATGACGGTGGAGCCGCGTCCGATCGAGCGCCGAGCGAGTGCGCGGACCGCATGGCATCAGCTCCTCGTGCGCGTGTGGGCGGAACGCCGCAAGCCACTTGGCGCGTTCCTCGGCTGGCCGGCAGATCAGCTGCTGCGACTCGTCGGCCGCGCCGTGCCCGTCCCCCGCTACCCCGAAGAGCGACGCCACCCGGATCGGGAGACGCTTAGGGCCCGACGCGCGGCGCATCGGGCTGCAACGCGGGAAGCGACGCGATGAAGCAGGAGCAATTCCTCGACGTCACCCCGGTGGCCGAGGCGCACCGCCTGTGGCACGACGCGCTGGCCCTCGCACCGATGCCCACCGAAGAGGTCGCGCTCGCAGTCGCGCACGGGCGCGTGCTTGCCGACGACGTGCGCGCGCCGAGTGATGTGCCCGCGTTCGACCGCTCCAACGTCGATGGATTCGCAGTGCGCGCCGCGGATACGGCCGGTGCATCCGAGCGGGAGCCCGCGACGCTGCGCCTCGCGGGCGCGGCCATCGACGCCGGGCACGCGCCGGAGGGCGAGGTCGAGACGGGCGGCACGCGTGCCATCGCAACAGGCGGCGTGATCCCGCGCGGCGCCGACGCGGTCGTCATGGTGGAAGACACCGAAGTCGCGGGGGATCGCGTGCTGGTCTTCAAGCCGGTCGCCGCGGGAGGGCGCATCAGTGCCGCGGGCAGTGACGTCGCACGCGAGGAGACCGTACTTCGTCGCGGGACCCCGCTGTCGGCGCGCGAGACGGGCACGCTGGCGGCGTGCGGCATCGCAGCGGTGCCGTGCGTGGGTCGCGTACGCGTGGCGATCATCTCGACGGGTGACGAAATCGTGCCGCCGGGCACTTCACTCGCCGTCGGGCAGGTCCACGACGCGAACGCGACCCTGATCGCGGACGCCGTCCGCGAGCTGGGTGCGGACGCCGAGGTGCTGGGCATCGCGCCCGACGAAGAGGGCGCGTTGCGTACGTTCCTCGAACGCGCGCGCGCGGGGTTCGACGTGACGCTGCTCTCGGGCGGCACGAGCAAGGGTGGCGGCGACCTCTCCTATCGCGTGCTCGCCGAGATGGCACCGCCCGTCGTGCACGGCGTGGCGCTCAAGCCCGGCAAGCCACTGTGCCTGTCCGCATGGGACCGCAAGCCGGTCGCCGTGCTGCCGGGCTTTCCCACGTCGGCGATCTTCACGTTCCATGCGTTCATCGCACCCGTGTTGCGGCGACTCATGGGACGCCGGGACGACGAACGAACCACCCTGCCGGCACGCGTACCGCGCCGCATCACGTCGGATCGCGGGCGACGTGAGTTCACGCTCGTCAGCCTCGTGCGCGCGCATGACGCCTGGGTCGCCTATCCCATGGGCAGGGGCTCCGGTTCCGTCACGACGTTCGCGCGCGCCGACGGCTTCTTCGAGATCCCCTCCAACGTCGAGTACGTAGACGCCGGCGAGGCGGTCGACGTGACGCTGCTCGGGCGCGAGCTCGCCCCGGCGGATCTGGTGCTCGTGGGCAGCCACTGCACGGGCCTGGACATCGTGCTCGCGGCGATGCCGGCGTCGATGAACGTCAAGGTGATCACGACAGGATCCTTGGGTGGTCTGCACGCGCTCGAGGACGGGGCGTGCGACATCGCGCCCGTGCACCTCCTGGATCCGGCGTCGCATGAGTGGAACGCGCCCCCCGACGGCGCCCGGAAGCTGGACGGCTACCAGCGCCGGCAAGGACCGGCGTACCGAACCGAGCACGAGGCGCACTTCGCCGGCGAAGACGTGAACTCCGGGTTGAAGGATGTCGTCAGGCAGGCTGACCTGCGCTTCGCCAACCGCAACCCGGCCAGCGGCACGCGTGTCATCGTCAACGCGCTCGTCGACGGGCTCGCCAAGCCCCCCGGTTGGTCGAGCGCGTACCGCTCGCACACCGCGGTAGCCGCTGCGATCGCCCAGCATCGCGCGGACTACGGCATCTGCCTCGAGCAGGCCGCACACGGCGCCGGCCTGGGATGGCGGCCGTGGCGCGAAGAGCACTATGACTTCCTCGTGCGCATCGATGCGTGGGAGAAGCCGGCGGTGCGCGCCTTCCGCGAGGTGCTCGCCAAGCCCGAGGTGCGCACCGCGTTGAAGCAGGCGGGTTTCGTCCTGTGAAGCGCGGCACGATCGTGCTTTGCGGCGGACGCAGCACGCGCATGGGGCGCGACAAGGCCACGCTGCCGTTCGGCGACGAGGTCATGCTGCAGCGCGTCGTTCGCCTGCTTGCGCCGCTCGTCGATGAGATCGTTGTCGTCGGCCGCGCGGGACAGACGATGCCGCTCCTACCCGAGAGCGTGCGCATCGTGCACGACGAGGTCGAAGGCCAGGGGCCGCTCGGCGGCCTCGGCCCGGGCCTGGCCGCGACCACCGCGGACGCCGTGTACGTGACCGGGTGCGACGTGCCGTTTCTCGAGCCCGCGGTCGTGGAGCTCCTGTTCGAGCGGCTTGCGGGGCACGACATCGCCGTCTCGCGCGCGGAGGGCTACCGGCACCCGCTCGCCTCCGTCTACCGGCGCGACGTTCGTGAAACGCTCGCGCAACTCTTCTTCCTGGGCAAGCGGCGTCCGATCGACCTGTTCGCCGAACTCGACACGGTGTACGTCGACGAGGAGGACCTGCGCGCTGTGGATCCCGACCTGCTAACGCTGGCGAACCTCAACACGCCGGAGGCCTACGGCGACGCGTTGGCGCGTCTGGCGAAGGGGACGTCGTGATCCGGGTCGAGCTCTACGAGGGCGCACGTGTGATCGCAGGCGTCGCGGAAACCGAGGTGGACGCCGCGACGCTGGGCGGCGCGTTGACCGCGCTTGCACGAAAGTACCCCGCGCTGGAACCACGCGTGATCGAGAGCGGACGGCTCGCGCGGCACTGGCGGGCAAGTATCAACGGCCGGCGGTTCGTGGATGATCCTGAAACGTCACTGAAAGACGGTGACGCAATCGTGATCGTGAGCGCCCTGGCAGGCGGCTGATCGGCGAAAGCTGCGCTGCTCCGCGCTCTCGCCCGTTGGAGCGCAGGGAGCGACTTGCTAGCTTGCGCGCGTGAGGGAACACGCGACTGCAATCGGTGTCTGTGCGATCGCCGTGCTCATGCTTGCCGGTTGCTCCGGTACGCGCATCCCCGCGCTCGCTGACGTGCTTCCGCCAAAGGAGTGCCCCGACCGCAAGGTGCACGTCGCGGCCACGCCGTACCTGCGGCTCGGCGGAACCAGCGGCTCCATCCAGACACCGGACGGGGGGAAGTTCGGCAGCACATCGCTCCGGCGTCCGACCCTGTCGGAGATGGGTGTGAGCTACGGCTGGGAAGGCGGGGTCAAGCTGGAGACGTTCTGGAAGCGTCATGGCGTCACCGCCGAATGGAGCCGCCTGCACCTGGACACGGGCGATGGCGCAATACTCCAGCAGGATCTCACGTCGCAGGCCAACTCGTTCCCCGCCGGCACGTTCGTGGAGTCCGGTTCGTACCTCACCTACGTCGGGTTCCACTACAGCTACCTGCATGAGATCCAGCTCTCCCCGTGCGATCGCCTCGAGCTGCGGCCCGGTGCCGGGGCTCGCTGGATCGACGTCTTCTACCGGATCACCGGCAACAACGGCATCCGCTCGCAACGCACCTACACCGCGTGGGCGCCCAATGTGCTGCTCGATTGGTCCTGGCGGCCGCGCGAGAGCCGGCGGCTGCGCTTCGCAGGGCGTTTGTCCTCGACCTTGAACTGGTTCTTCGACGAACCGCGTGAAACGACGGTGCTCGAAGCCACCGGCCGCGTGCACTACGACGTCTCGCGCCACTTCTCCGGGTTCCTCGAGACCGGCTACCGGCACACGTTCCTCAATGACTCCCAGCCGGACCTGACCAACCGCGTGGACGTCGACTTCGGCCCGTGGATCGGGATCGGCATCGAGGCGCGGCTCTAGCTAGTGTTCTGACACAGAAGTACCAGCGCATCAATCTCGCCGATTCTGACGTCGCAACGGACTCCGCTCCCTCGGCGATCGACGGTGATCGGCGCGCCGGATGGGGAGCGGAGTGGGCGATGAAGAGGCCGTGGCGTGGCAAGTCCACGCGAGGCCGATGAAGCGTCGCGACCGCCCCCAGCCCGGCGTGCAGCACCTGATTCAAGGCAGCAGACTTGCGACACGCGCTCAGCGAGCGTCGGGCGGCCAGATGCGGTCCTCGGCTACGGCGGTCGAGACTGCCTGGACGTATGCAAGCAGCTTGCGTTCGAGCTCGCGCGCGATCTCCGGCTTCTGCTCCGTGAGGTCGCGGCGGAACTTCAGGTCCTGCCGGTAGTCGAAGAGCCCGAGCGGACTGCGCAAGTCGTGCATGAACGCGAAGTCGTCGTCGAAGATCACGTACCGGCGCCCGCGCTGGACGACGCAGTAGCGGGTCTCTTCCTGGAAGAAGACCGAGCGGCCGACCGAAGCGTGGCGCGTCCGCACGCGCAGCAGATCGAGGATCGTCGGCAGGATGTCGACATGCGACGCGAGGTCGTCCCGCACCATCGGCAAGACGCGCCCGGGCGCGTAGATGAGGAAGGGCACGTGGAACGACTCATAGAAGCTGTCGGGCGGTGAGAACCGCGTGTGGTCGCCCGTGACGAGGAAGACGGTGTTGTTGAACCAGGGGCGCGTGCGCGCATAGTCGAAGAAGCGCCGAAGCGCGTAGTCCGAGTACCGCAGCATCCGCTGGTACGGCGTCTCGTCGTCGATCGTCCCGATGAGCGCCTCCCGGTCGGGTGGCAGCCGGTACGGGTCGTGCGGTGCGAGTCCGAACACGACCGCGGCGAACGGTCCCTTGCGGTCGTCCATGCGGCGCGCCGCATCCATGTACCAGTGCTCGTCGTAGATCCCCCAGGTGCCGTCCGAGGTGTTCTCGTTCTCCTCCCCCCGGAAGTCCTCACGCCCGTAGTAGCGGTCGAACCCGACCATTCCTGTGAATCCATCGAACCCCTCGATGCCGCGCGATGCACCGAAGTGGAAGCTGACCTCGTAGCCGAGGGGATCGAGGATGTCGCCGAGGCCGCGGAAACGCGTCAGCTCGGCCGCGCTCCCGATGACCGGCCGGTTGAAGAGGTCCGGCACGGACGCGACGATCGATGACACGGCGGCCTTCGAGCGCTGGCCCGTGGCGAGGAAGTTGGTGAACACCGCGCCCGACTCGGCCAGCTCGTCGTAGAACGGCGTGAGCGACTGCCCACCGGGTCCCCGCATGGCCGCCGCCGTCCAGCTCTCGAGGATGAAGACGCAGACGTTCAAGGGCACGTGCTCCTGCCCTGGCGTGCGCTGGCGCAAGAACGGATAGCGCGGGTCGATCAGGTGCTCGCTCGGCTCCATGACCATGCGCGCCGCGATACGGAAGGCCTCGCGATCGTCCATGGCGCGGACGGTCGGGTAGCGGGGTAACACGGCCCCGACGATCACCGTGTACGTGCTGTTGAGCGTCATGTTGCCGACGGCGTAGCTGGGTGAGTGCGCGAAGGCGTCCGCCGGTCGCATGACCTCGCCTTGCCAGCCTCCACGGGCACCGAGCACGGCCAGGCCGTACACCAAGACACCGCAGACCCACGAGCGAACGGCACCGGGCATGTCCTCATGGCGTCGCTGGAGCCGTCGCAGGAACCAGGCGAAGAGCACCAGCAGCACGAGGACTCCGCCGCAGGCACCGGCGAGCAAGGCGGGATACTCCTTTGCCCAGCTTCCGATGTTGACGGCCATGTAGCGGGGGCTCGCCAGCGGCTCGAAGATCGTGCGCCGCTGCACGCTGCCGTAGTACTCGAAGTCGAAGACGTTGACGAGCGCGCCCGCCGTGTTGAGCAGCGCGAAGAGGAAGAAGACCATCCACAGGTACCAGCGCGGCTTGACCGGCGGCACCGGGAGGTTGTAGAGGAAGAGCACCGGTGCGTTCAGCAGGATCAGCCCCGCGACGTCGAAGCGAAGGCCGTACAGGAAGGCAAGCGCGACCTCGGCGCCCGGCACGTCTTCGAAGTACGCGCGGTTGGCGAGGTAGAAGCCCACGCGTAAGAGCCCGTAGACGACGAGCAGGAGCACGCTCGTCTTCAACGTGATCTTCATCGCCTTCGTCACGGCGTTGGTTACTCCGCGCTCTCGCCATCGCCGAGCCGTGTACTCGCAAACGTCGCCGCGAGAGCGGCCGCGAGCGACGCACCGAGGGCGATCCACAGGCCGAGCGCGCGGTCCTTGCGCTGGAAGAGCCCGGAGCTGGCGTCGAGCAACACGACGAACATCCCGATCGCGAAGATCGCGCCGGCAACCCGGTAGGTCGTCTCGGCGTACCGGGCACGCGCGTCGTCCTTGAGAGAGGCCGCCACCATGGTCACCAGCACCGCGATGCCGGCGATCACGGCGACCCAGATGCCGTGAAAGGGCTTGCCCATGCCCGCCTGCCCGTATGCCTCCCGCAGGTGGCTGATCCGGCCCGGCACGTCGCCCTGACGGTCCGGAGCGCGTAGATCCCGTTCGAGCTCGGCACGGATCTCCCCCGCCGCGCGCCGCGGCGTCGCCCAGTCGAAGAAGCACGCCGCGACCGCGACGGCCCCGAGGACGATCGCGGTGGTGGCCAGGGTGTTCGCGGAGGCAGGCACGCCCCCAGCATGGGCGCCGACAGCCCCGGTGCAACTCTCCGATAGCCCAGGAAACAGGCGCCGAGTCGATTCTTGAGCACGCTCAGTTTTCGAGTGGCCACGCAGGCGACCCAGGCCTATTCTTGAACGCGTTCAAATCAGAGGGAGGGCGCAATGTCACCCACGGTCTGGACCTATCTGATGTACCTGGCGCTCAGCATCGCCATCACGGTGTGGGTGGCCCGCGCGCTCCATCGCATGGGGCGCATCTTCCTCGTGGACGTCTTCGACGGAAACGAGTCGCTGGCCGACTCGATCAACGGCCTGCTGGTCATCGGCTTCTACCTGATCAACCTCGGCTACGTGAGCGTGGCCCTGCAACAGGGCGCGGCCCCGCAGAACCTCGAGGAGGCAATCCGCCTGCTCTCCTGGAAGGTCGGACTCGTCATGCTCGTGCTGGGCGGCATGCACTTCTTCAACCTCTACGTGTTCAGTCGCATCCGCCGGCGCAACGCCTTGATGAAATCCTCGCCGCCCATCGAGCCGGACACGCGTATCCGCCCTGCAACGGCGCCGCGGACCTAGCGTGAAGCAGATCACGTTCCACTACGACGCCATGCGAACGCTGCACGTGCACGTCATGAACTGGCTTCGAACGCAGGTCACCTGTGTTGCGGTCGATTTCGAGAACAACCGTATCGACGGCCAGGTGAAGCAAGACGTGTGCGGGTCGAGCTCCTTCTGGGCTGTCACCGATGACGGCAACGTCTACTGCGGCAAGAAGGCGTGGCTGATGGCGCTCTGGGTCACCTACGACCATCGCATGACGGCGCTCCGCATCGCGGCGACCGACTCGCTCGACCGCGCGATGGACGTGTGCTACCGGCTGGCGAGGGCGTGATGCGAGATGCCGCCGCACGAGACGCAGCCACCCTTCGGACGCTCCTCGGTGTCGTCTTCTGGGTGGGCATCGGCGTACTGGCCTTCACCAGAGCCGGCTTCTTCCTCCTCTGCGTGTTGGTGTGTCATCCCGGCGGCTGGGGAGGCCTGTTCCTCCTGGCGCTGTTCCTGGGCTGGCTGGCAGCGCGGCGAGCGGAGGCCGATACGCATGCACGCGAGACCACCGCGCTGGCCCGCGGGCTTGTGACGATGCTCCTTGTGTTCTTCGGGCCGTTTCTGTTGCTGTTCTTCGCTGTTGCAGTCCGCGCCGCGATTTCGTAAGCACGAGCACTACATGTCGCCCAGAGACTCACTCAGCCGCACCCGCAAGGGCGAGCGCACGAAGGAGAACATCCTCACCACCGCGCTCGAGCTGTTCAGCAAGGACGGCTACGAGGAGACCACGATGCGCGCGATCGCCGAGTCGGCCGGCGTGAGCGTGGGCAGCGCGTACTACTACTTCCCCTCCAAGGAGCACCTGGTACAGGCGTACTACATGCGCCTCGTCAAAGAGCACGCGGACGCAGCGCGGGAGCTGCTCGAGAAGGAGAAGACGCTGCGACGGCGCATCGCCGGCGTGCTCCAGACGAAGATGGACACGCTCGAGCCGTATCACCGCTTCTCGCCGGCCATCGCGCGCCAGGGGATCGACCCCGAGAGCCCGCTGAATCCGTTCAGCAACGAGTCCTACGAAGCGCGGACGGAAGCGATCGCGCTGTGGGAGGAGGTCGTCGAGGGCGCACGCGAGCGGATCCACAAGGACCTGCGCAAAGAGCTGCCGGAGATGCTGTGGCTGTGCAGCGAGGGCATCGTTCTCTACTCCGTCTACGACCGCACGGAGGGGCGCGAGCGCACACGGCAGTTGATCGACGACAGCGCCGACCTGCTCTCGCGCCTGATCAAGATGGCCGGTCTGCCCCTGATCGGTCCGGTGCGCAAGCTGGTGCTGCGCATCATGAAGAACGCAGCGCCCTGGCGCGTCGGGCCGCAACTCTGAGGATCGGGCGCCGGTTGCTGTAGGGGGGCACCTTGTGTGCCCCCGCGATCACCGGTGCGCGCGGAGGGGCACAAGGCCCCTCCCTACAGCCCAAGGCGATGCGATGGCTACCGCGCCTCGAACGAACCCTCGCGCAAACGCGCGTGCACGAGCAGGCCCTTGCCACAGAGGAGCGCCTTCGAGACACCCTCGCGATGCAGCGCCGCAAGCAACGCGTCGTCCGTAGCGCGGCCCTTCTTGCGGTCGCGCTCTTGCCTGCGCTTGAGACCGCGCCGCAACATCCAACCGATGACGGGCCGGAACGGGTAGTACAACACGCGCGAGCTGCGGCTCAGGCCGCGCGCGCCGAGCGTGATGTCGTCGAACTGGTTGAGACGCAGCAGGTAACGGAGCTGGAACCACGGCAGCGTGAACGCGTGCCCGTGGTACATGCGCTCACCGTCGGTCCCCCACAGCGTCGACTGCTCGTTGGGCAGCCCGCCCTTGTAGCTCATCTGGCCGGAGAGCAGCAGGGCGAAGCGCGCGGAGAGATCCATGTGGTTGGGCAGCGTGATCCATAGGTGCCCGCCGTCCTTGAGCACGCGACGACACTCGCGCAGGAACTGCGCGAGGTTCTCCAAGTGCTCGACACCTTCCTGGCTGAGGATCGCATCGAAGTGGTTGTCTTCGAACGGAAGCCGCTCATTCATGTCGGCGAAGACCGCCTCACGCGGTGCGGCTGTGCACTTCTCGGGGAAGAGGTCGGCCGAGACGACGTCGACGCCGTGCCCCGCCAGGCGCGCACAGAACGTGCCGTCGCCCGCCGGCACGTTCAGGATGCGGGCCGTTCCCAGATCCGCGGATCGGATGGCGGCCTCGACGATGGCGTCGTCGCGTTCGGACATGGCGAGATGATAGGGAGCGCCGCGGAAGAAGCCCGCAACGACCGGCGTCCGAGCGGCATGAAGACACTCCGCGCCGTCTGTGTTGCCCTTCTGTTCCTTGCTGCCGCCGCGTTGCCTGCGTTCGATCCCGGGGCCGCGGACGCAGGCGCACCCGACGAAGCGCAGATCCTCGTCAAGTGCAAGAAGGGCGACGTCGCCAGGGTCGTTGCGGCCCTGGCGCGCGAGCGAGTCCGCGTCTACGACCTCGAGACCATGAAGCAGCTGCACGATCCCGGCAAACCGGGTGTCCTGCCGGCGCTTCCGAACGCCGTCGAGGTCGCCGCGGAGCTCTACAACGCGCTCGGCTCCTTGCGGAAGGACGCGACGTTCCTGCGCACGCGCGATCTCGCGGTCCACCCCAAGCGCATGAGCGCGACGATCGAGGTCGACAGCCCGGCGACGGCGGACCGCATCCCGGGCGCGTTCGCGGAGTCCCCGTACTTCCGCCGCAGAGAAGCGCGCACCGAGCTGGGCGCGCTGGCGCGCGCGGACGGCCGCTGGACGATCAAGATCGACCTCGTGTTCGGTTCGGCGGGCAGCACGGACGCACCACCCGAGGGCCTGGGGCGCATCCCCCTGCACATGGTCATGGAGAACGCGCGGCTCGCCGGCGTGCAGGTCACGACGGCCGGTGCCGAGCGCGTGACGCGCGACCGCCGCACGGGGGCGTCCGTGGCCTCCCGTGAGCTCTCGCTGGCGCCGGGTCGCCTGGAAGCCCTGACGAAGTTCATGACGCGCATCCAAGGCGCAGTCGGCTTGACCCTCACGGAGATGCGCTGGAAGCGCGACCCCAAGAGCCAGGATGCCGACGGCATCGGACGCGCCGTCGTGCGCGTCGCAACGCGCGCGACACCTAGGTAGACGCCGCCGGCTTCTTGCGACGACGCTTGCGTCGCGCGATGTGTGCCTCGAAGGCGGGCATCATCTCGTGGAACTTCTCCTGCATGACGATCGCGGTTGCCGGTCGCTTGCTCGCGCGTAGGTGCATCCCACGACGTAGCAGCGGCGCGAGTCCGCGTGGCATGCCCTGCTGCAGACGCTCGATGCCCTTGGGCGGCCATTCGAACGGCCACTCCGGCAGGTGTCCGGTGAACAGCCGGTAGATCACGAGCGAGACGGCGAACACGTCGGAACGAAACGATGGCCGCCCCATGGCCTGCTCCGGCGCCATGTAGCCGAGCGTGCCTGACCCCGACGCCTTCATGGTGCGCAGGCCCACCTTCGAAATGCCGAAGTCCGTCAGACAGAGACGGTTACCGGGGAACAGAATCAAGTTCTCCGGCTTCACGTCGCAGTGCACGATGCGCCGTGCATGCGCGTACGCCAGCGCGTCGATCATGTTCTTGGCGAACTCGACTTGCGTGCCGAACGCGATCCGTCGCGTCATTCGATCGGCCAGCGTCTCGCCGCCCATTGGCGAGGCAACGACGAGGCGTCCGTTGATGACGTCGGCGTTCTTGATCGGCAGGATGTTCGGGTGCTCGAGCTTCGCCGTGATCTTGATCTCGCGGTGAAACGCCTCGAGGTACTCGCCGGACGCCGCTTCCCCGAACGGCACCTTCAGCGCGACGTGCACCCCCTCGATCGTGTCGTACGCCTTGTAGACATTCGCGTAGCCGCCCGTGCCGAGACGGGAGACGATGCGGTACTTGCCGAGTCGTGAGCGGGCGCGAAGCGTCATGACGCGCGCGATTCTCGCGCAACTCCGGGCTCACGCGCAACGCGTGCAGGGCCGCTTCAGCGCAAATCGTCCCGCTCTTCCATGTGCACGAGCCACCGCTGCGGGGATGCGAAGTCCTCGATTGCCTCGGGTGGTCTCTGCAGCGTGGCGTCCACAGCCGGTCGCCCGCCCCAGAAGTAGACCTCGTCCATGAAGTCCTGGCCCTGGATGTAGGCCCGGTAGTGCCAGCTGGTCGTGTCCGGGTAGCGCGGACACTCCAGCATCCGTCGAAAGGCCCGAAACGCGTGCCCCAGGCCCCACATCGCGGCTACGCGCCGCGTGACGTGTTGCGCGTGCCCCTCCCGTACGGCGTCGCAGACCACGCGCGCGTCATCCCTCTTCCTGCCGTTGTACTCGAGCGGAAATCGCTCCTGATCGAGCGCGTGCGCGGCCTCGTGGACGAGGAGCAGTCGCAGGCCCTCCGACGTCAGCAGGGTGCGTGAGTCGCCCTCCGCGACCTGGCGGGCCATGTTGGCGCGACAGATGTGGATCTGGTCGAACCGCACGACGAACTGGCCGATGTAGAACGGCATCTCCCGCTGGGACACGGCCCGCACGACAGGCCGCGACGCGAACTTCGTCTTGCACACCCATTCGACGGCCTCGCAGGCCTTGGCGAGATGAACATCCAGCCAGAACTGGTCCTGCCACCGGTCGTCGCTCTGCGGATACCAGCCGTCGAGCGGCGGCGGCGGCCGTTCGGCTGTGCGGCTCGCGTCGGAAGCGACGGGATCGGCACCGAGCCAACCCGCAAGGAACAGGCCCAGGACGAGCACGAACAGCAGCATGAGACGGGAAAGGCGGCTGCGGTTCGAGTGCAGGATGCGCATCGCTTGCGGATTCCTACACTACAGCCATGCCTCCCGGCGGGTACCACGGCCGTCTCCTCGACGTCGATCTCGGCGGTGCAGCGGTGCGTCGTGACATCCCCGAGGCGACGCTGCGCCGATTCATCGGCGGCAGCGGGCTCGGCACACGCCTGCTCCTGGACGAGGCGCCGCCCGGCGTCGATCCGCTGGCACCGGAGGCGCCCTTCGTCATCGCGCTCTCGCCGCTGGTGGGGTCTCCGCTGACGACCAGCGCCAAGTTCGCCCTGGTGGCGAAGTCGCCGCTGACAAACCGCATCAGCGACGCGCTGGCGAGCGACCGCTTCGCCATCGAACTCAAGCACGCGGGCCTCGACGCCCTGATCGTCCGCGGAGCCGCCCCGGACTGGTCCGTTCTGGTCATCGAGGACGAGGACGTGCGCGTCGAGCCGGCGCCCGACCTCGTGGGGCTCTCCTCGCTGGACGCGGAGACAGCGCTGCGCGCGCGCTTGGGCCCGTCGTTTCGCTTCTTCGGCATCGGCGTGGCCGGCGAGAACCAGGTCAAGTTCGCGACGGTCTCCGGCGACAACCGCCACGCGGGCCGGGGCGGCCTGGGCGCGGTCTTCGGCAGCAAGCGCCTAAAGGGCATCGCGGTCCGCGGAACGAAGCCGGCGCCGGTGGCCGACCGCGAATCGGTGCTCGCGCTCGCCAAGGGCCTCTCGAAGCGTTCGCTGGGCGAGGGCACGGCCAAATACCGCGAGCTGGGCACGATCGCCAACGTGCTGGTCATGAACCGGCTGGGAGCGTTGCCCACGCGGAACTTCCAGTCGGGCTCCTTCGAAGGCGCAGACAAGGTCTCGGGCGAGGCGTTTCACGCCACACCCGGCAAGGTGCGCAAGCACTGCGCGGCCTGCACGATCGGCTGCGAGCACGTCTTCCAGTCGGCGTCGGGCAGGAAGGTGCGTCTCGAGTACGAGGGCGTCTTCGCGTTGGGACCGCTATGCGGCATCGAGGATCGCGAGACAGTGCTCGAGGCGGCGGCGCGCTGTGACGAGCTCGGCATCGACGTGATCTCCACGGGCGGGACCGCGGCCTTCGCAATGGAGTGCGCCGAGAAGGGCCTCCTTCCGGAGGCTCCGGCCTTCGGGGACGGCCCGGGCCTGCTCGATCTGCTGACGCACATCGCCCACCGACGCGGTGTCGGCGACCTGCTCGCCGAGGGCTCCCGCGAAGCCGCAGCACGGATCGGCGGCGGCGCGGAGCGCTTCGCGTGCCACGTGAAGGGGCTGGAGCTGCCCGGGTACGAACCGCGCGCGCTGCAGGCGATGGCGCTGGGTCTCGCGGTGGGCGCGCGCGGCGCGGACCACAACCGCTCGGGTGCCTACGAAGAAGATTTCCGGCCGGGCACGGATCGCATGCGGGCCGACGACACGAAGGGACCGGCCGCCGCGGCGACCGAGAACCGTGCGGCCGTTCTGGACAGCCTGATCCTCTGCAAGTTCCTGCGCGGGGTCTTCGAGGACCTCGAGGGCGAGGCCGCGGTAATGCTCGCGGCGGTCACGGGCTGGAACGTCACCACGGAGGAGCTGCGCGAGACCGCCGAGCGCATTGTGACCGTGAAGAAGATCTACAACGAGCGCGAAGGCTGGACGCGCGCTGAAGACACGCTCCCGGCGCGCTTTCTGAGCGAGCCGCTGGGTGACGACGCAGGGGCGGACGGCGCCTCCCGGGGGGCTTCGTTGAGCCGCCCCGATCTCGACCGTATGATCGCAAGCTACTACCGCGCACGCGGTTGGACCGACGAGGGCCGGGTGCCGCGGGATCGCGCCGCTGCCCTCGGACTGGCTGATTGGCTCGCGACCTAGAGGTTCCGATGAACACACCGCCGCCGCTCATCACGGAAGCCGCCAAGGCACGCGCTCGCGCGCTGCCCAAGGGCACCGTGACGCTGGAGATCGACGGCCGCGAGGTCACCGTCCCGGAGCACTACACGATCTGGCAGGCCGCGCGCGAACAGGGAATTCCCGTGCCCGTGCTCTGCCACGACGAGCGCATGGAGCCCATCGGCGTCTGCCGCATGTGCGTCGTGGAGGTCGAGGGCGCGCGGACGCTCGTGCCGTCCTGCACGCGGGCCTGCGAAGACGGCATGAAGGTCAAGACGAGCTCCGAGACCGTGCAGCGCAACCGCAAGGTCCTGACCGAGCTGCTGATGGCCGACCAGCCCGAGGGCAGCGCACGCGACGCGGGGACCGGCGACGACGAGCTCTTCGACCTCGCGCGCGAGTACGGCGTCGACGGATCGCGCTGGCCCAGGCAGAACAGCCGCCCCGCGGACGCCTCCTCGGCCGTGATCGAGGTCGACCACCAGGCGTGCATCCTGTGCGACCGCTGCATCCGCGCATGCGACGACATCCAGCACAACATGGTCATCGGCCGCACGGGCAAGGGCTACGACACCCGCATCAGCTTCGATCTCGACAATCCGATGGGCAGCTCCACGTGCGTCGAGTGCGGGGAGTGCGTCACGTCGTGTCCGACCAGCGCGCTCACGAACAAGGTCATCACCGTCGAGCCGAAGCCCCAGGAAGCGCTCAAGGAGATCGAGAGCGTCTGTCCGTACTGCGGCGTCGGCTGCGCGCTCTCCTACTTCGTCGAGGAGAAGGAGAACAAGGTCGTCTACGCGGAAGGCCGCGCGCCGAGTGCCAACGACGGCCGCCTGTGCGTCAAGGGGCGCTACGGGTTCGACTACGCAACGCACCCCCACCGCCTGACCAAGCCGCTCATCCGCAAGGACGAGCACTACCCGAAGCAGCTCCTGACCGAGCACATGCAAGGCAAGGGCAAGGGCCAGCGCAAGAAGCGCCTCTACGACGATTACGACAAGGCGCTGTCGGCGTTTCGCGAAGCCACGTGGGACGAGGCGCTCGATCTCGTGGCGAGCAAGCTCACGGGCATCCGCGACACGCACGGCCCCGGCGCGCTTGCGGGCTTCGGCAGCGCGAAGTGCTCCAACGAAGAAGCCTATCTCTTCCAGAAGATGATGCGCGCGGTCTTCGGAACGAACAACGTCGACCACTGCACGCGCCTCTGCCACGCGTCCAGCGTGGCCGCATTGCTCGAGACGATCGGCTCCGGCGCCGTCACGACGGTCTACGGCGACGTCGCCAACTCCGATGTCGCGCTGATCACGGGCACCAACACGACCGACAACCATCCCGTTGCGGCCACGTTCTTCAAGGAAGCCGCGGCGAACGGGACGAAGCTCGTGATCGTCAACCCGTTCCGCCCGGAGCTCGCCGACCACGGCGACTTCTATCGCATCAAGCCGGGCTCGGACGTCACGTTCTACAACGCGCTGATGCACGTGATCATCGAAGAAGACCTGCAGGACACGGCCTACATCGAGCAGTTCACGGAGAACTTCGACGCGCTCAAGGAGGTCGTGAAGAAGTACACGCCGGAAATGGCCGCCCCCATCTGCGGCATCGAGCCCGAGCGCATCCGCGAACTCGCCCGCACGATCGGCAAGGCCAACGCGATGATCGTGTTCTGGGGCATGGGCATCTCGCAGCACGTCCACGGCACGGACAACGCCCGTTCGGTCATCTCGCTGTGTCTGATGACGGGCAACGTCGGGCGCCCGGGGACGGGCCTGCATCCGCTGCGCGGGCAGAACAACGTGCAAGGCGCGAGCGACGCGGGCTTGATCCCGATGGTCTTCCCGGACTACGCACCGGTGGACGACCCGGCTGCACGCGATCGGTTCCAGAAGGCATGGGGGGTCGAGCTCGACCCGAACCCGGGCCTGACCGTCGTCGAGATCGCCCACGCCGCCGCGGACGGCAAGCTCAAGGGCATGTACATCATGGGCGAGAATCCGTTCATCTCGGATCCGAACGTCGCCCACGTGCGCGATGCGTTCCTCGGCCTCGACTTCCTGGTCGTCCAGGACATCTTCCTGACGGAGACGGCCGAGGCCGCCGACGTCATCCTTCCGGCGTCGAGCTACTTCGAGAAGAACGGCACGTACACGAACACCGATCGCCGCGTACAGCTCGGCAACAGCGTGCTCGAGCCGCCGGGCGAGGCGCGGGTCGACTGGAAGATCCTGTGCGACGTCATGACGCGCATGGGCTACCCGCAGGAGTACGCGAGTGCGTCGGATGTGTTCGACGAGTTCGTGAGCCTCAACGACAGCTACGCCAACCTCGAGCACAAGTGGCTCGGCGGTCCCGGCAAGCTGTGGCCCTGCGACGATCCCGAGAACAGCGACGGCGAGGTCGTGCTGTTCGGCGACGGCTTCCCGACGCCTTCCGGCCGCGGCACGTTCTCCCCGGCGGAGACCATCCCGCCGGCCGAGCTGCCGAGCGAGGAGTACCCGTTCGTGCTGAACACGGGTCGCTCGCTCCAGCACTGGCACACGGGCTCGATGACGCGGCGCACGAAGGCGCTCGACGCCATCCGCCCCGAAGCGGCGTGCGAGATCCACCCCGACGACCTCGCCGCCCTCGGCGTGGAGGACGGCGGCTTCGTGACGCTCACGACGCGGCGCAACTCGATCCGCGTGAAGGCCAAGGCGTCCAAGAAGACCAGCAAGGGCAGCGTGTTCATCCCGTTCGGCTTCCGCGAGGCCTGCGGCAACCTGCTGACGACGGACGCGTTGGATCCCATCGGCAAGATCCCGTCGTTCAAGTACGCCGCGGTGCGGGTCGAACCCGCGTAGGCATGCGCGCGCTCGCCTTGTTCGCCGCCGTGCTGCTGGCGGCGTTCTCGACAGGCTGCGGCGACGAGGGAGCGGCTACACAACGCGTCCGCCTCGTGACGACCACGAGCACGGCGAACTCCGGCCTCTTGACGCACCTCCTCGAGCCATTCAAGACCGAGACGGGCATCGAAGTGATCGTGGTCCCCGTGGGCACGGGCCAGGCGCTCGCCCTCGGGCGCCGGGGGGATGCGGACCTCGTTCTGGTCCACGCCCGGGAGCGGGAAGATGCCTTCGTCGCGGAGGGCCACGGCATCGATCGGCGCGATGTGATGTGGAACGACTTCGCGATCGTCGGACCGCCGTCGGATCCCGCGGGGATCCGTGGTCTCCGACGTCCGGGCGACGCGCTCAAGAAGATCCTCGCCAGCGACGCACTCTTCATCTCGCGGAGCGACGACTCCGGCACGCACATCCGCGAGCGCGCCCTGTGGGCGGCAACCGGCGTCGACCCCGCCGACAACGAGAGCTACTGGAAGGCCGGGCAGGGCATGGGCAAGTGCCTCGTGATGGCGGACGAGAAGCGCGCGTACACGCTGGCAGACCGCGGTACATACCTCGCGTTTCGTGATCGCATCGAGCTGGTCATCCTCATGGAGGGCGATGCGTCGCTCCGCAATCCCTACGGTGCCATCCTGGTGAACCCGGCAAAGCACCCCGGCGTGAACGCGAGCGCCGCCCGCGCGCTACTCGACTACATGACGTCGCCGCGCGGCCAGAAGCGCATCGCTGCCTTTCGTGTTGACGACGAAGTGCTCTTCCAGCCCGCGACGAGGGAGTGAGTCGGCTTGATCTGGGAGGGCATCAAGGAGGCGTTTCACCTGATCGCGTCGGGCGACCGGCAGGTGCTCCACGCCGTTTACGTCTCGCTCTTCTGCACGGTGATCGCGATCGTCGCCGCCGGGTTCGTCGCAGTTCCCTATGGCGCGTGGCTCGGGCTCTACCGGCCGCGCGCGACGCGTACGCAGGCGTTCCTGCTGCGCTTGGGCATGTTCGTTCCCACCGTCGTCGTCGGGCTCATCGTATTCGGGCTGCTCTCGCGCCACGGCCTGCTGGGCGGCCTCGACCTGCTCTATACGAAGCTCGCAATCATCATCGGTGAGTTCCTGCTCGCGTTCCCGATCATCGGTTCGATGGCGTACGCGGCCACCGCCGACTCGAACCCCGTCGCGCTGGAATCCGCTCGCACGCTCGGCGCATCACGCTGGCAGGCCATGCGTACCGTGCTGAACGAGGTTCGGCTGGCCATCGCGACCGGCTTCCTGATGGCGTTTGCACGCTGCTTCTCCGAACTCGGTGTCGCAATCACCGTCGGCGGCAACCTGGAGATGCGCACGCGTACGCTCGCCTCGACGGTCGTGCTCGATCTCAGCCGCGGGCGCTTCGGCACGGCCTTGGCGCCCGGCATCATCCTGATCGCGCTTGCGGTCGTGATCACGATCACCGCACTCAGCCTCGCGCGGGAGAAGAAGCGATGATTCGCGTCCGCGATCTCCACGTGCGGTTCGGCGAGGTCAGCGCGCTCGCCCTGCCGTCGCTCGACATCGCGCCCGGCGAGCGCGTCGGCGTCCGTGGCCCCAACGGCAGCGGGAAGACCACGCTGCTACGCGTGCTGGCGGGTTTCCAGGAGCCGACGACGGGTACGGTCGAGGGCCTGCCCCCGCCGGGGCGCGCGGTCCTCGTCCACCAGCGCCCGTATCTCTTCCGTGGCACGGCGGCCCAGAACGTCTCCTATCCGCTGCGGCTGCGGGGCGCACCCGCGACACAGGCGCACGAGTGGCTGCAACAGCTCGACGCCACGGCTCTCGCCGAGCGCGAGGCGAGGACGCTCTCCGGTGGGGAGCGCCGGCGCGTCGTCATCGCTCGTGCACTCGCTGCCTCGCCGGAGGTGCTGCTGCTCGACGAGCCCTTCGCCGCGCTGGACGACGAGGGCATCGCGGCCGTCCAAGCCGCCATCCGCGCCTACGAAGGCACGCTCGTGGTCGCAGCGCCGGACCTCGCGCACGCCGAGGGGCTACGCGTGGTCGACCTGTCCTAGCCCCAGGACTCGTCGAGCGCGTCGAGGAAGAGCCGGTCAAGCGGCTCGAGCGGCGCAGAGGGAACCTCGAGCTCGCCGCTGGAAGCTTCGAGCTCGGCGATCTGCGACTCGATGTAAGCGTCGAGCACGGGGTTGCGCGGGATCCCGTCGAGCTCGCGACCGGCGCGCTTGGCTTCGAGCAGCTTGTCGATCTCGGCCTTGAGCTGCGGATCGTCGACCACGCGCTCGATCAGTTCCGGAAACAGCGTCGGGACGACACCCCAGCCGTTGAGGATCCAGCGAACCGCGAGCAGAGGTCGCAGCACGTAGAGGTACTTCTTGCCCGGGACCTCCTCGCGCTTCAAGTACGAGCGGTAGTTGCCACGCGCCATGCTGCCGTAGTGATGCCAGCAGCGCTTCGGCGAGTAGTACTCGTCGGCGAGCGCACGCAGCCGCGCGACGGCAGGACTCGCGTCGCGATAGACGATGGGCGACCCCAGCCACTCGTGAATAACCGGGTTCGACTTGCGGTAGAGCTGGAGGGCCTTTCGCAGATCCCAGCCGTTGACGTCGAGCTCGTCTTCGATCGGCAGCTCGATCACGTCGCGTTGCCGCTCGAGGTCGATCGAGAGGTACCAGTCGCGCGGGCGGAGGTATAGGAACCGGGCGTCGTAGTCGCTGTCGGACGACGCGAAGCCCCAGGCACGGCTGCCGGACTCACAGGCAAAGAGGACCCTCACCCCCTCGGTCGACTCGATCTCCGCGAGGGTGTCTTCGATGCGGCGGCGGATCGCGGGGTCGATGGCTTCCACGGTGCTCCTCGGCGAGGCAGGATAGCGCCGAACCGGAGGCCTCTATGCATCGCGTACTCCTCGCCCTGTTCCTCATCACGCTGGTAGCGCCGGGATGCGGCGGTGACGACCCGTCGCCCGACAATCCCAACGGCGGCGGCGATGCGCCGCGTGCCGAGAAGATCCCGCTCGACACGTGGTCGCAGGTTGCGGTGCCCGGCTTCAAGCAGATGTCCGGCAAGGTCGCCAAGGCTGGGGCCATGTCGACGTACCAGCAGGAGAAGAAGACCGCAGGCGGCGCGACGCTGCAGGTGCGCGTGACCTTCTCCCCGTGTGCGCCGTCGACGTGCGAGTCGCTCGAACCCGATGCGAGCCGCGATCACATGCGCCTGCGCCGCCACCTCAACCGCAAGCACGCGAGCAACCCGAAGCTCGTCTGGGATGCGGGGCACATCGACTTCGCGGGCGGTCGCAAGGGGCTCTATCTCTACACGCGCAGCTACATGGAAGAGAAGCAGGGTGGTGGTACGCGGCGCTTGACCGCGCACTTCTTCCAAGCCTGGTACCACGACGGCAAGCACCTGATCGACTTCGCCGTCGACATACGCGGGGGCAAGCGCGTGACGTCGGACGCGGATCTCGCCGCGCAGATGACGAAGGACGAGGCGACAAAGGCCGTGCAGGCGATCTTCACGTCCTTCCAGGGCGCCTTCTAGCGTCTACGGGCCCCTTCGCAAGCGCAACACGATGCCGGTGTCGCCCGGGCGGACGCTGTCCTGCCGTGCCATGAGGAACGTGCCGTTCGGCAAGCGCTGCTGGCTCTGCAGCAGGATCGAGCGCTTCTCGTCCGGGTCGACGACGACCACGAAGCGCCCCTGCTCGTTCGCTTGGGCCTGGAAAGCGGGCCGCTTGTCGATCCAGACCGTCACGGTGCCGCCGGAAGCCGGGCTCTCGTCGCTCTTCAAGAGGGTGCCCTCGATGCGCGCACCCCGCCGCATCTGAAGCACCAGCTCCTGTCCGTCGGGCATGGCGTGCTCGACACGTGGCCGCAGCCACGGGCGTTCCAGCGACGAAGTGAACATGGCCTCCACGCGTGTCAGGCGTCTTTGAAGTCCCTCGAGGCGCGCCCACCCGTCGGCATCCGTCTGGGGAAACTGGCTCTTCACGGGCGACGGGTTGAGGCTCAGCAGGATCCCCTGCAGCGGGTTGCCTTCCGGGTCGAGAACGCGAACGCGCAGGGAGCCGCTGGCATCCAGCGCCGTCGCTCGGATGACGACGTCCTTCGTTCCGGCGCGCACGGCGTCGGTGCGGCCCTTCATTGGTGCCGTGTCCGGCCGATAGCGCCGGCTCTTGTCGGGGGCGACCTTGCCGTAGAAGACGATCGAGAAGGTGAGGTCACGCCGCGTACGCACGTAGAACTTGCCCTCGGCGTTCGTACGCGCCCACTCGATGCGCTTGCCTTTCTCCTCGACGTCCATCGTGGCCCAGGGCAGCGGCTTGCCCGCAGGATCGAGCAGCGTTCCGCTCGTCAGCACGGCCTTCTCCAGTACGAAGGTGCACTCCATCGCGTCGGCGGACAGCTTGATCGATTGCGGCGGCAGCCAGCCCCCATCCGGGCCCAGGAACAGACGGATCTGCATCGGGATCGGCGGCAGCTGCAGCATCGCAACGCCGTTCTCGTCGGTCTGCGAGCGGACGTTCTTGCGCTGGCCGCTCGCCTGCACGTACATGCCATGCAGCGGATTGGCATCCTCGTCCGTGACGAGCACGCGTACGGCCCGCGCTGCTTCCTGGCGTAGCCGCACGACGTACGGCTTCTCATGCGTCGTCACGATGACGGTCTGTTGGGTACCGGAGCTGCCCTCGGGCCGCGACGCGATGCGGTAGCGCGCGGTCGGCAGATCCTCGAATCGGAAGCGGCCGAGGTCGTCGGTCATGCGTTCCCACGAACGGCCGTAGCGCTCGCTCGTCTCCTCGACGCGAAGCGCAACCGGAACGCGCGGCAGCGGCTTCCCGTCGGCGCTCGACACCTCCCCCATGACGACGCACGCGGGCCGCATGATGATGTCGCCGAGATCGAGCACACCGCCTGCGGGCTGCGTGCTCACGCTGCCCATGTGCTGGGCGTAGCCGCGCTTGATGACCGTCAACGGGTGAGCCATGTCCGGGCGCAGCCCTTTGAGAACGAACGTTCCGTCTCGCTTGGTGTCGGCTGAGTCCATGGAGATCTCTTGCTGTCCGCTGTCGAGCTGCGACGCGATGGCCAGCACCTGGGCCTCCATGAGGGGCTCGCCCGCCTCGTCGACGACGCGTCCCTTGACAACTAGCCCGCGCACGAGTCGGAAGTCGATGACCTCCTTCGCCCCGACATCGACCTGCGCGCGGCCGTATCCCTCGGCAAGCACGTGGATGTCCCGAACGCCCTCGCCGGTCCAGCCGTGCAGCTCATAGCGGCCGTTCTCGTCGGTCTCCACCTCGGGACGCAGATTCCAGTTCATCCCGACGCGCGCGCCCCTGATCGGCTGCCCCGTCTTCTCGTCGGTGACGGTCCCGCGCAACGTGCGGCCCTCGGCCAGCTCGAGCTCGTGGATCACCTCGCCCGTTTGGGGCAACTGCACGGTGATCCAGCCCGGCTGCCCCCAGCCCTCCTCCTCCGGCTCCGGGTCCAGGAAGACCGAGCCACCCGGAGGCAGTTCGAAGGCGCACGTGCCATCCTCGCCCGTCGTGGCGGTCTCGTCGTACCAGAGCCCCCCACGGCGGCCGCGCGGCATGACGCGGACCGCGAGGCCGACGGCGGGGCTCCCGCCCGGCGCCCGGGCCTGCACGATGAGTCGCACGGGCGGGCGCAGCACAACGCGCACGAACTCGCCGGCCTGCAGCATGCTGAGCTCGACCGGAGCGAGCGCTCGCCCGAACACGCGTAGGTGGACATGATCGCCGGGCCGGAGGCGCATGGAGAACGTGCCGTCGAGCGCGGAGGAGGTCTCGGCTGCCGTCACCTGCTCGTCGTGCGCACCGTCCGTCAAGAGGCGCGCGTAGCGCCACGGGTAGTGGATCGCCAAGACGCGTGCACCGGGCACCGGCGTGCCGTCCTCGCGCACCACGATGCCGTGGAGATCGCGTTCGCGGTCGACCTTCCTCAGATTGGCGGGCGCCGGAAGATCGATGCCGACAGAGGCCTCGTTCTTCGCTGCGCCCTTCAGGCCGACGACGGGTTCGTCGGCGCCCTCGTCGGACCAGATCGAGCCGTTCCAGTCGACGACCGCCTCGTCCCCATCCGAGTCGAGTGACGGACCGCCGCCCACGAACCCGTACAGGAGCACGGCGAGCAGGAATAGCGTCGCGAAGACGAGCGCCCACTGGGACTTCGACATGTCCCCTCCCAAATCAACGCGTCCAGACTACGCGCTACCTCGGGATCGTGCGGGCTAGCCGCTGTCGCCGCCCCCGCCGCCCTTCTTCGCCTGGAAGCCCGCTGCCGCCAGGCCGGCGAAGCCGCCCAGCGCAAGCCAGCAGCCCGCCTCCCAGTCGAGCGAGATGCTGGAGGCAAACGGGTTCGCCTCGCCGGGCGCATCTCCTTCCTTGGACTTCTCCGTGAACATGTGTCGAAGCCGAACATGAACACGATCGTCAGGATGAGACCCAGCCCGCCGACGGCGCTGAAGAGCTTCGGACCGACGAGGATGCCGATGAGCGCCAGGCCGACCATGCCGATGTAGACGAAGTGCAGCCACTGGTCGCCGCCCTCGAAGATCGCCTCCGTCTCGCTCTTCCCGGATGACGTCGGCTTCAGGTTGCCGCCGAAGGCCTTGCCCATCTCCTTCTCGAAGTCGTCCGAGCTGGTCTTGTTCAGGAGCAGGTCCGTGCCCTTGAACTTCAGCGGTCCGCACGACGCGAACGTCAAGAGAGTGAGCGCGACAACGGCAGCGAGCGCGCAGATCCTGCCCCAGTGCATGCGAGTCCCTCCAACGGCCGGATCCAGCGTACGGCCCGCAGACCCGGGTACCTTGGGATCGGAGGTGTCGATTGGGAGCACGCGCACTCGTCATCGTGGGTGTCGTGGCGGCAGCCGCGGCGGTGTTCTTCCTGTGGCCGCACGATCCCGACGCGGGCTCGCTACCCGACACGGAGAGCGGTGCGCAGCAGCGCGAGACACCGGATCTCCTGACCGCGGACGACATGACCGAGGACGCGCCCGAGCTGGTCGGACGCGGCACGCAACCGAAGGCGGAGCACGTCGCCCGTGCGAAGGCATCGGCGCCGGACACGCGACCGGCGCATCTCAAGCCCGGCCCGGGCCGCATCGTGGGTCGCGTTCGCAACCCGGACGGGCGGCCTCTCGCCGAGGCTGTCGTCACCGTGCGCTCCATCGGCAAGCAGGGCGTGGCGCCGCGGCATGTGACCACGAACAGGGACGGCCTGTTCGCGGTGGAGGGCGTCGTCGACGGCGTCTTTCACGTCACCGTCGTCATTCCCGGTCACGGCTCGGCGTCGGTACGCACCACACCGGGGAGCGACCTGAAGCTCACGGTGCATCCGCTCTCGCAGCTCGCCGGCATCGCCGTTGAACGCGGCACTGATCGTCCGGTCGCGAACCTGCTGATCGAGGCGCGTCCGAGCCTCAGTCCCCAGGCCGGCCGGGCATGGGTGGCCTACACGGATTCCGACGGCCACTTCCGCGTGGAGCTGCCCGCGAACGCGAGCTACGTGGTTCGCTACGGCCACCGCATGCGCGACGGGGAGACCGTGAACTGGATCCGCGTGACCACGGCGGCGCTGCGCGCCGGCCGGGACGACCTGCGCTTCGAGGTGAGCCGCGGCCTCGATATCGCCGGCGAGATCCGCATGGAAGACGGCACGCTCGTGACGCGCCCGGTTCCGGTGGTGGCGCTCGCCATCACGCCCGAGGGCAGTCCGGATTACGGCAACCGGCGACGCGTCGATTCGAAGGACGGCGCGTTCCGGATCCGCGGCCTCGCTCCGGGCCGCTACAAGGTGACGATCGAGCCGCCTGCGCCGGCCTACGGCGAAGAGACCCCCTTTCTCGCCGCGAAGACGCTGGACGGCGTCGAGGCGGGCACGGAGAACCTGCAGGTCGTCCTGAGCGGAGGCCAGGCCATCGCCGGCACGCTGATCGACGAAGACGGCCAGGCCGTCACGACCCGGGGCCTCGTCTTCATGATGCCCCACGGAAAGCAGCCCGGCAGCCAGGAGATGGTCTACGCGCAGCTCGACGGCAAGGGCGGTTTCAAGTCGCCTCCGCTGGACCCGTCGACGCCGCACCGCGTCGTGGCGAACGGCTTCAGGGGCTTCATGCAGACAAACCTCGAGCGTGTGTTCCCGGGTCCGGATCCACTGACGATCACGCTGAAGAAGGGACTCTTCATCTCGGGGCGCGTCATCGACGCGGACGGCGCTGCCGTCGCGGCCGGCATCGGCGTCGTCGCGCAGGCCATCGACGGCGAGCCGGGCAAGGGCACCACGTACCTGTGGACGTACACGGACCGAAGCGGGCACTTCCACCTCAACGGCCTGGGCCCGTTCACCTTCAGCGTCTCTGCAGGCGGCGGCGCCAGCGGCTACGTGCCGCGCACCTACGGGAACAAGGTGAAGACCGGCACGAAGGACCTCGTGCTGACGGTCGAGGCCGGCGTGCCCTTCAGCGGCCGGCTCGTGGACGCCGCCGGCAAGCCGCTCAAGACCCACAGCTTGAACGCCATCTCGGTGCCGCCGCGCGGGCCGACGAACTGGACGAAGATCGAGAACGAGGAAGGCCGCTTCCGCTTCCCGGGCGTGCCCAAGGGCAAGATCCGCATCGGCGTGACGATCGGCAGCACCTACATCCCGCTCGGCGAGTACGAAGCGCCGGCCGAAGACATCGTGCTGACGGTCCCGGATCCCGAGGATCGCAAGCGGCGGCGGCACGCGAGCCGATAGCATTCGCGCGCGGAACGGCAACCAGGCCTACTTGCTCTTGGCGTTCTTCTCCAGCCAGGCAATGCCCGTTCGGATCTCGGGATAGACCGGCATGGGCCACTTGTGCCCGCCGGCGTACTCCTTGAACGCGACCTTGGCGCCGTTCTTCTTGAGCTCTCTCTCGGCGTCCTTGGCGAGCTTGAACTCACAGACCTCGTCGGCCTTGGAGTGGGCGATGTAGTAGGCCTTGCCCTTGGCGCCCGCGAGCTTCGGCAGCTTGGACGGGTGGAAGACGGACATGACGACGAAGTAGCCGGCGGGCTTCGAGCCCTTCGTCAGCGAGATGGCGTACGAAGGCGGCCCGCCGGATGACCAGCCGAGCATGTAGATCCGCTTGGGATCGATCTTCTGCCACTTCTTCGCATCCTTGATGACGGCGTCGACGAACTCCTCCGTCGTGAACTTCATCTTGTTGACGCGGCTCTTCTTCGTCGGCCATGTCGTGTGCTTGGACTGGCCCTTCTTCCACTCGAAGGCAACGGGCTGGACGGCCACGAAGTCCTTGGGCAGGGCGTGCTTGAAGATGCGCTTGCAGAAGGGGTGGAAGCTCGCCGAGCCGTTGTTGCCCGGCAGGATGACGAGCAAGGCGTAGCCCTTCTTCGGAGCCTTGGCCCCCTTGTGTGGGCCGATCCGGAAGTAGCGCTTGTTCTTGTCCTTGCCGACGATGACGTCCTCACTCTTGATGTCGGCGACGTCGTCGGCGGCTGAGGCGATGGAACCCGTGAAGCCCAGCGTCACCAGCAGCACGATGAGGGTCCGCATGCCATCCCTCCGCTTGTCACGAGAGCCCTCAGCCTACGGATTCTTCCGCAGGGCCGCCAGGGGCCCAGGTTTCCTGCCCAATCGGCTTCCCGCCGCCCCACAATGCCCGCGCGCCCGCCCGGGGGTATTGCAGCCGCCGGCGTCCAAGCACCACCCGACCGGCAACGACTCGGACTCCCGATGACGCAATTCGCCCTCAACGCGCTTTCGCCCTTCCGGTACATCGTCCGGTGGTTCGATAGCTGGGCCCAGACGCGCAACCTGCGCAAGAAGAACAAGGTCGGCACGGGAATCGACGTCCTGCGGACCCTGCCCTTCGTCGTGATGCACCTGGCCTGCCTCGCGCCGATCTGGGTGGGCTGGAGCCCGATCGCGCTGATCGTCGCGGTGAGCTTCTACTACATCCGGATGTTCGCGCTCACGGGCTTCTATCACCGCTACTTCTCCCACCGCACCTTCAAGGCCTCGCGGGTCATGCAGTTCGTGATGGCGGTGTGGGCGGGAACGGCGGTGCAGCGCGGGCCGCTCTGGTGGGCAGCACACCACCGCCACCACCACAAGTACTCCGATCAGCCCGAGGACGTGCACTCCCCCACCCAGCACGGGTTCTGGCGCAGCCAGATGACCTGGGTGATGGACTTCCGGTCCCAGCCCACCCAGCTCGAGTACGTCAAGGACCTCCGCAAGTACCCCGAGCTCGTCTTCCTCGACCGCTTCGACACGCTGGTCCCGATCCTCTTCGCGGGCTTCATGTTCGGGCTGGGAGCGCTTCTGGAGGCCGTGGCCCCCGGACTGGGAACGAACGGCTGGCAGATGCTCATCTGGGGCTTCGTCATCTCGACCGTCGTGCTCTTCCACTGCACGGGCACGATCAACTCGTTGAGCCACATGTTCGGCAAACGCCCGTACAAGACCACCGACACGAGCCGCAACAACGTCTGGCTCGCGTTGCTGACGATGGGCGAAGGCTGGCACAACAACCACCACCGCTACATGAACTCGACTCGCCAGGGCTTCAAGTGGTGGCAGATCGACATCACCTGGTACGGGCTGCTCTTCCTGCAGCGCCTGGGCCTGATCCGCGAGATGCGCCCCGTCCCGGCGCGGATCCTCGAAGAGGGCTACCCCTCGGACCGCTGACCCGGGCCGCCGCTGACCCCGGGCCGCCGCTGACCCCGGGCCAAAACGGAAAGAGGGCGCGGAGCTGAGCCCCGCGCCCTCGGAATCAGCAATCCTGGGGAAGGCTAGCCGCAGGCCTTGCCGGCTCCGCCACACGAAGCGGCGGGGGCAGGTGCGGGCGCCGGTGCCGGCGCGGCAGCGCCGCCGGCGCACGGGTCACACGGGTTGCACTGATTGCACTGGTTGCACTGGTTGCACGTGTTGCACGTGTTGCACGGATCGCAGCCGCAACCGCTGTTGCAAGCCGTCATCAGGGTCATCCCCAGCGCGAGCACGCCGAGGAGCACGAAGGTTCGAACCTTGTTCATCATGAACTCCCTATGCGGACGCCTCCTTGCACGCTGCGTCCAACGCGCGGTGTGACGCCCATCCCTCATTCATTCGCAGGTCTCGTGCGCGGCGATTCCACGCACGCGCGCGGATCATAGAAATGACAGTGGCTACAGCAAGATGCGTCTTTCACGGGAATCGCATACGGCGAAGCATGAGCGGAACAACATCGGCGTTAGCGAACGATGCGCGAGTCGAGTGCGCACAAAAAGAGGGCGCGGAGCAAAGCCCCGCGCCCTCGAAAAGTCGAACAGCGCCCTACGGGCAGGTGTTGCACGTGTTGCAGGTGTTGCACTCGTTAGGGCAGCAGCTGCTGCAGGCGCCCAGCGCCAACCCCATCGCGAGCACCGCGAGGAGCATGACGGTCTTGACCATCTTCATGATGAAACTCCCAAACGGCCGCCCGCCCGCCATCGCCAGATGCCGATGGGGCGGCTCTTCCCTACCTCTGCCTCCGTGGCCCATTCCACGGACGGCTCGGGATCATAGGGAGTGAATCGGCCAACCACACGCTGTTTTGCACCAATTGCCTAGACCGATGCACACACCTGCCGAAATCGGCCATCTCCGGGGGGGCGGCCCGGGCGTCCTGGTGGGGGAACTGAAGGCAAAAAGAAACAAGGGCACGGATCGCTCCGTGCCCTTGCTCAAAGACCTCCGACCGGAGGTCATAGCCGCTGAACCAGCGGCGTAAGGCCTAGCCTCAGGCCTTGCCTGCGCCGCCTCACGAGGGCGCCGGCGCGGGGGCCGGAGCCGGGGCGGGCGCGGGAGCGCCCATGGCGCCGCCAGCGCAGGGGTCACACGGGTTGCACGTGTTGCACTGGTTGCACTGGTTGCACTGGTTGCACGGATCCGGGCAGCAGTTGTTGCACGCTGCCAGCGTCAGCCCCATCGCGAGCACCGCGAGGAGCATGAAGGTTCGAACCTTGTTCATTCTGAACTCCCAAAACGGCCGCCCCCGTTGGCATCGCGTCCGAAGCCCGGCTGTGACGGCTGTCCTTCCCACGAGAGAAGAGGTCTCATGCACGGCGGATTCCGTGCATGGCGGAGGATGATAGGGAAACCCGACCTGCGACGCCAATTCCATCGTCTTTGCGCATGAAGACTTCCAGACGGGTGCGAATGGACCATTGACTCGGGGTGACCCCGGATCGGAAGGCCCCGAACGCAATTCTCGATTGACGTTCGTAAACACCGATTGACGCATCTTGCCCGAGGGCGCTCATTCACAGATCCACTGTAAGTCTATTAAATTAATAAGCTTACGCTCCACCCGATGGATTGTGCGTCGTTTGGGCACGAACTTGCAAAGGCACGGGTGACGCGTGGCTCTTCGGAGGCGGGGCGCCCCACCCCTAGATCAGCGCGGTTCGGGACACATGGCGCGTGTCCCGTCCCGAAGGGCACGCACCGTAAATCCAACCTTACAGACAGGAGCACGTGCCGCGGAGGAGGTCGCCATGACCCGCTGGATCGCTATCGTCACCGTTCTATCAACCCTCGTCTTGTCAGCCTGTGGAGGGGCCACCACGACCCCTGCACCCACGTGGCCGAACACCCTCACCAAGGTCACGCCATTGGAGGGCACGTCGGCCGGCGGCACGCAGGTCACGCTGCGTGGGACGGGCTTCACGGACCCCACCTTCGAGCTCCAGCGCATCCTCTTCGGTGAGGAGCCTGCCGAGTCCTGGGAGATCGTCGACGACACCACGATCCGATGCGTCGCGCCGCCGGGGGCCCTCGGCAGCACTGTGATCACGCTGTGGGGCGACGACGAAGAGACCCCGCTGCTCACCGGCGGGTTCCGCTACGTCGCCTTGACGCTGTACGTGGCCGACGGCGCGGCCTCGACGCAACCCAACCTCTATCGCGTCGACCTGGACACGGGCCGGCCGATCCTCGTTGGCTCGATCGGCTACCCCATCGCGGCGCTCGCGACGCGTCCCGATGGCGTCATCTTCGCGGTGGAAGACGGCGCCTTGCGGCGTCTGATCCGGATCGACCCCTCGTCGGGCGCCGGACGCCCCGTGGCCCTGCTTCGCGATCAAGCGGGGGGCATCCCGGATCTGGTCGACGTCACGTTCGTGGGCAACCGGCTGATCGGGCAGACGCCGGCCGGGCACCTGGTGGAGATCGACCTCGGCATCGGAACGGTGAGCTTGCTGGATCCTTCCCCGCAACCGGGCATCGGCTCCGGCGTGGCGTCCCAGGCCGACGGCACCGTCGTCCTGACGCCGGATCCCGGCGAGCCGATCTACACCTACGACCCCGACACGGGGGAGTCGACCGAGGGGCCGCCGCTCGAGGTCGACGCGCCGGAGGCCTTCGAAGCGATCGCGGTGCTGGATGACTTCGTCTACGGCGTCCGCGTGGACCCCGACGGGATCGAGCCGCCGCTGCTCGTCCGCATGAACCCGTACACCGGTGAGGTCGAGGTGTTGGGCCCGCTGCCCCCCGACGTCGCCTCCGTGACCAACGATTTCTAGCCCCCGTGACCTTCTAGCCCCATGGAGCCGGGGCAGCGCCTGCGCGCCCTACCTGCCGCTCTCCCCCCGTCGCGCGGCCTGTTCCGGCTCCGATCCCGATCCCTGTAGAATCATGGCGGGGGCCGGTCGACCACGAACGACGAGAGAACGCGTGAAGCCCGCCTGCATTGCCACATTGCTCGCCGCCGCCCTGATCGCCCTCTGTAGCTGCGGCGGGGGGGACGGCGCGCCGTTCTTCGGCGACACGCTCGTGGACGTCCTGCCGATGGAGGGCACCACCGCGGGCGGCACGCTCGTGATCCTGAAGGGCACGGGCTTCACCACCCTGCCGATCAACGTCATCCTCTTCGGCGAGGAGCCCGCCGAGGGGTGGGAGATCATCGACGACACCACGATCGAGTGTGTCTCGCCGCCGGGCCCGCTCGGCAGCACCGTGATCACCCTGCGGGACACCGACGACGAGCTGCTGCTCACCGGTGGCTACCGCTATGTCGCGTTGACGCTCTATGTCGCGGGCGGTGCACTCGCTCCGACGACGGACCTCTTCCGCGTCGACCTCGACTCGAAGTTCCCGAACCTCGTCGGGCCGATCGGGTTCCCCGTGACCTCACTCGCAACGCGCAACGACGGCACGCTGTTCGGCGTCGAGGACGGGCCGCTGCGGCGCCTGATCCAGATCGACCCGAACCTTGGTACCGGTTCAGCGATCGCCCTGCTGCGCGACGCGAGCGATCAGCCGGTGGACATTCGCGACCTCGCATTCCTGGGTAGCCGTCTGCTGGGGCGCACGGCAGCCGGGGCGATCGTCGAGATCGACATGACGCTCGGCCTCGTGACGTTCCTGCCGCCACCGACCGGGCCGGTACCGGGCCCGGGGATCTGCGTGCGCGATACCGACCTCGCCCATCTGGCCGGCGCAAGCATCGGCGACCCCATGCACTCATGGATCCCCAGCTCGAACGCGGCACTCGCTCTCCCGCCGCTGACGTCGATCAACGTCTTGACGATCGATGCCCTCGAGTTCTTCGACGGCACGGTCTACGGCGTCGAGCTGAACACGTCGACGACCGCGTCGACCTTGCTGCGCATCAACCCATTCGTCGGGACGGTCGAGATCGTCACGCCCCTGCCACCCGGCATCGAAGCGGTCACCAAGGACCTGTAACCCGGCGCAACGCCTACAATGGGGGCATGCGGTGGTGGGTTGTCGTGGCGCTTGTGTTTGGTCTAGGCGCCGTTGCGCACGCAGACGGACTGGACGAGCTGGTAGGCAAGCTCGGGACGCCTGACGCAGAGCACGCGAGAACGGAACTCGAACGACGCGGCAAGGCCGCGGTCCCGGCACTGCGTGCAGGTCTATCGAGTGCGAACGAGTTGCGGCGGTTGCACTGCATCCGGGTGCTTGCGCGTATCGGCCGTGACGCCGCAGAGGCGAAACCGGACCTGCTCGAGCTCCTGGTCGACGACAGCAACATGCTCCGCGAGGCCGCGGCCGGCGCGATCGGCCGTGTCGCTTCGTACGAGCCCATGCTCGCGATGCGGCTGAGCGGCTCGATCAACGGAGAGGCGGAGGTCCGGGTCAAGAAGGCTCTGATCCAGAGTCTCGCGTTGCTGGGCAAAGACGCAGCGGAGGCGGTCTCGCTCGTGGTGCGAAACCAGGCGCACCGGCACACCGCGCTCGTCGCGCTCCAGGATCTGGGCGAGGAGGCGGCGCCCGTCCTCGTGGCGTTGCTCGCCAATGCCTCGTGGCACGTGCGTATGTGGATCGCGCGGATCTACTGGCAGAAGCGCGTACCGCCCGTCATGCCCGCGAGCTGGTTCGCGGCGCTGGCCAGGGCCTGCAGGGACCCGGCGGAAGCCGTACGTCATGCGGCGGTGTCTTCGCTGGCGCGTCTGGCGTACATGGACGAACGGCCCGTGCCGCACCTCATCGGACTGCTCGACTCGAATGACGACCGGGTGCGCACGACCGCCACGTACGGTCTGGCGCAACCGGAGGCGACAAGCCCGGATATCGCGAAGGCCCTGCTGCCGCTCGCCTCGGACGTGCGGTGGAAGGTGCGGCTCAACGTCGCCGCCGCGCTTGCGAACGCAAGCCGCGAGCCCGCGATCACGGCTGCGCTCGTCAAGCGACTCGATGACGACAACCCCGATGTGCGCGCAATGGCAGCGCACGGCCTCGCCACGTCGGATGCCGCGCGCGACGCGGTGGACCGGATCCTCGTGGAACGGGCGCGTACCGAGCACGTGCGTCCCCCGTACGCGATCTACACCCTGGGCAGGACGACCGGTCGCCGGCGCTTCGAGAGCGACGTCGTGCCGGTTCCCGTGAGCCATCCGGTGCTCGTCGAGCGCGGGGCCAAGGCCGTGTCGCATGTCGAGCGGGGCCTTGCCGGCCGTCCGATCGCCGAGCAGATGAGCCTCGTGCACACACTCGGCCGCATCGGCGCACCGGCGGCCGATGCCCTGGAGCGCCTGCTGAAGCACGCGAATCGCGACGTGCGGAGTGCGGCCGCGTGCTGTCTCGCGCAGTTGGGGGATCGCGGTCGCGCCGCCGTTCCCCTCCTGATCACGCTCGCGGAGCCTTGGTCCGGCGAGGAGCCGATCGTCGGCGCACCGATGTGGCCGTACGCAGCCGAAGAGGCGCTGGTGGCGCTGGGTCCGATCGCAGCACCGGCCGTCGAGGCCGCGCTCGAGGCGGGCGACGCGAAACGCCAGGCATACCTGCGCGCGCTGCTCGAGCGCATTCGCAAGGCCAAGTAGGCGGCGTCCGGCCGAAACGCACGCGTTGCTACACTTGGGTGGCAGTGGCTGACCGGCGCCCCCTTGTCCGTTTCTTCGCGTGTGCAGTGTTGATCTGCGCGGCCGCTGTTCCCGCGACAGCCGGTGCCGAGAAGAAGCCGAAGGGCGCCAAGGAGATCGAGCGCTACCCGCCGAGCTGGCGTCTCAAGGTGAAGGACGCGATCGACGCAGGCGTCATGCACCTGCGCAACACGCAGCATCCGACCGGGCACTGGGGCAACCCCGAGGGCAAGCAGGCGATGGGGCATACGGCACTGCCCACCTTGACGCTACTGAAGTCCGGCGTCCGCGCAGACGACCCGCAGATCAAGCTCGCGCTCAAGGCGCTGCGCAAGATGAAGATCCGGATGACCTACAGTGTGGGCATCTACATGATGCTCATCCAGGCGCTCTACCAGCCCAAGCTCGACACGTGGGACACGGACATCGGCAAGGATCGCCACAAGCGCATCAAGCCCAAGCAGGTCTACAAGAAGCTCTCGGAGCAGGACCGCAAGGCGCTCGAAGAAGGCGTCGCGTACCTGCGCAAGGCGCAGAACGCCAGCGGGCTCTGGCACTACGACATCCGCGCCGATGGCGAGACCAACCACGATCTCTCCAACGCGCAGTACGCGCTACTCGGACTACGTGCCGCGGCAGACTGCGGGGTCAAGGTGCCCGCCGCCGTGTGGCGCGACGCCCTCGTGGCGTTGTTCGTCCACCAGGACGCGAAGGGCCCCAAGGTCATGCTGCTCGACGAGCGCGTGCGCGGCGACTACGTGATGCGTTCGAAGATCCCCGCGATGGCGCGCGGGTTTCACTACACGACCGGCAAGGCGAACGGCCCGAAGGGCGAGAAGACAGTCTGGAAGCAGCCCGCCACGGGCTCGATGACAACTGCGGGCGTGGCGTGCGTCGCAATCTGCATGGAGGGGCTCTGGCGCAGCCGCAAGTTCCGAGGTGCAGAGCGCAAGAAGGCACGAGACTCAATTCAAGACGGCCTCGCCTGGATGCAGAAGCAGTTCTCCGTGACGGAGAACCCCGGCCACCCGAAGAAGGCGCACCACCTCTACTACCTCTACGGCTTGGAGCGCATGGGCATGCTCGTCGGCAAGCGCTGGATCGGCGAGCACGATTGGTACAAGGAGGGCGCGGACGTGCTCCTCGAGCTCGAGACCTGGGGCAACCACGTGCAGACGTCGTTCGCGGTGTTGTTCTTGAAGCGCGCGACCCGCGGAACACAGCTGCCGGTGATTACGGGGGATTAGCGTCCTACTCGTTGTGCCTGGTGGGCGCGGACGGGCACAAGGCCCGTCCCTACATGTCGTTGCATAGGCACACGAAGAGTCATGTAGGGGAGGGCCTTGTGCCCTCCCACGACAGCCGTTGCCGCGCGATCTCCGCGAGGGCATCGCAGAAGGTCGCGGACGCGTTCACGCACTCGATGCGCGTGTAGTGCTCGCCGCCGGCTTCTTCGAAAGCCTCACGGCTCTCGCGGCCGATCTCGTCGATCGTCTCCAGGCAATCGGAGACGAACGACGGCGTGATCACACCGACGGACGTGATGCCGTCCTTCGGCAGCTGCTCCAACACGTCGTCCGTGTACGGCTGAAGCCATTCCTCGCGTCCGAAGCGGCTCTGATAGACGAGGCGCCACGCGTCGTCGTCGAGCTCGAGTGCCGTGGCGAGCGCCTTCGCCGTCCGCTCGCACTCTGTGTCGTACGGATCCCCGCGGTCCACGAAGCGCTTCGGGATCCCGTGGAAGGACATCAGCAGCGGTGACGTCGGCGACGGCTGGAAGCCCGACGCCTCGACGCGCTCCTTCATCGCACGAATCCACATCGGTTGGTCGCAGAACGTGCAGACAATGTCGGTCTCCACGCCCGGGTTGTCCTTCTTCCAAGCCTCGAGCGCGTCCTGCACGGACGCCGTAGTCGCCGTCGAGTACTGCGGAAAGAGTGGCAGCACGCCGATCCTCGTGCAGCCTGCCGCAGCCAGCTCGTCGAGGCCCTGTGCCATGGACGGGTTGCCGATGCGCATGCCGATCGCGACGTGGTGCGTCCCGGCGAGGCGCTCGCGCAGTCCGGCGCCCTGCGCCTCGGTGTGGATGAGCAACGGCGAGCCCGCCTCGGTCCAGACGCGCTGGTAGAGCGCGGCGGACTTCTTGGGGCGCGTCCGCAAGATGATCCCGTAGAGGATCGGCTTCCAGAGCCAGGGGTTGAGATCGACGACGCGGCGGTCGGAGAGGAACTCGCGGAGATACCTGCGTACGGCAGGCACGGTGGGGGCGTCGGGCGTGCCGAGTTGGGCAAGGAGGATCCCCGTCGTCATGCGGGGAGCCTACCGGGTCGCGAGGCTAGCTGGCCTTTCGATTCCGGTCGTGCATCTCCTTGAGCATGGGCTGCACCTGGCCCTCGTAGCAGTCGGGGCAGATCGCGTGCGTGAAGGAGGCGAGGCCCTCCTTCTGGATGTAGTCGTCGATCTTCTGCCAGGCCTGCTCGTCGTCGCGGATGTTCTTGCAGTACATGCAGATGGGGAGGATCTCCTTGAGCGTGGCGACCTCCTCCAAGGCCTTCTGCAGCTCTGCGACCCGGCTCGCGAGCGTGCGCTCGAGCTGCACGACGCGCTCGGCAGCGCACAGCCGCGCACGAAACTCTTCGCGCTTCCAGGGTTTCGTCATGAAGTCGTTCGCGCCGGCGGTGATGCCTTCGACGACATCGTCCGTCGTGTCGCGCGAGGTGATGAGCATGACGTAGCAGAAGGGATCGCCCGTACGCGCGCGCAGGCGGCGGCACAACTCGACCCCGTCGATCTCGGGCATCATCCAGTCGCTGACTACGACGTCGTAGCGCTGCTCCATCAGGTGCGACCACGCCTCGCGCCCATCGCAGACGACGGTGACGTCGTGGTCCAGGTCAGCGAGGGAGTCTTCGAGGAGGCGGCGCGAAACCGGATCGTCGTCGGCGATGAGGATCTTCACTGTGGACTCCGATCAGGCCGCCATGCGCGTGAGGCGCTCACGCACCACGACATAGGCGTCGCGTGCTGCGGCAACCGCATCGTCGAGCCCGTCTTCGGTGCCGTCGCGCCCCATCGCTTCGATGATCTTGAACACGTTCGCGACGCGGTCCGCGCCGATGGACGCAGACGAACCCTTGAGCCCGTGGGCAACGCGGCTGACGCGCTCCATGTCGCGTTGGACGACGGCCTCTTCGAGGCCGGGCATCTGCGCGTCCGCGTCGGCGAGGTAGAGCCCGGCGAGCTCCTGCATGAGCTCGACGTCGCCACCGGTGGCGTCTTCGAACTGGCGCATGTTGAGGACTTCGTGCTGTACGTCGTCGTGGTCGGCCATGGTCCATTCCCTTCCGCGGGGTCTCGTTGCCCCCATCGGCCGGTTTCCTGCGGCCCCGAAGGCCAATTCGAGGTCGTTCGCAGGGGCTGAACAAATGGCTGCGTCCACCCTCCGCAGGGGCTCGGCAAGGCTGTATCGGACGGGCTCCTCCGCGCTACGCTGCGGGCCTCGGGAGGGCCCATGGCGCAGACGTACGACTCGATCCTCGAGGCGATCGGAAACACCCCGCTAGTCCGGCTGCGGACCATCGGCCGGGGCACCGGCTGCGAGATCCTCGCAAAGTGCGAACATCTGAACGCCGGTGGGTCGGTGAAGGACCGCATCGGCAGGCGCATGATCGAGGAGGCCGAGAAGAGCGGCCGCATCAAGCCCGGCGACACGCTCATCGAGCCGACGAGCGGCAACACGGGCATCGGGATGGCGCTGGCGGCTGCGGTCTACGGCTACCGCATGATCATCACGATGCCCGAGAAGATGAGCCGCGAGAAGCAGGTCGTCCTCGAGGCGCTCGGCGCGGAGATCATCCGGACGCCGACCGAGGCGGCGTGGGACGCGCCGGAGAGCCACATCGGCGTCGCCAAGCAGCTTCAGGAAGTGCTGCCCAACGCACACATCCTCGACCAGTACGGCAACGAGCAGAACCCCCTCGCGCATTACGAGGGCACCGGCCAGGAGATCCTCGACCAGACCGGGGGCGACGTGGACTTCATCGTGATGACCGCCGGCACGGGCGGGACGATCTCGGGCGTCGGCAAGCGCGTGAAGGAAGAACTGCCCAACGTCAAGATCATCGGCGTCGATCCCGAGGGTTCGATCCTCGCCGGTCCCGGGTCCATTGCGCCCTACAAGGTCGAGGGCATCGGCTACGACTTCATCCCCGACGTGCTGCACCGCGAGTACGTCGACGAGTGGATCAAGAGCAACGACCGCGACTCGTTCCTGATGGCCCGCCGCCTCATCCGCCAGGAGGGCATGCTGGTCGGCGGCAGCTCCGGCGCCGCAGCCTGGGCGTCCGTACAGATCGCCAAGCGGCACGGCCCGAAGAAGCGCATCGTGACGATCATGTGCGACTCGGTGCGCAACTACATGACGAAGTTCCTCGACGACCAGTGGATGCGCGCCAACGGCTTCACCGACAGCCTCTGGGAAACGAACTCGCTCGGCGACCTCCTGCGCACCATGCCGCCGCGCAACCTCATCACCGCGGCGAGCGGCGACACGGTCACGGCCACGATCGCGACGATGAAGGAAGAGGGCATCAGCCAGGTGCCCGTGCTGGACGACGATCGCTTGATCGGCATCGTCACGGAATCGGATCTGCTTGGGAAGCTCGTCGACGGACACGCGACGCCCGAGAGCGCAGTGGCCGAGGTCATGTTCCGCGACGTAACCACCGTCCACGTCGACGAGGACGCCGGCCGGCTGACGGAGCTCTTCGGCAAGGAGAAGGTCGCGCTCGTCGTCGACGACAACGGCGCGCTCGTCGGCCTGCTCTCGAAGATGGACCTCGTCGAGCATCTAACGCGGTCGACAAAGCCGGCGCGCGCGACGTAGCGAAGGGCTAGCGCTTCGGGGCCTTCAGCTCGAGCTCGACCTCGCCGCCCGTCCGGGCCTTGCCCGTCGCCGTGTACGTATTGCCGTCGTCCCAGCCGTGAACGCGCACCGTCCACTCGCCTTCGGGCAGTCCGTCGATCTCGAACGCACCGGTTGTCGCGTTGACGACACCGCTCGCGCTCATGCCCTGCTTGTTGTGGGCATGGGCCATGACGCTGCGCCTCTTCATCTCAGCCGGGAACGTCACGCGCCCCTGGATCGAGGCGCCCTTCTGCGGCTCCACCTCGACGTCCGCGTCGCCCGCGCGCAGTCCCGACTTCAGGACGTAGTGGCCATCCGGCAACCCGCCGATCCAGATCGTGTACGTCGCGTCCGGCGTGAGCTGGCGGAAGGCGACCCGCCCGCGGGAATCCGCGCGGCCGCTCATCCGCGTCGGGTTGCCCGTCTCGCTGATGAGCGCGGCCTGGAGCGCCTGGTGCGTACGGCTGCCGCCGAGGCTGATCTGCTTCCATCCGGCGATGCGAACGGCCAGGGTCTCGCCGAGGTCGACGGTCAGCTCCACGCCCGTCGCTCCGGCCCGCACCGCGGTGCCCTTGATGCCGTCCGTGCGCGCACCGCGCAGCACGGCGCGCACCTCGTAGCGGCCTTCGACGAGCTGCTGGATCTCGAAGCGCCCTTCGTTGTCAGCGGACAGATACCCCGTCCACCGCTCGGTGCCCTCCTTGCGATGCTGCACGAAGACGTCCCCGACCGGCTTGCCACTCGCATCGCGGACGACACCGGTGATGGTGTACGCGCGCTGAAGCTTGATCGTCTCGTCGGTGGGAGACCACGGATTGATGGTGGTGCGCTTCAGGTCGGATCGGTCTTGTGGGGGATTGATGTGCAGCCGGAACGAGCCCTCCGGCTCGACCCCGCGCATCCGCACGATGCCGTCTGCGTCACTACGCTGGCTGCCGCGGCTCGAGCCGGGCACGGCGCCCTGGGGTTTACGCAGCTGACTCAGCGTCGCGAACGCCCCGGCGACGGGCTTGCCGTCGTAGTCGACGATCGTGAGGATGGCGCGCTTGCCCATGCGCAGCGCCACGCGCACGTTATTGGCCCCGGCGCGGACCTTCTGCGCCGCAACGGGCGCGTAGTCGGGCGGGACGTCGAACACGAGCTGGTACTCGAGGTCCCCCAGGCCCTTGACGAGGAACTTCCCTTCCTTGTCACTGAAGCCCGCCCCGTGATCGCGTCCGTGCTCGGTGTCGGGGTCGGGATGGAGCGCCTTGACCATGACGCGCACGCCGCGCACGGGTTTGCCGTCCGGACCTGTGACCGCGCCTTCGATCGTCAGCGGCGCGTCGAGGCGGATCTCGATCTCTTTCGTGCCTGGATCGAACGGTCCCTTGATGGTGGAGCCCGACGCAACGCCTGCCGTCTCGTACACCTCGATCCACAGCTGCGCGTCTTCGTGGTCGATCTCGAACTCCGCCTTGCCCTCGCTCACGTAGCGGCGGCTACGGGAGGTGCCCCGGTTGCTGCGTAGCTGGTAGAGCTGGATCCGGGCCGAGGGCATCGGCTTGCCGTCCGCGCCGAGCACGGTGACCGTCATGAGCCGCTTCTCGCGCTCGATGTTGCGCGCGAGCTTGAGCACGACATCCTCGTCGCCGGCTTCGACGATGGCCTCTGCCTCGTACTCCTTGCCTTCCCACTGGGACTCCGCGGTGACTCGGTACGCGCCGGGGTCCTTGATCGTGGTCACGCGGAACGTGCCGGCGGGGTCCACGCTCGTGCGCTCGTGGAACCAGTCGCGCCGCGGCCCGCCGCTGCTGTGATCGGTTTGCACGCGCATGCGGATGCCGCGCAGCGGCAGTCCCGCGGGCACCTCGACGCGGCCGGCGATGACGAGGCCCTTCGCGAGCTCGATCGTGAGCTCCACGTCGCCGTCGCCCTTGGCCTCGATGGCCTGCTCCGCCTCGATGAACCCGTCGGCCGTCACGGCGACCTTGGAGTCGTCCGGCGGAATCGGCCCGACCTTCGCGCGTCCTTCGCCGTCCGTGCTCCAGGTCGCCGCACCGAAGAAGTCGTCGAAGTCGATGCGGTCGCCCGCAGGCACGATGCGAGCACGCGCGCCGGCGACCGGCGTGCCGTCCTCTGCCTTCACCACGCGCAGCAGCAGCCAGCGCGGCGCGGCGAAGACGAGGTCGGCCTCGTGGGTCTTTCCGCCTTGCGCGGTGAAGCCCTTGGACTTGGCGTCCGGCAAGCCCGGCGCCTTCGCGGTCAACGTGTAGTTCTGTCCGGGGAAGAGCGACGCGACGGTGTACCGGCCCTCGGCATCGCTCACCGTGGCGCCGAACGCGCCACCCATGCCGCCGGTCATGGCGGCGATCATCATCATGCCGTCCATGCCCGCCGCGGGCGTGACGACGGCACCGGCCACGAGGTCGCCTGTAGACGTTCGCACGACGCCCGATGCAGAGCCGCCGGGGACGAGCTCGAGGTCGAGCTCCGCGGATCCACCCGGCTCGATCGCCACCGTGAACGGGCTGAAGTTGTCGCCGAGGCTTTTCACGCCTTCGGTAACCCATCCCTCGCCGACCGCGAACAGTTTGGCGGACCCGGGCATGACGTCGTTCAGCGTGTAGAGGCCGTCGGCGCCCGAGATCGTCCCGGACGGAAACATGCCGTCGCCGCCCCGCATCGAAGCGGGGATCGCGTAGACCCCGACGCCCGCAAGCGGCTTGCCGTCGTCCTTGGACTTCACGATGCCCGTGACGGTGCCGAGCTTCTGGAGCGAGACCGTGACGTTGTCCTTGGCCGAGCGACGGAAGTTGATCATCGACGGCGCGTAGCCCGCGGCTTTGACGAACATGCCGCCGCCGCCGCCCGTGGGGATGGCGAGCTTGAACGTGCCGTCCTCGGCGGACGTCGTCGTGCGGATCGTGAACGTGGTCTCGGGATTGCCGCCGCCGCCGAACACCGTCGCGCCCGCGATCGGCTCCTGCGTGTCCGCCGCGATCACCTTCCCGTTCACCTCGACGCCCTCGGCGCCGATCGTGAGCACGTACTCCCCCTGGTACGGCAACGTGACGGGATTGGCCATCACGCGCAGCACACCGGGCAGGATGGCGGAGATGCGTACGAGGCCGGGCGCCAGGCCGCCGATGGCGAAGCGGCCTTCGTCATCGGTCGCCGTCGGCATGATGTTGCCGTGGCCGCCCATCATCATGGCGAAGCCCTCGCCGGTGGATGCGACGACGAGTCCCTGGAACGGCGTACCGTTTGCGTACACCACACGGCCTTCGAAGCGCTCGCTGCCGGCCGCAACGTCGATCGACGCCTCGACCCGCGCGCCCTCGGCGGGCAGCAACGCGGAAGCGAATCCGACCGCGCCGTTCTCCGCGGTCGCACGAACCTCGTAAAGCCCGGGCGCAAGACCGTCGAAGTGGAACTGGCCGTCTGCGCCGGCCGAGGTCTTCGCGATCGCAGCCTTGCTGGAGATGCCCGCGTCGAGCATCCGCTCGATCATCATCTGCGTCATGCCGCCCATGTACGGCTTGGTCGGATCCATCTCCGCCACGTGCCGCAGCTCGACGTGCGCGGCAACGGGGTCGCCTTTGCGTCGAACGGTCCCCTGCAGCGATCCACGGCCGCGAATGTCGCGCGGCACGTGCACGGCGCGCCCGTCCCCAGCGCCCAACAGCTCGGGGCCCTTCTCGATCTCTCCGTCGTCGTCGTCGACGACGGAGTAGTCGTTGGAGCCGTCGTTCGAGTCGGACTTGAAGACACCCAGCCACAGGCCCACGCCGATGGCGAGCAGACAAGCGATGGCAAAGAGGACACGGTCGCGCATGGCTCTTCTCCCCGAGGGATCCATCCCTCATTTGAAGCGAGCCGGCCCTGCCATCCGGCTTGGAATCCGAGGGCGAACGTATCAGGGCGCGAGGGTCGCGGGCTACGCGCCCGCAGGTTCGGGCTCTTCGCCGGCGCCCTTCTTCCAGATGCCGCTGATTGCGTCGCCGATCTTGCCGATCGCCTTGCCCGGGATCTTCAAGAGGCCGCCGCCGACCGCCTTGACGATCTCGGTCATGACGTCCTTGGAGAGCTGACCCGCTTCCTTCACGGCGCCGATCACGGCTTCCGTACGCGTCGTCTCGTTCCAGCCCGAGAAGGCGCGGCAACGCGCCTTTGCGACGTAGCCGATGCGAAGCGTAGCCAGGGCATTCATCCCGCCGTCGAGCAGCGGGCCGCCGAGCATGCCCACCGTCTTCCCGAAGACACTTCCCATCGCCGTGCCCGCGGCCTCGCTCAGGTCTTGCAGGTAGGCGCTTGCGATCGCGGCACCCGAGACGTCGCGCAAGATCGACAGCGTCCCGCGGGGGCCGGGCCGGCCGTAGTAGATCCGCGCAATGCGCGAGACGAGGTTGCAGTTCCGCCAGAGCACGAGGAAGGCATCCATCGTGCCGTTCCACGAGACGGCGGTTGCGATGCCAACGGCGAGGGACTCCTGTCGGATGACGTCACGGGCCTTGCGATCGAGCGGCTCGAGCAGACGGCTGACGGTCTCGTCCTCCAATGCCTTGATGCGCGCACTCATCTCTGCGATCTCGTCTTTCGTCGCCTCGACCGTCTCCTTGCGCAGCGCCTCGCAACGTGCGATCGCCGCCGTGACCTCCTCGGGCGAGCCTTCCCACTCGGGGTTGGTCAGCAGGCTCTTGAGGTAGCGCTCGACGAAGACGAGATGCTGCGAGAGGTGCTTGCTCGTGCGCTCTGCAATCGGCGGGAGCACGGGCGGCTTCAAGGCCGCCGGGACCTTCCAGAAGCGGTAGAGCGGCCGTCCGATGAGCCACACGACAAGCACGGTGAACACCACCAGGAACGCGATGCCGAGCGCGATGTGGATGTCGGCGAAGAAGCGATAGACCTCTGCCACGCGGAACGCGAGGAAGACGACCATCAACCCGATGACGCCAAAGGACACGTAGCGAGCAAAGCGGAACAGCGCCTTCAGAACGCGTCCGAAGTCCTGGATCGGTGCGGCCATGGGACCCTCCGGGCGCGCCGCGAGAACCGCGGCGCGGAGGGGCATTCTCTCAGGTCATGGTGGGCGTGCGTACAGGAGTGAGAGAGACCTGTCTGTGGGGCCAAGGCGTCAGCAAGTCTGAGTGCGTACTACCCAGGGCGGGTCACTGGGGCGAAGGCACCGCAAAGCGGGCGACGACCTTCGCCGCGTTGATTGCGCTTGCGCGATCCGAGGACCGAGCCGGCGAGGTCCGAGAGCGGGGCGTAGCCGAGCTACGCGAGGAGGAGTCCCGCACAGCGCTGCCGAGCATCCAGGGAGCCGCCCCTAGTCGATCCAATCCGCGACGAAGACGTTCGTGTCGTTGGCCTCGGCGTTGAAGCGGTTGCTGCAGAACACCAGCCGCTTGCCGTTGCGCGTGAACATCGGGAAGCCGTCGAAATCGTCCGAACGCCGCGCACCCGGGCGCTTGCGCTCGAAGTGCGTGACTTGCTCGACCTTCAGGGTGTCGATATCGATGATGTAGAGTTCGAAGTTGCCGCCGCGCGGGTCGTGCATGTTCGACGAGAAGATGATGCGCTTGCCGTCGGGGTGCCAGAACGGGCCGAAGTTCGCGGCGCCGTTGTTCGTGATCATGCGTTTGTTGCTGCCGTCGGCGTCCATGATCCAGATCTCGAGCTTCGAGGGTCGCACGAGCTGTCGTGCGAGCAGGCGCTTGGTCTCCTCGATGTCGAGGCCCTCGCGGCTGGGCGCGCGCCAGACGATCTTCTTGCCGTCCCACGAGAAGAACGCACCGCCGTCGTAACCGGGCGCGTCCGTCAGGCGCTTCACATCGCTGCCGTCGATCGCCATGGAGTAGAGCTCGAGATCGCCGTCGCGCGTCGACGTGAAGACAATGCGGTCCCCCGTCGGAGAAACCGTGGCCTCGGCGTCATAGCCGGGCGAATCGGCGAGCACCTTGATGTTCGAACCGTCAGGGTCCGCGGTGTAGATCGCGTAGCTGTTGAAGATGGGCCAGACGTAGCCGAGCTTCCGGTCGTACGGCGGCTTCTTCGGCGGCGCGTCCCCGGCGCCGTGCGTCGAGGCGTACACGATGCGTGTGTCGCCGGGCATGAAGTAGGAGCACGTCGTGCGCCCCTTGCCCGTGCTCACGAGGCGCGGGTTCCGACCGTGCGCGTCCATGATGTAGATCTGGTCGGCGGTGAAGGCGTCGCGCGTCGACTGGAAGATCAGGTGGCGTTCGTTGAACGACCAGTAGGCCTCGGCGTTCTCTCCGGCGAAGGTCAGCTGCCTGAGGTTGCGCAGGTGCTTCTCACCGGGGAAGGGCTTGTGCGCGACCGCCGGGGCCGGTGCGGGCTCGACCGACGATCCCAGCGTGCTCTTCAACAACACGATCGTGCCGATGACGACGGCGACGATCAGGGCCATGTCCACGACGGTCGGCCTGGGGGCAGGCTTGCTCATGGGGGCAGAGGATCCCCGCGGCGGCTGGGCCGTCCAACCCCTGCCGGGGGCTTCGGCGGTATTCTCCGCGCCCATGGATCTCGAGGACTTCGAACGCCGCGCGCGCGCCCTGGCCCTGGCGGAAGAGGTCTCGCAGGTGCCCGGCTTCGCGGCCCT
This sequence comes from Planctomycetota bacterium, assembly GCA_028281445.1. GTDB lineage: Bacteria > Planctomycetota > PLA2 > PLA2 > JAEUHO01 > JANQJW01. The sequence goes on along the minus strand of JANQJW010000007.1, from coordinate 32,922 downwards.
GCACGTCGAGCCCGAGGCACGCACCCATCCCCTGCTGCGGGATCACGGGACGCTCGTCCGGGTCCGCGACGCGACACCGGATCCTGCGAGCGGCGCGCCTCGCTACGAGGTGGTCCTGAACCACGGCTCGTTCGATGGCGGCGAGGACCGCCTGGAGCGGGCGCTGCTCTTCGGTCTCGAGCGGGTGGCGGAACGCGCCGCAGCCGACGAAGCGGTGCGGACCGACGAGGACCTCTTTCAGGCTCACGCCTCGTACGTGCGCGGCATGGAGACGCCGGCCGCCTGGTACCGCCGCGGCGAACGTATGGGCGAAGACGTGTGGGTGGTGGACCTCGACCTGTTCGTGGATCTCGTCGTGCCGCGGGAGACGTGGGAGGCGCTGCGCGGCACGCGCATCGTGCTCCGCATGTTCGAGGACGAGCTCGAGCTCGAGCTGCCTGAGGACGCGAGCGCGGACGAGGCGCTGACGCTCGAGGGCGCGGGCCTCTTCGAACCGGCGGCGGGCCTCGACGAAGAAGACGAGCTGGCCGCGGATGACGGCCGCTACGGCGACCTGCACCTCGTGCCGTACGTGTATTAGCCGGCGCATGCCCTTGGGCTGTAGGGAGGGGCCTTGTGCCCCTCCGCGCCCACGAAGCTCGCGGGGGCACACAAGGTGCCCCCCCTACAGCAACCTGCGCGACGTCACCCCAACGCCGCCAACGCCGCGTCGCGGTCCTGGAAGATCCGGAAGACGTCGGCGACACCCATCGTCTTGAGCACGCCAAGCACGCGCTGCTGCAGACCGGCGAGAACCATGCGCCCGCCCGCATCGCGCAGGCGCTTGCCCGCGGCGATGAGGAACCCCGCGGCGGTGGACGGGATCATCCCGACCTCGCTGAGATCCCACACCAGCGCTCGCGTTCCGCTCTCGACGAGCTTGGTCACGCGACGGTCGAACGCAGGCAAGGAGGTCATGTCCATCGTGCCTGCCGGCGTCAAGACGGTCACATCGCCGACCTGTTCCTCGCGCATGCGCATCCACGAAGTCTACGGGTACGGTGGCTTGCGTGCGCGTCTGCCTGCTCACGACCCAGGACATCGACAACCTGCCGTTGCCCGACGGCGACTGGCCGTGCGATCCGCGGCCGTTCCTGCCTGAGGCACAGTGGACCGTCGCCGTGTTGGAGAAGGAGACCTGCGTCGACCGGGTCGAGGCGTTGATCGCAGAGGGGTTCGACCTCTTCTTCAACCTGTGCGACGGCGCGGCCGACGAGGAGGATAATCCCGGCATCGAAGTCGTGGAGACGCTCGAGCGGCACGGCGTGCCCTTCACGGGCGCTGCGTCCGCCTTCTACGAGCCTTCGCGCGAAGCCATGAAGCGAGCGTGTCGCGACCTGGGGATCGACACGCCGGACCACGTCATCGCGCGCACGACACGTGACGTCGAACGCGCCGCGACCGCCCTGCACTTCCCCCTCTTCGTGAAGCACCCCAGCAGCTACGCGAGCGTGGCACTGAGCCGCGCGTCGCGCGTCGTCACGCCCGCCGGTCTGCGGCGCCAGGCAAAGAAGATAATGTCGCGCTTCGGAGCTGCCCTCATCGAGGAGTACATCGACGGCATCGAGTGCACCGTGCTCGTGTCCGACAACCCGGACGACCCTGCGCACCCGACGACCTACACGCCGATGCAGTACCGGTTTCCCGACGGCGAGCATTTCAAGCACGCAGGTCTCAAGTGGGTCGACTACAGCGCCATGGCGTGCACACCCGTCGGGGATCCCGTGCTCGAGAGGCGGCTACGCGACGCGTGCGCGCGCTTCTTCTCGGTGATCGGATCGAGCTACGGACGCTGCGACGTACGCGCGGATGCCGACGGCCGCATCTTCATGCTCGAGATCAACCCCAACTGCGGCGTGTACTACCCGCCGACTGATCCCGGCAGCGCCGACCTGTGCCTGCTGAACGACCCCGCCGGGCACGAAGGCTTCACGCGTCAGGTCGTCCGTGCTGCGCTGGCGCGCGCCTAGCGCGCGCGCCAGGCCAGCTGCGCCGGCGCGCCGTTCGAGATCAGGTAGAGCGTGCCGTCGGGACCGTGGCACATGCCCGTCCAGGTCTCGCCCGCGGGCGGCGCGGGCGCGGCTTCGAGTCTCTTGAGGCCGACGGTCTCGCCGGCCAGCGGGTCAGAAGCCTCGGAGAGCGTGCCCGGCGCCGCTCCGTGCAAGAGCAGGAAGCTGCGACCGTGCAGCGAGAGCGCGTCTGCGGCGAGCGGCCCCTTGTAGCCATGGCGGACGCGCACCGGCCCGAGCCGCGTCGCGAAACGGTTGACACGGTGAATGCGCAGACGGCCTCCCGACGCACCGCGATCTACGGCGTAGAAGTCACCCGAGGCCCGGCCCTTTCCTATAGAGGCGAACCCGGCAAGCCCCGGCCCCTTGTCCCGCCAGTCTCCTGCCTCCGTGTCGGTGCGCTTGGCACCGGGCACGATGAACACCCCCTTGATGAGCACGCGATCCGTGCGCCCGGTCTGGTCGCCGAGCAGCGCCCCCCAGTAGCACACGCGTCGTACGCGGTCACCCAGGTAGACGAAGTTCGGCGATTGGACGGCAAGGGCCTGGAAGTCGAGCTTCTGCGCCCAGAGATGCTCGAGCTTGTATCCCTGCAGCGCGAAGGGCTCGCCGCCCATGAGCATCGCGTCCTTCGTGACTTGCTGCGCGAGGGAACGGCCCTCCAGCTCTGTGCCCGGCTGCAGATCCCGAACACCGAACGCACGCACCGCCCGGTCGTTCTTGCCGCAGACCACGAGGAGATCTCCCTTGTAGAGCGTCAACCCGCCGGCCTGCTTCACACCGGCGAGCCGGCACCGCCGCCACGGCGCCGGGGTCGGAGCAGGAGGCGCGGGCTTCGTGACACCGGGCTCGGGCTGCGGGGCGTCGTCTCCGCAGCCCGCAAGCGCCAGCAGCACGACGAGAAGAACGGGCACGCGCATGGACTACCCCTCGCGGACGTGCGCCGCCCGCCAGTCAGAGACCATCTCGTCTACGCGTTCCGCGAGTGTCACGGACGTCTCCGGCAGGCCCGCATCCGGCCAGATATCGGCGCACGGCACCAGCACGTACGGCTCCGTGGCGAGATCGTCGGCGGCGACCGGGTCACGGCCGGGCCCGAGCGAGTAGACGACGTCCACGTCCAGTGTCCGCGGCGCGTTGCGATCGGCGCTGCGCACGCGCGCGCACAGCTCCTCGACATGGCGGCAGACGACACGCAGCGCCTGGGGCGGTAGGTCCGTCCGGACCCGAACGGCGAGATTCACGAAGTCCGGCGTGCCCGCCGCGCCCCCGACCGCGGGCACCGCGTACCGCGGCGACGTCGTGATGTCTCCGAAGCGCGTATCGAACAGCGCCAGCGCGCGGGGGATCCAGTGGTCCGGCTCCACGTTGGACCCGAGCGAGAGCAGGTGCTCCCACGAGCGCGACGTCAACCCGTCGCTCCCGCCCGCGAGCCGCGCTCGATCTCGATCCCGACCTCACGGCTATGCCGCACCGCACCGGGCTTGCGCACGCGCACGCGCACCCAGGCCACGCCGAAGTCCGCGCGAATCAGTGCAGCCAAGCGCTCGGCCAACGTCTCGACGAGGAAGTACTCGCTCTCCTCGATGTGCTTGATGCACGCCTTGGTAACCGAGCGGTAGTTGACCGCCTTCTCGATGTCGTCGTTCTCGGCGGCCGCGGCCGCGTCACACGACATGTCGAGATCGACGAGGATCTTCTGGCGCTGCTCGCGCTCCCAGTCGTTGATCCCGATGATGGCCTCGACCTCGAGGTCGCGAACGAAGACGACGTCCTTCATGCCGGCGGGTTCAGGCCTGTCCAGCGCGCGTGCCGACGTGGCCCGACGCCTCCGCCAGCGTCTTGAACACCGGCAGCTTGGAGTCCAGCCCCACAAGGCGCAGCATGCGCTCGACCTGCTTCTCCGGCCGCGCCAGCGCAAGCCGGCGGCCGTCGCGATCCAGCTTCATGCCGACCTTCACAAGCGAACCGAGTCCCGTGCTGTTGATGAACGTGACCTGTCCCAGGTCGAGCACGATGCCGCGGCAGCCCGAAGCGACATGGGGCTCGAGCATCTCCTCGAAGCCCGGGATGGAGGCATCGGTGAGCTCGTGCGGCGGGACGAGGACAGGAACGCTCTGACTCATCGACTCAGTGTGGCAGGCCCCCCGGGCAGTGGCAACCCGACGGATACCTACTGCGACACTTCGAGTCGTCAGAGCTGCAGATCGTCGATGAACCACCCCTCCGGACGGCGGATCAACCGTACGGGTCGCAACGTGCCCTCGTCGTCGGCGTAGAGGATCTCGGCGCGGAACTTCTCGAACTGCTTGCGCTGGGTCTTGGGCTTCGCCGGACGCGGGGAGATGCGCACGAAGAACCGCAGCACGTCGCCCAATCCGCCCGTGGTTGCACGGCCGAGCTCGGCCTCGTAGTCGGCACCGAGCCGTGCCTTGGCGATGCGACGCTCGTTCTTTCCGTCCTGCTCGTGGGCGAGACGCCGGCGTAGCCGCGTCAGGTCGCGCTCGAGATTCGCGCGTGCCTGCTTCGTCAACAGGGGACGAAGAGACTTCCAGTCGCCTGCGTGCACGGCTTGCATCGCACGATCGAACACGCGCACGGGATCCGCATGGAGATCCTCGGGTTCGTCCGCACCGCAAGCCGCGAGCAGGAGCGCGAATGCGGCGCAGAGCGGAAGTCTCGTCATGCGCGGCATCGTACCCGTCGCTCCGCCTCGCATGTGGGACGCGGCCGCTAGCCTGGGCCCGTGCTGTCGCTGACCGCCCTCTATGCCGAAGCCGAATCTGCGTTCGCGGATGTGGGCCTCGTGCTCGGCATCGCCGAGTGGCCGGATGTTCCCGTCTCGTGGAACCGGCGTCTGCGACGCGCCGGCCGCGCCGTCATCGACAACCGGGCGGGGCGCTTCCGGTCCGCCGAGGTGGAGCTCTCGCCGATCTACTTCGAGGTCTACCCGGAGGACCTGCGCGGAATCCTCGTGCACGAGGCGGTGCACGTCGGGCTCGCGGTGCTCGGCCGCCCGTTCGGCCATGGTCCGGAGTTTCGGCGCGCCTGCACGGAGGCCGGCGGACTCCTGCACTCGCGCTGGCTACCGGGGCGCGTCTACCGCTATCGCTGTCCGGTCTGCCGGCGCTTTCACGAGCGCCGCCGCCGAGTCGCCGACAGCCGCTGGTGCGCGGAGTGCGTGGCGGCGGCCGAGGCGGAAGGCGCCGCCGCCTACACCGCCGAGCGCGCGTTGCAGCTGGTGGAGACGGCCTTCTCGGGCCCCGAGGCGCCGCATGCTGCATCGCAACCGGTGTGCGAGTAAGGGCTGTTTCAGGCCCGTTTGCCCTCCTTGAAAAGGCCCTCTGCGCTACTCTGTACGCGAATATCCGGAGCAGCCCGCGGGGGGCATCTCCAATCCGGTGAGGGATACGATGGTTCGCATTCGCTACGTCCTGGTCGCGTTGGTGCTGGCGGCAGCCTTCGCGCCGGCCGCTTCGGCCGACACGGTGCCCGATGTCGTCGGACTCTCGGTGGACGAAGCCACGAGCCTGCTCGAGCAGGCCGGCTTCAAGGCCGCGGTGAATCGTGTTCCCGGCGCCACCATCGGCCAGGTGATCTCGCAGAAGCCCGGCGGGCTCTGCGAGCGCAACGCCGGCGAGACGATCACGCTCACGGTGGTCGGCGCGACGCCGAAGACCCAGCCGGGCGCGACACCGCCGGACCCCATCCCGACGAAGCCTTCGGATGCCGGACCGGACGGCCCGCCTACCGGTCCCGGTAGCGATCCGCTCGGCAACCCGCCCGGCGGCGCGCCGACGGATCCGATGCCCGCGGATCCGAACCCCTCGGGTCCGACGTCCTCGGCTCCGGGCGCGGCACCGCCTACCGGCGCGCTCGGTGCGCTGCCGCGAGGTCGCTTGCCGAACAACACCGGGCCGGCCATACCCAGCGTGCTCGGACAACCGACGCGCCAGGCGCAGGCCGCCCTGCGTCGCTGGAAGGTCTCGGTCGAATACACGCTCGGCGTTCCGACGCTCATCGGCAAGGTCGTGAACCAGCGTCCGCACTCCGGAACCCAGCTCGCCGCCGGGGAAGCCGTGATCCTCGTCGTGGCGCTTGGCGAGACGCCGTCGGCCGACCATCGCAGCGTTCCCCAGATGGAGGGCAGCGAGTGGAACAACGCCGTCAAGGCTGCGCAGAACTGGGGCTTCACGTGCGACGTGTATCGCGTGCCCAGCTCCGAGGGCGATCGCGGCATGGTGGTGCAACAGACCCCGTTGCCGGGAAGCCTGGCTGTGAGCGGTACGCAGGTGCGCCTGCTCGTCGGCGAGGGCTCGGGTGGCGCGACGCCCGCCCCGGCCGGTCCGGCGCCGGTGGATCCCGGGCCCATGGACGCGCCGCCTGCGGGTCCTCCGCCGACCGACCCCACGCCGGTGAACCCGCCGACTCCGGTGCCCAGCAACCCGCCGCCGAGCGATCCGGCGCCGGCAGGGCCGGCGGTGAACCTCGGCACGCCGGGCCTCCAGAGCCCGCCGGCCGGCGAGAGCTACCCGTACCGCTACGGCGCCACGTTCACGTGGACGTCCGTGTCGGGCGCATCGCAATACGAGTGGGAGCTGCAGGAAGAGCTTCCGAGCGGTGCGTGGCAGAAGGTCGAGACGCTGATGGTCAACGGCGCACGGTATCGACCGGACAAGCTCGAGCGCGGCCGCTATCGCTGGCGCGTACGCGCCGTCAAGAACGGCGGCAAGGGCGCGTGGTCGATGTTCCGGCGGCTGTACATGTATTGACGCGCCTCCGGGACTCGCGGACGGGCACAAGGCCCGTCCCTACATGTCCTTGCATGGGCATACGGAGCGTCATGTAGGGGAGAGCCTTGTGCCCTCCCTCGATCACGCCGGTTCGAACATCGTGACGTGCTGCCCGTCCGTTGCCTTCGACGTGTACAGCGCGCGATCGGCGTAACGCAGCAACGCTTCGGACGGCTTCTCATCGTCCGCGCCCACGTGCACGGACGTGGCAATGCCGACCGAGAGGCCGAGCGGCGTGCTCGCATCGGGGCCGACGCCGCGCTCGAGCACGGCGTTGCGCAGGCGATCCGCCACGAGGCGCGCAGCCTTCTCGTCCGTGTTCGGCAGGATCGCGCAGAACTCATCGCCCCCGTAGCGCGCGAGCACGTCGCCGTCGCGCAGCACGGGACGCAACCGGCGCCCGACCTCGCGGAGCACCTCGTCACCCACGGGATGGCCGTGCTCGTCGTTGATCCGCTTGAAGTCGTCGAGATCGAGCATGAGGAGCGAGAGCACGGTGCCATAGCGGATGGCGCGCGCCATCTCGCGCTCCAGGACCTCGTGCAGGTACGCGCGGTTGTAGAGCCCCGTCAGGGCATCGCGCGCCGCCTGCTCCGCCAGCCGGCGGTTCGCCGCGCGCAGCGCGTCCTCCATGGCCACGCGATCCGCGACGTCGCGGAACGTGAGCACCATCCCGTGCATCCTGCCGCCCGGGCGGCGGATGGGTGAAACCGTCACGATGCAGGGGACGCGCTGCCCGTCGCCGGCCAACACGTCGACTTCGCCCGCCCACTCGCTCCCGGCCTGGACGGCGGCGAGCAGCTCCGTCCGTGGACGCGAGCTGCCGTCCTCGGGCAACAGGTCGGTCAGCGCGCAGTCGGCGGAGCGGGTGTCTTCGCGTCCGAGCAGGTGTGCGCAGGCGTCGTTGATCATCTCCACCGCGCCGGTGCGGTCCGCGATCAGTACGGCCGCCGAGGTCGAGGCGAGCGCGTCGGCCATGCGAGCCGTCCGGTCGTGCGCCGCCGCCCGCTCGCGCGCGCCCACGAGCCGGCCCGCGAGCGTGCCGAGGTAGCTGCCCTCGTCATCGGCCAACACGAAGTCGACGGCGCCGAGGCGCGTGGCCTCCACGCCCCGCGCGCCGGCCTCGGAAGCGCCGAGGACGACGACCGGAGGCAGGGCTCCGACGACGGACGCGGCCTGCAGGAAGTCGAGGGCGGGCATGTCGGGCAGCTCCTCGCCGACAAGCAGGAGATCGGGGGCGGCGGGGCGGGCCAGGGCAGCGAGGGCGAGGCTGGCGGACGACACGACCTCGGTCTGGTGTCCGGCACGCGAGAGGGTTGCCTCGAGGTCGCGAAGGCGCTCGGTGTCGTGCTCGACGATGAGGATGTGCACGCGGCGGTTTCCGGCTTCCACGTCCCGCAGGACTCAGGTCTCACTCACACCCTAGCCCATGATGCTGTAGCCGCCATCGATCACGACTGTCTGGCCGATCATCATCGACGCGAGCGGGCTCGCGAGGAACAGGGCGAGGTCCGCGACGTCGTTCGGCTCCGTCAGGCGGCCCGCGGGCGTACGCCGCGCGCTCTCCGTCAAGATCTGCTGGCGGTTGCTGAAGTGCTTGAGCGCGTCGGTATCGACGACACCCGCCGAGATCGCGTTGACGCGGATGCCGCGAGGCGCGAGCTCGACGGCGAGGTGGCGGACGAGGCTCTCCAGCGCCGCCTTGCTGGCGCCGACGGCGGCGTAGTTGGGAATCGCCCGCACCGCGCCCAGGCTGGACACGGCGATGATGCTGGCATCCTCGCCCATCAGTGGCGCGGCGTGCTGGGTCAGGGGCAGCAGGGCGGTGGCGTTGATATCCATCGTCCAGTGCCAGTGCCGGCTCGTGAGCTCCATGGCGGGCTTGATGACGCCCGACGCCGCGTTGCTCACGAGGATGTCCAGGCCGCCGAAGCCGTCCTGGATGGCCGCGAACATGTCGGCGAGCTTGCCCTCTTGCGCGACGTTCACCTTGTGGAGGATCGCGTTGCGGCCGAAGCTGCGGACGGCCTCCGCGGTCTCCTGCGCCGGCCCCCGGTTGCGGAGGTAGTTGATCGCGACGTCGCATCCGGCTTCGGCCAGCCGCAGCGCGATCGCGCGGCCGATTCCGCGACTCCCGCCCGTGACCAGGGCCTTCTTGCCGGACAGATCGATCCCGATGTCAGGCATTGATCCCTCCCAATGACCGGGGGGAACGGTACCTTGGATCCCGTGGCCACGACCACGCGGGAGCGGGTGAGGTGACAACCTCGACCCCAGGAGACCGACCCCGATGATCCAGCGACCCCCTGCGGCGCGCCGGGCACCGCTTGCGTGCCTTCTCGTCCTGCCGCTGGCGATGGTCGTGGTGCCTGCGCTCGGCTGCGCGGGCAGCCGCGCCAATGCCACGAACCGGGCCACCAACACCGGCGGCACGAACGCCCAGACCTCGCCGGGTGCCACGACCGACAGCGGCTCGCGCATGCTCGACTTCGGCGACCCCGTGGGCAGCATCACGGTTGAGACGCCCCCGATGCAGGGCAGCTCGGCCGACGCCCCGCTGCCGCCGCCCTTGCCCCCCGGGCACAGCGTGGCGCCGCCGATGATGCCCGAGCGGCGCTCGCCCCCGCGCCCGCCGGCTCCGTCCTGGCCGCCGCCCAACAACAGCAACAACACGCCCGCGCCGCCGCCCGGCAACCCGGCAGACTCGTCCGGCCTGGGCGCGCCTCCGGTCCCCGCACCCGAGGTACGGCGCACGCCTTGATGTAACGATCCCTGGGCCTTCGACGTACCGGCGCGGACGCGGCGCGAAGCGACCCCGCTAGACTGAGCCCCGGTGTCGGGCTGCGGCGCCACGGTTTGCCCATGCTCCGACCTGCCTTCCCCCGCGCATCCATCGTTCTGCTCGTGCTGTGCGCTGCCGTTGCGATTCCCGCGACGGGTTGCGGGTCGGGGGACGCGCCGATCGTCGTGTTGCCCGCGAAGCTCGACTTCGGCCGCGTCATGCTCGGACAGACCCGGCGCTTCAAGTTCACGCTGCGCAACAACGGGAACCGCACGGTCGGATTCAGCGCACGTGCCAACTGCGCCTGCCTCGCCGTCGCGCAGAGCCTCCGCCCGCTCGACCCGGGCAAGGAGCTCGAGTTCACGGTGATCCTCGCGACCAAGACGCTCTCGCCCAAGAAGATCACCGGCAAGTACGTCGCGATCCGCACCGACCATCCGGACCAGGGCGAGATCATCGTGCCGGCCGAGGGCGAGGTCTTCCGCGCCTACGACATCCGGCCGACGAAGTTCGACTGGCACACGATGGATGGACGCCCGAAGAACTACGAGCCGCGCACGGTCATCGTCCGGCCCGTGGCCGGGCAGTCCGTCGAGTACGAGGGCCTCATCGCAATGCCCGACGTCTTCGACGCGAAGGCCGAGCCCTTCGGCGACCGGGGACTGAAGGTCCACCTCACGCTCCGCAAGGGGGTGTTTCGCCCGATCGGACGCTTCAACGCCCAGCTACGCATCCGGCTGAAGGTGACCCTCCAGGACGGCACGGTCTTCCGCGATGAGCCGATCATCAACGTGAGGGGACGCTGGGCCCTGAAGCCCCCGCCGCGGCGTCGCAGGTAGAGACGCGGAGACGCGAAATCCACCCTGAACGGGCGTACGGCTCTGGACGTTCCTAAGATGGAGGCCGCGGTCGGGGCCGCAGAGCAGGTGGGAGCCGGGTTGGTGAAAAACGTTCGATGAGCAGGTCCGGTGGTCTCCTCACCGTTCTCCTGATCGGTCTCGCCGTCTTCGCCGTCGTCTATCTCCTGTTCGGCGAGAGCATGACGGGCGGCGCCGCGGGGACCGGGTTCGGCGACGGCGAAGGCCGGACGTTCCTCGATCCCCTCACCGCGGAAGCCGGCCTCGAGACGGGCGGACGGAAGCCGAGGAGCGCCGACGACATTGCGGCCGAGAAGGCGGCAGCCGAGAAGAAGGCCCGCGAGTTCCCCAAGTCCGAGGGCTTCTACGGCGTCGTCACCGACGGCAAGGGCAGCGCGCTCGAAGGCGCCACGATCAAGCTGCTTCCCGATCCCCCGGAGGATCGCTTCCGCCGCGGCATGCCGGATCGCGACCCGATCGCGACGACGACGAGCAAGGCGGACGGTTCGTTCCTCCTCGGACCGGCGCCGGAGGAAGGCTCGTTCAAGGTGCGCGGCGAAGCGCGCGGTTTCGCGGCGACCATCCAGCGCGTGCGGCGGCGCGGGGCGCGCGTCGACCTCATCCTCGACCGCGGTGGCGCGCTCGAGGTCCGCGTGCTGAGCGCGGACGGCAAGGCGCTCAAGGCGGCGCAAGTCCTCCACCAAGCCGGTTCCGTGGTGAGCGCTGCGCAGAGTGACGACGAGGGCATCGCGCGCTTCTCCGCGTTGCCCACGGGAACGGGAAGCTTGCTCGTCTCGAAGGAGGGCTACGCCGCCGTGCGCGACCGCAACGTCGCCGTCGCGCCGGACAGCAAGGAAGAGCGGACGCTGATCCTGCCGAAGGGCATCGAGATCGCGGGCACCGTCACGAACGCCTCCAACGAACGCCCGGTCGCCGGCGCGTCCGTCACCGTGCGCTACCAGAACCTGCACATGCTCGAACCCACGGGCCCCGTCGAGACGGGGGAGGACGGACGCTTCCGCATCACCGCGTTCGCAAGCGGCAATGAGCAGATGATCATCCGCGTCGCGAAGGAGGGCTTCGCCGAGGGGCGCAACTGGCGCAACGCCTCGGCCAAGGGCGAGGTCACGATCAAGCTCTTCGAGACCGGCGAGGACTTCACCGGCAGCGTCCTGACCCACGACCGCCAACCCGTCGAGGGCGTCACGGTCACCTACGGCAACATGCAGCAGGAGCGTGCGGAAGACGTGCCGGAAGCCGCGACCGACGAGGACGGCAACTTCACGCTGGCGCGTCCGGCGTTCGCTACGCCGGGCTGGCGCCTTTCGGTGATCGCCGTCTCCGAGGAGCACGGCATCGGGTTCGCGCAGGCCAAGGTGCCCAAGAAGGAGGAGGGCCGGCCCAAGCCGGTCGAGCTCCAGCTCAGCGGTAGCGGCGGCGTGAAGGGCGTCGTGAAGGACGCCGGCGGAACGCCCGTCCAGGGCGCCCTCGTGAGCCTCGGGCCCGACTGGAACGCCGGAAACAACCGTCCGGGCCGCAAGCGGGTCCCGTGGCAGCTCATGAACATCATGAACAACGGGAAGCACTACAACCTGACGACCGTCACAGGTGCAGACGGCACCTACCTGATCGAGTCGGTGCCCGCCATGGAGTACAAGGTGACGGCTTCCTTCGGCCTGGACCAGTTCACGCTGCCCGACGCCGTGACCGTCGAAGCCGAAGAGGTCGCGGAGGCCAACATCGCGCTCGGCGAGGGCGGCACGATCGAGGGCTGGGTGCTCGACAGCGAGGAGAAGCCCGTTGCCGGCGCGTACGTCTCGGCCAACCCCGTCAAGCGCCGGGGCTACAACTGGTGGCGCAACCGTCCCACGGCGCGGTCCCAGAGCGACGGACGCTTCGTGCTCCGCGGCGTGACGGACGAGCGCTACCACGTCTACGCCAGCGCATCGGGCTTCGGCGGCGGATCCGAAAAGAACGTCTCGCAGGGCACGACGGAGATCACGCTGCGCGTGAAGGCCCTGGGCTGGATCGACGGCGTCGTCTACACGGATGGATCGCCCTATCGCGGCACGTTCAAGATCGTCGCGCGCCCGGTCAAGGCGAACAACTCGAACGCGCCGATGCGGAACTGGACCCCGGGCATGCAGACCCGCACGTTCAACACGGACGACGGCAAGTTCAAGATCAAAGGGCTCAAGGCCGGCGACTACACCGTGCAAGGATCGACCACCGACGGCCTGATCGCCGTGCAGCCCGACGTCGTGACCGTGATGGACGGCCGCGGTTCGCGCGAGGCACGGCTCGATCTCCAGCCGGGCGCGGTCCTGCGCGGCACGGTGCGCAACGACGAGACGGGCAAGCCGATCTCCAACGCATGGATCTACGCCAACCCTCGGGCGGGAACGGGCGGCGACAACAGCACGGCCACCTCGGGCAACGCGCAATCCGACAGCAAGGGCAAGTACGAGATCAAGGGGCTCGGCACGGGCGCATACACGATCACGGTTTGGAGCCGACAAGGCTCGAACTTCAGCCAGGTCGTGGACCTGCAGCAAGGCAACGAGCGCCAGCTCGACCTCGTACAGCTGCGGCCCGGGATGGTCCAGGTCACGGTGACGGACGAGAAGGACAAGCCGATCGAAGGCGCGCGTGTGAACATCCGCTCCTCGACCGGGCAGTACGTGAGCGTCAACGTGCGTGCGCTGCAGAAGGACGGGATCATCGGCAAGACCTACCGCTGGCAGGACCTATGGAATACGGGCGCCGATGGAACGCTGACGCGCTATCACGTCCCGCCGGGGCTGCACAACGTCACGGTCTCGCGCTCCGGCTACACGATGGCAGGCGAGGCGGCCAGCGCGGAAGTCGGCTCGGGTCGCGTCACACCGCTGACCATCAAGATGAAGAAGAAGGATGGTGGGTAGCCGTCGCATCCGTGGGGCAGGCGTCTTCCTACTGCTCGGATGCCTGCTCTGCGCCTGCGGTGGCGACGAAGACGAGCCCGTGACGTCCCTCCTCGAGGAAGAGGCCTTCGAGGCGATCGACGAACCGATCGAACCGCTGCCCGTGCTGCCTCCGGGCCGGCAGCCGCGCATCCTGAAGGTCTTCGGCACCGCCCGCGACGTGATGGGGCTGCCGCTGCCCGGCGCCCGGATCGAGCTCCTGAAGGCTTCGCCGACCGGCGACGAACCGGTGCCGTCGAAAGACCTCGCGGTCCGTGCATCGACAACCGCCGACGAGGACGCGAATTGGAAGATCACGGCCGAGGTCAGCGGCCCCGTGGTACTGCGCATCACCAACGCCGGGATCCTGTGCAATGGACGGCGCCACGTCCCGTGGTACGGCGGGCACATCGACTCGCGCGCCGAGCGCGACGTCACGGCGGCGCTGGGGCTCTTCACGACTGACGGCGCGCCCATCCTGTCGGCCGAGGTCTTCTACGTCGTTCGGCATGAGGGCGATCCGCGCGTGTCGGTCGCGCTCCGTCCGTCGCGCACGAACCACAAGCACTTGAAGTTCGCGCTCGGGCTGCCCGCGGAGCCGGGCGAGTTCCTGATTCGCGCAGCGGACCGCGGCTCCGTCCTACGGCGCGCGGCGCTGACGCTCGAGTCGGACGACTCGCCGTTCGCGGTCACGGTGCCGCCCGCGCTGCGCATCCGCGCTCGTGTCGTCGAGGCCCAAACCGACAAGCCGGTTGCAGGTGCGAAGGTCTACATCCGCGAGCCGCACCTCGCGGGCCTCATCGAGCCGCGCCTACGGACGGACCGCAACGGCCGCTTCGAGGCAACGGCCAACGCCACGCCCGGCTCCGTCGTCGACATCCTCGTGCGCGCCAAGGGCTTCGCCCCGACCTACCGGCGCGTGATCGCCGACGGGCCGGACACGGTCGAGCCGGTCATCCGCCTCGCGCCACCTGAGACCGTGCAGGGCCGCGTCCTCGATCCCGCCGGGGCACCTGTGGCGGGCGCCACGCTCCAGTGGCTGGACGGGTTTCTGGTCCCCGACTGGAATCCCGACCGGCCCACGCCGGCGCGGGTCGTCAAGACGGACAGCAAGGGCCGCTTCGCGATCCCCTGGCCCGCGGGCGACCCGGGCTGGAAGACGCGCGTCCTGCTCGCAGCGGAGGAAGCGCATGGATACGCCACGGCAGCGGTATCCGAGGCGACGGGCTCCCGCCGAATCCGCGTCGTGCTGGGGGGTGCGGCGCGCGTGGCCGGACACGTACGCACGTTCAAGAACGAGCCCGTCGCCGGTGCGGCCGTCCTGCTCGAACGCGCCGACGACGTGCCGTCGAGCCTCCCGTGGCCGGACGTCGCAGCGACGCTGCGTATGCACGCGCCGCACTTCCAGGCCGTGGCCACCGACGAAGAAGGCGCCTTCTCGCTTCCGGGCGTGCCGGTCGGCGAGTGGCGCGTGTCGGTCCGCCACCGCGATCAGACGCTGGCCGGCGTCAAGGATCTGGCGATCCGGCGCGACACGCCGGACATCACTGGCGTCGACATCCGCTTCCCGAAGGGCCGGCATCAGATGCATCTGCTCGTCGTCCCGCAGACGAGCTTCGGGGGACGCGTGGAGCGGGTTCGGGCGCGCGGCACGCGCCGCTTGCGCGGCTTCGTGCGCCTGCAGCCGCAACGCGGCCGGCGCGGGGACCGCTGGACCATGCGCGTCCCCATCGCGCCGGCCGGCGGAGTGATCCTCCCTGAGCTCGAAGACGTGCCGTACTACGTACAGGTCGTGGCGGAGGGCCATGTGCTCGGGGAGCAGCACGACGTGAGTCCCGGCCGGGGCACGGTGCGCATTCCGCTGGAGCCGACCCCAGGTCTTCGACTCCCGGTCGGCGACGAGGGCGGGAGCCCGTTTGCGGCGCGCGTCGTCCTTCGCCCGGCTCCGGAAGACTACGGGCACGATCGCGGCCGGCCGATCCGGATCGACGACGTGCCGTTCGTCGAGGGCGCGGACGGCGCGCTTACGCCTGCCCTGAGCCTGGCGTCGCGCCACCAACGCGTCGAGTTCCTCATGCGCTCGCCCGGCAACCGGCTGGTCGTGCCGAGCGTGCCGCGCGGCACCTACGACGTGGCGATCTTCACCCTCGACGGGAGGGTCTCGACGGCGCAGACGCTGGATCTGCCGGCGCGCACGATCGTCGACGGCGTACCGGTGGCGCTGGTGAAGGCCGCGGCCTTTCGCGGACGCCTCGTGGACGCAGACGAAGCGCCGCTTGCCGACGTGCGCTGCGAGCTGCGCCCCGTGTCGCGCAACGTCATCCTCGCGCGGGGGCGCGAACGGATGCGCACGGGCGCGGACGGGGCGTTCCGCTTTGCGGGGCTCGCGCCCGGTCGCTACGCGCTGACGGCGGAGCTGGCGAACGACACGCTGTTCGAGCGCGAGGTGGATCTGCTCGCCGGCAGCGACAACTTCCTGGTGGTGCCGGTTCGCACGCCGGGCACATTGGTCGTGGGCGTGGAGGACGAGGACCGCATACGCATCCCCGGCGCGCACGTACAGATCCTGACGAAGCGCGGCCTCCAGGTCGGCCCGCGGCCCACGGGACGGACCGACAAGGATGGTCTGCTGCGGGTGCCGCTGATGCCCGGCACTTACCGCGTGATCGTCCGGCACGCGGGCATGGCGACACCAGCTACGATGCCGAACGCCGTCGTCCAGAGCGACCGGGAAGAGAAGTACTGGATCACCCTGACCCCGGCGCCGCGCCGCGGCAGGTGAGCGCTATAATGGAGGTTTATCCTCCTACGCACCTCATAAGCAGTGCCGTATCGCTAGGATCCACGGATGGAGATCCGACAGCTTGAATCGTTCCGTGAAGTCGTGCGCGAGGGCTCGTTCACGGCGGCCGCCAAGAAGCTGCACATGACGCAGCCGGCCGTGAGCCTGCACATCAAGGCACTGGAAGAGGAGCTCGGCGCCCGGCTGCTCGATCGCGATGCGCGCGGTGTGCGGTTGACGCCGGCCGGCACGGCCCTGCTCGAGTCGGCCGACGCGGCGCTGGCGAGCCTGCAGGAGGCGGCACGCCGCATCGACGAGATCAAGGCGCCCGAGCACGGCACCGTCGTGCTGGCGTGCGGCGACACGGTTGCGTTGCACCTCCTGCCGCCGGTCATCACGCGCTTCCAGCGCGCCCACCCGAAAGCGGAGATCCAGATCCGCAACTACCGCTCCCAGGGCACGCTCGACGCGATCCTCAATCGGGAAGCGGACATCGGGATCGTCACGCGCCCGCCGTTCATCGATCCCGCGCTCTGGTCGCGCACGATCCTCGACGACCCCCTGCTGCTGGCCCTGCCGCGCAAGCACCCGCTGGCCGAACGCAAGCGCCTGACGCTGGCCTCTCTTCGGGACGAACCGGCCGTCCTGCTGGCGAAGCCCGCCGAGACGCGCTTCCTCATCGACCGTGCCCTGCGCGATGCCGGGGTCGAGCTCAAGGTCGTCATGGACTCGGGCAGCCTCGAGGTGGTCAAGACCTACGTGGCCAATGGGCTGGGCGTCTCGATCATCCCGGCGATGGCGCTGACCGGCGCAGACCGGCGACGGATGGCCGTCCGGCCGCTGCCGGGCCGTATCGCGGCACGCAAGATCGCGGTCGTCCGCCGCAAGGACCGGCGGCCCGGACTCCTCGTCGCAGACCTCCTCACTCTGCTCGCAGAGCACTTCCGCGCAAGTGGCGAGTAGGCTGGTTTCCACCGGAACCCATGAAACCTCCCGTCGCCCCAGCCGTCGTGTGGAATAGCGAGCTGGAGGGCTGAAGAGAGTTCGCTTGGCCACGAACACGACGATCGATGAGCTGCTGAACCCGGAGACGCTGGTCGACCGGTACGGAGAGCGCATCTATCGCCTCGCCCGCCGGATGTCCAACAGCGAAGCCGACGCCGAAGACGTGATGCAGAACGCGCTCATCAAGATCCTACGCAATGCCGCGTCGTACCGCGGCGAGTCCGACCCCATGGGCTGGATCTACCGCATCACGTTGAACGAGGCACGCGAGATCCACCGCAAGCGCAAACGGCGGCCGGCGGTGAGCCTCGACAACCTCCCGGTCGACTTCGACGAAACGTCGCACCCGATCGGCGTCACCGACATCGCGCACCGCCCCGAGCGCTTCGCGATGTCTACGGAAATCGACGATCGCGTGCGCATGGCCATCGACGAGCTGCCGGACGGGTACCGGGAAGCCGTGATCCTGCACGACCTCGAAGGCGTGCCCTACCAGGAAGCGGCGAACCTGTTGGACCTAACGCTCGGAGGATTCAAGACCCGGCTGCACCGAGCACGGATGCACCTACGCCGGCGGCTCGAGGAGTTCTGGAAGTCGGTCGATGAGAGCGGCGGCACGGCCGCTACCGACGGAGCGTGACCATGGACATGTGTTGCAAGGATCTTGCCGAGAAGCTCCTGCTCTTCCGTGACGGCGATCTGCCGGAGGAAGAGGTCCAACACCTGCGCGAGCACCTGCACTACTGCCCGCCGTGCCTCGATCTGCTCAACGGCTACGACGAGGTGGTCGAGGTTCTCTGCCGTCTCAAGCCTGTCAAGATGCCCGCGAACCTGTGCGAGAGCATGAAGGAGCGGTTGAAGACCGAGTGCGGAGGCACGCCCGACGCGCGGCAACCGGAAGCCGCCAGCGACGGCAATGGCTCGGAAGCCTAGCGACCCCAGAAAGGCGTTCGCGAATCCCCCGGCGAGGACGATCATGAGGGCATGAAGATCCTCGTGACCGGCGCAGGCGGGCAGATCGGCACCGACCTGCTCCCCATGCTGCTCTCCCGCGGCCACGACGTTGCCGTCTACGACCTCGCGCCGCGGCCCGACTGGTGCCCGGCGGGGGTGGAGTGGATGCGCGGCGACATCTCCGTGTCGGCCGAGGTCTTCGACGCGGTGAAGAGCGCAGCCCCGGACCGCATCTTCCATCTTGCCGCCATCCTGTCGGCTGCGGGCGAGGCAGTGCCCCACCGTACGTGGCACGTGAACCTCGACGGAACGCGCTACGTGCTCGAGGCCGCACGCCTCTTCGAGGTCCAGCAGGTCTTCTACACGAGCACGATCGCCGTCTTCGGCCCGGGCCTCGAGCCGCCCGTGGGCGACGACGTGCCGCTGCACCCGACGACGATGTACGGCGTCACGAAGGTCGCCGGCGAGCTCCTCGGCGAGTACTACGAGAGCGTCTTCGGCCTGGACTTCCGCGGCGTGCGGTTCCCGGGCCTGATCAACGCGGGCATCCCCGGCGGAGGCACGAGCGACTACGCGCTGTACATGTTCGTCGACGGCATGCGCGACGGCGCCTACGAGGCGTTCTGTACGCCGGAGTCGCGCATCCCGTTCATGTACATGCCCGATGCGCTGCGCGCGATGATCGAGCTCTCAGAAGCGCCGAAGGAAGCTCTCACGCGTTCGATCTACAACATCGCTGCCATGAGTCCGACGGCGCAGGAGATCGCCGACGCGGTGCGCGAGCGGGTCCCGGGCGTCAACCTGACATTCAAGTCCGATCCCAAGCGCCAGGCGATCCTCGACTCCTGGCCGGCGGTGCTCGACGACAGCAACGCGCGGCGCGACTGGGGCTGGAAGCACGAGTTCGACCTCGCCGCCATGAGCGACGACATCGTGCCGAAGATCCGCGAGCTCATCGAGTCCCAGGGCCAGGCCGAAGGCGCGCACGTGTGACGGCGGTCTGTCCCAGCGTGCTACGTAGAATGGGGGTGTGACTTCGCTCACGCTTCCGGAGGAGATGTACCTGCTCGCCATGCGCATGCGCGGCGCGTGCGACGAGTCGGCTGCGAGCCTGGAGATCGCCGCGACAGCAGGCGCACTCCAGGACCTGTTGATCACGGACCACGCACGGCTGGAACGCGGCGCCCTGGTTGCGCAGGGTCCCTCCGCAGCGCTGCGTAGCCGTGCACTCAAGCGCGTACACCGGCGCATCGTGTCCGCCGGGGAAGACCGCGGCCTGGCCGCGTGGATGAAAGACCTGCGTGATCACGTTAACGTGGTCGCGCTTGCCGGCCGGGACCTGAAGGACGCGGGGCTGATCGACAGAAAGCCGCGCGGCGGGGCTCGGCTGATCGATGTCCAGGCCTGGCTCGCTCTGCGGCGTCGCGTTCGAAGCGCGATCGATAACGCCGATCAGGAGATCGACCTGCGCACGCGCGCCCTCGTAACCCTTGCCGGGGAGTCCGGCTTGCTGGGATCCAGCTTCACCGAAGCCCTCTCCGAGCAGCGACGGGCGAACGTCTATCGCCTCGCCCGCGGCGTGCGGCTGCGTGCCGCCGCGCGCGGCGCCATGAAGAGCGAGGTCAACGAGGCTGCGCTGGCCTTCGCCATGCTCATGCTCCTGAGCGACTGACTACTCCTTGAAGAAGAGCAAGGCTGCCAGCCCCACGAGGACGAACGCGAACGTCTTCCGGATGATCGGGCCGGGCACGATACCCGCGAGCCACGAGCCCAGGAACGCGCCCGCGATGCCGCCCACGGCGATGCAGCCGGCGAGCGACCAGTCGATGTGGCCCTGCGCGCCTCGGCGCCAGAGCGCAATGAGCATCGTGGGCACGATGACCGCGACGGCCGTGCCGGTGGCGAGCTTGGGCTCCAGATCCTTGAGCATGATGAGGGCGGGCACGACCAGGAAGCCGCCCCCGAGGCCCAGGAGGCTGCCGAGCGTGCCGGCCGCGAAGCCGATCAGCACCAGCCAGAGGATCTCCATGCGCGCCTCCCGCGGGCTTGTCCGCAATCGGCAAGGTACCGGGACGAAACGACCCCGGGCCGCCGTCCAAGATCGCGGTGGGGGTATGCTGGACTCCCGCGCGGCGGCCGACAGCTCTCCGGCGGCGTCCTCCGCTGCACTCAACACACCAGATACGTGGGTGCGGCTACGACTTGGGAGGCTTCATGCGTACGGCACGGGCTCTGATGGGGATCGTCTTGCTAGGAGGGGCCGCCTGGATCGGCAATGCGCCGGCCGCGGAAGCCCACGACTACTGGGGCGGCGTCCGCGGCGCGCGCTGGCGCAGCCCGTGCGACTCGCGCTCGCGCTACGTCCGCAACCCCTGCCATCCCTCGACGCGGATCCTCGTCCCGCGCCGCCTCGGTGGCTATGGCTTCGGGGGCTATGGCTTCGGAGGCTATGGCTTCGGCGGCCACGGCCGCTTCGGGTGAGGCCGCCGCTTCGGCACGCCGTGGAGCGTGCTCCGCCGGGGTCTCGTCCTGGGCGGCTCGGCGCAATACCGCCGCTGGTACGTCAGCCAGTACTTCCTGCACCGCTACCCGTTCGCGGTTGCTGAGGAAGAGGATCGTCGCATCGACCTCCTGCTCGCGGCCGAGGAGCTCAACGAAGAAGAGAAGCTCCCGCCCGAGGCGCACCTGCGCCGCGGCATGGCGCGCTTCTACATCGCCGACTACGACGGCGCCGAGGCCGACTTCACGGCCGTCCTCGCGGCGCAGCCGAAGGAGACGCGCGCGAAGTTCGGCCACCTCTTCATCTCCGTCATGCGCAACGACTGGAAGACCGCGGTCGGTCACTTGAACACGCTGGCCAAGGCCGGCGAGTTGAAGAAGGGCGACCGCGTCGTTGCGGAGGGCTCGTTCTCCGACCCGAAGAAGTTCCGTGCGGTCGTCGACGGCCTCGTCGGCCACGCGCAGTACACGATCAGCGACGGCGACGCACACCTGGCAGCGGCCTGGGCACTGGCCGTCACGGGCCAGGACAAGATGGCGCGCTCCTACGCCCGGTTGGCGCGGCGCTGGAAGCCGTCGAACGCCGCGCTTCCCGTGATCGAGAAGAACCTCGGCATCGGCAAGAAGACCGAAGCAAGGAAGAAGGCAGAGCAGGCCCCCGAGACGCGCGAAGCCCCGATCCCGGCACCCGCCGGCAAGGACGAGCCGCTCGGACGCCGCGTGGCGCAGGCGCCCGCTGCCGGCTAGTACGGATCCGGCGCGCGGGCGGTCTCGATTGCCTTCAGCTCCGACTCGGTGACGGTGCGCGACGTGCCCTTCAGCGGGGCGATGCGCTCGGCGCCGTCCGGAACCACGGTGAGGCTCAGGCAGGGCAGCTGCACCATGCAGCACTCCTTGCCCTTGCGCTCGGGGCACACGGTGACGGGCCGGCAGTCGTAGCCCCCGAACCGCTTGGCCTTTCGCGTCTCGAGCTTGAGCATCTTCTGGTAGCCAGGCTTCCTGACCTCGCGCACGCCGAGGGTGACCTCTTCGCAGCACCACTTGTCGAAGACGAGCTTGGGCTGCGTTCCGACCGTGACGGCCTTGAACTCGCGCCCGGTGACGTAGCGCTCCTGGCGGTACCCGGTGAGGATGCGCTTGGTCTCCATGCCGACGAGCCGGCGCTGCTTGCGCGTTCCGATCTGCGTGCGCTTGATCTCGCAGCCGACCTGGACCTTCTCTTCCTTCCAACCGGAGATACGGCGCTCCTTGCGCGTGCCCTGGCGCACGCGGCCGGACTCCCAGCAGCAGACCTCGGGCACTTCCTTCAGGCCGACCCTGCGCTTGACGGTGCGGGTGCCGCACTGCACGCGGCAGGGACGGGTACCACACTGCACCTGCTCTTCGCGGGTTCCGATCTTCCGCCGCTCCGTGCGCGTGCCGCACTGGATGGTCTGGCGTTCGCCGGTGCACTCGTCACACACGACCTTCGTGACGGGGACCTCGACCTCTTCGTAGACCGGCACGCAACGCGTCGTGTAGACCGGCGCTTGCACCGTCTTGTAGACCGGGATCTCGACGTCCTGCACGTTGGGGACGAGCTTCGTGCCGTACTTCGCAACGGGCTTGTTCACCCAGTTCGGCACGTTGATGGTGATGTACTCCGGCACCCGGCGCGTCTTGTAGACCGGCACCTTCTCCTCGCGGTAGACGGGCACGTCGACGTCTTCGTACTTGGGCACGCGGCAGGTCTTGAAGACGGGGACCTGCTTCATTGCGTACGTAGGCACCTCGACGTTCTTGATGATCGGCACGGTGATCGTCTTGTAGGTCGCGTAGCGCTGCTTGCGCGTGACGGGCACGTAGCTGACCTGGGCGCCGGGCACGCAGACCTCGCGGTAGACAGGCCTGTCTTCCTCGATGACGCACTTCTTCTTGCAGTGAACCGTCTCGGCCGGAATGGTCACTTCGCGAACGCGCCGGACCTTGCAGGCCGGGAACACGTGGATGCGCGCCTGGTTGGCGCCGTCCTGGGCCGCCGCCCAGTCGCCTCCGCAGAGCACGGCCGCCAGAGCGGCCAGACACACCAGGGTCTTCGAGGTCTTCATGAACGCCTCCCTGCCCGCAGAACCCTCCCGTTCGCGGCTGCGAAGGCCAACGATACGGAGCCTCCGCCTGGGGGTAAAGACGCCACGACCCGGCGCACGGCGCCTTCCGAAGCACGACCCGCACCTACGATCACCCTTGCGTCATGGGTGCCGTTCCGGCTTGCGCCCGGGCCGCCCGGCGCTACTCTCCGCGGTTCCGCTGGTGCTCGGAGCACAAAGGCTGCGAGCCATCACCGGCCGGTCCTCGAGGCCGCGCCCCGGTGGTGCCCATCAAGGGATCCAGGTGACAGGAGGAACGGCCATGGGTCGTTACACCGGACCGAAGGTCCGCAAGAGCAAGCGCGTCCGCGCGCCGATCTCGGACACCACGAAGCACCTCAAGGCCGATCTCGATCGCGGCCCCGGCGTCCACGGCTTCAGCCGACGTCGCAAGCTCACCATCTACGGCGAGCGTCTCCGTGAGAAGCAGAAGCTCGCCTTCTTCTATCACGTGAACGGCAAGCAGTTCCGCCGCTACATGGACGAGGCGCGCCGCAGCCGCATGAACACGGCGGACAAGCTCAGCGAGCTGCTCGAGCGCCGGCTCGACAATG
Source organism: Planctomycetota bacterium (assembly GCA_028281445.1). Taxonomy (GTDB): domain Bacteria; phylum Planctomycetota; class PLA2; order PLA2; family JAEUHO01; genus JANQJW01. Next base: position 9,580 of record JANQJW010000007.1, on the reverse strand, counting down.
TGATCCGCCGCGCAGGCTTCGCGCGCACGATCTGGCAGGCACGTCAGGTCGTCGTCCACGGCCACATCACCGTGAACGGCAAGAAGGTCGACCGCCCGAGCTTCCAGGTCCGCGCCGGCGACGAGATCGGCGTCCGCGAGAAGAGCAAGAAGGCGATCCAGGCGATGGCGGACGCCGTCGACACGGGCAACATCATCCCGCAGTGGCTCCAGGTGGACGGCTTGACCTGCAAGATCGAGCGGATGCCGCAGCCCGACGAGATCTTCCGTCCGTTCGAGACGAACATGCTGAGTGTCGTCGAGTTCATGCGGTAGAGCACGGAGGAGCCGCTTACCGCAGGTGTTTCTCGAAGTACGCGACCATCCGCGTGAAGACGTCCACGGAGGCGCCGCCGATGCCGTGCCCGCGGCGCGGGTAGAGGTGCATGTCGTAGTTCGTCTTCTTCGCCTTGATGAAGGCCTCGACGAGGCGCATCGTGTTCTGCGCGTGGACGTTGTCGTCGCCCATGCCGTGCATCAGGAGGAGATGGCCGGTCATCTTCGCGGCGTGGCTACTCGACGCCGTCGCCGTGTAGCCACCGGGGTTGTCCTTGGGCCGCTCCATGTAGCGCTCGGTGTAGATCGTGTCGTAGAGCCGCCAGTCGGTGACCGGCGCGACCGCAACACCCGCACGGAAGACGTCGCTGCGCATGGTCAAGGCGTTGCACGCCATGGTGCCGCCGTATGACCAGCCCCAGATGCCGACGCGCTTGGCGTCGACATACGAGCGCTTGGTGATCTCGCGGACCGCGCGCACCTGGTCCTCGAGCTCCAGGATGCCCAACTGCCGATGGACGGCCTTCATCCAGTCGCGCCCCTGGCCGCCGGTGCCTCGTCCGTCCGCTTGCAGCACCAGGAAGCCACGCTGGCAGAGCAACGTGTGGAACAGCGGGCCGCGGCCCCAGCTGTTGCGCACGATGTTCGAACCCGGGCCGGCGTACACGTTCACGATGAGTCCGTAGGACTTGGTGGGGTCGAAGTCAGCCGGCTTCCAGAGGCGCCAGTTGATCTGGCCCTCCATGCCCTCGACCGGGATCCTCCCGTACTCGGGGACTGCCAGATCGACCGCATCCAGCTTGGGGGAGTACGCATTGCCGATCTCGCGCAGTACCTCGCCGTCCTTCACACGGACAAGCACTGTGCGTCGCGGGGTGACGGCGTCCTGCGTGGTGACAAGCGCGAACGCACCGGTCGGATCGACGTCGGCGGTCGTCCACTTCGTAGCGTCGGATGCCCACGAGGGGCGCTTGATACCCTCACTGCCGGGAGCGGTCTCGAAGACGCCGCGCGTCACCTCGCCGTGAATCACACCGGAGTAGATCGCCCGGCGCGTGGACCAGTCGAAGTAGAGCAGCTCCGTCGCATCGACGCCGTCCGGCGTGATGGGCTGGAACGACCACGGGTCGGCCTCGGGTGCCTGAAACGGTGCACAGTGCCAGCCGGTGCAGGCCTGCTGACGCCGCCAAAGTTGCTCCGCGCGATCTCCCCTGCCGACCCGAGGTGGCGGCGGAAGTGAGATCCAGGCCTCGTCGCGCTCGACGAACAAGACGCGGCCGTCCCCGGTCTCGGGGGAGACGCCGCGCACGCGCAGGATCTTCTGGAGTCGATCGAGCGTCGCGACCATCAGCCCCGGCTTGCCGAGATCCGTGTACCAGCTCGCACGCACGATGTACTCGGGAGCCGGGTTGCCGAGGTTCGCCCACACGGTTTCGCCGCCCGCCGCGGGCACGATGCCGATGCGCACCTTGGGATTCGGGTCGCCCGCCTTGGGATAGAACATCTCGCGGCCGTCGGAGCGCATCGGCAGCAGGCCCGGCACGCGGTAGCGCGGCACGTCTGCCTGGTCCATCTGGAGGTAGGCGATGTACTTGCTGTCGGGCGACCACCAGGCGGCGGTGGTGAAGCCGAGCTCCTCGGGGTAGACCCAGTCGAGCGTGGCGTTCAGCAGCGTCTCGGTGCCCCCGGTGGTCAGCTGTCTCGGCTTGCCTTCTTTCGTGGACACGACCCAGAGGTCGTTGCCTCGCGAGAAGGAGACGTGGGATCCGTCCGGCGCGATGTTGAGATCGACGAGCGGCGTCTTCGTCTCGGTGAGTCGGCGCTTTGCACCCGTCTTGAGATCCACCCAGACCAGGTCGCCCTTCACGACGGCGCAGAGCGACGTGCCGTCCTTGGACCACTTGAAGCGCGGTGCCGAGCCGCGGCCGATCCGGCGCATGCGCGTGCCCTTGCCGGGGATCATCGCGTTCAGCGCGGTGAGGTCGAGCAGGTCCTGCTGCGCGCCGGTCTCGGGATTCATCGCCGTGAGGATCGAGTGCGTCCGCCGGGTGTCGGGATCCCGTCGCCCGTGCCGCCGGACAAGCTCGACATGGCCCGGGCGCCAGCTCCAGCGCGGCATGCCCTGCACGTACGACGTGCGGAAGACCTGGTCGATCGTGAGCCGGCGCTCGTCGGTTCGAGCGGGCGCACCGACCAGGAGGACGAGCAGCAACGCGAGGGGCAGCGAGAGGCGGCGCATGACCCGCGGTTATCCGCCGGAAGCACATTCCACGCAACCCATGCCGCGGGCGGGCCGAACCATGGGGTAGGCGAACTCCAGGATTCCCGCATGGTCAAGAAGCGCCCCTACGCCTCCGAGGGTCACCTGCGTCTTCCCGCGCAGCCGGGCGGCTCGCGGCCCGCGGCAGGCGATACGCGCACGGTCGAGGTGCTCGGCGACGAGCTCGCGGCGTTCCACATCCGCGCGGGCGACCGCGTCGTGCTGGTACGCCGCACGGCAGTCGAGCACGGGGACGTCGTCGCACTGCGTGACGACGAGGAACGCATCGAGCTCTGGAAGGCCTATCCGGAGAACGAGACGATCTCGCTGCGCAACGGGAACGGCCTGCGCGGCGTGGATCTCGACACGGTCTTCGAAGGGGTCGTCGTCGCGGTCGTCAGGCAGTTCCGGGACTAGGCGGCTCGCTGGATGCTCGGCGGCTCTGCGCCGACCGCTTCGCTCTCGTCCTCGCGTGGTAAACCACGCGTCGTCCTCGGCGGCTTTAGGGCGCCTTCGCTCCAGCGAGCCGCCTACTTGCCAGGTTTCTTCTTGTTGGGAGCAACCGACTTGAGGGCGCTCGCGATCTTGCGGGCCTTCTTCAGGGACTTGGGACCGAGCACCCTCTTCGGCGTTCCGTCCTTCTTGAGGACGACGACGCTGGGCGTCTCCTTCACGCCCAGCGCCTGAAGAGCTTCCGTGTGCTCGTCCCAATCGAGCTTCACCGCCTCGAGCTGGTTGCCGTACCACCGCACGAGAGGGTCCATGAGCGTGAGGTTCTGCAGCGTCTTCGCCACGTCGCTCTGTGCGTCGTTCTTCGTGGAGTAGGCATAGACGAAGATGCCGCCCTTCTTCTGATCCTCGAGACTCTTCACGGCCTTCTCGAGGCCGTTCACCCACGTGAAGTTCCTGTCGACGCCGGGCGTGAAGCGCCCCTCCATCGCACCGTGCCACCACTGGAGATACGGCATCAACATGCGCGGCCACTCATGCCCCAGCTTGGGTTCGAAACGGGACTCGACCGAGCGCACCTTGCCTTGCAGGAGATCGACGGTCTTGCGCGCGTGCGGTGCGTTCGCGTCCTGGCTGCCCGCCAGGGCGATGGCGCCGAGCCCCTTGGCGGCCCACTTCGGCGCGCTCCCGCGCCGGCAGCCCGCAGCGATCCACGTCGCGCTGCAGGGCTTCAGCTCGTCGTCGAACGCGAGGGAATCCAGGGCCCAGCCGCCGGCGGAATAGCCGACGACGTGGAGCTTCTTGGGATCGACCGGCAGTTCGTGCTTCAGCCTGCGCGCGATGCGCAGCGCGGCCTGGATGTCGGGCTGCGACCAACTCGCCCCGCTCGACTTCGGCGCGGCGATGACGTAGCCGTCGGAGACCCAGTCGCGCAGCGATCCGACCATGCCCGTCGCCGTGCCGCCCGACCCATGCAGGATCACGATGAGCGAGCCGGGCTTCTTCTCAGAGACATCGTCCGGCAGGTGGAGTTCGACGACGAGTCCCTCGATGGTCTTCGACGAGCGGCCGGCGGGGTACGCCGCCTCCTCCGCGCCGACGGTGCCGGCGAACAAGAGGACCGCTGCGAGCACAATCAAGCGCACGGATGCCATTGTGCCTCGCGCGGAGCCGGAACCTGTCATGTAGGGGAGGGCCTTCTGCCCTCCCGCCGCGGCCAAGGGCCGCGGGAGGCCCGGCCGCTCGGCGTCGCGCGCGACCGTGCGCCGGCGGGCAGTCCCGAACAGCCGAGGACGGGCACAAGGCCCGTCCCTACAGCCCAGGGGCCACTCGCCTACCGAACCCGCTGGCCCGGGACGGCGCCGCTATCCGGTGAGAGCAGGAAGATGTCCTGCCCGCCCGGGCCGGCGGCGATGACCATGCCTTCGCTCGTCCCGAACTTCATCTTACGCGGCGCGAGGTTCGCGACGCAGACAACGAGTCGCCCAACGAGACTCTCGGCCTCGTAGGCGCTCTTGATGCCCGCGAAAACGGTGCGGCGCTCATCGCCACCCAGACCGAGCGTGAGCTTCAGCAGCTTCTTCGCGTCCGGGATCTCCTCCGCGGCAAGCACGCGTGCAACGCGCAGGTCCGCCTTCATGAAGTCGTCGAACGTGCACTGCTCGGCGATCGGTTCGGCCTTCAACGCAGCGTCGTCGTCGGTCGACGAGACCGGCGTCGCGGCGGGCGCGGCTTCCTTGCTGTCCTCGATCACGGCAGCCAGCTTCTCGGGATCGACACGCTGCATCAAGTGCTTGAACGGCTTGACGGGCTTGCCGGTGAGCGGCGTCTTCGCCTCGTCCCAGTCCGCGATGGGCGCGTCGAGCAGCTCGCCGACCTGCTCGGCCAGCTTCGGAAGCACCGGCGTGAGGTACACGACGATCTGGCGGAACAGGTTGAGCGCGATCGTGCAGACGTCCTGCAGACGCTGGGCCTGCTCCGGGTCCTTCTTGAACGCCCAGGGCTCGACCTCTTCGACGAACTCGTTCGCGCGGTCGGCCAGCGCCATGATCTGCTTCATGGCCTTGCTGAAGTCGCACTGCTCGTAGCACTCGGCGATGTCGTCCCCGGACTTCGCCGCCGCCGTGAAGAGGCCACCGTCCTCCGGGTAGGTCTCGGAGAGCCCGGTTGCCTTCACGAAGCGCGCGGTGCGGCTCGCCAGGTTGACGACCTTGCCGACAAGATCGCTGTTGACCTTCGCGACCAGGTCGTCGAGACCGAGATCAAAGTCATCGATACGGCTCGTCAGCTTCGAGGCGTAGTAGTAGCGCAGGTAGGCAGGGTCGAGATGATCCAGCCAGGTGCGCGCGCGGATGAACGTGCCCTTGCTCTTGGACATCTTCCCGCCGTCGACCGTGAGCATGCCGTGGATCTGCACGCGCGTCGGCAGGGAGAAGCCCGCCGTCTTGAGCATGGCGGGCCAGAAGAGGCAGTGGAAGTAGATGATGTCCTTGCCGATGAAGTGATGGATCTCGGTGGACTCCGAGCGCCACCAGTCGTCGAGCGCTTCGCCGTTGGCGTCGCACCACTCCTTGGTCGTCGAGATGTAGCCGATCGGTGCGGTGAACCAGACGTACCAGTAGTTGCCCGGGTAGCCGGGGATCTCGAATCCGAAGTAACGCGCGGGGCGCGAGATGTCCCAGTCCAGCAGCGTCTCGTTGAGGAACGCGCCCTTGAGGTAGTTGAGGGCCTCCTCCTGGAGGTTTCCTTCCGCCTGCGTCCATTCCTCGAGGAAGGGCTGGAGCTTCTCGAGCCGGATGAAGACGTGCTGCGCCGTGCGTAGCTCCGGCGTCGCGCCGGACAGCGCGCTGATCGGGTCGATCAGGTCGGGCGGCGCGTAGTTGGAGTTGCAGTTGTCGCAGTAGTCGCCGTTCTGGTCCGGGGTCTTGCAGCGCGGACACGTGCCCTTGACCTGGCGGTCCGCGAGGAAGGTCTGCTCGACCGGGTCGTAGAGCTGCGTGACCTCCTTCTCGGTGACGAGGTCGGCATCGACGACCGACTGCCAGATCTCGTGGCACAAGGCCCGGTTGGCGTCGGAGTTGGTGCTGCCGTAGTGGTCGTACAGAATCCCGAAGTCGCGGTAGTCCTCGGCGTGCTCGACGTTCATCTCGGCGATGAGGTCTTCTTCGGACGTGCAGGCGCGGGCGGCCGCGATCATGGTGGCCGTGCCGTGCGTGTCGTCGCCGCAGACCTGCAGCACCTTGTGGCCGCGCAGGCGCTGGAAGCGGGCCCAGATGTCGCCCTGGATGTCCTCGACCAGGTGGCCGAGATGCAGCGAGCCGTTGGCGTACGGCAGGCCGGTCGTGACGAGGATCTGGCGCTGGGACATCGCGGGAGAATAGCCCGAAAGCGGCGGGAGCTACCGGATGCCGCAGGCTGCTTGGACGTCGGCCAACACCTCGCCACCCGTCTGACGGGCGCTCTTCGCCCCTTTCGCCAGCACGTCGTGGACGTAGTCGAGGTTCTGGAGCAGCTCCTCGCGCTTGGCCCGGGCTGCGTCGAAGCGCTCGTGGAACTTTTCCAGGAGCAGCTTCTTGAAGTCGCCGTAGCCGGTGCCGCCCGCGGTGTAGCGGCCGCGCACCTCGGCTTGCCCCGTCTCGTCGAGGAAGAGCTTGAGGATCGCATAGACGTTGCAGGCGTCTGGATCCTTCGGCTCCTCGATGGGCGTGGAGTCGGTGACGATGCCCATGATCGCCTTCTTGACGACCTTGTCGGTTCCGAAGAGCGGAATGGTGTTGCCGTCGCTCTTGCCCATCTTCTGGCCGTCCGTGCCGGGCACGACGGCGACCTCTTCCAGGATCATCGGGTCGGGCAGGTTCAGCACACCACCTTCGCCCGTCTGGGGATCGAAGTCGGGGCAGTACGTCATGTTGAACTTGACGGCGATGTCGCGCGTGAGCTCGAGGTGCTGCTTCTGGTCCTTGCCCACCGGAACGACATTGGCGCGGACGTTGAGGATGTCGGCCGCCATGAGCAGCGGGTAGGCGAAGAGACCGAAGTCGACCTCCCTGCCTTTCGCCTGCGCGTCTTTGTAGGCGTGCGCGCGCAGCATCTGCCCCAACGGCGTCACGGAGCCGATGATCCACTGAAGCTGTGAGACCTCGGGCACGTGCGACTGCACGTACAGCATGCAGTGCTCCGGGTCGAGGCCGAGCGCGATGTAGTCGAGCGCGACCCCCAGCGTGAGCTCGCGCATCGTCTCCGCGTCGCGGATCTGATCGAGCGCGTGCAGGTCGGCGACGAAGTAGTAGCCCTCGCCCTTCGTCTGCAGGTCGATGAACTGGCGGATCGCGCCGAAGTAGTTGCCGATATGGGGGCGCCCGCTGGACTTGACCCCGCTGAGAATGCGCATGGTTCTGCTGTCTAGTTCGATCGATTGGCCGTAGGTGAGATGTAGCGGACGAGGCCGAGCGCATCACTGGAAGTCGTCCTGCCGCGGAAGAAGATGCCGCCGGGCGGGAAGAACTCGAAGCGCATGTACTGCACGAACGGTCCGACCGTGTCCGTCGGGATCTCGCGGAACGTTAGGCCGTCTGGCGTCCAGTCAAAGCGCTCGAACGCGGGGACCGTGATCGGCGCGAGTAGGTAGAGCGTGCCGCCCGGGGTGTAGCCCTGGACCTGGATGTTGACCGGGTTGGGCGAGTCGTTGCAGATCGAAACGACATTACGGATGCCCGTAGTCAGGAACTCCTGGATCGGCAGGTTGAAGACGCAGGCGTTCGCGGTCCGCGGCAGCGCGCGGACGACCCGGTAGAAGTTCGTCGTTGCGCGCTCGAAGTGGCGCATCGACACATCGATGGTGCGCGGGATCTGGAACAGCAGCGTCACCTCGTCGAAGGCGGTGGCTGCGAAGACGTCCCCGAAGATGTCGTCGAAGAAGCTCTGCTCTCCCACGTTGAGGCCGATGGAGCGCACGGTCTCCGTCCGCATCAGGACCGTCCGGCCCGCGTTCAGCACGAAGACCCGCGGAACCGTCAGCAGCGGCAGCTGCCCCTTGCGCAGGACCGCCTGCATCACGACGGTCTGATTCGTGCCCGTCGTGTTGCTCATCAAGAGCTCGAAGTCGTGCGTGTTGAGGAACGCATCCTGGCCGAACTCGAGGTCGAACCCGTAGTCGACCAACGCCGGGAGCACGTCGATGCTCGTCTCGCGGAAGCGCAGCTCGGCATGCGTCTGGAAAGTCGACTCCCGAGCACACGCGGCATACGTGACGCCGGGCGCCGCGGCGGCAATCCGCACGGAGCCGACGTTGCCCATGGCCGGGTTGGGCAAGGGCGCGACGAGGATCGACCCGAACGCCGGGACGACAGCGGTCACGACCGGAGCTCCCACGGAGGTACCGTCCGGGTTGAACGTGCTGACCGTGAACGGCGACGCCACGGCACTGAAGTTCATGATCTGGATGTCGGTCGTCTCGGGCTTGAACGCCACGGCAACGCCGGCCGCGCGACTGGTCACGCCCTCGAAGGTGTCCTTCTCGACCGCACCACCGATGGTCTCGCGCTCGATGTACGGGAAGACGAATCCGCTCGTCGGCAGCGGCACGCCGCCCGCCCCGCGCGTGTCCACGTGGACCCAGCCGCCCGGCGTTCCCCCCACGATCGAAGCGAGCGGAATGCGCAGCTCTGCGTTCGGGGGCACCATGAAGGGCCGAACCGTCGGAACACCGGCTGCCGTGTAGTGGGTGACGGTGACGGGCGCCGTGACGCTCAACGCGTTCTTGAGCCCCACCGTGACGGTTTGACCGCCGATGGCCGGTACGAACGGCAGGCCGAAGAAGAAGGGGCCGATGCGGGCACCACCTGCGACGGCAGCCACACCCTCACCGCTGCCGCAGCCCACCGTCGGCAGCAGCACGAGCGCGAGAAGCGCCAAGACGATGACCACGGAACGCGTTCGCATCGAGCGACCTCCAGACCTACCGCGCCGATCCTCCCAGGGGGCCTGCAGACGCGCAACTTCGCGGTGTGCAACCCTTGGGATCCCTCAACAGGCTCGACGCCCCTGTCCTCGCGTTCGGCCCTTGTTACGACGTTCTTGAGTCTACGGGGCCCCGAGTCGCTGCCCCAGGAAGCGCTGGGACTGGGAGATGATCGCCGGGAGGAAGAGCCCGACCCCCACGTAGTGCCCGCCGGGGACTCGATGCGCCTTGGGCCGGCCGAGCGCGTACCAGAGGGCGTATTGCGTACGGGTCGGTACGGACTCGTCGTCGTGGGCGATGAACATCAGCGTGTTCTCGCGCGATATGCGCGGCGCGAGCACGTACGGGTCGGTCCGCAGGCGGCTGCGCAACTCGGCACGGACCCGCTCGCGACTCCACTTCCGCGTCTCCATCACGCCTTTGATGCTGTCCGCGATGCTGTCCTCGACGGTGCCCGTCATCACGTCCGCCATCGGGGCGCCGGCGAAGACGAGGACCTGGGCCTTGATGCGCGGGTCCGCGGCAGCGAGCGAGGCGCCGACGATGCCTCCGGCGCTGATGCCGAAGAAGCCGATGCGTTCGCTGTCGATGCCGGGC
>JANQJW010000130.1 GCA_028281445.1 Planctomycetota bacterium | reverse complement strand
AGCCCTGGATTACCGGCACAGCGGACACGACCTGACGATCGAACTGCCGTCCGCGCTGGCGCACGGCGCGGAAACCAGCGTGGCTGTGTGCTACCACGGCACCCCGCGCCGCGGCATCTACTTCATCCATCCCGATGACGGCTACCCGGACAAGCCGCACCAGGCATGGACCCAGGGACAGGATGAAGACAGCCGGTACTGGTTTCCGTGCTTCGATCACCCGACAGAGAAGGCGTCGAGTGCGGTGCATGCGCGCGTTCCGCAGAAGTACACCGCCATCAGCAACGGCGCCCTGGTTTCGAAGACCGACAACGACGACGGCACGGCCACGTGGCACTGGAAACAAGAGGCGGAACACTCCGCGTACCTCGTGACGCTCTGCGTCGCGGAGTTCGAGGAAGTCGTCCTGCCCGGGGACGGCGTACCGCTCACGGCCTACGTGCCGCCCGGTCGCGGCAAGGACGCGCTCCGGGCTTTCGGGCGCACGCGCGAGATGATCGAGGTCTTCGAGGACCGTTTCGGGATCGCCTATCCGTACGAGAAGTACGCCCAGGTCGTGGTCGAGGACTTCATCTTCGGCGGCATGGAGAACACGTCGGCTACGACCCTCATCGACGTGACCCTCTACGACGAGCGCGCGGCGCTCGACTCCGACATGGACGATCTCGTGGCGCACGAGCTTGCGCACCAGTGGTGGGGCGATCTGCTGACGTGCCGCGATTGGGGGCACGCGTGGCTCAACGAGGGCTTCGCGACGTTCTCCGAGGTCGTCTGGAAGGAACACCACAAGGGCGAGGAGGATGCGGCGCAGGATCGCCTCGCCATGCTCGGCAGCTACAAAGGCGAGGACGCGGGCGAGTACCGCCGGCCGATCGTGGACCGGCGCTTCGACGAGCCGATCGATCTCTTCGATCGCCATCTCTACGAGAAGGGCGCGCTGGTGCTGAACATGCTGCGGCACGAGCTCGGTGCCGACGCGTTCTGGCGTGCCGTCAAGACGTACGGGCGCAACAACGAGGGCGCCAGCGTTGTCACGGAGGATCTGCGCGTCGCGGTCGAGGCCGCCACGGGGCGCAATATGGACTGGTTCCTAGACCAGTGGGTGTACGGCGCGGGGCACCCCGACATCAAGGCGTCCTGGAAGTACGACGGTGACGCCAGGGTCCTCCAGATCACGATCAAGCAGACGCAGAAGACCGACAAGGAGATGGTCGACGCGTTCCGGTTCTCCGTCGACGTGGCGGTCCACGGCAAGGACGGCGGCGTCACATCGCATCGCTTCGACTGCACGCGAAGGGATCACACGTTCCACGTGCCGCTGGCCGATGCTCCGGATCGCGTCGACATCGACCCGCACGGCCACGTCCTGGGTTCGTGGAAGGTCGATCAACCGGCCGAGGCGAATCGCAAGCTGCTGGCGAGTGACGCGCCGCTGTTCGCGCGCGTCCGTGCCGCCCAGGGCCTGGCCGAGGAACCGACCACCGAGAACATCGGAGCTCTCGCGGGCGCACTGCACGACGCGTCCTGGCCGCTGGCCGTCGAGGCAGCCAAGGCGCTGGGCGGCACCCGCCAACCCGGAGCGCGCGAGGCCCTCGTCGCGGCACTTGGTGAGGTCGAGAACCCGCGTTCGCGCCGTGGTGTTGCGGCCGCGTTGGGTTCCTTCCGCGACGACGCCGTGGCCGGGCAGGCGCTCGCCGAGCGGCTGGAGCAGGGGGACCCGTCGATCTTCGTCGAGGGCGCGGCGGCCAAGGCGCTCGGAGAGACACGCCATGCCGGTGCCCGCGCGCTGCTCGAGTCGGTTCTGGCCGATCGCGAGAGTTGGGGCGATGTCATCCGCGTCGGGGCGATCCACGGTCTTGCGGCGCTGGGCAGCGAAGCCGTCCTGCCCGCCGCGCTCGAGGCGACGCGCTACGGGAAGCCTGCGCGCGTGCGCGCGGCGGCGACACGCGCCCTGGCCGTGATCGGGCGGCGCATGGCCGTACGCGAGCCGGTGCTGGAAGCTCTGGCGGAGCTGCTCACGGACCCGGACTTCCGCGTCGTCATGAGCACGATCGCCGCGCTGCGGCATCTCGGGGACGACCGCGGCATTGGCGTGCTTCACGGCGCGCCGGCGCTGCACGCGGACGGGCGGGTGAAGCGGGCCGTGCGGGCGGCCGTGATGCGGCTACGCAAGAGTAGCGAGCGGAGCAATGAGGTCTCGCGCTTGTCGGACGATCTGGAGACGATGCGCAAGCAGAACGCCGAGCTGCTCGAGCGAATGAGCAAGCTCGAGGCGCGCTTGCATGGCGGGGACGCCGAAGATGGGACTGCATCATCATCACCGGCATGAGGAGCCCCCGGGCGAATCGACCTCCGAGGCGTTCGTACGCAAGAACGTCCGCGTAGCCCGTTTCAGCGTCATCGTCGCGGCGACGCTGGCGCTGGCGAAGCTCGTTGCCGTCTTCGTGACCGGCTCGCTCGCCATCGCGGCGTCCCTGACGGACTCCGTGATGGACATCATGGCATCGAGCGTGAACTACTTCGCGGTGCGTGTCGCCGGACGCCCGGCGGATAGGGAGCACCGCTACGGCCACGGCAAGGCGGAGGGCATCGCGGGCCTTGCGCAAGGGCTCCTGATCGGGTTCGTCGGGTTGGTGCTCCTCTTCGAGGGCGTCCGGCGGCTCTGGACGGGTACGGGCGAACTCGAGCACACGGAGCTCGGCATTGGCGTGATGGTCGTCTCGTTGCTCGCCAGCGCATGGATCGGCCGGCTGCTGCTCAGGACCGGACGCGAGACCGGCTCTGTCGCGATGAAGGCCGACGCGGCGCACTACACCAGCGATGTGTGGATGAACCTGGGCGTGCTCGCCTCGCTGACCGCCGTGCAGACGACCGGGGCGCACTGGATCGACGGCGCGATCTCGTGCGTGGTCGCGGCCATCGTGTTGCACACGTCGTCTGTCGTGCTGCGGCGTTCCGCGAAGGAGCTGATGGACGAGAGCCTGTCACCGAGAGCGCACGAGCAGATTCAGGCCGCCATCATGGACGCCGTTCCAGAGACGCGGGACATCCATGCGTTGCGGAGCCGGAAGTCGGGCCCCACGGTCTTCATCGATCTCCATGTGTCCTTCGATCGGGAGATCTCGTTTCCGGAGGCGCACCGGCTCTCGGCGCGCGTTGCGCGGGCGATTCGCGACGCTGTCCCCAACTGCGAGGTCCACGTCCACGCGGACCCGCATCCGTTTCTCGAGTCGGACGAGGAGTGCTGAGCGGACCGCAAGAACCGGGTCGCCGGGCTTCGGCTCTCCTCGTAGGGTCTCGGCATGGCGACGAGTGATTACGAGCGCGTGGAGGCGGCGATCCGCTTCATCGAGTCCCGCGCGACCGAACAGCCGGGCCTCGAGGAGATTGCCGCGCACCTGGAGCTGAGCCCGTTCCACGTCCAGCGGCTCTTCAAGCGATGGGCCGGCGTGAGCCCGAAGCGCTTCCTGCAGGCGCTCACCGCGGAGCGAGCGCGCGAGCGGCTGTGCGACGCCGCCTCGGTGCTCGATGCCGCCTACGACGCCGGGCTCAGCGGCCCGGGCCGCCTGCACGACCTCATGGTTGCGGTCGAGGCCATGACGCCGGGCGAGATCAAGACGCGCGGCAAGGGCCTCGAGATCCGCCACGGGCGCCACGACACCCCGTTCGGGCCGGCGCATATCGCAATGACCGAACGCGGCGTGTGTGGTCTTGCCTTCGGCGACGCCGACGCAACAGAAGCCTGGCCCAACGCGCGGCGTATCGAAGACGCGGACGCCACGGCGCTCGTCGTGGAGCGCGTGTTCGAAGGCTCGTCGGGCCGACGGATCCCCGTGTTGCTGGGCGGGACCAATCTCCAGCTCCAAGTCTGGCGCGCGCTGCTTCGGATCCCCGAGGGCGCACTGGTGTCCTACGGCAGCCTGGCATCGGCGCTCGGGCGGCCGGGGTCTGCGCGAGCCGTGGCCAACGCAGTGGGGGCCAATGCGATCGGCTACCTGATTCCCTGCCACCGCGTGCTGCGGGAGACGGGCGCGGTGAGCGGCTACCGCTGGGGCACCGAGCGCAAGAGGGCCATGCTCGGGCGCGAGCTCGCGGAGCGGGAGACCGGGCATCTGGTCTAGAATCCTCTCCCCCGTTGTTGAGGAGAGTACCGATGGCTCAGAATCCGCCGGAAGGCTACCAGCGCATGATCCCGTACCTGCTTTACGAGGACGCGCAGGGCGCACTCGAGTTCATCAAGAACGCGTTCGGCTTCGAGGAGAAGTTCCGCTTCGAGGGCAAGGACGGCTCCGTCGGCCACGCCGAGATCATGTACCACGACAACGTCGTGATGCTCGCCACCGCCGCGAAGGACATGGGCCACCAGAGTCCGAAGAGCCTAGGCTCCCGGTCCAGCCTCGTGATGGTCTACGTCGATGACGTCGACGCCCACTTCGAGCAGGCCAAGGCCGCCGGCGCGAAGATCACGCGCGAGCTCGAGGATCAGTTCTACGGCGACCGTACGTACGGTGCCGAGGACCCGGAAGGCCACGCGTGGTACTTCGCGACGCACGTCAAGGACGTGTCGCCCGAGGAGATGCAGGCCGCAGAACAGTCCGGCGGCTAGGTTCGCGCGCCCTGAAGCGAAGCTAGAGAGCGAACGTCTCTCCCTCGCGGGCGACGGCAAACTTCTCGGGCAACTCCGGCGGCTCGGCCGCGAGCAGGGCGTTCGTGTGATTCAGATGGATGAACCGCACGTCGCCTGATGCGTCGGCGAACCGTTCCACGCTCTCGGCAACGAACGGATGGCGCACCTCGAGGATCTCGCGATGGGGGAGCTCCTCGCGGTCGTAGAAGGTCCCGTCGATGAGCGCTACGTCGGCCTCGCGGATCCGGGCCGCGAGCGGGGGCGGGAAGACGTCGGCGTCCGAGACATAGACGAGCGTGCGCTCCGTCCCACGGATCTCGAGGCCGATCGTGTCGGTATCTTCGCTGCGGTGCGGCGTCAGGAACGCGTGGATCTCCGCGCCGTCGAACAGGAGGGGAGTTCCGGGCTGGATCGTCTGGAGGTCGATCTCGCCACGCTCGACGAGGTGCGACCACGGCCGGTTCTGCTCGACGAAGCGGCGCATGCTGCGCGTGCAATGAACCGGCACCGCGCGCGTGCTCATCGCCTCGCGACCCAGCATCGCGAGACCGAGGTAGTGCCCCATGTGCGCGTGCGTCAGGATCAACGCGTCGATGCCGGACTCCGCCCGGCCGGCCGCCGATGACAGCGCGATCATCTGCGCGCCGATGTCCGGCGTCGCGTCGACCATCAAGGTGCGTCCGGACTCACCCGCGACGCCGATGCACGAGACGAGGCGCGCGCGCTCCGGGTTCGCTCGCGCGCCTTCGCAGGAGTCGCAGTCGCATGCGGCATGCGGGAACCCGCCGTCCTGCGCTGTCCCGAGCACATGAACCGTGACTGCCATGCCGAGACCCTACACCGGCGGCTGCATCTGCAGGCGTGCGTCCAGCTTCTGGAGGTCATACGGAACCGGCGCCGCCAGCTCCACCAGATCTCCGCGCACGGGATGGGGGAAGGACAGCGCCGCCGCGTGCAGCGCGACGCGCTTGGCGTCCGGGCCGCGGTACTTGACGTCGCCGAAGAGCGGATGACCCACGATCGCCATCTGCGCGCGGATCTGGTGCGGTAGGCCGGTTTCGAGCGTGATGCGAACGCGCGCGCCGCGCTGCGACGTTGCGACGACCTCGTAGCGAAGCGCTGCCTCGCGGCCGTCGGGGTCGCCCTCTGCGGCCTGCATCGTCACGCCGCCCTCGCGGCGTAAGACGTGGACCAGTCGACCCGCTGTCTCTTCCGGCACGCGTTCGACCCACGCGAGGTAGGTCTTCGCGAGTTCCGGCACCCGGTCGCGAAAGTAGGCCGCCAGGCGACCTGCAGCCTTGGACGTCCTCGCGATCACCATGGTCCCGGACACGTTGCGATCGAGGCGGTGCACGAGACCGACGTAGGCGCGTCCGGGCTTGCCTTCGGCCTCACGCCGATAGGCGTCGAGCAGGTCCGTGAGCGACTCTTCGCCTTGCGGCCCCCCCTGCGAGAGAAGTCCCGCGGGCTTGGCGATCCCGAGCAGGTGGTTGTCCTCGTAGAGGACGACCACGCCCCGGCGAAAGAGCCGCCGCCGGGCGGCGTTGCGTTGCGGGGTGTCTTCGACCTGCATGGGGAGAGGCTACGGCACAATGCGTCGATGCCGCGCCTTCCGTCCGAGATCCGCATCACCAACCGCGTGAGCATTCCGTCGGCGCAGGTCGACCTCTCCTACGCGCGCTCGGGTGGCCCCGGCGGCCAGCACGTCAACAAGACGTCGTCGAAGGTTCTGCTGCGCTGGAACCTCGTTTCGTCCCGGGCCCTGACCGACGAGGATCGCGTCTGGCTGGAGCAGCGACTGGCAACGAAGCTCACCGAGGAGGGCGACTTGTTGGTCACATCGGAGCGATACCGCGACCAGGGCCGCAATGTGGACGACGCCGTAGCGAAGTTCGCCGAGCTCCTTCGCAACGCGCTCGCACGCCCGAAGAAGCGCAGGAAGACCAAGCCGACCAAGGCGTCTCAGCGCAAGCGCGTCAACGAGAAGCGCCGCCGGGGCGCGCTGAAGAAGGAGCGCCGTCGGCGGGATGACGACTAGGACCGTTCGCGGAGGGGCGCAAGGCCCCTCCCTACAGCCCAGGGCCTGCCGTGCATCCGTTGCTGTATGGGGGCACCTTGTCCCCCGCGCATGCCGACGGTTCTAGGCTTTGAAGAGATCCGGTACGACCCGGCCGTCCTTGTAGACCACCTGGATGGGCCGCCCCTGACCCGTGTAGAAGGTCTTCGAGGCGTCGATGCCTGTTGCGTGCATGATCGAGGCATAGAAGTCGAACGGGGTGACCGGGGTCTCGACGACCGTCTCACCGCGCGCGTCCGTCTTGCCGATGACGCGGCCGCCCTGCACGCCGCCGCCCGCCATCCAGGCCGACCAGGCGCGCGGGTAGTGGCCGCGGCCGTTGCGACCCGTGTCGATCCGCGGGGTGCGCCCGAAGTCGCCGACCCAGATGACCAGCGTTTCGTCGAGCTTGCCGCTGGACTTGAGGTCCTGCAGCAGCGCCGTGGCCGCCGGGTCGAGCTGCTCGTTGAGTGCGCGCACACGGTTCCAGCCGTCGTCGTGGGTGTCCCAGCCGCCCATCAGGACCTCGACGCACTTCACACCCTCGTCGATCAACCGGCGTGCCATGAGGCAGCCGGCGCCGAACTGCGTGTTGCCGTAGCGTGCGAGCGTCTGGGGCTTCTCGGTGCTGAGGTCGAATGCCGTGTTCTTCGGCGAGTCCATCAGGCGGCGGGCGCGCTCAAACATCGCTTCCTGCGCCTCGGCGGTCTTCTTGGAGCGGTCCTTGCCGAAGCGCTCGTTGAGCTTCTCGAGGAAGCCGATGCGATCGTCACGGCGATCGTTGGTCATGCCCTTGGCAAGCTCGAGGTTCGGGACCACCTTCTGGTTGCCGCGCGTCTTGCCGCCGCGCCCGCCGGGGCCGCGGCCCGTCTCGCCACTGCCGCGCACGCGGATGGCGAACGGCGCGTGGTGGACACCCAGGTAGCCGGGGCGGGCGCCGGGGCCGTTGATCGCGATGTACTCCGGCAGCTCGGCGGTCTTGCTGCCCATCTCGTGCGAGACGATCGAGCCCAGGCCCGCGTGTGTCACCGTCGGCGTCGGGGCGTAGCCGGTGTGCATCAGGTAGCGCGCGCGCTCGTGGTTGCCTTCCTTGCTCGTCATGCCGCGGATGAGCGCGATGTCGTCCATCTGCTTGGCGAGCATCGGGAGGCTGCTCGCGACGTGCACGCCGGGGAGTGCCGAAGCGATCGTCTTCGTCGGGCCGTTCGTTGCCGCGCCGGGCTTGGGGTCGAAGGTGTCGATGTGACTCGCGCCGCCGCTCATGAAGAGCAGGATGACCTGCTTGGCCTTGCCACGGTTCGGGATGCTGAGGTCGACCTGGTCGGTGCCTTCCTCGGCAAACACGTTGCGGAGCGGGGAAGCGAGCACCGCGGCCGTTGCGGCGGCGCCGGCGCCGACACGGAAGAGACCCCGGCGCGAGAGATGCCGCCGGCTCTTGTCGTCACACTTGTTGCACATAGTGGTTTCTCCTGAGAGCACCGGTTGGAACCCGGCGCGCCCTGATCGGTTGCGCTAGTGGTTCGTCATGAACTCCGCGGAGTTGAGGATCGCCCAGAGCAGGTCTTCGTACGCCTTAACCTCGCCTCCGCTCCTCTTGACGAAGTTGACCGCTGCGACACGCTCGCTGCGGTCGGGCTTCCGCCCATAGGCTTGCAGGTAGAGCTGCGTGACGCGGGCCGAGTCGCTGGTCTCGTCGCGCAGCAGCTTCTCGAGCGGCGTCTCGCGGCTCGCACGACGGCGGTTGAAGCGCTTGCCGTACTTGCTCTGCTTGCCGCCGCTGATGGCGCGCTGGAGCAGCTCTCCGTTCATCAGGAACAGCCCTTGCGGAATGCTGCCTTCGAAGTCCGACTCTTCCTTGCCCTCGTCGTCGTCGAAGACGAAGGAGAAGGCGCTGAAGATCGCTTGCTGGATCTGCTGCTGCTGCCGCACGCTCGCGCGGCTCAGTTGCGTCTCCATGCCGGTCGCACGGATCAGCGAGAAGTAGAGCTGCTCGGTCGAGAGCGGACGGATGGGGGCCTTGGCGAACAGGTTCGCCTTCGGCTCGTCCTCTTCCATCCACCGGGACGTGCGCTGGTAGGTGTCGCTGTTGAGCAGCACGCGCAGTGTCCGCTTGACGTCGTAGCCGTTGGCCACGAAGTCCTTGGCGAGCATGTCGAGCAGCTCGGGATGCGAGGGCTCGTTGAAGCTGTTGAAGTCGTCGATCGGGTGCACGATGCCGCGCCCCATCAGCGTCGCCCACAGCCGGTTGACGGCCGTCTTGCTGAAGGCCTCGTTCTTGTCGCCGGTGATCCAACGCGCGAGGATGTACCGGCGTGAGATGCCCGGCATGTCGGGCGCCTCGGGACCCATCCAGAACTTCGGCGTCGTCGCGAGGAGCTCGGCCCGGTTCTTGAGGCGTTCGTTCTTGGCGTTCTTCAGGCGACGCGCCATGCGGTCGCTGTAGCGCGGATCGACGCGGGCGTCGCGCACCTCGACGACGTTGGCGTACTTGCGCAGCTCCATCATCTTCTCGCGCAAGTCGCCGCGGTTGGCGGGCATCGCTCCACCGTCCATGCCGCCATCCATGCCGTCACCGGCGTCCTTGCCGGGACGCTTGAGGTCGCGGCCCTTGTTCTTCTTGCCGGCCTGCTTGGCGTTCTTGTTGTCGCCGCCCTGCATCTGCCGGCGCAGGCGCTGCAGCTCCTGGTACTCGGGCACACGCCGCACGCTGGTCAGCGCGAAGAACGACGCCATGCCCTTGAAGTCCTTCTGCTTCCAGTCGGGCTCGTAGAGATGGTCGTGGCACTGCGCACACTGGATCTGCACGCCGAGGAAGTGCTTGGCGACGGCGCCCGCGGTGTTGTTGACGTTGGCTTCCCAGCGCGCGAGGTAGCCGGCTGCGCCGTTCTGGTCCGTACGACCTGTCGCCGTGATCAGGTCCGTCGCCATCTCGTCGTACGGCCGGTTGCTCGCGACCTGATCGCTCAGCCACTGGCGGAAGTTCTTGCCCGCTTCGCCCTGCACGTAGCGGCCGCCCTGGCCTTCGACGCGGCGGCGCGCGTACGGGCTCAAGCCCGTCAGCGTGCGGAACCAGAGCGTTCCCCAGTTCTCGGCGTACGCATCCGTCGCGAGCAGCTCGTCGATCTTCTTCGCGCGCTTGTCGGCAGCGCGATCAGCGCCAAACGACTCGACCTCGGCGGGCGTGGGGACCGTGCCGAGCAGGTCGAGGTAGACGCGGCGGAGGAACTTCTCGTCGGACGAGCGCGGGGCGGGCGCGACGTCCTTCTTCTCGAGCCGGGCGCGGATGAAGCCGTCGACGGCCTGCGTGACCATGGCTTCGTCCGCCAGCGGCCGCGGCTCTTCCCGGGCTTCGCCGGAGCCGGCCATGAGCGCCAGGCCGGCGGCGAAGACGAGGATGCCGGCCAAGGCGGGCAAGGCGCGAGAAATGGAGCTTTGCGGAGTCGAGGATCGCGTCACGGCTTCTCTCCTGACCTGCCTGATCGGCAGTTGGAACAGGAAGATAAACCGCGTGCAGCTCTCGAGGTTGCGGCCGTCGGACTTCGTTAGGCGGCGCGACGGGCACAAAACCTGGCCCCCAAGCAGCGCCCCTGCGCTGGGAGGGGTGTGAGGCGCAAGTGCCTCACGCGGAAGCCGGAGCCCAACGCATGTCGCCCTCCAGAACCCAGCTCTTCATCCTCTTGCTTGCATCGATTCTCGTCCCCGCCGTCGGCTGCGGCGGCGCGAGCACATCGACCACGCCCGCAGACGAGATCTCGCCGTTCGCCGCGAGCCTGGCTCCGTCGCAGTGGAAGGACGGCGAGTGGGTCTTCACCCACCTGCGGGTCACGTACCACGTCTGGGACGACGTGGGGGGGGCGTGGGTCGAGCGCGCGGTGAAGACGGGCCCGGGCACACTCACGATGAGCGCCGGGGGTGTCGGCGGCTGGGCCGAGGTCGTTTCGCTCTACGACGGCGTCACGGAGCACACGACGCACGGGCACTGGCAGGATGGCTTCGCCGCCGGAGACACGCTCGTCATCTCGGGACACATCGATGGGACAACGGTCGGATTGATCGGTACGGTTCCGAGTGGAACCGAGCTGAGGATGATGACCGCTCCGTACGATGCCTACGTCGAGCACGACGCAGCGGGGCGCTGGACGTGGGGCGAGTACTTCGAAGGTGTGGGCGGCATCTCGTTGCCGGGAACCTACGGCGGCTCCGCCACTGTCTCCCATGTCACGTGGATGGGGGCAGCCGCCGGTGGGCCGCCGCCGCCCGTCCCCGTGTCGTTCGGAAGCGAGCCGAGTGTCTACATGGACGGCTCGTACGCCGGACGCGGAAGCACGTGGATGACCCACTACGACGATCTGGCGGATGACTACGAGGATCGCAGGATCAACTACGACATCGAGCTGACCATCACCGGAGACGCGGTCGAGGGGACCGTGACCATCACGGATCTGGACGGACTCAGTGACTTCGAGGGCTATCTGGTCGGAAACGCCATTCCGATGAAGGGAGCGATCGTCGGCAGCTACATCTTCCTGGAGGCGTCCGATCCGCAGAATCCCGGGTTCTCATGGCGGCTGGTCTGGAGCATGTCCCGGTACCGGAGTCCGGTGCCGGAGTCACCCGGATCCGTGAGCGAGATCTACTGCCGCTACGGGGTCCACACGCGGACTGCGACGCGCTTCGGCGGGGAGTGCTACGCCGACCTCGCACGCCAGTAGGCCACCCGCGGCCTCGAAGAAGACCTGGCCCCTCCGCAGACCGCCTGCGCTGGGAAGGGTGTGAGGCGCTCGTGCCGCACGCTGACCCTGGAGTTCGACTCATGACTCTCCTGAAGAACAAGGTCGTCGTCCTGTGCCTTGCCGCCGTTCTACTGCCCGCTGTCGGCTGCGGAGGGGCAGGCACCTCGAACACGCCCGATGGCGAGATCTCGCCGTTCGCCGCAAGCCTGGCGCCGTCGCAGTGGAAGGGCGGCGACTGGACCTTCGAGAAGATCGAGATCGCCTACTACGCGTGGGATGGGCTGGCTTGGATCAAGCGCTTCGTCGTGACGGGCATGGGCACCCTGACCATCGACGGCGGTGGCGTTGGCGGTGCCACGTCGGTCGCAAGCGTGAACGACGGCGCCGCGCAACACACCGCGCCCGGCTACACACTCGATGGAGTCACCGTAGGGGATGCCCTCACTCTGTCCGGACACGTCGACGGGACGACGGTCAGCTTGATGTTGACGGGGCCCGGTGGATACGAGCTCCGCCTGGCGTGCGCGCCGTATGACGGCAGCGTCACCGATGACGCAGCCGGCGCGTGGGTGTCCGCGTTCTCCTTCGAGGGCGTTGGCGGGCTTTCGACGCCGGACACGTACGGGGCGACCGACAGCTTTGTCAGCGAAGTCCTATGGATCGGCCCGGCGACGAGCAACCCGCAGGCGGTCCCCGTCTCGTTCGGCAACGCACCGAGCATCTACATGGACGGTGCCTACTCGGGTGACGGTGGAACCAACATGGCCTACTACGACACCGCGAGGAGTGATTGGTCGAACGAGGAGATCGGCTACGACATCGAGCTGACGTTCACCGGCGAGACCGTCGAGGGAACGATCACGTTCGATTCGCTGAATGTCGGCGATCGCAGCGACTTCGAGGGGTACGTGACCGGCGACACCATCCCCGTAAAGGGGAGGATCGTCGGGAGCATCGTCTTCCTCGAGGCCTGCGACGCTTCGCACCCGGAGTTCGATTGGCGGCTGATCTGGGCTCCGGGCTGGCTCCACACTCAGACACCCGTGGCGCCCCCTGGATCGGTTCGCGAGTTCTACGCGCAGTACGGCGTCCACACCCAGACGGACGAACACTATGGCGGTCAGTGCTGGTGCGACATGGACCGCCAGTAGGCCTAGCGCGCCAGGCGCGCGCCGAGCCAGGCGCGCGCCGTCGCCCAGTCCGACTTGATCGACGCCTTGGAGAGGTCCATGGTCTCGGCAACGTCCGCCACGCTCATGCCCGCGAAGTAGCGCAGCTCCACGATGAGCGCCTTGCGCTTGTCGACGGCCTCGAGCGCCTCGAGCGCGGACTCGAGCTCCAGCAGGTCCAGGTCGTCACCGCCTGCGTCGGTGCCGACGTCCACGAGGGTCACGGGATGCTTGCCGCCGCCGCGACGCTCGGCGGACCTTCGCCGCGCATGATCGACGAGGATGCGCCGCATGGCGCGCGCGGCCAGCGCGAGGAAGTGTCCGCGGTCCCGCGGGTTGACGCGCGTCGAATCGATCAATCGCGCGTAGGCTTCGTGCGCGAGCGCTGTCGGTTGCAGCGTGTGCGACGCGCGCTCGGAGAGCATCAGCTTCCGGGCGAGCCGGCGCACCTCCTCGTAGACCATCGGGTCGAGACGCGGATCCGCCGTCTCGCCCCGCTCGCGCATGGCGAGCAGAAGGTCCGTGGCTTCCTTCTTCTGGCGGTCCGCGTCCATGCGCTCCCAGGTTAGCGCGTCGAGCGCAGTACGGCGGCGCACGCGGCGCCCAGCTCTCGCGGCTTTGTGCCCAGGCGCTCGTACAACAGGTCTACGGCCGTCGACGGGTTGCCGCCGTCGGCGAGCGCGTCCTTGACGGCGTCGGCGACGCGGCGGTCGAGCTCGGGCACGAGTCGACGGGCTCGCTCGACTCGCTCGGCCAGGGGCAGCACATGCCAGAGACGAACCGTGCCGTCGCCCGACCCCGACGCCAGCGTGCCGTCCGGTGCGAAGTCGAGGGCGTACGCGTAGTCCCGGTGCCCGCGCAGGCGCATGAGGACGATCCCCGCGTCTACGTCCCAGATCTCGATGTCGCCTTGTCTCGTACCGAGGAACGCCCGGCGACCCCCGTGGGCAAGAGCGATCGTGAGGTACTCGCGATGACTTTGCACGGAGAGGACGTCCTCGGCCGTCTCCACGTCGCCCACCGTGAACGCGGACACCCTGGGGCCGGGGCCGCTCAGCGTGCCGACGCGCGTGCCCGCGTGTGACGGATACCTGGGGGCGGGCGGCCTCAGGAACATGGCTCTCTCTTCGACGGGTAGGAGCCTCTTCGCCCACGTGTCCCAGACGTACTCTCCAGGTTCCGGAGAGCTGGTCCGCAAGCCCAGGTAGCGGCCTGTTTCGTCGAAGGCGAGTGCGACGGGGTGGATGAAACCCGCCCGAGACGGAACGGGAAGTACCCCAACGGATTGCCCGGTCCACGTGTCCCAGATGACGACCCGGCCGTCCCACGCGACGGACGCGAGGTATCGGCCGCCGGGGTGCCAGGCGATGTCGTAGACGAAGGGATAGCGGTGCGTGGGCTCGGCGTGTTGGAGGACGGTCTGATGCGTCAGCTCCGAGGCCGGCCACGTCGCCCTGGCGCCATGCATCCACGTGTGGATCTGCCTGGGGCTGTCGCCCGTGAACTGGATCCAGGCCCAGCTTGCGTTCGGATGGAGCAGCTCGGGGGATGCGCGTTCGTCGTACCAGGTCGCCTCGACGCGCCGCTTCCGAACGTCGAGCAGCCGGACGATGCCGCTGCGGTGTACGATTGCCGCACGGTCCGGATCTCGCGGGTCGAAGACGAGATTGAATGCGATGTCGCCGCCGGGTCCGTCGAGCGTCCAATGCACGTTCCCGGTGGCCGCATCCCAGAAACGACATCGGACCTTCTCCAGTCCGGCAACCCAGCGGCCCTCCGTGTCGGCGACGATGTCGCGTGCTCTGGCCGCAGCGGCGAGCGGCACGGGCTTCGTCTTTGCGGCGAGGTTGCCCACGACCAAGTCCCCGGCGCCCCGTTCCCATGCGAGCAAGCCGGGCATGGCTGTTGACCAGATCCTGCCGCCGGCGTACCCGGACAAGCTCGCTGACACGTCGGTCCCGCGGGCGACATCGACGGGCGTGGTGAGGTCCGTGCCCCCCCAGGGCACGAGGTCGGAGCCGTCGCGCAGCGCACCCCGCGGCAGGGTGCGGTCGATCCGCCTGACCAGCGTCCGGGACGCCAGGTCGTAGACACCAAGCTCCGTCGGCCTCACCGTAACCAGGTACGTGCCGGAGCGCGAGGCCACGAGGCTGCGGGGCCGGTCGGCGTCCGGAAGCGTCCACTCGATGACGTCGCGTGCGCCTGGGGGCATGACGTGCAGGGTCGGACCCTCGGTGCCGAACGTCACGAACGTTCCGTCACGTGTGACGAGATTGGAGCCGGTGCTCGGATGGTTCTGGACTGCCGTCACGTCCAGCGCATCCCGACGGATCGCCCGCAGATGGACCCACTCCCACGAGTCCGAATCGCCTTCGAGGTCACGCAGGATCCGCGTTGCGTCGGCGCCCTCGCCGGCATGGAGGGCGGCGGCCGCGGCGTCGAGCTTCGCTGCGCGGAGTCGCAGTGCCGTTTCGGAGGCAAGTCGCTCGGCCGTCCTTCGCGCATCGACTTCGCCGGCGCGGGACGCCAGCGCAAGAAAGAGCCCGACTACCAATCCGAGGAACGCGACCGAGGCGAACGCAACCGGGATCCGGTGGCGCTGGACGAAGCGTCGTAGCTGGTAGGCCCTGGTCAGTCGGCGTGCGTGAATGGGCCGGTGTGCGCGGTAGCGCCGGATGTCGTCGGCCAATTCCCGTGCGCTCGCGTAGCGCTCGTCCCGGTCGATCTCCAGGGCTTTCGCGAAGACGAGGCTGATGTCCTCGTCGATGGATCGCTGCCGCGTCTTCAACACCGGTGCCCGCTCGGATGCGATGACGGAGAGCGCTTCGGGGGGTGTCGTCTCGCGCAGGTCGTGCGGCGGCTCGCCGGCCAGGAGCTGGTAGCCGACGGCGCCGATGGAGTACACATCCGTCCGTACGTCCAGGGGTTCCGCGCCGCCGCGCACCTGCTCCGGACTCATGTACGCGAGCGTCCCGGTGATCCGGCGGTCTCCCGGTCGCGCGGCTTGCGACGAGTCCCGCTCGAACGCGCGCGCAATCCCGAAGTCGAGCAGCTTGGGTGTTCCGTGGGGCTCCACAAGGATGTTCGACGGCTTGATGTCGCGGTGGATGACGCCGTTGTCGTGAGCGTACTGGACGGCGTCGCAGACGCGAGCGATCAACTCCAGGCGTGCGTCGGTCGAGGGCTCCCGCTGCAGCACGTACTTGGTGATGGGTACGCCGTCGACGAGCGCCATCACGATGTAGTGGAGTTCCGTCTCTCCCTCCGTGGCGCGGCCCATCGCGTGGATCGCCGCGATGTTGGGATGGCTCATTCTCGCAAGGAGGTTCGCTTCGGTTTCGAACCGCTGCACGGCGTCGGGCGTGTGCAGCGCACGACGCATGACCTTCAACGCGACGCGCCGGCGCGGCTCCTCCTGCTCGGCCTCGTAGACCTCGCCCATGCCGCCCGTTGCGATGTGGCGGATGACGCGGAACGGCCCGATGCGCTCCGGTACGCCTTCGAAGAGCGTGTCGCCCATGGTCGCGGTCTCGCGTCGCACGGCGGCGGCGGCCTTGTCGTCCAAGCTGTCCACGCTGTCGCCGTCGTCGCTGTCTTCGAAGACGAGCATGCCCAGGACTTCCTGCAGGACCGCGTCGTCATCAGCGGCGTGCTCGCGGACGTAGGCGGCGCGGGCGTCAAGATCGTCGTCGATCCGGGTCGCGGCCTCGAACAGGGCGAACACGCGCTCGAACTGCGCGGGGGTCAACTCGCCCTGGTCCCTCTCCGTCATGTACCTACGCGTTCGACATGTGTCGGGCGAGGATCGCCGCCAGTCGCTGTCGCGTGGCCTCCGGCACCTGGTCGAGCGGCGTCACGAGCGCCGCGCCCAGCACGTCGTTCTCCGGCAACGCGTCCGTCGTTGTCCGCAGCACCGCGGCTCGTAACACTTCGCGTGCTACGTGGGCGTTCTCGTTCAGCACGGCAAGGATCTCCGCCGTGTCGACACCCTCTTCTTCCGGGCGCCACGCGTCGTAGTCCGTGACGAGGTTGAGCGAGGCGTACGCGATCTCGGCTTCGCGCGCGAGCCGTGCTTCGGTCAGTGCGGTCATGCCGATCACGGCGCAGCCCATGCCCTGATAGAAGAGACTCTCGGCGCGCGTCGAGAACTGCGGACCCTCCATGCACACGTACGTTCCGCCATCCACGGCTTCGTGTCCGGTCTGTCGCGCCGCGTCGCACAGCACGTCCCGTAGACCCTTCGAGAACGGGTCCGCGAGCGAGACGTGGGCAACGAGCCCATCACCGAAGAACGTGTTGACACGTCCGCGCGTGCG
This sequence comes from Planctomycetota bacterium, assembly GCA_028281445.1. Taxonomy (GTDB): domain Bacteria; phylum Planctomycetota; class PLA2; order PLA2; family JAEUHO01; genus JANQJW01. The sequence goes on along the minus strand of JANQJW010000130.1, from coordinate 52,926 downwards.
GTCGAAGCACTGGTCGGGCACGACGAGCGTGCGCGGCGGTAGCTCCTCGCGCAGGCTGCCCACGGCGGAGGCCCCGAGGATCTTCGAGACGCCGATCGACTTCAGCGCATAGATGTTCGCGCGATAGGGGATCTCGCTCGGCAGCAGGTGGTGGCCCGGTCCGTGGCGCGCAAGGAATGCAACGCGGCGCCCTTCGACCGTGCCGAGGTGCAACTCCGAGGACGGCGCGCCGAACGGCGTGTCGACGGCCACGTCACGGACGTCCTCGAGACCCTCCATGCCGTAGAGACCGGTGCCGCCGATGAGTCCGATCTCGGCCTGTACGTCGGTCACGGACCCACGCTCCCGATGAAGCGCTCGAACCAACCGAGGACCTCCTCGTACCAGCGCAGCGAGTTGCGCGGCTTGAGGATCCAGTGGTTCTCGTCGGCGAAGTACAGCAGGCGCGACTCGACACCGCGAGCTTGCAGGATGCCGTAGCACTCGAGTGCATGGTTGATCGGCACGCGATAGTCCTTCTCGCCGTGGATCACGAGCATCGGCGTGTTGAGGCCCTTGCTGTGCCGCGCGGGGTTGTACTCGTCGACGAGGTCCGGCTCTGCCCAGATGTCACCGCCGAGGTTCTTCGCGCGGCCCCAGGTCACGTCGCTGGCGTACTGCAGCACCAAGTCGTAGACGCCGGCGTGGTTGACGGCGCAGCGGAAGCGGTCCGTCTTCGACGCGATCCACGCGGTGAGGTAGCCGCCGTACGAGCCGCCGCTGATCGCCATGCGTTCCGCGTCCGCCACGCCGGTTTCGATCAGCATGTCCGTCGCCGCGATCACGTCGCGGTACGGGCGGTCGCCCCACGCGCCGCGGATGCGGCGTGCGAAGTCGTTGCCCCACGACGTCGAGCCCTGGAAGTTGACGCACGCTACGGCGTAGCCGGGGGCGGCGAAGGCGTGCGTGTTCCAGCGGAAGTGGAACAGGTCGCTGAACGCGCCGTGCGGGCCGCCGTGAATGCTGTGGACGAGCGGCAGCGGCGAGCCCTCTTCGTGGCCCGGCGGCAGGATCACGACTGCCTGGACCGACGCGCCTTCAGCACCCTCGAAGCGGTAGTCGCGCACCTCGCCCATAGCCACGTCGGCGAGTGCGCCGTCGGAGAAGTGCGTCATGCGCTCCGGCTCGCCGCCGCCGGCGGGCACGCGCCAGACCTCCGGCGGTTCCGAGACCGCGTGCCGGTTGTAGTAGACGTTGCCGTCGGCCGCGGGCCGCGGACTCGAGCACGTGCCGCCGGAGGCGACCCTCGTGGGCATGGCGCCCTCAGTGCGCGCGTCGCTCAGGTTCAGGGTGTAGACGTGCTGTGCGCCGTCGTCTTCGGCGGCGAACCAGATGTTCCCGCCGTCGCCGAACGTCCAGGCGGCGGGTGCGCGGTCCCAGTCCTCGAGCCAGGCGTCGTGCTTGCCATTCTCGATGCGCATCAAGCGCGGGCGATCGGCGTAGAAGTCGGGATCGACCTGCTTGCCGTAGAGTATCGCGCCGCCACACGGTGTGTAGCGCGGGCGCCAGCTTCCGGCGGGATTGCCCGCGGTGAGGCACTCCGGTTCGCTGCCGTCTTCGTTGATCGGCATTCGGTAGATGTCCCCGCGCAGGCGGTTCTCGGCGCCGCCGACGTGGAAGCCCGCGAAGACGATCTCGGTGCCGTCCGGGTGGATGTCGTAGTGGCCGGCGGCCTCCATCCAACCCATCCAGAGCGTCGAATCCGGCATCAGGTCCTCCGGTTCGCCGCCGAGGAAGAGCTGGAAGAGGTGCGGGATCTTGCCGTTGGTGAGCCACTGATCCCAGAAGCGGTAGAAGCGATCTTCCGTCGCGTGGACGGTGACCGGCCGGTCTTTACGGCGCTCATGCTCGAGGCGACTTGCTTCGGCGGTGAGATGGCCCTCGTAGAACCAGGCGCCGAAGACCAGCCCTGTGCCGTCGGGCAGCCACTTCGGATCGAAGCAGCCGACGGGCATGTCCGTCACGCACTCCGCCTCGCCGCCGTCGGTCGGCATGACGAAGATCTGCGGCACGGCGTCCTTCGCCTTGCTCTTGGCGACGAACGCGAGCTTCGAGCCGTCCGGCGAGAACGCCGGCTGGCTGCAGCTCTTGTCGGCCGCGGTGAGCGGGCGCGCGTCTTCGGTCGTGGTGTCGATTGACCAGAGCCGGGTCGTGCCGTGGTCTTCGTCGAGCTCGTAGGTCGTGACCGGCACGACGAGGCTCCTGCCGTCGGGTGCCGGGACGGGGCTGCCGACACGCGGGATCGACCACAGCACCTCCGCGGTCAGGGAGCGCTGTCCCTCGCGCGCGGCGTGCAGGACGGTGTAGGAAGCGGCATCGGTGACGTCGGTCATGTCTCCTCCGGGGCGGCGAGGGTACCCGGAAAGCGACCGGCGATAGGCTCGTACGCCATGAGCCTCACGTACTGGCGTCCGCGCAAGGCTGTCCGCGATCTCGGCGATCGTGACGAGCGGTTCGCGCGTCTCGTGGACGCGCTCGGCTACCCGGCGATTCCCCAGCGCCCGTCGACCTTCGAGAACATGGCGCGCGCGATCGCCTACCAGCAGCTTGCGGGGGCGGCGGCCAACGCGATCTGGTCGCGCGTCACGGCGCTGTTCGACGGCGAGGTCGATCCGGCCGCCGTCTTGCGCAAACGGGACGCGACGTATCGCAAGGCCGGGCTCTCGGGACCGAAGACGCGCTACATCAAGGACCTCGCGCGGCACGTCGTGGACGGACGCCTTGTGCCGGAAGACCTGCCGGGCATGAGCGACGAAGAGGTCATCGCCGCCATGACACAGGTCACGGGCATCGGTCCGTGGAGCGCGCAGATGCACCTCATGTTCGCGCTGAAGCGGCCCGACGTCTGGCCCGTGCTCGACCTTGGCGTGCGCAAGGGCTGGGCCAAGTTCGCAGCGTGTGACGAGCCCACGGCGAGGGAGCTCGACCCGCTGGGCGAGGAGTACCGTCCGTACCGCTCCATCGTTGCCTGGTACATGTGGCGCATCCACGACGTCGAGGAGTGGGTGTGACTACTTCACGTGTTCGCCGAGAGCGCGAAGGTCGATGAGATCCTGTGCGCGCCCTGCGGCGGGCCTGAGGAACGCGCAGGCCGATTCTCGTACCCTGGGGGCGTGTTGGTCGTGCGCCGGTCGCTCTTGCTGTTCTTGCTCCTCCTGGGCGCTTCTTCCAGCGCCAGGGCGGAGGAGAAGCGTGCGCCCGCCGGTGCAGCGACGGTTTCCGGTCGCGTCCTGATGTACGAGCCGAAGCCGGGCGCTTCGGTTTCCCTCCACGCTGTTCCCATTCCCGGGAGCTACTCGAGCTTCCATCGTGCGTTGATGCACCCGGCTGCTCAGGCGACTCTCGTGCGAGCGTGGCGCGGCGACGCGGTGCCGCTGTCACGGACGGTGGCAACGCCTAGCGGCGAGTTTGCATTCGACGGCGTCGGGCCCGGACTGCATGTGGTCCGCTTCGAAGACGGGGAGGGCGCATCGCGCGTGGCCCTCGTCGACGTGCCGCTACTCGGCGGAGACCTGCACGTCGAACTGCAGGGACGGCACGGAGGTCCGATCGTCCCTGGAGCCGTGAAGTCTTCGCATCACGAGAAGCGCACGTGGATCGTGCTGCTCGTCGAAGGGAACGAGTGGGGGATCCCGGGGCCCACGGCCCGCGTCTACGGTCCCGTCGAAACGGACGAAGAAGGCCGCTTCGCGTTGCCCCACCCGCCGCCTGGCGAGTACGTGACCGTCCTGGTGCGCGCCGATGCTCGTGAGTGGTTCGTCCGGCCCACGTCGATTCCTCATGCAGGGGATCTGATCCTCGATCTGCCGACACGCGGGCGTGCGGTACGCGGCGTGATCCGGAGCGAGGACAAGCGGGCCCTTGGCGGCGCGGAGGCCCTGTTTCACGCCCAGTACCAGCCTGGCCCGGGAGGCGCGCACGGGCTGGTCTCCTCCCTGAGCATCGCAGCAACGGCGGATGAGGAGGGACGGTACGCCGTTGACCTACCCGATGATTCGATGACGGTGCAGGTGTTCCCGCGCAGCGGGACGACGTGGACCCAGTCCGTCTCGCGCGAGGCCAGCAAGATCGATCTCGCTGGTCGCGGCGGCGGCGTCCTCGAGATCAGGACCGTCCGCGACGAAGACGGGGCCGTCGTCGAGGGCGTGCAGGTTTGCGTGTCCCGCCTCCCTGAAGACGGTCTTGCCCTCCTCCGTATCGGGCGATCCGACCCGCAGGGGCTCGTCAAATTGAGCGACCTGCCCTCGGGCACGTACTCCGTCTGGCCGTGTTCCCGTACGCATGCAGCGCAGCCCGAACCTGCGAAGCGAGGGATCGAGCCGCCGCCGCTGAGAGCGGAGGTCTTCGCGAACCGCAAGCAAGAGGCGGAGCTCGCGGTCCACGAGGCGTCTACGCTGATCTGCGAAGTCGTGGACGCACGGGGGATGCCCCAGTCGGGCGTGATGGTCCGAGCCTGGGACGCGGCCTGGATGTCCTGGCTTCCAGGGACACGCCCGCATCGAACGATGCGTACCGATGCCAAGGGGCGTGTAGCGATGCGAGGGTTCGCCCGCGGCACCGAGCTCGTGGTCACTGCGCGTCGCAACGACGGAGCCCTGGCGCAGAACAAGCGCGTCGTCCTGGATGGCACTCTCGTTCGGTTGACGTTCGAGCCTGCGCGATGGATGGAGGTGGAGGTCGTCGCCGAGGACGGCGCCGCGCTTCCGGAGGATGCCTGGGTGCGCTGGGGCGGAATGGGCTGGGGGCGGACGCGCCATCAGCCCACGGGATCGGGGTTCGTCATCGATGGCCGAGCGCGTATCGGCCCCCTTGCTCCTGGTGAGCTCAGCGTCGAGGCAGGTGCAACCGGATTCCTGCCTGTCGTGGAGTTCCTTCGGGATGCACCCAAGACGACCGAGGACAACCCACTGCGGCTGACCCTCGCGCGCGAGAAGACGATCTCGGGCACCGTCGTTCTTCCTCAGGGGGTTGCTGCGCGCAACGTCGAGTTGACGCAACGAGGCGGACCGCAGACGTGGTTCCGGGAGAACCGCGTGCTGGAGCTCGACGACAAGGGCCGGTTCGAGTTCGGCGGACTGAGGAACCAGACCCTCGAGTTCGAGGCCTTCGCCGCGCGGGGGGGCCGGGCGTGGGTTGGGCACGCACAGGCGATCGCCGGTGCCAAGGACGTGAAGGTGCTCCTCGACGAGCTGCACCCCGAGGTCGGAAGTGGAGTCTGGTTCCTGCGCGTCCGCGACGCCGACGGGGAGGACGTACGCCAGTTCGTGGCGAGCGTGGGAGCGCTCCCTCGCGGCGGCCGAGAGGCGCCTTCCAGCCCGTACCTGCGGATGCGGCAGCGCCGCGGCCTCGCCGTGGCCTGGGGCAAGAACGAGGACAAGCACACGTTCTTCTGTGTCGAGCGCGCGTACGCGGAGACGGGTGAGCCGCTTCGAACCGCCGAAGTCGTAGTCGGGCCGAAGACGGAGGCCGGCGGGATCATCGACGTCGCGTTGAAGCCGGAGCGCGTGCTGCGCGGTCGGCTGGTCGATGCCGACGGCAAGTCGATGGCGAACTGGGGCGTCGACATCGCTCGCTATCTGGACGAGTTCAAGCCGCGCCTGTCGGGGTACTCGGCCAACAGAGGGCGCACCACGACGGACGACAACGGCTACTTCACCTTCGGGGGGCTCGGGCGCTTTCGGTACCGGCTGACCGCCATGCCGGACGAGGGCGGAACGGGGCTGATGAAGGACGTCGCCGAGGACGAGGACACGGTCATCTGGACTGTGCCTGCGAAGTCCGTCGCGCGTGTTCGCGTGTTGGACTCCGCCGGCCGGCCGGTGGCTGGTGCGCGCGTGGGGGCTGTGGACGAAGGCATGCGCTTCTTTCGGAGGCGCTACTGGCAGGATCTCCGCTCCGGACCCTTCTTCGGCGGATCGGAGACGGATCGTGATGGTGTCGCCGAGCTATCAGGTGTCGAGACCGGGAAGGAGTACAGCCTCCTGGTGCGTCCCCCTGACAGTCGTGAGGATCTATCGGGCACGGCGCAGCCGTTCGACCCCTCGAAGCCCACCGAGGTTCGTCTACCCCCGGGGCGCACGATCCGGGGACGAGTGACTACGCCTGACGGGACTGCCCTTTGCGGCGTTTCGGTAGCGTGCGACATCGGTGCGGGCGAACTGCGGACGTCCACGGACTTGAAGGACGGCCGCTTCGAGCTCCGAGCCGTGCCCATGCGATCCGTTGCGTTGTGGGCGCACCTGACCGAGCCCGATCGATCGGGCCCCAAGAAGAGAGCCGGACCAGACGCGGGCGACGTGTTGCTGACGGCAGAGCCTGGTCGCCAGGTCGCCGTCCACATCGACCGCTGGGACACAGTCGAGGGACGCTTGGCTCGCTGGGTCCCGTTGCCGGGTGGTTCGCGCAGGCGGCGAGAGGCGGTTCTCCGGTTGACGAGCCTGGATGCAGCAGTCCCATACTCTGCAACGGCGCGGGCCGGGGACGATGGTGTCGTTCGATTCCATGGGGTGCCGGATGCGGCACGGTTCGCGTTCTGGGGCGGGACCACGGAGGAGGGGGAGTACGTGTACCTCCCGAACCTCGCGCCCTCGCACCACCTGGTGCCGGCCCACCTGCAGGTGGGGCGTACGGTTCGAGGACGAGCCGACGTTCCTGACGATGTCGTCCTGGACCGCGTTGTGCTCGAGCTCGCCGGCGCGTCGGTGATCGGCGCCGTGCAGAGCGACGCGAGCTTCCAGATCCGCGGCGTCCCGCCTGGGGACGCGCGCGTCGTTGCCTGGGGCCGTCCGCGGGACAAGCCCGCCCTGGAGTTCGACGTCGAGGGTGCGCCGATGAACCTGCTTGCAGAGGACGTCTTCCGAGGAGAGGTACGCGTCCCGCAGGGAGACATCGTCGTGCGCTTGGAGCCCATGGCGAAACCCGGCTCCACCGACCCCCTCGCCGTCAGGGTGATGGAGATCCTCGCGGAGACGACGAGGCAGGATGCCTACAAGGATCACCAGGCGCGCATCAACCGGCTTGTCGAGCTGGGGATCGGAGCGAAGCCGTACCTGTTCCAGGCGGTGCGCGCGGTCCGCCGTCCCGGGCGTCACGATCCCCGCGCCCAGGCTGCGAGTGCGGCGCTCGCCAAGCTGGTCACGAAGGACGACCTGCCGCAGATTGCCTCCCTGCTCAAGCAGGGGTACACCTCCATCGCCTCGTGCCTCTGGGAGCTTCGCTCTCCCGATGCGATGCGGGCGATCGCGGCCGCCGTTCGGGCCGGGCATTTCAATCACGACATCGCAAATGCCATCGGTGCGCAGGAGCCGACGGCGGAGGCGACTGCCGCCGTGCGTGCGTGGCTTCGCGAGAGGGCCCGGCGGCGCCTTCCGAGCGGCGGCGGCCTGAAGGACGCGGCCGAGTACCTCGGGCGAGTCGGGGACTACGAGAGCATCGAGGTGGTCGAGGCCGCGATCGGCACGCTGCCGCGCGGGCATCAGCGCAGTGTCGTGGCGTGGGCGCTCGCCGCCCTGGGATCGTCCCGCGCCGTCGAGGAACTCGTCGAGGTCCTCGACGACCAGGACACCAGCCAATACGCCATCCAGGAGCGCCGTCGCGCTGCTGGAACGCTCCAGATGATCATGGACAGCGAGCCTTTCCCCGGGGACCGGTTCTTCTTCTCCCGGGACATCGATGAGGCTGTCATCAAGAAGGGGATCGTGGTTTGGCGCGAGCGGGTCGGACCGAAGCTCCGCTTCGATCGCAAGGCGCGCAGGTGGATCGTCGAGGGAGATCAGGCGACCGAGGCCGATCTCCAGGGCATGTCGGGTGCCAAGGAGGTCAGGTCGCTGCGCCTCGACGTTAGCGCCCCGAAAGAGGTAGAGAAGGGCGAGACATTCAAGGCGACCGTGACCGTGCACAACACGGGGAGCGTTGCCCTGCGCAACGTGACCGTGCGTTTGTCAGTTGGTGAGCGGTTCAGCGGAGCGGGGCGAGGCGCCGCCAACACGGTATTGGAGAGGTTGGAGCCCGGTGCCACCGATACATTCGCAAAGGAGTTTTCGTTCGAGAGTCCGGGGTACTACGGCGTGGACGCCTACGCCTGGGATCGGGAGCGCATGGTCTCGGCGGCGTACTTCCGTGTCGCGGTCCTGCCGGAGCCGGACGGCAGCTATCCAGCCCAGGATGGCGCGTCGAGGGCGTGGGCAGCCGCTACGTACAGCGGGACCCTCCGAGTGCGGCTCCACGCACCTGGCGAACTCCGCGTTGGGCAGAAGGCACGCTTCCTGCTCGAGGTAGTGAACGAGAGCACGTTCCCGATCAAGGACTTCGCGGTCCAGTTGTTCGCACCCCCGGTGATGCGAGGTGCGGATGGTGCACAGCGGCGAACGAGGATCCCCACTCTCCGGGCGGGCGAGCGGCATGTGGTTTGGATTCCGCTGACGCCGACACGTGCAGGCGAGCACTCGGTCCAGGTCCGCGTGCTCGGCTCGGAGCGACGCGTCAGTGCGTCCTGCAGGCTGGAGTTCGTGGTCGATGACGAGTAGTCGCTCCGGATCAGGGTTCGCTTCCTGGAGAGCCATGGCCAGCGTCGCGTTCATAGGCGCAGGGTGGTCGGCAGGCGACGCCACTGGCGACGATCAGCGGTGAGCGCTACGCGGGATGACAACGGAGCGACACGAGGCACGGTCGATTCGTCGGCTCTCGTTTCCATGGCGGAGGCGTTCGAACACCTCGCGATCCTACCGTTCGAGGATGCCCAGGTCCTGGCGTGGATCCAGGATGCCGGATGGGAGGTCGACAAGGAGGGATGGCACTACGAGGAGGGGCCGGACTTCGTGTTCGTTGCCTATGCAAGCGAGGCGCACTACCGGCTTGTTGTGGTCGGCCAAGAGCGCGTGGCCGCGTTCGCGCTCTGTGTGCTGGCCCAGAACGAATCGAATCCGGAACCGGGGTGCGTCAGCTCCTGGGAGGGCCTGCGCGCTGTGTACGACCAAGCAAGGACCATCTTGATCGAAGCGTGGGGCGTCGCTGACTCTGCGGGAGACTACGTGGACCCGTACATGAAGGTTGTTCTTCGGTACACCGTCTGGCGTCGTCGTGGAGGCTGGCTTGTGCTGGTGGAGCACAACGAGGGCGACGGTCATCTTGGAAACGACGCGACGGCCGACGTGAGGTTCATCGCCCGAGAAGACGCGCCGTCCTTTCCCTTGGAAACGAACGTGATTCTCTAGGATGTGCTTGCCCCCTGTGGGGCGACGAGTGGCGGTGGGTGCGGTGGACACGGTACGCTCGCCGAGCGGAGTCAAGCGATGCACATCCTCGAGCACCTGTTTCTTGTCGGCGAGTTCCCGGAGCGAAGCCGCCTTCTGTCCGGGCTGACGCTCGAGCAAGTCACGCTGTGCCCGGACGGCGCGTCGCACTCCATCTACGAGGAGTTGTGGCACGCCGAGGCGTACCAGAACAGCATCGTTGGAGACGGTGATCCGGACGGCGACCGGTTTCCGAGCGCGGTGCCGGAGCACGAGGACGAATGGCAGGACCTGGTGCAGAGGTTCCTGGACGGCGCCCGTGCTGCAGCAGCGTTGGGGCAGGTGCCCGAGCGATTGGCGGCAGAGCTCGAGCCGGGCCTGACACTGGGCGACGAGTTGAACTGTGTGGCGCTCCACAACGCGTTTCACCTCGGCAAGATCCTCTCGTTGCGCCAGCAGATGGGTGCGTGGCCGCCCGTGGCAGAGTCGAGTCCGTCGTAGCAGCAAGCGCGGTGTACGCCGCCCACGGTGAGGGCTACCCTGGCGTGGAATGGAGGTACACATGGGTGAGCTTGCTTCGCGCAATCAGCGCTCGATCACGGGGTTCTTGACAGTGGGGCTCGTGCTGGCCGTCGGCTACGCCATCGGTTGCGGCAGCAGCGGGAGTGATGACAGCACGGCGTTCGCGAACGGCACGACGGTGGTGCGCCACATCACCACCGCACCGGCCAGCACCGAGTCGAGCTCAGGCGTCCTCCTCGCGAGCATATTCAACACGACGTACACGCCGCCGGATCCCAATGACGTCGTGCTGCGCGTCAGCATCCGGGGCTCGTACACGACGATGGACACCTCGATCGTCTTGAACCTCAGTGTCCGCAACGGAGCCGGCGATCTCGTCTACTTCACGGAGGGCGTCACGCTTCCGGTGGGGACGGACAGGGAGCTCCTTCTGTCGTCGTCCTTCAACACCGTGAACCTGTTTGCGGGCGCGGGCGTGCCCGATGGGGTCTATCAGATCAGCGTCGGGATCTCCAACGGCGACCCGGGAGGATCCAGCATCGACCTCGGCGCGGCGCAGCTCGAGGTCATCACGATGAGCGGCGTAACGACGATGAACCCGAGTCCGGCGCTCTAGGCTCGGTAACGAGAAACCCCATGAGCGACAATACGCGGGCCATCCTCTACATCGTACTGGTCGTGTCCGTGGGGCTTGCGATCGCCATCCTCCAACGGGATGACCTGACCGAGGAGAGCGCTCCCGCGCCTGGCCATGCGAGTGAGCCGTCCCTGCCCGATGGCTGGATTACGGTTCCTGAGCGCTTCGAGCAGGTTGCGACCCGCGGGCGCCCGGCGAACGGAACGACGCAAGGCATGCCGATTCTCGATGGGCGCTATCAGGTGAGCATCGGCACCTTCGAGTTCAATACACCGAACGACGGATCACCTGACTACTACAGCATCAGCATCGAGCGTGCCTTCGAGCGCGGCTCGATGGTCGTCAGCGATCTCTCGTTCCCTCTCGCATTCGTTTCGAAGCAGAAGCTGCAAGCGAGCCCGCAGGACGTCGTGTCGGCCGATCCCGAGACTCTCGTCGTTACGTTCGATCTCGGCAAGGGCGTCTTCAAGTACCAGTTGCCTTCGGAGTAGCGGGCTTGGCCGATCGCTTCGTCATCCAGTCCGCAGCCGGGGACGCTCGGTTCGAGTTGCGTGCCGACGAGAAGGACACATGGATCGCTGCGCTGTCGAGGCCGGGATTGGACGCGGAGCATCCTGTCTACGCGTATCGCCCGCACGCGAGCTTCTCCGGGTTCTTCGCGGATCTCGCGGCAACGTGGCGGGGGTGGGAGGGCGAGAAGACCTATCGGAGTCTCGAAGGCGAGTTGCTGCTTCGCTGCACGCATGACGGCGTGGCGCACGTCACCATCACTGTCGAACTCCGTATCGATCCGGTGGGGGACTGGCGCGTGCAGGGTTCCTTGGCCGTCGAGCCGGGACAGCTCAACGATCTCGCGCGTGCTGCCGAAGAGTTCTCTCGCGCGTGGCCGTGCTACGGCGCGATCTCGATTGCGAGCACCGAGATGTCGTCCTGCGGTGACTCGGGCGCACACCATGCCTGAACGTCATCCACCAGGCCGTCGACGCTCCGGCTCAGCTCACCCCCGTGCGTACCCGTGATGCGCTCGACAAGACGCTCCGATCCGTAGAAGTCGCCCGACGGACTGCGGGCCTCGGGGATGCCGTCCGAGAAGACGAAGATGCGGTCGCCCTTGCCGAGCGTGATCACCTCTTCCTGGTACTCCGCGTGGCTCACCACGCCGATCGGCAGTCCCGGGTGTTCGAGCAGCGTCGTCGTTCCGTCGGGCGCGAGCCGGACCGCGCCGGGGTGGGCGGCGCATGCGTAGCGCAGGTCGAGTGTCTCCAGGTCGAGGATGCCGCAGAAGAGCGTCAAGAACTGCACGCCGCCGCTGCCGCGTGACTGGAACTGCTGATTGAGTTGATGTGCGATCTCGCTGGGGCCCGCGTGGTGGCTGTCCTCCGAGCTTCCCGAGCGGCGCAGCAGCGACGTCTTCCGGTCGGGCGAGAGGAAGTGGCTCGCCGTCACCGACAGCAGGGACGACGCCACACCGTGTCCGGATACGTCAAGCACGTAGAAGCACAGGTGCTTCGGGTCGAGCAGGAATACGTTGAGGATGTCGCCGGCCAACTCGTCGCATGGCAGGAAGGCCCACGCGCATGTGACGCCCTCGATCTCCGGCAGCACGGTGGGCAAGAGAGAGGCCTGGACGAGCGCAGCCGCCTCGAGGTCTTGTTTCATCTTCGCGTTGGCGTCTCGGAGCTCGCCCTCGCGCTGCTTGATCTCGCGCAGGTCGTGCCACACCGCGATCAGACCCTGCTTGCCGTCGATCTGGATGGAGTTGAGCGTGACCATGACGGGAAGCGGCTCGCCGTCGACCGTCTGGTGGATCCACTCGAAGCGATGAAACCCGTTGGCGTGCGCCGCCGCATCCATCTCCTTGGACTTCTCGAGCGAGAGCCGCCCATCCGGCTGGCGCTCCGGGGAGAGCACAGCGGGATGGAGCTTGAGCACGTCGTCACGCGACGCGCAGCCGATCAGGTCGACCGCCGCCTGGTTGCAGTCGACGACGACGCCGTCGAGGACGATCAGGTGTCCATCCGAGGCATGGTCGAACAGGATCCGGCAGCGGTCGTCCGGCATGCGGAGAATCTACCCGGGCGACATTGGGGTCGTCATGCCATCACCGCGACGTACTCCTTGACGACTCGCCACACGCCACCGCGCTTCTCTAGGAGCACGACGTGGCCCGACATGGAGAGGCCCGCAAAGCCGGCGCTCGTGTCCGTCAGGGCCTGCCTGCCATCGCGGCTGAATCCGATCGCACCGACGCTGATCCAGCCAGACCACTTGGGATAGCGCTTCCGAAGGGTGTCCCAGGCCGTCTCGAGCGAGAGGGGCTCCTTTGTCTTCTCCGCCTCTTCGACGAGTGCCTGGAACTCCGCATCGGTGAACCAGGTGATCGGCGCACCCACGTCGAGGTCCCGTGGGACGGCGACCTCCCTGTAGTGGTGCTCGCTCTGGAGCCTGTAGTCGTTCCATGTGTCCGTCCGTAGGCGCGGGAGGTGGCGTCGCGTCTGGCCAGGCATCACGAGGCCCATGCCGCTGTGTCCTTCGGGATTGATGACCGCATGCTGCACGCCGTCGCGCATCCACAGGTGCCGGATCGCGGCTTCGTAGACGGCCTTCGCCTCGGCTTGCCGGTCGAAGTCCACCACGGGCTCTTGCCGCGGCGCGCTCCGGCATCCGCAAGCAACGACCATCGTCACGAGCAATAGTATTCGCATCGTTGCGCTCCCTCCCTCATCGTACCGCCGCCGTGATTCCCTCGGAGGTGACGTGTGTCCAAGGCCTTGCTTCTCATCGATCTGCAGAACGACTACTTCCCGGACGGCGCGTACCCGCTCTGGAACACCGAAGCCACGCTCGAGAAGGTCGAGTCGGCGATCCAGCGTGCGAAAGACAGCGGGGTCCACGTCATTCACATCCAGCACGTCGCCGATCCGGCGGCGAGCCTCTCGCCGTTCTTCAACAAGGACACGCCCGGCGCCGAGATCCATGAGCGCGTCGTGGCTGCCGCGCCGGATGCACCTGTCGTGATCAAGGCCTACGCCGACAGCTTCGTCGACACAACGCTCGAAGAGGAGCTGAGCAAAGCCGGCGTGACGGAGTTGCTCGTCTGCGGGATGATGACGCAGAACTGCGTGACGCACACGGCGATCTCCAAGTCCGCCGAAAAGTACGATGTGACGATCCTGCCGGACTGCTGCACGACGGTGGACGAGATGCTCCACAACATTGCGTTGCACGCCGTCTCGACGCGCGTGAAGCTCGCGCCCTCCACGGAAGCGATCCAATGAGCGAGGAAGGCGCGCCGCGGTTCGAGGTCTCGGTCAACGGGGAGACGATCACCACCGCGGGCTACCCCGACTTCGGCGTGCTCACCGCGATCCTCTGCTGGGTCAAGCGCGACCCGGCGGAGCACGCGAGCGAAGAGCCCGGCTACTTCGACGAAGACCTGAGCGTTGATGTAGCCGGCTTGCACAAGGGCGAGAATGCCGACTGGGCCAGTCGCTCGTTGCAGGTCGGCGACGAGATCGTGGTTCGCGTGCTGCCGCCCGGGCCCACGGATGAGCCGAAGAGTCGACGGCCCGGATTTCCCGACAAGGACTTCGTCTTCCACATCGCGCCGGCCGAAGCCTGGGCCGCGGCGCAGAAGACCGGCACGTACGAGCCCGAGAGCCTCCGCACCGAGGGCTTCATCCATTGCTCGGACGAAGACCAGGTCTACGACGTCGCCAACGAGCGGTTTTCCGGGCGCACCGACCTGCTGCTCCTACGCATCCCGAAGCACGACGTGGAGGCCGAGATTCGTTACGAGGGCGGCTTTCCGCACATCTACGGCCCCCTGGACGTCGACGCCGTGCACTACGTGTCGCCGCTCGTGCCCGGCGCGGACGATCGTTTCTCGCCCTGACCGGATTGCCGCTGCAGAGCCCGTTTCGCTGCGTTTCTATACATACGCACCCGTAGGGAGGCTGCCATGGGGGCCGTCACCCTGTGCACCGCGACCGGGAGGACGTCGCGCCGGGTTGCCTTCGCTGCGAGCTCTGCCCGAGAATGTCCCCTCCTGAACAGGGACACATTCGGCCACGGACCATGGCACCGGGCGGCGGTCTGGACCCCCGCATCCCAGGCGCCCGACTGGTTTCCTTCCGTCGAGCTTGGAGTGATATGTCTGCCTCCCGCATCCGGCCTGGTCTGCCGCGCTCTCTGCGGTCCTTCCCGACCGTGGCATTCGGTCTCCTCTGCCTGGGGCTCTTCTTCGTCGGGCAAGGCACACTCGACACAGGGCCTGCATCCGAAGCCCACAGCGGCGGCTTCAAACCGCCGCCGCCCAAGCCGCCGCCGCCGCCTCCGCCGCCCCCTCCTCCGCCGCCCCCGCCGCCGCCGTACTACCCGGCACCCGGTGGTGCGGTCACGCCGGGCCTTCGTCCGCCCGAGGACCCGACGACACCCGGTCCGCAGCCCGACCCGACGAACCCGACGCCGACGACACCGCCGCCCACCGAGCCCGGCGATCCGACGCCCGGCAGTCCCGACGCACCGATCCCGCCGACCACACCGTCCGAGGACCCGGGCGACGCGCCTACGACGGCCGATCCGGAGAGCGGCGACGATCCGTCCACGCCGCCGCCGGAGGGGGGGACACCCACGACACCCACGCCGCAACCCACACCACTGCCCACGCCCGCCAACCCGAGCGGCACCACGCCGGGCAACGATGCGCCCACGGGGCGCCGCCCCGGAGGCCGTACAGCACCCACGGGACCGGGACTCGACTCGTGGCAGACGTGGTGGCGGCTCAACCGCTGGCAGTACCTGCCGAGTCGCGCCGAGGTGTTGCGCCGCAAAGCCGAGCGCGCGCCCATCACGGGGACCGGCGATCCGTCGGCCGCATGGGAGAAGCGCCGTGCCTTGCTCGCGCGCACGATCGTCGTGCCGACGCTCTCGCGCATCGTCGACCCGGCGGCGCGAGCGCGCCATACCCAGCTTGGCTCCGCCTTGATCGCGCTGGCGAAGGTCACGCACGACCCCAAGCACTTCCAGCTGTTCATGCGGTACGCACGGCACGCGCAAGCGCATCCCGAGGTCCGCGAGTCCGCAGCCCTGGCCGTTGGCTTGATGCGGCGCACGAACCGTGACCACCAGTTCGACATCAAGGTCCTCGATCAGGCGCGCGCCGATCTCGACGCCCTGGTCGGTGACAAGACGCTCGACGACCGTACGCGCTCCTTCGCCGCGATCTCGCTCGGCCTCCTGGGCGATCAGCCCTACGGCAGCGGGCTCGCGGCTCACGGCGTCCTTGTGACGCGTGCCCTCTGGCGGTGCCTGCAAGCCGAATACGCCGGCGACGACCTTCCCGTCGCACTCCTGACGGCGATCGGCATGCAGCCGCCGGAGGGCGTCGGTGACAGCATTCGCCAGCAGCTCCAGCGCATCGCGTTCGGACACCGCGTGTTCAAGCGCAAATGGAGCGACGCGCAGCGCGCCCACGCGCTGACCACGCGCCTGCGCCTGGGCGGCGGCGGATGGTCGCCGCTGCTGATGCGTGTGCTGGCCTCGCGCAAGGTCCCGACCGCCGTGCGCCGTGCGGCGTTCGTGGGGCTCAGCGCGCGCGCCGACGAGCTGTCGCGCGAAGAGCGTCTGGCCGGCGCTCAGGCCTGGATGCGCGGCTACAAGGCGGCCAAGGACCCGCAGTCGCGCGGCCTTGCGTGGATCGCCCTGGGGCGTCTCCTGCGTGCAGATCTCGCCACGAAGGACTACGACGTCCTGCTGCAGACCGATGCGGCCCCGCGCCTCCTGCGTGAGGCGGAGCACGGCCCGGTACCGACGCGCGGGTTCGCGGTCCTGGCGCTCGCCATCGCCGGCTCGGCCGAGAGCGGCGACCTCAAGGACGCTCTCACCTTCCACGGCAACGCCCGACGTGTGCTGCGCGAAGGCCTGGCCAAGCCGCGCGGCGGCGACGCGATGGCATCGCCATACGCGGTGGGGCTCGGCGTTGTCCAACACAAGGGTGCGATCGACACGTTGCGCACGGCCTTGGACGACCGCGGTCGCCTGCCGGAGCTGCGCGGCAACGCCGCGATCTCGCTTGCGCAGATCGGCGACGCGCGGCCCGACGTCTTGCGGTCGATCCACGCGGCGGTCCTCGACCGCAGCCGCATCGACGTGCGCGGCGAGGCCGCGTTCGCGCTTGGTCTGCTGGGAGGAACGCGGGAGGTCTTCATGCTCACGCGCGAGCTGTCCGCGAAGGGCGTGTCGGCCTACGTGCTGCTGCACACGGCGTTCGCGCTGGGCCAGCTCGGTGAGCTCTCCGCCGTTCCCGCACTGACGAGCGTCATCGACGGCAAGGCCCATCGTGTCAGGGCGCAGTCGATTGCCATGATCGCGCTTGGGCTGATCTGTGATCCTGAAGAACGACCCAGCCTCTCCAGGCTGCGCTTCGACGCCAACTACACGACGGCTACGCCGTCGCTGATCGCCGCATTGGACATCATCTAGGCTGCACCCGGCGATCCTCTCGCTGCGCCGAGCGCCGACTCGGAACAGGGTCCTCGACGTGCATGGAGTCCCCGGCTTCTCGCTTGTTCCGCGCGCGCTCTTCGCCTCGTAGCGCGCATCTGATTTTGCACGATCCGGACACCCGACTGCGTCCGAGAGCCGTAGGCTCGATCGCGGTGGCCGGGGAGGCTCATGCGTACGCGACACCTTGTGTTTCTCGTCGTTCTTGCGTGCGGCAGCTTGCTGCGCGGGGTCGACGCGTCCGAGGTCTTCGTGCAGAGCCCGCCGACGTTCGAGAAAGAACCGGCGGAGTGGCATCCGATCCGGAAGGCCGTCGGGCACGCGCTGCGCACCCACAGCCTCAGCGCGTGGGCGAAGTCGATTTCTCCGGAGCCCAAGACGCAGGATCCTGCCGGCCTGCTGCGCGATGCCATCGTGCTGGCACTGGCCGGCCATCACGACAAGCTCGAGCGCCGACTGGGCGTGCTGGTGGACCTGCCGCCCGAGTTCCAACGGCGCGAGCTCAGCGACCTCGTTCGGTTCCTCGATCACCGCGGTCTCAAGCGCCACGCCCGCACTGTGATGGAGCACGCTCCCCACGCCGTCGGTGTGACAGCAGGCTTCTTCCGGGTGTGGGGCGACGAGGCGGGAGCCGACGTCGTCGATCGCTGGCTGGCCGCGCGCGCGAAGGACCTCGAGGATCCCTGGCTCTGGATCCGGCTCCGGTTCCGCAAGCACCAGGGCACCGCCGAGCCGTTGGTGCGCATGCTCGCCGAGCGCGTTCGCGCGAATCCTACGAGTTTGGCGCACATCTTTGCGTACTTGAGCGGCGAGGGAATCCTCGACGACACCCGAGACGTGTCTTGGTTGGAGGAGGTCGCCCGGCCGCGTCTCGCGCACGAGCTGCTGAAGCTCGGCAAGCGGCTCCGCCCGCATGCGTGGCGCCGGACGCAGATCCACTTTCTCGAGCGCGCACTCGAGACACCGCTCACCGAGGCGGACTTCGGCGTGTACGAGTGGCATGCACGGCGCCCAACCGTCGAGCGCATGAAGGCCATGATCCTCAACGGCATCAAGGTCGAGTTGATGGACGCGTACCGCCGCGCCGGCAGAGGGGAAGAGGCCCAGGCCTTGCTCGAAGACCTCGCCGCCGTGCACCCCGACGGTCTGCCGCGCGCTGTGTCCCTGAAGTCGGCGGGCATGGTGCAGCGCGTGTCCGGGTATCGCGTGATCGAGAAGCGCAT
This sequence comes from Planctomycetota bacterium, assembly GCA_028281445.1. GTDB lineage: Bacteria > Planctomycetota > PLA2 > PLA2 > JAEUHO01 > JANQJW01. Next base: position 34,771 of record JANQJW010000130.1, on the reverse strand, counting down.
TCTCGAGCAAGAGGAGGAGAGCAAGGACAGCGCGACGTACTGGATCAAGCGCGGCCAATACTACGCGGGCCGCAAGGAGAAGGAACCAGCGTGGGCGGCGTTCAGGAAGGCACTGGCGCTGGCGCCCGACGATGCGTCCTACGAACGCAGCCGTGTCGTCCGCGAGTACGAGCACTGGCTCCGGACCGTCGACGAGTACGCCGCGCTGCAAGCGCTCCTCTGGAGCGAGTTCGAACGTGTCCCGCCCGCCTCGGACTACGCCAAGTGGATGATCGCCGAGTTCGTCGACATGAGTCGCGACGCACGAGGAACGTGGCCTGATCCCGATGACAAGCGCCTGTGGCGGTTCCTGGCGGCGCGTCCGTCGTGGCGGCACCCCCGCCTGCTCGGGACGATGGCGCGCAAGGCGGACGGGCCGGCATTCTGGGATCGAGCACGTGCGCTGGCGCACGGCGAGCCCGAACGCGTCGACGTACTTGGCGCCGTCATGCTCGGCGCAGAGAAGTACGAGATGGCGGTTCCCGTCCTCGAGTACGCGCTGAAGATCGTGCCGGAGGACCGACGCGGGTCCGTCGTGAGCGATCTCTATCGGGCGTATCTGTGGCTCGGCCAGTGGCGTTCGGCCGAGTCGCTCTGGGCGTTGCAGCGCGCGCGCCTCCGGCCCAAGGAGGAGGCCGTCGGGCTGGGCGAGCTTGCCGCAGCTGCCGCCAAGGGCGGCAACGCCGCGGCGGCCCTGCGCTTCTGGCGTCTGCGGTGCAATCAGGATCTCGGCAGCATCAAGTGGTTGCCCGAGATGGCTTCGGCCGGCATGCGGGCGCCCCTCCGCAGCTTCTACGAGGCCTGGGCCCGGCGGGATCCGGCCAGCGTACACCCCGCACGCATGCTCGAGATCCTCGCGCGTACGTAGGCGGTCCCGCGGCGGCGTAGGCTATGCGCCCACGACATCGGGAGCCCGCCATGCACCTCAAGGATCTGATGAGCCCCTCGACGACGGGCGACGTCGGCCGCTTCGGTCGCGTGATCGAGGCGTCGCGCAAGCAGGGAATGGAGCCGCCGGGGATCTACTACCTCTTCGCCGCGCGACCGCCGGCAACGCCGCATCTCTGCAACTACATGCAGGAGGTGATGCGTGGCACGTCGGAGCTCTCCGCGGGTCAGCGTGAGTTGATTGCAGCGTGGACCTCGGCGCGCAACGACTGCGTGTTCTGAACGTCCGCCCACGCCGCGGTCGCGGCGCACTTGCTGAAGGACCGCTCCTTTGTCGACGCCGTCTGCGAGGACTTCGAGTCCGCGCCGCTCACCGACAAGGAGAAGGCGCTGTTCCGCTACCTCGCCATGGTGAACGATACGCCGGCGAAGGTCTCGGGCGCCCTCGTGGAGGAAACCAAGGCCGCCGGGTGGACGGACCAGGCGCTGTACGACGCGGCGACGGTCTGCGCGATCTTCAACTTCTTCAACCGCTGGATCGACGCTGCCGGGGTGCCCGACGTGCCCAAGGGGTTCTACGAGAAGCGCTTGGCTGAGCACGGGGATATGGGCTACGCCATGTAGCCCGAAACGACTGCGCCGGCAGTTGACCGCCCCTTGCGCGGGCTCCTACGATCTCGCTCCCGCTCCGAGAGAGGACTTCGCATGCGTTGGAGAGGCAGACGAAAGAGCAAGAACGTCGAGGACCGCCGCGGCAAGGGCCCCGGTACGGGCATGGCCATCGGTGGCGTCGGACTGATCATCGCCATCGTCGTGCTCCTCATGGGCGGCGATCCCAGCGCGATCCTGCAGGGCGGCGGCGGCGGTGGCGGTGGGGGAGGCGGGCAGCAGCAGCCCTACAAGCCGACGCCGGCCGAGCAGGAGCTGGCCGACTTCTGCACCGTCGTGCTCGCCGACACCGAAGACGTCTGGAACGAGCAGTTCCGCCGCATGGGCAAGCGCTACAAGGAGCCCAAGATGATCTTCTTCAGCGGGGGCGTGCGCTCGGCGTGCGGCTTCGCCAGCTCGGCGGTGGGGCCGTTCTATTGCCCGGGCGATCAGCAGATCTACATCGACCTCGGCTTCTTCAAGACGCTGAAGGACAAGCTCGGCGCCCCCGGTGACTTCGCGCAGGCCTACGTGATCGCGCACGAGGTCGGCCACCACATCCAGCACCTCCTCGGTTGGAACGAGCCGCTCGATCGCGCGCGCGGCCGCGTCCCCCAGAAGCAGGCCAATGCCTTGACCGTGCGCCTCGAGCTCCAAGCGGACTTCCTCGCCGGGGTCTGGGCGCACCACGCCCACCGCACGAAGCAGATTCTCGAGCGTGGCGACATCGAGGAAGCCATGAACGCCGCGGAGAAGATCGGTGACGACGCGTTGCAGCGCCGCTCGCAGGGCTACGTCGTGCCCGACTCCTTCACGCACGGGACGTCTGCGCAGCGGGCGGCGTGGTTCAAGCGCGGCCTGCGCACCGGCGACATTAGGATGGGCGACACGTTCAACGACGCGCTCTACTACGAGGTGAGTCCTCCGTAGTCGCGTCCGTTCGGGAGGCGACCATGTTCCGCACTGCGCTGATTTGTGCTTTCGTTTGTGTGCTCCTCGTGCTGGCCGGCTGCGGCAAGGACGAGCCGACCCAGGAAGAAGCGCTCAGGGACCTCTTCTCCGGGAAGGGCGCCGGGTTCCCGGGTGCCGGCGGTGAGACCGATCCCACCAAGGTGTGGGAGCAGATGGGAAAGATCGAGCTGACGGACGCGATGATGGAGAGCTACGTCAAGCTCATCGAGAAGATGCAGTCCGCCGCGGGCCGGCCCGACGCCGCCATGCTCAAGGCCTACTCGCTGAACTGGCAGCAGTGGGCGGCCATCGGCGGCGCCGTCGCGCGCGCACAGGTCGCCACCAGCAAGAGCAAGATGGTCACCAATCTCGAGAAGCAGATCGAGAAGACGCAGAAGAAGCTCGACGAGGCGCCCGAGAGCCGCAAGCAGTCCTACCGCGACATGCTCCGGGGCTATCGGCAGTCGCTGGCCAGCATGAAGGACCTGCCGGACGCCACGGACCTCGACCGAAAGAACCAGGCGGTCATCGAGCGCTGGATGGACCGCATTCGGGCCGCCGGCAGCAGAAAATAGAGCTCTGCGCGTTGCTCCCCCAGGTCCAGGGGATTCCCTGCGTCTTCTGTGATTCTGAGAACGATTCTCATTATCCTACGGCGTGGAGGGATCCCCATGGACCGCACGCTCTGGACCGCCCTGCTCGCGGCCGCCTTGCTCGCCCTGGCGCCCGTCGCGTGGGCCGACGACGACCCGCCGGCCGGCGATCCGCCGCCCACCGAGTTTCCACCGGCCGGGCCTCCGCCTGGCGATGCCCCGCGTGCAGATGCTCCGCCGCCCGCCGACGCGCCGCCGCCGGCGGACGGGCCGCCCGCGGGCGCGCCCCCGGCAGACACGGGCGAGGCCGACGCTCCGCTAAGTGACATCGTCGACTCCTCCGGATCGGACCTGCGCGTCGACATCGTCGGCACGCGCCCGATCATCGGCACCGATGCCCAAGAGGCGCTGCGCGTCATCCCCGGCTCCGGCGTGCGACTCGAGACGAAGCGCCTTCGCAAGCAGCGCACGGCAACGAACCTCCAGGAGGCACTGCGCGGCCAGAGCAGCATTCACATCCGCGACGAGGTCAGCGCAGGCGTGGTGCCGAACATCGGTTTTCGCGGCCTGAGCCCCGACCGAAGCGAGAGTGTCCTGATTCTCGAAGACGGTGTGCTCGCCGGCTTCGCGCCGTACACGGTCAACGCCGCCTACTACATCGCGCCGGTCGAGCGGATCGCTGCGATCGAGATCCTCAAGGGCAGCGGCCAGATCCTGTACGGACCGCACACGGTGGGCCCCGTTCTAAACCTCATCACGCCGGAGATACCACGCGGCGAGGAAGGGCTGCTCACCATCACCGGCGGCACGCAGGGGTTCTTCTCCTCGCACTTGCTCTACGGCGCAACCCGAGGGCGCTTTGGCTTCGTACTCTCTGCGCTCGGCCGCTTCGGAGATGGGTACCGCGATCACAACAGCTTCGAGATCGGCGACCTGATGCTCAAGGGACGCTACCAGGTCTCACGACGGAGTGACGTGACGGCCAAGATCGTCGCGAACCGGGCCAACACCCAGAACACGTATCTCGGGCTCACGACCGGCCTGTTCCAGCAGGACCCGTATCAGAACCCCGCGGCTCGGGATACGTACGACACCGAGTGGTACAACGGTCAGATCACGTGGCACACGGCGTTCAGTCGCTGTGCGGATCTCCTCGTCAATCTCTATGCTGCCGGCGGCAGGCGTGACTGGGATCGGCAGGACTTCATGCGGAACACGGCGTTCATGCCGCCGCCCGCCAACACGGTCCAGATCGTCGGAGATACGACGATCGATGGCGGTGCGATCTATCTGCAGTCGAGCTTCGATTCACGCGACCGCGCCTCGCACTACTGGGGCATCGAGCCGCGTCTCGCCGGTGTCTTCTATCTGGCCGGCAGGAAGAACGAGTACGACGTCGGGTTCCGCATCCACGACGAGTACTACCGCAACGAGCGCAACGTCCGGCCCACGTTCAACGGACCCTCGACAACGCGCGTCCGCGACATCAGCGACACGTTCGCGGCGTCCTTCTTCGCGCAGGACAACGTCACCGTCAACCGCTGGCTCAACGTGACGGGTGGCCTCCGCATGGAGTACTACTCGTCTACGCGGCGCTTCGAGATCCAGAACTTCCTGCCGGACAACACCCGGGGCACGACGGAGAACGTGGTTTTCATTCCGGGCCTCGGGTTCACGGCGCAGCTTCCCGGGTGCGACACCACCCTGTTCGGGGGCGTCCACCGAGGATTCGCGCCTCCTCGGATCGCGCAAGCGATCGACAACGCGGGCATCGATCTGCAGCTCGACCCCGAGCTGAGCTGGAACTACGAGCTGGGTATTCGCGGCGACCCGCGTCCCTGGATCCACTACGAGGCCACCGGCTTCTTCATGGATTTCGAGAACCAGGTCGTGCCTGCCAATGAGTCAGGCGGCGCCAGCACGCTGAACACGAATGCCGGTCAGACCCAGCACATCGGGTTCGAGCTCGCGTCCGAGCTCGAGCTCATCCAGCTCTTCTCGCGTCGCTGCAAGGGACAGTGCGACCCGAAGGCGTGGCTCGACCTGGGCTACACCTACGTCATGACGGAGAACACGACGCCCAACGGCATCTTCCGGGGCAATGAGCTGCCGTACGCGCCCAACCACTTGGCGCGCGTCGGGTTGCGCGGCGAGCATCCGGTGACGGGGCTCGAGGCCTCGCTGTACGGGTCGTACGTCGGCAGCCAGTTCACGGATCAGGCCAACACCGTGGCGCCGTCCAATGACGGGACGCGTGGCGTGATCCCCAGCCGCTGGCTGCTCGACTTCACCGCCCGTTGGCGCGTCCGGGGCGGCCCGGTGACGATCTTCGCGTCCGTGAACAACCTCCTTGACGAGGTCTACATCACGTCGCGGGCGCCCCTGGGCATCTTTGCGGGTGCGGGCCGGCACGCCTTCGTGGGGTTCGAGCTGGAGATCTGATGCCACGCGCGAACCCGTCCCCGCCCCCGTCGTTTCCGGTACGATTCGCCTCCTCGAGTCGAAAGCGTCGAATGTCTCCGTTCTGGATCTCTCTTGTTGTGCACGCCGTGCTGCTGGGCGGCGGCTGGTTCCTCTTCGCGAGCGCGAAGAGCGAGCCCAAGCCGCTGTCGTTCGCGCGTGTCGAGATCATCGAACCCCGTGCGGAAGACGGCGCCCCCGCGGAAGAAAAGCCTGTCGCGGAAGAGACAGAAGAAGACGCCGTCGACTGTGCTCCCGACGCGCTCGACACGTTCGAGACGGTGCAGCCTGACCTCGAGAACCTCGAGCTGCCCGAGGATCCGGACGTGCCGTTCTCCGACCCGGTCGACTCCCACGATCTGCCGCTCGAGGTCGTGAAGGTGCGGCCGCGGGAGCCGCGAGGCACGCAGCCGGCGCCCCCGGCGACGCCCGCGCCTACGGTGCGCCCGCCCCCGCCCCGACGTCCGGTTGCCGCGCGCCCGGCCGCGCGGCCGGCCCGCGGGAAGCCGTTGCGCCTGGTCAGCCGGCCCACCGTGATGCGCTACTACCCGCCGGAGGCGCAGCGCCGCGGCTGGGAGGGCACGGCCCATGTCGAGATCCGCGTCGACCGCCGGGGTGTCGTCGTCAGCGCCAAGGTCGTCCGCTCGAGCGGCTACGAGATCCTCGATCAGCAGGCCTTGAAGGTCATGTACGCGCACCGCTTCGCTCCCGGCGACGGCGGTCGCGCCCGCGTGCCCGTCTCCTTCACCCTCCGGTAGGTCCGCGGAACTCGCGCTGCGGTACCGTGTCGAAGTGGTTGCCGGCACGGAGATCCGCCATGAAGACCGTCTGTCTCCTGACTCTCGCTGCGCTCGTGCTCTGCCCGCTGGGGCAGGCCGTTGCCGGGGAGAAGCCCATGCCGGCTGACGGTGCGCTGCCGGCGGCCAACAACGCGTTCGCGCGCGATCTCTATCGCGAGGTCTCCGAGAACAACGAGAACCTCTTCTTCTCGCCCTACTCGGTCAGCGTCGCGCTGTGGATGACGCAGGCCGGTGCGCGCGGTGACACGGCTGTGCAGATGGCCAAGGTGCTCCACACGGCGTCGTCTCGCGGCTACGGGGTTCTCTATCGCGCCCTGCAGCCACCGATGGTGGGGCGGGACCACCCGGGCGACAAGCGCAAGGAGCCAGCCTACCGCCTCAATATCGCGAACGCCCTCTGGGGGCAGGCGGGCTACCCCTTTAGCGAGCGTTTCCTCGGCGTCCTGAAGACGGGCTTCGTCGCCCCGCTCCAGCGTATCGACTTCACGCAGACGGCGGCTGCACGCAAGGCCATCAACGACTGGGTCGCGAAGAACACGCGCGACAAGATCAGGAACATCGTGCCCGACGGCCTGCCGCCGCCGGAAACGCGTCTCACGCTCGCCAATGCCATCCACTTCAAAGCGAATTGGAAGGACTCGTTCTCGGAGCGAGGCACCAAGGACGGGGACTTCACGCTGCATGCGGGCGAGCGCGTCAAGGCGAAGCTCATGCACAAGATCCACCGCTACCGCTATGCCGACCTCGGCAGCGCGCACGCGGTCGAGCTGCCCTACAAGGGCGACGCCATGTCGATGGTGGTGATGCTGCCCAAGAACGGCACGATCGCGAACCTGGATCGCGCGTACTTCACGGGGCAGCTCGAGGGTTGGGAGGCGAAGCTCGCCTACCGGCGCGTGGATCTCAAGTTGCCGAAGTTCGAGTTCACCTGGTCCGGCGATCTCACGAAGACGCTGAGCGACATGGGCATGCCGTTGGCCTTCGACGGCGACAAGGCAGACTTCTCCGGCATGACCGACGCCGAGAAGCTCTGGATCGGCGCGGTCCTGCACAAGGCGTTTGTTGCCGTAGACGAAGAGGGCACGGAGGCCGCCGCGGCGACCGTGGTGATGATGCTTGGTCGGGCGGCTCCCCCGTCCGCCAAGCCGGTCGTCGTCCACTGCGACCGTCCGTTCCTCTTCCTGATCCGTCACCGCGCGACGGGCACGATCCTGTTCATGGGCCGCGTGATGGATCCGACGATGTAGGGGCGACCCTTGTGGTCGCCCCGCGACGCGTTCCGCGAATCACGTCGCCCCCTGTTCGGGCAGCCCTTGTGGCTGCCCACGCCCACAGAGTTCGCGGGCGGGCACAAGGCCCGCCCCCACAGGGATCCCTCACGCCGTCTTGCAACGGGTGGGGCGACCACAAGGGGCGCCCCTACTTGTGATCGTGGCCGTGCGCGCCGTGCGTGTGCGGCTTCAGCAAGAATGCCTTCGTGGCGCGGCGCATGCCGCCAGCCTCGAACGTCACGCGGACCTGGGACTTGAAGTCCGCACCCATCAGCCACGTCGCATTCGCGCCCGTGTCCCCGGGGAAGATGAAGTAGTTCGTCTTCCCGTCCCGGTTGTTGGCCTTGCCGTCCTCGTCCTCGTTCTTGTCCTTGTTGCGCACGCGTAGCGTGACGGACTTGTCGTCGCGGTCGATGAACGTGACCGTCAGCGTCGCCGCCAGGGGCAGATCGTAGGGCTGGGTGATCTTCTCGTCCTTGGCGATCCACAGCTCGAGGTCGCCCTTGTCGTCGTGGAGCTTGAGCTCTACGTAGCCGCCGTCGAAGCGTTCCACGGTGCCGTCGTGCGGGCCGTGCTTGGGGCCGTCATGGTCGCCGTCGTCGTCGTGTCCGTGGCCGTCGTCGTGCCCGTGGTCGTCGTCGTCGTGGTCGTGGCCGTGCCCGTGTTCGCCGCCGTGGGTGTGCGGGCGGAGCAGGAACGCATCCGTGGCGCGCTTCTTGCCGTCCGCCTCGAAGGCGACCTTGACATTGGCCTCGAACTCGGCGCCCATCAGCCAGGTCGCGTCCGCGCCTGAGTCACCCGGGAAGATGAAGTAGTTCGTCATGCCGTTGCGGTTGTTCGGCTTGCCGTCTTCGTCTTCGTTCTTGTCCTTGTTGCGCACGCGCAGGGTGACGACCTTGCCGCCCTTGTCGACGAACGTGACGTCGATCGTCGCGTCGCACGAGATGTCCAGCGGCTGGGTGATGCCTTCGTCCTTGGCGATCCAGAGCTCGAGGTCGCCCTTGTCGTCGTGGAGCTTCAGTTCGACGAAGCCACCGTCGAACGAGGCCACGGTCCCGTCGTGGGGACCGTGCGCGGCGTGCACGTCGCTGCCGTGCTCGTGGTCGTCGTCGTGGCCATGATCGTCGTGGCCATGGAACTCGGGCGTGTAGGTCTTGCCGCCCATGGTGATCCGGAAGCGGCCCTTGACGTCGTCCTTGAGCGCGTCGTGGACGAATGCCCATTCGCTCGTCGGAGCCTTGCCGTCCCCGGTGATGCGGACCGGTTCCCCCCTTGCCATCACGTTGAGGAGCGGCGCGTTCTTGCTCGTCGCCGGCTTCATGCGCCCGTCGTAGAGGTAGAGCATCACAACGCCCTGATCGCCGTCATGGACGATCTCGAAGTGTGCGCTGTGATCGCTCGCCTCGATTAAAGTGCCGCCGTGCGCGGCATCATGGCTGTGATCGTGGTCTTCTTCGCCGTCGTGTGTGTGTCTGTCGCCGCAGGCCGGAGCCACAAACAGGAACAGCGCGCACAGCAGGAACGCGCCGCATCGCTTCAGTGCAGTCATGAGGTCATCTCCTCTTCTTCTTCGGGGGCTCGTCGAATGTCAGAGCGATCTGCGCAGACTGGATTCGACTGGGATCGTAGCGCTCGACGGTCGCCTGGGCGGCACGTCGACCGAACAACAGGAACACGCCGGGTGTGAGCAGCACGTCGAGCAGCGTGCTCGAGATGAGGCCGCCCACGATGGCGGTGGCTACAGGGTAGAGCAGCTCGCGACCCGGCTCGCCGGGCGAGAGCACCAAGGGGACGAGCGCGATGCCGCTCGTCAGTGCCGTCATCATCACGGGTACGATTCGCTCGCGTCCCGCCTGGATGATCATCTCGGGTCCGAACTTCATTCCCTCTTCACGCATCAGGTGCATGTAGTGGTCGATCAGCAGGATGCCGTTGCGCGACGCGATGCCGCCCAAGGCGACGAGACCGACAAGCGTCGCCACGGAGAGCGTCTGGTTGGTGATGGCCAGAAGCGCGACGGCGCCGATGAACGCCGCGGGGATGTTGAGCAGCACCTGTACCGCGAGATTGACTGACCGGAAGTGTGTGAAGAGCACGAGGAACATGACGAGCAGGGAGACCAGGGACAGGATCACGATGATGCGCGTGGCCTGTTCCTGCGCTTCGAACTGTCCGCTCGTGCGGATTTCGTAACCGGGTGGCAGCTCCGCGCGGATCGGATCCAGCGCCCGCTCGACGTCCGTGACAACCTCGCCGAGGGAGCGGCCTTCGATGTTGTGCGATACGACGAGGCGACGCACCTGGTTCTCCCGGCTGACCTGGTTGACGGTCCAGCTCGTACCGACGGTTGCCAGGTCGGCGAGTGCGAGCACTTCGCCGTCCGCGCCGCGAACGCGCAGGCGCCGCAGCGCCGTGACGTCCGTTCGGTCCTCTTCGCGTAGGCGCAGGACGATGGGGTACGAGTACTCGCCGCGCATGAGCGTCGAGATCGTCTCGCCCTCGAGCGCGAGCTCCACGGTCTCGGCAAGGTCCTCGACGCGCATGCCGTGGCGCGCGAGCACTTCGCGTCGCGGTGAGACCTCGATCCGCTCGGTCGGGACCTGGAACTCGACCATCAGGTCTGTCACGCCGTCGATCGTGCCCAGCCTCTCTTCGACCTTCTCCGCGATGTTGCGCAGCACGCGCAGATCCGGGCCGGAGATCTTGATCGCCACCTGCGCGGTGACGCCCGACAGTAGGTGCGAGAGCAGGTGCCCCAGCGGTTGCTCGGCGGAGGTATTCACGCCCGGCAGATCGCGATCGACCGAAGCGCGGATGTCGTGCAGGACCTCCTCGCGCGTGCGGGTCGACGCCGGGTCGAACGAGATGATCATCTCGGTCACGTTCACGTCCATCGCGTGCTCGTCGCCTTCGGCGCGGCCCGTGCGCCGGCCGACGTGTTGCACGCCCTCGACCGCCATCACCGTGTTCTCGAGGCGGTGGCCGAACTCGTCGGAGGTGTCGATGCTCGTACCGGGTGGCAGCACGATGTTGACCTGTGCCGAGCCTTCATTGAACGGCGGCAGGAACTCGCTCCCGCCGGCAAGCAGCACGAAGAAGCCGATCACGCACAAGGCCCCGACCGTGGCTGATACGGCGACGGGGCGTGCAAGGCTCACACGGATCAGCCATTCGGCGCCGTTCTTCAGCTTGCGGACGAGCCAGCCGTCCCTGGCTTCGCGTGCCGCGGCGGCCGACGGCAGTAGCCACGAACAGAGCACCGGTGTGACCGTCAACGCAACGACGAGCGACGCGAGGATGCTGACGATGTAGGTGAAGCCGATGGGCGTGAAGAGCCGGCCTTCCATGCCGGGCAAGGCGAAGAGCGGGAGGTAGACAGCCGCCACCACGATCGTCCCGATCAGGATGGGCTTGCGCACCTCGCTGGAAGCCAGGAACACGACAGCGAGAGAGCGACGCGGGACCTCCAGCCGACTGTTCTGCTTCAGCCGGCGGAAGACGTTTTCTACGTCGACGATGGCGTCGTCGACGAGCGCCCCGATGGCGACTGCGAGTCCGCCGAGCGTCATCGTGTTGATCGAGATGTCGGCGAGCCAGAAAATCAGTGCTGTGACCGCGACGGAGAGCGGGATCGCCGTCAACGTGATGATCGTCGTGCGCACGTTCAACAGGAAGAGCATGAGCACGATCAACACAAGGATCGCGCCGTCGCGCACGGCGTCGACCACGTTGTCCACCGCACGCTGGATGAAGTCCGCCTGGCGGTAGATCCCGGGCAGGATCTCGATATCGTCGGGCAGGCTCTGCTGGAGCTGCGCGAGCTCCTGGTCGATGCGTTGCGTCAGCTCGATGGTGTCGATGCCAGGCTGCTTGGTGACCACGACGTTGATGCCCGGACCGCCGTCGATGCCCGCCGCGCCGATCAAGACCGCCGCCGGACCGAAACGCACGTCCGCGACGTCCCTCAGCAGGATCGGGCGCACGGGATCGTCGCGGACGACGGCGCCCGCGAGATCTGCCTCGTTCTTGACGAGGCCGGTCACGGACACGAGCGGCCCCTTGGTGCCGACGGGCAGATACCCACCCGAACCGCTCACGTTGGCCGTGCGCAGTGCTTCGGCGACCTCGTGCAGCGTGACGCCGTGCGCAAGGAGCTTGCGCGTGTTCACGATGGCCTGGAGCTGGCGCGGCGCGCCGCCCGAGCTCACGACCTGAGCCACGCCGGACACCGACAAGAGCCGCAGCTTGACCGTCTGGTCCACGAGGGCGCGCAGCTCCGTTGCGCTCCGCGTGTTGTCCTTGCTGCGTACGCCGACGACGAGGATCTGTCCCATCAGGCTCGAGACGGGCGCCATGTGCGGCACGACCTCTTCCGGCAGCCGCTCGGCGGCCGCCTGGAGTCGCTCCTGCACGACCTGGCGATTGCGGTAGATTTCCGTGTCCCAGTCGAACTCCACGTACACGACCGACAGCCCCATGCCGGAGCTCGAGCGCACCCGTACGACGCCCGGCGCGCCGCTGACCGCGCGCTCGATGTGGCGCGTCACGAGCCGCTCGATATCGACCGGTACGAGCCCGTGTGCCTCCGTCATGATGGTCACGGTCGGGCGGTTGAGATCGGGCAGGACGTCGATCGGCAACTGTGCGCCCGCCCACGTGCCGGCAGCGGCGACGGCGATGGCGAGGCCGGCAATGAGCCAGCGTCGGCGCAGTGACCAGGCGATGATGGCGTCAAGCACTTGGTACGTTCCTAGTTGTGGCTGTGGCCGTGGCCGCCCGTGTCCCCGCCCTTGCCCTTCTGGAGAGCAAGGCCGAGCGCGAAGGCCCCGCGAACTACGACCGGATCACCGGGGAACAAGCTGCCGTCGTTGGCGATGACAACTTGCTGCGCGGTTCGGTCCTCGATGTGGACCGGTACGGCGCGATACGACGCACCGTCCTGGACGAACACCACGAGCTCGGCTCCGTCTTCGGTGACTGCGCCGACGGGGAGCACCCAACGCTTTTCGAGCTTCGTCGTCGGTAGTCGGAGTGCGTAGCGCGTCCCCGGTCGCAGCCGCCAGGTGCGCGGCCCGCTGCCGGGCAAGGGCGTGTTCTCGATGATCGCGTAGGCGATCTCGCCTTCGCCCTTGTGCGTGTGGAGATTCTGGACGTCGACGCCTTCGAGTCGCGGGCCGGCACCTTCGATCAGCGGCTCCGCCGCGCCCAGCACGTCGTTCTCGATCGCCGCGACGACCGCTGCGATCTCCGACCCCACCGGGGTGACCTTCAGCCACATGCTGCGTGCGTCATAGAGCTCGACGATCTCGTCGCCGTCCTTGACCGCTTGGCCGACCCGCACCGTGACCTCGTGCACGTCGTAGTCCGGCGCATGGCCCGTGGGCGCCCGCACGACGAGATGCGGTTCCAGTGCGCCGATCCGCGCGAGCAACGCCACGGTCTCGAGCGGCGTACCTTGCAGGAGCAGACCGGCAACCTCGGCGAAGCGCTGCGCCGCCTCGGGCGTCGTCTCCATGACCTTCGCCAGCGCGTCCGTCGCCAGGCCGGCTGCCGACAGCTCGCCCACAGCGGCGATCGCCCACGGCAGCTCCCGCGTCGCCTCGGGCAGGGCCTTCATGATGCGGTCTGCGGCTCCGCTCCAAAGGCCGTTCACGCGTAGCACCCGCGCCCACAGGCTCGGATTGGGCGGGCATTCGCCGCCGCCCTCGATCGTCGAGCACTCCGGCGCCGTCACGCCGTGGCGGTCGAGTTCGTGTCGTGCGTTGCGAACGGCGAGCTCCGCGCGCTCCTTCTCGTAGCTCAGCTCGATCAACCGGTTGCGCGCCACGAGCGGCAGGTTGCTCCCGGCCTCGCGGACGGACTGGAGTCGTGCGAGCTCGCGCCGTGCGATGTCCAGCCGCTGGCGGGCATTGCGCAGGCTCTCGGCCGCTTCGTGTACGTCTTCGCTGATGGGTAACAGGATCTGGCCGGTGAACTCGGACTTCGGACGCGGGATCGGATCGCGCGCGATCGTGGCGATGGGCTGCCCCGCGTTGACCCGCGCTCCCGTCACGACGTGCACCGCCGTGATGCGGCCCCCGAGCGGTGCGACGACCGGACGGTGGTTCTCAGGGCGATCCGCGACCACGGCTTGGATCTCGACGGAGCGGATCCAGGTGCCGAGCTTCACCGGCATCACCTCGACGCCGAGATTCTTGAGGGCCTGCGGGGACAGGCCTTCGTCAGCGTGTGCTTCCGCCTCGTCTTCGTGGCCCGGGCCGTCGTCCGGCGCCTGCGTCTTGCGCATCGAGGCCAGCCAGCCGCCGGCAGCGCCGAGTCCGGCGAGCACGATGCAGAACACGATCATTCCAAGGGCACGCACGTCAGTTCCCCTCTCCGCCCGCCGGTGCAGACGAGACAACGGTGGGCCAGTGCAGCAGCGGTACGCCGGCCGCCTGTTCGAGACCGGCCCAGGCCTCGTAGACGTCGATGCGGGCGTCGATGGCTTCGAGCGCGACGTCGCGCTCCGCGCGCAGGACCTCGACCACGCGCAGGGGATCCATGCTGCCGACCTCCAGACTCGCTCTGGCGGCCTCCACGGTCTTCTGTGAAGCCGGCTGCACCTTCGCCTGCATCACATCGAGTCGCGTGCGCTCCGTTTGCAGGCGCGCGTATGCCGTCTCGACGCCACTCAGTAGCCGCTGCAAGGCGGCCACATAGCGCGTGCGGATCCGGTCGCGCTCCGCGCATGCGCGCGCGATGCCCGGCTGGTTTCGATCGAAGATGGGAATCTCGAGCGCGAAGGGCAGCCCGACGCGATCGACGCCGAGCTCGCGTTCGTAGGAGCCCCGGAAGCCGAAACCGGGAATCGCGCGGCCGGCTTCGAGGCGCAGCTGCTTCTCCGCAACGAGGTACTGCGCGCGCAGCACGGCGAGATCCGGGTGCTGCGAAACGACGGCGGCCTTGACCGCGTCGAGGTCCGGTACGTTGGCGTCGAGCGCCGGGACCAGCACGCTGGACGGGGCGACCACGCCACTCGGCGAGAGGCCCATGCGACCTGCAAGCGCAGTACGCCGTTCGTTCGCACGGCCCCTGGCGGCGAGCCGGGCCGCACGCGTGCGCTCGACCGTCAGGTCGAGGAGCCGCACGTCGATGGCCGTCGCCTGCCCCGCGTCCACGAGACGCCGGGCGATGGCTGCGCCGTCTTCCGACGCCTTGTTGATGTCGTCCCAGGCCGCGACACGTTCGAGCTCGAGCGCGGCGAGCATGTAGTCGCTGCGCAGCGAGAGGTACTCGCCGCGCTCGATCGCCGCGGCTTCCGCGAAGGCGGCTTCGCGCAGCACGGCGTTCACGTGATCCTGGAGTACGTGCATCTGCGCCAGCGGAATCGCCCAGGACAGGGCGGACTCGACACCGGCGCCCGGCGGCGAGGCGACGCCGAGTCCCCAGAGCAACACGGGGCCGAGCGCGATCTCGGGATTGGGGGGCGGTGTACGGACGCTCGCGACGCGCGCGGCGACGGACCAGTTGGCACGCGCCTCCTGGATCGCCGGGTTGTTGCGCCGCATGATCGCGGTCGCCTCGTCGAGCGTCATCACGCTGCCCAACGGCGCGGCCGAACGAGCCGTGCGCACCTCGTCGAGCAGCGCCCGACAGTCGAGCGGCTTGCGAGGCGGCGCGCTGCTACACGCGCTGCAGAGCGTCAGCGTGACTGCGCAAAGCGCAGCACGGCCCCAAGGGGGGCAAGAACGAACCATGAATACTCCTCGAACGAATGATCAGGCTGGAAACAGCGAGAATCGTTCGATCAGAGGAGCAGGCGCTCGGTGACGACCGATGGGGCGATGTGTGGCCCCGGTGGTGGTTCGATGCGCTCGGGAAGCTGCGGCGCGCAGACCGTCATGACGGGCGCGTCGAAGATCAGGGCGAGATCGAGGGTGAGAACGGGCGCGTCGAGACCGACCGGCGCCGGCATCGTGCCCATTGGCACGCGGAAGCCGACGTGCTCGCACGGCCCTTCGTCGTCACCACCCTCATCGTCATGGTGCGGATCGCCATGGTGGTGATGGCCGTGGTGGTGATTGTGCGAGCCATGCCCATGGTGGTGGTGACCGTGCTTCTTCGCGTGCTCCTCGGCGTGATGGCCGAGGCACTTGCAGTCGGCGAAAAGCGGTCCGCACCCGGCTTCCCCCTCGCAGTTGCACATGATCCACGGAGCCTGGACCAGGACCAGGGCCATGACCGTGAAGAGGACTCCCACCGCGCGCATGGTTTCCAGCGTGCACCGGGAGCGGGGCTGCGGCAAGAAAGCTGTTGGGCAACCCGTTGGCGCGTAGGTCAGCGTTTGGTCTTCTTGACCTTTACAGCCGGCTTCTTCTTGGGCTCCGGAAGAATCCGCACCTGTCCCAACCCGTTGTGGGCAATCTGTTTCAGGAAGCGGATGTTCGCCTCGCCGATGCCGATGCAGTGGATCTCGACCTTGCGGAAGAGGTTGAGGCGGGTCAGATCGTCGGTGATGGCCGACTTGACGGCGTACGGCCCATAGAAGTGGCCCGTCTTGCCGCGTTCGGTCTTGCCGCGGGACTCCGGGTCGCCGGAGTCGTCCTCGGCCTCGAGCAGGTCGCGCGCGGGCCAGTCGTCCCACGTCGGATCCCCGTCGGATAGCAGGAAGATCGTGTCACACCCGCGCTCGATCGCCTTCGGGTCCACGTACTCGAACGCCTTGGCGAGGCCCGCGTCATGCACCTTGAAGGCGCGGTGCAGCGCGCCGTGCACGTTGGTGTACCCGCGTAGCGTCCCGTAGGGGCGGTTCGCCTTCTTCGGCCCCGCCACGATGGTGTCGATCTCCGCGATCGCCTTCTCGACGTGCTTCTCCTTGGCCGGCTTCAGGCACGCCGTGGCCTTGAGCAGATCGGCCTGGCTCCCGAACACGATGACGCAAAAGTGCTGCTCGGGCTCGAGCTGGCGCAGCGAGAGCTTCAGGAACTCGCGCGCGGCGTCGAAGCGCGTGCGGATGCGGCGCCACGGAAGATCCGCGATGCCGGCTTCGCCCGAGGCCTTGTCGTCCTTCGTCTCCGTCTTCGGCGCTTCCCGCAACGCCGCGAGCTCCTTCGCCGTCAGCGGGGTGAGCATCGAGTCGGACATGTCGACCAGGTAAACCACCCGTGAGCCGGTGCCGCGGATTCCGAGGAAGTGGGCTCCGCGCGGACGGTTCGGGTCGGTGTTCACGAAGACCTTCGGCTTCTGAGCCTTGAGGTGCTCGCGCCAAGGATCTCCATCCAGATAGCGGTGGGGCGTCTTGAACGCAAACGCGAGGCGACGCGCGATCGTGAGGCGCGTACGGGCGGGCGTCTTCGAGTCGTCGAGTGTCGCGATCACGAGCTCGGCCAGGTCGGTCCACGGCTTCGTCGTGCGCTTGCCGCGTTCCAGGTACAGCACCTGGGCTGCTGTCTCCACGAGCAGCGCGCGGTCGAGCGGCCGCGACGGCGGACTGCCCATGAGCTCGATGATTAGCGGGATGACGAGCTCGTCGCGCCGCGCCGCGAGCTGCTCGACAGCCGCGAGGCGAATGAAGAAGTCGTGCCGGCTCCGCGCGGTGTCGAGGAGTGCGTCCGGGCCGTCGTTGCGCCAGTCCACGGCGAGGGTGCGGTACCACAGCCACGCATCCTGGGCCTTCTTGTGCTTCTTGCGCCAGGCCTCGAAGCCGCGCACATGCGGCGGGGAGGTGAAGCGATCGGCGCAGGCGGATGCCAGGAGGTACTTGACGTGGTCCTTCGGCGCTTCGGGACGCGCGTAGCTCTTCGCGAGGATGGCGAGCGCACGCATGTCCTTGGTGTCCGCGAAGTACTTGCGCCCGCGGTGGCGCATCCACAACGACGGCCGCTCGAGGTAAGCCTCGTAGCGCTGTTTCTCCGCCTTGTAGTCGCCCTTCGTCCACCCGGGCACGGCCGTGACGGCGACCAGGAAGAGCGTGAGCCCTGCGGTGAGTTGGGTTCGTGCGGATGCCATGCGCGCGCCCATTCTAGAGAAGGGAGCGGCGACCCGGACTTTGCTAGTTTGAGGCCATGAGCACGTTGAATCGGCGTGAGCTGCTGGCAGCGGGCACGGCAGCCGCGATCCTCGCGCGCACGGCGCGCGCCGACCCGCCGGCGGTGCCAGTGGCGGTCTCGAGCGGCAACGGCCTGCGGGCCGTGGCCAAGGCCTGCGAACGCGTCCGAGAGGGCGATCGTCCCGTGGAGGCCGCGGTCCACGGCGTGAGCATCAACGAGGCCGATCCGAAGGACCGGTCCGTCGGCTACGGCGGCATGCCCAACGAAGACGGTGTGATGGAGCTCGATGCGTGCTGCATGGACGGCACGCTGGGTCTCGGCGGATCCGTCGGCGGAATCCGCAACATCATGCATCCCTCGCAGGTCGCGCTGAAGGTGATGGACCGGACGGACCACGTGATGCTCGTCGGGCACGGGGCGTATCGCTTCGCACGCGCACACGGCTTCCCGCACCAGGAGCTCCTCACAGAGGACGCGCGCAAGCGCTGGCTGAAGTGGAAGGAGAACCTGAGCGACAAGGACGACTGGGTGCCCGAGCGCGCCAAGGGCGGCACGATCTCGTGCCTCGTGCGCGCACCGGGCGGCCGCATGGGCGGTTGCACGACGACGAGCGGACTCGCGTTCAAGATCCCCGGCCGCATCGGCGACAGTCCGATTCTCGGTGCGGGCCTCTACGTCGACGACACGGCAGGTGCTGCGGGCGCGACGGGGCGCGGCGAGGCGGTGATCCTCACGTCCGGGTCGTTCCTCGCGGTCGAGTCGATGCGCCGCGGCATGAGCGCGACGGAGGCGGCGCTCGAGTCGTGCAAGCGCATCGCCGCGCGCACGAAGGACGCGCGGTTGCTCGACGACCAGGGCCGGCCGAAGTTCGACGTGAAGATCTACTGCCTCCGCAACGACGGCGACCACGGCGCTGCGAGCATCTGGAGCGGCGGCAGCTACGCCGTTCAGGATGCCGAAGGAAACCGCAACGCCAAGGCCGCGTACGTGTTCGAGCGGCCGTAGGGGCGACCCTTGTGGTCGCCCCATCGGTGCGCGTGAGTCGTGTGAACCCCTGTACGGGCGGGCCTTGTGCCCGCCCGCAAGTCCCGGTTGCTAGCCCGCATGTTGCATGAAGCGCGCGTCGTGATGACTACAAGCGGAGCGACAACAACGGGCATCCTTACCTGCGCGGATCCGGTCTGGACGCCATGTCGATGTCGCCGCTCGCACCGGCCTTGACCCGCGCGCGCCCGAGGAACTGCCCATCCAGCCCGTGCGCAAACGCATGCACCTCCCACTCGCCATCCGGGAGTCCAGCGATCTCGTAGTTGCCGTCTTCGTCCACAGTGCCGCTCACGTACACGCCGTCTGTTGTGATGCTCACTTGGCGTTCCACGCGGCGCACGCCCGCCGGGAGGACGATCCGGCCGCGGATCGACTTGCCTTCAACGAGCCGGATCTCGACCTCGTCTTCCCCGGCCCGCATGTCGTCGGAGAGGAAGTACATACCCAGGTCGGGTCGTGAGACGAAGACGCGGTAGCGCTTGTCGGCATGGAGCCCCTTGAATCGCATCCGTCCCTGCGCATCGATCTGTGCATGACGCCCACGTTCTCGTTCTCCCCCCAGCCAGCTGATGCGCGCGCGATTCACATGCGCCGGCTCGCGTACGCTCCAGTTCAAGATGCGCACGCGCAGCGAACGGCCGGCGTCGAAGGTGACCGTGACGTTGGTGTCGCCCGTACGTGCACGTGTGCGTGCAACCGGCTCTGGGTGCAACATCTCGACGCTCGTCACGGTGAGGTCGTATTCGTCCTCGGGCAGCCCACCGGCGACGAACGACCCGTCCTCAGCAATCGCTCCAACGGGCACGGGCGCGCTGCCGGCTGTGCGATTCTGCCGGATCCAGTACGCCCGGTCCCAGGTGCCTGACGACGGCAAGGCCTGCAGCCACACGTGCTTCGGGCGTTGGCCAAGGAAGCGGACGCGACCGCGAATGACTCCGCGTGCCGGCAACACGACTTCCACGTCCTCGCCGGCCCATCCCTCCAGGCGCCGCATGCCCAGGTCGGGTCGATCGACGGGCGGCGTGACGTTGAGATCACGCTGTTCCTCGGGCCGGAGGCGCTCCAGCGTCGCGCGGCCGGTACCGTCCGTCTTGCGCCCCCCGACATAGGCGCCGCCAACCGGCTTGCCCGCTGCGTCCGTCACGGTGACGACGGCTGAGCGCAGACGGATCGCCCTCGCTTCGACGTCCGTGTCGCCGGCCTCTGCCTCGACGTTCGTTGCCAGGGCGAGTCCCTTCGGCAGCTTGAATGTGATTCGATACCGCAGCGCTCCGAGGCCACCCAATCGGAACCGGCCGTCGGCCCGCGTGCGGGTCTCGCCGTGTACCTCGTCAAGGGCGTCTGTTGCGAAACCTGGCCAGAGCGCAACGCCCTCCACGGGCACGCCGACCAGCCCCTTGCCGTCCGGCCCGAGCAGGCGTCCCGTGAGGATCCGCTCCGGCGGGAGTGTCGCTTCGAAGGACCGGTCTTCGCCGCCTCCCTCGAACGGCCCAAGCAGTGCCGGCCCCAGGGGCAGGCGACGCTTGCCCTTCGCGGCGGCGTGGACGGAGAGCCAGAACTTCACGCCCGCGGGCACCGCGTTGAACGCCGCGCTGCCGGACCGCCCGTCCATTCCCGTCCGTCGCGTGGTGCGCGGGAGATAAGCCACCGAGGGCTGCTGGATGCGGGCAAGCGTGAAGCCGGGCACGACCTCACCGTTCTCGCCGCGCACCGCGATGCGCCAGGTCGCCGGACGCACGTTGGCCGCGTTCTTCTTCCGTAGCGTGAGCAGCACATCAGAGTCTCCCGCCTCCGCAGCGACGTTCGCGCGAAGCCGGCCGGCGCTTGCCCGCACGTCGTAGCGACCGGGCGCGAGGCCGGCGATGCGGAAGCGGCCTTCGTCGTCCAACTCCGCGTTCCAACGACCCTTGCGCTTGTGTTCGGGATCCGCTGCCTCGACGCGCACACGGTCGGTCGAGACGGTGCTCGGAAGTTGCACGCGACCCGTGATGGACAGGCCGGGGTCCGCTCGCAGCTCGAGGAACCCACCGTCCTCGGGGAGCGTGACAGTCTGTTTCCCGTCGACGTATTGCTTGCTTTCCCAGTGCAGGTCCGCGACCTGCCCCGCGCGGAGCCCGGTGCCCTGGACATGGAGCGTTCCCTCTCGCGCCGTTTGTCCGAGGCCTTGGAGGACGTTCCTTGCGGGCGCGGTCTTGACCATGACGCGTACGTCCGCAGCCGGCTCTCCTGTCGCCTGGTCGGTCATGCGCACCGTGAAGCGGTTCGGCGCAGGCAGCGTGATGGTCACGTCCGCGGTCTCGCCGGAGGCCACCGTCGTGTCGCCTACGTGCGCGCGACGCGCGTCTGCGGTCCAAGCCGTGATGGTGTGCGCCATGTCCGGCAGCAGCGTGTCCACGCGGAAGCGGCCTTCGCCGTCCGTTGCCACCATCTGGCGCATGACGCGAGCGAGGCGGCTGGAGACGTGGCTCCTGGCGCCGGGAACGACGACGACGAGCGCGCCGGTGACGGCATTTCCCCGCGCGTCCACGACGCGTCCGACGGCATGCCCCGCAGCCACGACTTCGAGGTCACGCTGCGTCTTGTTTCCCTCGATCTGGACGGCGAGCGGATCGACGGCCCCGTCGCCCAGGTCCAGTTCCTTCGAGACGAAGCCGCCGCCGAAGACGAATGCGGTGCACTCGTCGTGCGGCAGGTCGCCGAGTGTGTAGGTCCCGTCCGCCGCGCTCTCGGCGGTGGTCGGCAACAGGCGGCGGCCGTGCGCCGCTCGCACCACCGCACCCTCCACGGGCTGTCGCGTGACGGCGTCCACGACGCGCCCGCGAAGTGCCGCGGCGCGTTCCAAGGTCACACGCTCGCGCTTCTCGCTGATGCGCCCCTGCCGGAGGCCCGGTGCCGCGGCGTACCCCTCGGCTCCACGTGGAAGCCGCAACGTGCCGGTCTCCGACCCGCGCAGGGCAACGAGAAGCTGGATGACGTCGCGCCGGCTGCGCGCCGCCACGGCCCGTAGGTTCGGTACACCGTTGCCGCCCTCGTCGACCACGGCGACGTCGCGCGCGTCGTCCGGATCGGGCACGACGAACTCGTGTGTCTCGCTGCCTTTCAGCTCGATGCGACGCTGCGCGAAGTACGAACCGGGGCGGTGCGCGCTGAGTATCAGCTTGCCGGCGTGTAGCCCCTCGATGCGAAAGCCGCCCTCGTCGTCGGTGCGGACCGCGAGGGGGCCTTCGGCACTTGTGACCGTGAATCGAGCCATGCCCGAGCGCGCCGGTTCCTTTGCGTAGACCCAGCCGCGGAACGGCTCGCCGTTCGCGTAGCGCGCGTGCCCGGTCAGCACCAGCTCGCCGTCGGGCACGGAGAGCTCCGCCTTGGCGCGCATGCCTCGCGTCCACACAGCGCCGGAGCCGGCTGCCACCGGACGTCCATCGGCCAGCAGCTCGAGTCGGTAGTGCGCACCGTGCAGCCCTTCCAACACGAAGCGGCCCGCGGGCGAGACCGCGGCGCGCGCTGTCAGGACGCCGCCGTCGGGCGCGTGGTCGAGCCAGCCCTGGAAGGTCTCGACCCAGCGTCCGTCGACCTCGCCCGGCACCTGCATCGCACCCATGCGATAGGCCGCGACCTGCAGGGATCCCGGCGGCAGTCGACCCGTCACCGAACCGACGAGAGCGCCTTCCCCTTTCCCTCGCATTGCGCGCTGCGCGCGCCCTTCGAGCCCCGGTTCGGTCTCGTCCCGGGCCGCGCCGGCCCCAGCCGGGGCTGCCTGCTTGCCGCCACCGCCGGCCCACCACACGGCGCCGAGGCCGACACCGCACACGAGCAACGCGACCGCCGCGAGCTTGCCTGCACCGATCCCGGCTGTCGCGACGGCCGTTGCCGCGGCCTTCGTGGTCAGTCCGGCCAGGGGTGCGAGCGCTGCCGTCCAGGCGCGGCGATCGCCGTCGTGCTGCTCGTCGAGCATTCCACGCAGCTTCGCCAGTCCGCGCTTGATGCGCGTGCGCGCCGTCTCGACGGGAACGTCGAGGCGAGCCGCGACTTCGCGCGGGGGCCGCTCCTCGTAGTAACGCAATAACACAGCCGAGCGATACGGTTCGTCGAGACGCAGGATCGTCGCGACGAGCTGTCGACGGGTCTCCTCTTTGGCTGCGATCTCCGATGTCGAGGGCACGCTCGCGGGCTTCTTCGATGCAGCGAAGGCCTCATGCCGGTCACGGCGTGCGCGTTTTCGAAGCAAGCCCCAGCCGGCGTGCCGCGTGACCTTGGCGAGCCACGCCTTCGGCTCGTGCCCATGGCGCGGCGGTTGTCGCGCGACCTCCAGCCAGGTTTGCTGCACCGTGTCTTCGACCAGGTCATCGCCACGCACCGTTGCGCGGGCGATGCCACGCACGAAGTCGGCGTGAACAAGCAGATCATCGATGGTCGGCACGGGCTGCGGCGTCTCGCTCATGGAGGCTCCCCCTTCTTGGGAACCTCAGTGCCTGCCGCCTGGAATCCGGTTCAGAAATTCCCGGCGCCAGCAAGCCGCCGCATCCTACGGGGACACCGGCGCGCTCCGGTCGGCGAGGATCGCCTCGGCGCAACGGCGGCCGCTCGACATCGCGCCTTGAATGGACGCGCTCTCGCGGTGATCGCCGCATACGAAGATCCCCTGCCCGTGGCGTGGATCCCGCATCGCCGGCTGCACCACCGGCAAGGCCTCCGGGATGCGGTAGCTGCGCAGGTGCCGCCAGCCGTCCACTTGCTCGCCGTACCAGTGGCGGAGCTGGTTGCGCACGGCGCCGACCAGGTCCTCGGGCGGCGTCGTGGGGGCGCCGAGCACCGAAGCCGAGATCAATGCCTTGCCCGCCGGTGCGTAGTGCGGCGAAACCGCGCTAGGCACGACGAGATTCTGCACGGGCCCGCTGTTGTCACCGTCTAGCACCAGGATCGGCTCGCCGACGGGATCCTCGTCCGCTGCGAAGTAGATGCACACGACGCTGCGCGAAGGCCCTTCGTCATCGCCGCCGAGCAGGCGGTTGGCCGCGTTGGCCTCCGTCGCAACCACGACGGCCTCGGCGTAGATCGTCTCGCCGCCCTCCAGCGTGACTGCGCCGGGTCGAACGGAGGAAACCTTGGTCTTGAGCCGCACCGTGCCGGGTTCGAGGCCGGCAGCGAGCTGTGCGGGGATCGCACCCATGCCCTTGGCCGGTAGTGCCGTGTCGCCTTCGCCGAACATGCGGATCACGAACTCGAGCATCCGGCTCGACGTCTCGAGCGTCGGATCGAGGAACGCGCCGCCGAGCCAGGGCCGGAAGAAGCCCTCGATCATCGGCTCCGAGAAGCCCAGCTTGTCGAGCGCCTCGTGCGTCGTCGTGTCGTCGCGCGCCATGAGTGCGTCGAGGCTGCCTTCGCGACTGCGCTTGCGCAGCTTCAGGATGCGGAGCTTGTCGCCGAACGAACCCACGCCCGAGAACAGCGTCTGAAGTGCATGCCCAGGGCGACGTGTCGGATCGGCGAGACGCGCGAACGCCTCGTCCTTGCGAATCAGCGCGCCCGGATAGAACGGCCGGAGATCGAGCGCGTCGTAGTCGAGCACGCGGCGCGCCTCCGGGTAGGCGGTCAGCAGGACCTGGAACCCGCGGTCGAGCAGGAAGCCGTCCATCTCGTCGGTGCGCACGCGGCCACCGACCGCGTCGGCGGCCTCGATGACGCGGCACTCGAGGCCCGCCTCCTGGGCGGCGCGCGCACAGCAGAGGCCCGCCAGGCCGGCCCCCACGATGACGACGTCGATCTTCTCCATCCCGATCTAGCCTTCCGTGTGGTTGCGCAGCATCAGGCGGCCCGGATAGGGCTCGAGGTAGATCTGCCGCGTCGCCCAGGAATCCGGGGCATGCCGCCGCAGCAGATGGCGCAGCAGCGTCAGCGGGACGACGAGTCCGACGAAGCCGCGGCGGTACTCCTCGATCAACCGGCCGAGCTCCTGCTTGTCGTCGGCATCGATGTGCTTCTTCACGAAGCCGGATAGATGCATGAGGGCGTTCACGTGGCGGCCGCGCGAGGCGCGCTTGGCGAGCGCCGCCATCAGGAGCCGCTCGTACTCTGCGAGGACGGTGGCGGGGTTGTCGACGCCCGCCTTGGCGACGAGACGCCCCATGTCGCGATAGGTCTGCTGATCGTGCGCCATCAGCAGGTACTTGTGCCGCGCGTGGAAGTCGACGAGTCCGCCCGGACTGCCGTCCGTGCGCGCGAACGTACGGAAGCGCGCCCGGGTAAACGCGCGGAGGATGAAGTTCTCGCGCAGGATCGGGTCGTTGAGGCGTCCTTCTTCTTCGACAGGCAGGTTCGGGAAGCGCTCCATGAGCATGCGCGCGAACACGCCCGTGCCGTCGCGCGAGGGCACGCCGCCCTTGCCGTAGAGCTTGACCCGGAAGATGCCGCACGTCGGCGAGTCCTTCTTGAGGATGTAGCCATGGAGGTCGTCGGATGCGAGCTGCTCCAGGCGGGCGCGGGTGAAGTCTTCCATCTCATCCGTGCGATCTTCGCCGCCCTCGCTCATCACGAGGCGCGGCCCCTCCTCGCTCGTTACGAGGCGCATGGGCGGACGCGGAGACGGCATGCCCATCTCGACCTCCGGACACACCGGCACGAAGCGAATGTAGAAGCGAAGCGTGCCGGTCAACCAGCGGTCGCGGCAGTGCCCTCCGTTGACACGCACGTTCTGCCCCATGAGGCAGGAGCTCACACCTACGCGCACGGTCACCGGCGCGGAG
Source organism: Planctomycetota bacterium (assembly GCA_028281445.1). GTDB lineage: Bacteria > Planctomycetota > PLA2 > PLA2 > JAEUHO01 > JANQJW01. Next base: position 9,303 of record JANQJW010000130.1, on the reverse strand, counting down.
CCCGCTTCCTGAGACGTCCCATTCGTGGTCTTCGTAGCGCTCATGCGGCTTCCGTCTTGCCCAGCAGGCGCTCCAGCGCCGGCAGCAGATCGGGCTGCAGGAACTCGTAGCCGATGTCGACCAGCGCACGCGGCTCCACGCGTGCGCCCGTAAGGAGCAAGGCCTCGGCCATCTCCTTGCCGAACGCGAGCCGGGCCATGAAGGCCGGCAGCGGGAAGATCGTCCAGCGCCGCAGGGCGCGACCGAGTGCCTTCGTAAACTCGAGGTTCGTCGCCGCCTGCGGTGCGACGACGTTGACCGGCCCTTCGACGCGATCGGTGATGAGGGCGTGATGCACGGCACCGACGGCATCGTCGATCGAGACCCAGCTCATGTACTGCTTGCCCGAGCCGATGCGACCGCCTCCGCCGAACTTGAACACCGGGAGCATCTGCTTCAGCGCCCCTCCGGCAGGGCTGAGCACGATGCCGAAGCGCGGATTCACGACTCGAATGCCCGCGGCACGAGCCGGCTCGCACGCGTCTTCCCACGCCGTGCAGACCTCGGCAAGGAAGCCCGTGCCCGCGCCGCTCTGCTCTGTGAGCACCTCGTCGCCGCGTGCGCCGTAGAAGCCGATCGCCGACGCCGAGATGAACGTCTTCGGGGGGTTCTCGAGCTTGGCGAGTGTCTCGGCGAGCAGGCGCGTGCCCTGGACGCGACTGTCCATGATGCGCGCCTTCTTCGCGTAGCTCCAGCGCTCGCCCGCGATGCTTTCGCCTGCAAGGTGAATGACCGCGTCGACGCCTTCGAGCGCGCTCGCGTCGATCGTGCCCGCGGCGGGGTCCCACACCGCGCGCCCCTCGTCGGAGCCCTTCGGGTTGCGCGCATACGCGACGACCTCGTGGCCTCCGGTCGTCAGGAACGACGTCAGGGCCGAGCCGAGCAGGCCCGACGCGCCGGTCATGGCGATCTTCATGGGGCGTGTTCCTCCGGCCTTCGCGTGCATCGCCAGGTCCTGGCGCATCGTCGCGTGGCGGTACGTGAACATACGCCGCAGCTTCTTGCGCACGCTCGCGCCGCCGAGCCAGCGCCCGAGAAACCCCATGGGCAGGGCGTACTCGATGTCGTCGTCCAGGCGCGCGCGTTCCGGTCCCTCGGACGTGACGCGGTGCGTATGGACCCAGCGGGCGAACGGGCCGCGGACCTGGACATCCCGGAACTGGCGCCCGGCGACGTAGTCGCGGTGCTCGGCCACCCAGGTGGCACGAATCGGGCCCAGCAGCGGGACCCGTAGGACGGCCCGGCTGCCGTCCTTCACGCTGGTGGGGGCCTCCACGAGCTCCACAGCCTCCCAGGGCGGCTGGAGGCGCTGAAAGGCTCCCGGCCGCTCGTGCCAGGCGAAGAGTTCCTCGCTCGGGACGGCCAGCGAGCTGGAGAACAGGCTTCCGGTGGGTGATTCTTGGACAGTCATGGCGATGTTCATGAAAATACCTGGACAAAGTAGTCATTTGTCGGACCATATCCATAGAAATCTGGACAGAATTCTGCGCCGACGAGAGGGACGCATGGCCAAGTCAACGCCCCCGAAGGGGACTGCCGAGCTGCTGTCGATTGGTGACGTCGCCGCCGCGACGGGCATCTCCGCTGAGACCCTGCGCATCTGGGAGCGCCGCTACGGCCGCCCGGAGGCGGTGCGGCTACCCAGTGGTCATCGCCGCTACACAGACGATCACGTGCGCTGGCTGCGCCGTGTGGCCGAAGCACTCGCGCACGGTCATCGGCCCAACAAGGTGGTCAAGCTCGACGAGGCCGAGCTCGACGAGCTGCTCGTACCCGAGGAGACGGTCACCAAGTCCGAGCTGCCCGATGTGAAGGAGCAGCTCGACGCGGTTGCCGACCTGGACGCCGAGTCGCTCTTCGAGAGTCTTCGTAGTCACTGGGATCCGGACAACTACCTCGCCTTCATCACGGACCACGTGCAGCCACTGGTACACGCCGTGGGTCGATCGTGGGCGGACGGCGAGATCGAGATCCGTCACGAACACTTCGCGTCAGAGCTCGTGGGGGACATGCTGCGCTGGTTGCGTACGACCTATCCCCTCGTCCTCGAGAACCCGCGTGTGCTTCTGACGACCCTGTCGGGCGAAACGCACGGGCTCGGCGTGCAGATGACGGCGCTGATCTGCGCGGCGCGCGGCGTTCCGACGCGCGTGTTGGGTGTGGATACGCCGAACGAGGACATCGTCGAAGCGGCCAAGCACATGGGCGTCGAGATCGTCGGCATCAGCATCTCACTCGCGACCGGCGGCGTCGATACGGATCGCACGCTTGCCGAGCTGCGGCGCCGGCTGCCGAAGAAGATGCGTTTGATCGTGGGCGGGCAGGGCGCGCGCGGCGTGCGCCGTGGCCCCCGCGGCATCGAGTACGTCGAGAGTCTCGCGGATTGGGACGCGGCGATGGCGGGCTTGTCGGACTAGCCTTTTTCCCGCAAGCGACAACCGGCAAACGCAAACGCACCACCGCCTCAATCCTCGAGGAAGTGGTTGAAGTCCTCTGCTTCGTCGTGGTGAAGCAGCTCGTAGGCATGCGCCGGGCTGTGCGCGTGATAGAGCTGCTGCTCGATGCCGCGGTCCGTCAGGATGGCGGTGGCAAACGCGGCGATCACCTCCAGGCGGTGCTCTCCTGCGTTGGGGCCGGTTGCCAGCAGGACGATGCAGTGGACCGGCTCGCCGTCGAGCGAGTCGAAGTCGAAACCCTCGGCGCTGATGCCGACGGCGCCGACGATGCCGACGTGCTCTTCCAGGCTTGCGTGCGGTACGGCGAGGCCGTGCCCGAGACAGCTCGAGGAGCGGGATTCTCGCTCCAGGGCCGAGTCGAGCACGATCTTGCGGTCGATCTGCACGTGGTTCGTGCGGATGAGGACGTCCGTGAGCTTCTCGATGGCCTCTTCCATCGTCTCGGCCTTGAAGTCCGTGACGATCTGCTCCTCGTGGATGAAGTCGATCAAGCGCGGACGGTCCTTGCCCAGGTCGCCTGAACGCCCCAGGGCGATGCGCGTCATGACCGGGCCGATGAGCTCGTTGATCATGACGACGGTCAAGACGACCGCGAGGATGGTGCCGCGCACGCTCTCGGGGAAGCGCGAGTCCTCGGTGACGAGCAGCATGAGCCCCACGGCCAGGCCGGCCTGGGGCAGCAGGGCCAGACCGAGGTTCTTGCGTACGCGTTGCGTGGCCTTTGCCGCGCGCATGGCCACATCGGCGGAGAGTAGCTTGCCGACGGCGCGCGCGACGAACACGAGCAGCGCAAGCAGCCCGGCTTCGCGTACGTAGTCGAACTGGAGCTCCATGCCGGCCAGCGTGAAGAAGATCGCGAAGATCGCGGTCTCGAAGTTCTCGAAGACGGCGTGTCCGATCTCCTCCTTGTCGGGACTGAGGTTGGCGAGCACCATCCCGAGGAAGAGACAACTGAGGAGCGGTGACGCCTCGATCTGGCTCGCCAGGCCGGCGGTCGCCAGGATCGCGACCAGCGAGTACGTGGACAGCCGGTCGGTCCGAACGACGTGCCGCGTGGCGATGACGAGGATCACGCCGACGCCGCCGCCGAGCAGCAGCGAGTAGCCAAGCTCCTGGAGCGGCGCGAGGTAGACGGCGCTGCCGTCGCTTCCGTTGCCGAGGGTTGCCAGTGCCATCGTGTGCGCGAGCTCGAAGAACAGGATGCAGGCAATGTTGTTCAGTGCGACGGCGGCCACCAGGGTCTTTACGAACACGCCCTTCGAGCGCGTCTCCTTCACGATGGCGAGGATCGTGGCGGGCGCCGTCGAGATGGCGATGGTCGCGATGAGCAGACCCGTCGTCCATTCGACGCCGTAGATCAGCACGACGCTGAAGACGACCACCGGCGTGATGAGCGCTTCGCAGACAAGGAGCGTGGCCAGGCGGCGCGTTGCGTTCGAGAGCTTCGCGATGTTGAGGTGGCTGCCGACGGCGACGGCCATCAAGCCGAGCGCGAAGCTCATGATCGGCGCGAGCCCTTCGACCGTGTCGTGATCGAACACGTGGAACAACGGTCCCAGGCAGATCCCGGCGAGGATCTGCCCCGTGACGCTCGGTAGCTTGAAGCGCTTTGCGAGCGCGCCGCTGAACACCCCGACCACGAGGATCAAGGCCAGGACGAGCAGGGGCTTCGGCTGGTGGATCAGGCTCGCGAGCAAATGGGCCTCCTGCCCCAACCGATGAGTGTCCCCGGCCCGTCCGACGGGGCCCTCCAGCCCTTAGTCGGTCTGCCTCACGCGTCGCGTGAGCCCCCCGCACAGACGCGTGGAAGCTGTTCCGCAAGTCTTCGGCGATGTCCGGTCGTGGTCGCCTTGCCAGGGCGAAGGCGCCGCAAAGCGGACGAGGACGTGGCGTGGCATGCCACGCGAGGACGAGAGTGAAACGGTCCGCGCAGCGCTGTCGAGCATCTGGCAAGGCGCACGGTCGTGCGAGCCCAGCGATCCACGACTCAAAACAGAAAAAGGCGGCGTCCACAGAGTGGACGCCGCCGGGACGATCGGGACATGAACCTGTGCGGGGGGCGACTACGACCGGGGTAATCGCGACGTTCGGTTCCTGCCGTGCAATCGAGAGTGGAAGAAGATCTACGGACGGCCCGGCATGATCACAGTGTCGATGACATGGATCACGCCGTTACCAGCGAGTACGTCAGCAGCCGTGACGGTTGCGCCATTGATCATCACAGTGCCGTTCCGGGTCTTGGTGACCAGGACAGCTCGCCCTTCGACCGTCTTCACCTCGGTCGTTCCAATCGCCAGATCGGAGCTCAGCACACGCCCGGGGATGACGTGGTACGTGAGCACGCTGGTCAGAGCCGGCTTGTCCTTGACGAGCTTGCCGACCGCGCCGGCCGGGAGCTTCGCAAAGGCAGCGTCGGCGGGAGCAAAGACCGTAAACGGACCCTTGCCCTTGAGGGTCTCGACGAGACCCGCAGCCTTGACGGCCGTCACCAGCGTCTTGAAGCTGCCGGCGGCCACAGCCGTGTCGACGATGTCCTTGCGGGGCAGGATCACCTTGTCGATCACGTGGATGACGCCGTTGCTGGTGAAGATGTCGGTCGCGACGACGCGCGCGTCATCGATGTAGACCGAACCGTCCTTCATGGTGATGCGGGCGCTCTGACCGTTGACGGTCTCGGCCCACTTGATGCCCGTGACCTTCGAAGCCGGGACGGCGCCCGCGACGACGTGGTAGGTCAGGATCTGCGTGAGAGCGGCCTTGTCCTTGAGGAGGCCTTCCACCGTGCCGGCGGGCAGCTTCGCGAACGCTTCGTCGCTGGGCGCGAAGACGGTGAACGGGCCGTTGCCCTTGAGGGTGTCGACGAGGCCGGCGGCCTTGACGGCGGCGACGAGCGTGTTGAAGGAACCGGCACCGACGGCGGTGTCGACGATGTCCTTCTCAGCCTTGGCCATCTTGCTGTTGGGGCAGGCGCCGCACGAGGAGCCGGTCTCATCGGCACCGACGAGGGCGGGAATGCCGACGACGAGCGCGGCGGCCATCAGGAGAGAGAGGGGGATGAGCTTCACAGGAGGTTCTCCGGTTGAGGAAGGGAGGTTTCTTTCCACTGCCGACGGAGAGAGTCACTCAAGGTTGCAGATTTGTAGAGAAAAATATTTAGACAAACGTGAGGTGGTGTGGCAAGATCCTGCCCATGAAGATCACAGCCATCGTCTCTGTCGCTCTCCTTCTCCTCGCCGTACCGGCTCTCCAGGCCGAGACGACAGCCTCCACGAAGGACATCGTGGCCACCGCCCGGGCGGATGAGCGCTTCGAGACGCTCGTGAGCGCGGTCCAGGAGGCGGGTCTGGTCGAAGCCCTTCATGGCAAGGGGCCGTTCACCGTCTTCGCGCCCACGGACGAGGCCTTCGCCGCGTTGCCGCCGGGTGCACTCGCGGGACTCCTCGCGAGCCCCAAGGCCCTCCGCCGCGTGCTCGGCAACCACGTCGTTGCGGGTCGCGTGTTCTCCACGGACCTCCTCGGCGCGAAGGACGCCAAGACGCTCGCGGGGTCACGCCTGCCTTTCGGGCTGCGTGTCGGCGAGGCCAATGTGACGCAGGCTGACATCGAGTGCAGCAACGGCGTCATTCACGTGATCGACCGTGTCCTCTTCCCCACGCCGGTTGCGACGACTGCGCCGGTGATCGCCGCCCGAAAGGAGAAGCCCGTGCTTACTGCTGCGCCGCCTGCCCCCGCCAAGACCATGAAGACCAAGAAGAAGGCCAATGTCCTCCAGGTCATTCACCGCGCGATCGACCGCGGCGTGCCGATCTACAACAGCGGCGACTTCGAGGGCTGCGCCCGTGAGTACGCGATGGCCGCCCAGGTGATTCTCGGCGCCGGCGATGCCTTGGCCGAGTGGGATCGTGCGGACATCGAGCGCGTGATCGACCACGCCAGCAAGGATCCGAGCGAGCGCGCCTGGCAGTACCGCCACGCTTTCGATCGCATCATCGAGAACGCGAGCTTCCAGCCCCGCATGGAGGCGGCCATGCCGCCCGGCTTCCCCAAGCCCGGTCCGGTCGGTCGCGTCGTCGTGAAGCGCTACCCGCAGTACCGCGCGGCGCGTGCGGACGGCGGCAACTCCTTCTGGACGCTGTTCCAGCACATCAAGAAGAACAAGGTCGAGATGACGGCGCCGGTCGAGATGACGATGGGTGACGACATGCGCATGCGCGACATGGCCTTCCTCTACGAGGGGCCGACGCAGGGCAACACGGGGCGCCAGGGCCGCGTCGACGTGCTCGACCTCAAGCCGCAGAGGGTGCTCAGCATCGGCATCCGCGGCGGCCGCAGCATGGAGATGGTCAAGCAGGCAAAGGCCATCCTCGAGGCGCACATCGAGAAGAACGGCATGGAGCGGACCGGTGAGTTCCGCGTGCTCGGCTACAACAGTCCGATGGTGCCGAACTCGAAGAAGTTCTGGGAGCTGCAGGTCCCGATCGCCGACTAGTCCTCTGCGGGCCGGTAGGCCAGCGCGCCGATGGCGCCGGCATCCACGCTGCCGATCAGGATGCCGGAAGGTCCGGTCGACTCGATCTGGACGTACGCACCGGTTGCCGATGTCGCTACGAGCCCGACTGTGTCATTGATCCATGCGAGGCCGCGCAGCGTGCCCGCATCGGCGAGACCGAGGATGAAGCCGAGGTCGGTGGCCGTGCCCGACAGCGTGTCCACGATCACCAGGTTGCGCTCGCTCACGCCGTAGAGCGTCGTGCTGTCCGGATCGAAGGCCAGGCCTTCGATCGCGGGCGCGAATCCGGTCGGCCCGATCGTGGTGACGACGCCCGTATCCGGCTCGATGGATACGAGGTCCGTTCCTGAGACGCAGTACAGGAGGTCGGTCGTCGGGTCGAAGGCGAGACACTGCACGGAGAACACAGCAGGCGCGGTCTGCACCGTCGCCGTGCCCTCGCCCGTGTCCGGATCGATGCGAACAAGCGCTCCGAGCCAGTCGAGACCGTAGAACACGTCACGCGTGCCGTCGTAGGCGAGGCACTGCACGGAGTTGAATCCCAGCGCCCCGTGCCCGCTTGCAACGCCGGCGGAGTCGAAGCGCACGAGGTGCGCCGAGTTCTGATCCCAACCGACGACCGCATTGGCCGCCTCGTCGAAGGCCAGAGCGGGTACGTAGTCACGGAACGCCGGTCCAAGCGGCGTCGTGGCGCCGCTTGCCGTAGAGATCGTGACGAATCGATCCGCCAGGTCATCGTGGCCGTACAGGGTGTTCGTCGCCGGATCGAAGGCCAGTCCGTCTACATAGACGTTCGTCGCCGAGACACCGATCGATGTGCCGGCCGCCGTCGCGGGATTGACCGAGATCAACTCGTCGTTGCGGGTGTCGTAGGCATAGAGCAGGCCCGCGTTGGGATCGAAGGCGAGACCGTCGAGGAAGAAGAAGCCCGTCGCGCCGCGGACCGTGGCGGCTCCCGTCGCGGTGTCGATCGTAAGCAGTTGCCCCGCGGCGTTCGTTCCGTAGAGCGTGCTGGTCGCCGGGTCGAATGCGAGCCCCGTTGCCTGCGTACCGAGCGGTCCGACGCGCACGGGATGGGCATCCGCCGAGTCAAAGCGGAAGAGAGTGCTGTCGCCGTCCGTGCCGTAGAGCCGTCCCGTGTTGCGGTCGTAGGCCAGGCCGCGCAACCGAGCAGTGAGCGCGTCCCCGTACGTCAGTGCGCCCGTGGCGAAGCTCACGCTGGCGAGCAGCCCAGGGCATGTCCAGAGCGTCGACGTATCGTCGTCCCACGCCAGGCTGATGGCTTGGCTCGTGCCCACGGATCCGAGCACGAGGACAGACGCTGTCGCCGGACTGATGCGGACCAGGTTCTGCGCACCGCGGTCGATGCCGTACAGGAAGCCGCCGGCGTAGGCCAGGGCGTGCATCAGGGTGCCCGCCGGGAATGATCCCACGAGCCCCTCTACCCCCGTAGCCGTGTCGATCTCGAGCAGCTGCCCCGTTCCGACGGTCGAGGATGCGTAGAGCGTGTTCGTCGTCGTGTCGAACGCAAGGCCGGCGATCCACGGGAGGATGTGCGCGCTCACGGCCGTCCCGCGGCCTGTCGTCGTGTCGATGCGGATCAGGTGATGACTCTGATCATCGACGCCGTACAGCGTGTTGGTGCCCGGGTCGAACGCGAGACCCCGGACCTCGTTGAAGCCGAGCGGCCCGACGGGCGTCGCGTAGCCGGTCGCGCGGTCGATCGTGAAGAGCAGGTCGTTCGCCGTGCACGTGGCGTACAGCACGTTGGCGTTCGTGTCGTAGGCCATGCCTTCGATGCGGCGTGCGGAGAGCGTGCCCATGCCCGTCCGGGGATCGACGCCCAGCGTGTCCATGTTGATGTGGGAGAAGACCGCGTCGGTCGTGTCGGTGATCCCCGCAAGCAGCGCAGGCCGCGGAGCCGGGGTCGTCGGCGTGCCGCCGCCCGTCGCCGGTGCGGGGCCGCCGCTGCCGCAGCCGATGGCCGGCAGACACGCAAGAATCAGGGCGATGAGGAGAGTCGGCGCCGTACGCATGAGCACACTCCAGGGGGTCTGCATCCCTGGGCTCCCGCGCGGCGGGGCCTGTAGACCGGCTATTCGCCTCGAACCGCTGCGCGCGCCTCCGCCAGGAAGCCGCGGACGCGCTCTGTTGCCAGCTCCGCCCTCTCCCCGAGCAGGGTCTCGAGCCGGGATAGCGCCTCTCGCGCTTCGGCGGCTTGCGCCAGGCCCGCGTGGGCGAGCGTGGCGAACGCCAGGTCGGTCGCGTAGAGATCTGGCGCTCGGTGTTCGTGGCCGG
>JANQJW010000123.1 GCA_028281445.1 Planctomycetota bacterium | reverse complement strand
CGTAGGAGGACGGTCGCTGCGGATGGGGCTGCGACTACGAACGGCGATCCGCACGCGCAAGTGGCCCGCGTTTGGTCTCGTTGCCGTGGCCGTGGCCGTTGCCGTGGCCGAGAGGTTGTGCGCGATCGGCCAGGAGCCACGAGCTACGAATGCGATGCGAGGCACTGGGTGGCCCCCCACTACACTCATCGTCGATGCCCGGAGACGGCCAAGTTCAGATTCCCGGCTTCCGCATCGCGCACGAGCTCGGGCGCGGTGCGATGGGCGTCGTCTATCACGCGCACGAGGAGTCACTCGGGCGCGAGGTCGCACTCAAGGTGCTGCGCGCCAGCTACGGCGACACGGAGGATCTGCGCGCGCGCTTCGAGCGGGAGGTGCGCGCCGCCGCGCGCCTGCGCCATCCCAACATCGTGCCCATCCTCAGCACGGGCGAAGCCCAGGGCCGGCTCTGGTACGCGATGGACTTCATCGCCGGCGACACACTGGAGGACCTGCTCGGCAAGTCCCCGCAGGGCCGCATGCGCCGCGCGCGTGCCGCACGCATCGTGCGCGACGTCGCGCGCGCGCTCCACGCGGCGCATGAGTCGGGCGTCATCCATCGGGACGTGAAGCCGGGCAATGTGATGCTCGTCGAGCAACCCGCGCCGCCGGATGAACGCACGACGCGCAGCCGACGGCTGCGCCGCTCGTGGCTTGGCGACAGCGACAGCGTGGGCAACCGCAGCGTCTACCGCCCGCTGCTCGCGGACTTCGGCCTGGCGGCGGACCGGACGGCGAGCAAGCTCTCGGAGTCCGGCATGCTCATCGGGACCCCGGGCTACATGGGCCCCGAGCAGTTCCGGGGCGAAGCCGATGAGATCGGCCCGCACTCCGACCAGTGGGCGTTGGGCGTCCTGCTCTACGAATGCCTCACCGGGCGGATGCCGTTCCCCACGTCAGACCTCCCGACGCTCGCCCGCATGGTGGGCAACGACGAACCGATCACGCCGTCGCGGCTCGATCCGCGCATCGATCGCGACCTCGAGACGATCACGCTCAAGTGCCTTCAGAAGAACCCCCGCGACCGCTACCCCGACTGCGCGGCGCTCTCCGACGACCTGGGGCACTGGCTGCGCGAAGAGCCCATCAACGCACGACCGCCCGGGCCGACGCGTCGGCTGCAGGCCTGGGCGCGACGCCGCCCGGCACGCGCCACGGCGCTCGCCACCCTCGTCTTCCTGGCGCTCATCGCGGCAGGGGTCGGCATCGGTGTGCGCATCTCGAAGGCCAACCGCGTCGCCGAGCTCGACCGCGAGGCGCGGCAAGCCATGCGCGATGCGCGGTGGGCGGACGCCGAGGCGACGTACGAGGAGTGGATCGCGCTCGACCCGGGCGCGCCCGAGCCGCGCGACGGCCGCACGCGCGTGCGGGGCCTGCGCAACGTGAGTGCCGCGCTGGTCATGTACAAGGAAGCGCGCAGCACCATGGAGCGGCTCGCGGAAGGACGCCAGGTCCTGGAGTTCCTCGAGGCGCAATCGCGCGAAGGCAAGGAGACGGAAGGCGGCAGGGGGCTCGGCGAGAGGCACGCGCGCGGGTCGGAGCCGTGGTGGATGCGTGAGCCCGCGTACGGCGCGCGCATGGGCATCGCACGCCTGCGCGAGAAGCTGACGCGCGAACGCGCGAAGATCAGCGCGACCCTCGCCATCGCACGCTCCCAGGCCGATACCACGCTCGAGTGGGCCGGTGAAGAAGGCCGGTCGGCACGCCAGCAGATCTACGCCGGCTCGGCGGAGTGGCACATGGCCGAGTGGCGCGACGCAGTTGCACACGATGATCCGGGTCGTGCGGCACTACACCGCTACGAGGTCGAACGGCTGGCGAACGAGCTGAACCCTGCGCCCTCCTATCTCGCAGAGCTGAGCGGCCGGCGCACGGTCGTCATCCGGGCGACCACGCCGCCTGCCGACGTATGGCTGTTCCGCTATCAACGCGAGGCGGACGTGATCGAGCGAGGCGGTCCCCGGCTCCTGCCGTTGCCGTTCCATCCCGAGCACGAGGACACGCCCGTGCCGGAAACGTACCGGGATGCCGTCGCGAAACGCCTCGAGAGCGAAGGGCGCCGGCGCGTGGCCCCGGACATCGCCACGCTGTCGCCGCGGCTCCAGAGCACGGAGACCTACATCGACACGCTCGCGGGTCGCATGCGCCGCGACAAGTACGAGACGTTGCTCGCGAGCAGTGCGTACCCGCTCGAGACGAGCATCCAGAACGCGCTCGGCACCCTCGACAAGGACATCAGCGTCGATCTGCGACCGGGGCGCTACCTGCTGCTCCTCCGGCGGCCGGGCGTGGCCGACGAGCGCATCCCGTTCGCGATCGGACGAGAGCCGCTCGCACCGATCGAACCGGGTGAAGCGCGCTACGCCGTGATTCCGCCGGGCTTCGTGCTCGTCTCCGGCGAGAACCCGTTCCTCGCGTCACGCTACGAGGTGACCTACGCGGACTACTGGGAGTTCCTGAACGACTCGCGCACGCTCGGAGCCATCCAGGCGCACGCCGGCGTCGCGCTTCGCTTCGTTCCGCGGTCCGCGGGCCGCTTCCCGCGCCCGGAGGACGGCGCGTTGTCGCCCCGGCTGAACAACCGCTATCGCCCGATGGACAACCCGGAGCACCCGGTCAGCCACCTCAACTTCTACGATCTGGTCGGCTACCTCGCGCCGCCGGAGGGCGAAGACGAGCCGCGCGACGATCAGTACAACGCGCTCGCACGCGCACTCGAGCGGTCCGAGACGGTCGACTGGGGCTACCTGCGCTGGCGCACGGAGCGATCGCGCGAGCGGGCGCGTCTCGTTGCGAAGACGGGCGAGCTACTGCCCGACGTGGTGATGGTCCGGACCATCGAGGGCAAGCTCGAGCCGCGCGCCATGCGCTTCACGCTCCCGACAGAAGCCGAGTGGGTGCGGATGGCGCGCGGGGCGGACCGGCGCGTCTACGTCTACGGCGACGAGCGCGAGTGGCTCTACTTCAAGGGCGTGCGCTCGCGTCCGTACTACCCGGCGCCCGAGGCCGTCGGCCTGTTCCCCAATGATGAGAGCGTCTTCGGCGTACGAGACCTGACCGGCTCCGTATCGGAGTGGACGGCCGACTGGCAGGAGGCCGGCGGGGTCTTTCGCGTGAAGGGACACGCGTGGGGCTCGCAGGCGTCCGACGACGACCGCATCGACGGCTACGGGGTCCTTGCACCCGACGTGGTCAGCTCGACGGTGGGCATCCGGCTCGTCGTGCGCGCGCTCGAGAGACCGTAGACGTAGGATTCCTCGCACTTCGTTGTAGGTTGCAACCATGCGACCGAACGTGCTGCTGGATCTCGAGACCAAGCTGGCGCACGGCCTACGCCGCGACGCGGCGCGGGCCGGCTTCCGCGAGGCGACAGCCCGGGTGCTCCTGGCCATCGAGCCCGGCGAGCAGGTGCGCATGAGCGAGATCGCGGGCCGCGTGGGCCGCGACCCCTCGACGGCGACCCGCTTCGTCGATCGCGCGGCGGCCGACGGCCTGCTGGCCCGCCGCCCCGGCACGCGCGACCGCCGGCGCCGCGTCGTGGCGCTGACACCCGCGGGGGAGGCGGCGCGGCGTGCGCTGCTCGACGCACGAACGCAGCGTGCGCAGGCGCTGGGCACGGCGATCCTCGGCGAGACGGGGCTCGGCGAGGGTCAGGTGGAGTGGTTCCTCGACGCGCTGGTGAAGTCGCTGCGGCGTTAGCGTCCGAGCTCGACTTTGACTTCCGCGGTTTCGGAAAGCTGCACGGCAACGCCGGTGTCTACGTAGCCGTGGTCATCCGTGTCAACGCGCAGGCGGTAGCTGCCGGCGGGCACGCCGAACACGGCGCCCCGCGGCCCCTGCACGCTCGTCTTCGCAACGCGCGGCGTCGTGATGCGGCGCGCGCTGCGCGACTCGTGGTAGGCAGCAATCGGCTCGTCGTCCAGGTTGAACAGCGTGACCTTGACGTCCTTGGGCTCGGTGCCGTCGCGCAGCTTGACCTGGTACAGCACGGCCCCGGCCAGCTCCACGTGAATCTGCACGCGCGAGCGGCCGTTCGCCGACACCTCGGCCTTCTGCTTCGTCGCGATCACGTGATCGCCGAAGAGGCGCACCTCGACCTCGCCGGCCAGCACGTTCTTGAAGGTCCACACGCCGGTCTCGTCGTCGTACTGGCCGAGCTGCTTCGTCCAGTCCTTGCGCGTCGTCGGCTCCACATAGATACGCAGATGCCGGTTCGGGATCGGCGCCAGATCAGGCCCCACCGGCGCGACGTCGAGCGTGCCGCGCGGCACCTTGCGTGGATCGATCGGCTTGTAGGGACGGCGGTCGGGCCCCTTGCGCGGCTCCGGGCCGCTCCCCTTGAGTCCGCCGCCGGTCAGCAGGTCCGGATCGTCGCTCGAGCCGGGGTCGTCGTAGCTCCCGAAGGCACCGGGCTCCGGCTCCTCTTCGCTGCTGAGCAGGATCCAGGCGCCGACCGCGACGGCCAGGAGGATGAGGGCGATAGGCAGGGCGTTGCGCACGACACGAGGGTAACGCGCTCAACGCCGGTGCTCTTCCCTAGTGCGGTCAGGGCTTGGTATGGCGCCATGTGCCGGCCACCTCGAGCTCGGCGGCGGGAATCACGAGCCGCGCCGTGACGCCGAGGCGGAGGGCATCGGTCCGGTTCTTCCCGCCGATCGGCACATCGAAGGAGAAGTAGGCGCGATCCTGCGGCGGGTCGACCTGGACGCGCACGGGCGCGGCCGCGCCCTTGTCCGTCATGGTCACCGGCGGCGCGTCGAGGAAGCACACGAACGCATGACTCGAATCGAGCAGCGCCACACGGTCCCACCAGAGCCCCACGAGATACGTACCCGGCGGGCACGTGCCCTTCTCGGTCTGCGGGGCGCGCAGGCGACCACGGCCCCGCGGGCGAGCGCCCGGCGCACCCCGGCGCCGCACATCAACGGCGGCGAGCGGAAGGTCCGTGTGGAAGACGCCGACAACCCACTCGGGATGCTCGGTGCGCGTGCGCCGTAGCAGCGTCGAGAGCTTGCGATAGCCATCGGGCTTGTTGAACGCCTTCTCCATCGCGTCCATGCCCTCTGGCCACAGCATGCGCCGGAGCGGCATGGCAGCGATCGTGTAGGACCGGCCGAGCGCGTTTACGTGGTGCAGCGGCTGTGCGTCCGGTACCACCCAGTCTCGCGTCGCCGCGCCGGCGTAGCGGTCGAAGTCGATCCAGTGCGCCTTCACGCGCTTGCCGTAGATCGCACGCCGCACGATCGGTCCAAGCGCGTCGCGGCCGGGCTCGGCATCGGCGGCGAGGCGGAATCCTACCCACGGATACGCGCTGTCGGGCCAGGGCGGTGCGTTCGCACCCCCGCCTTCCCAGTTGCGACACGCCGAGCGCAGCACGATCGGATCGCCGTCGGCTGCACACCCACCGCGGATGATCTTCACGTAGCCGAGGAACTTGTTGGCGCCCTCGTTGGCGGGATAGGGCTCGAATGTCGACGCCGTCCACTCCGCGACGTTGCCGCACATGTGATGGCAGCCGGCCCAGGAACGGCCCGCAGCCAGCGTGTCGACCGGCAGCGGGATCGGCTCGTGCCGCTCGTCGGTGATCTTGCCGCCCCAGTTCGCCCGCTTCGCGGTCCAGTCCCAGCGGTTGCCCCAGGGGAAGACGAGTCCCTTCGGACCGCGTGCGGCCCACTCCCACTCCTGCTCCGTGGGAAGGCGCATGCCGGCCCACTCCGCGAAGCGCGTCGCGTCCAAGTAGGAAATGAACCGCACGGGATGATCCTCTTGCCCTCGCGGCGGGCGGTCGTCGGGCCAATTGCGCGGGGGCAGGTAGCGCTGGAACGTGAGCGTGATGCCGTGGGGCAGCGGCTCGTAGCGGAGGCGCTTCGCGGTGGCCGCTTCGTCGATGCCGCCGCCACGACGCACGAGGAATCCCCCGAGCCGCGCGCCGAACGCCTTCCAGATCGCCGCCTTGTTCGCGAAGTACAGCTGTTCCCAGGCGCGCCGCGCGCGCTCGCCGCCGCGCCGGGTCAGATGACGCGCGATCTCCTCGAGGTTCGCGAGGCCACTGCCCGTTACGTGCGTGACGCGGTGGTCGCGCAGGAATACGGCGTACTGGGCGTTCGTGACCTCGTAGCGGCCGATGAAGTACGGACGCAACGTCACGGTGTGGCGCGGCGCTTCGAACTGGAACTTCTGCTTGAGCAACGCAGGCCGTCCGTGCAAGAGCGTGGCGAGGTCGGTGCGCGAGGTTCCGATGCGCACATCCTTGCCGCCGGCGATATAGACCATGCCCGCAGGCGGGCGCGGCGGCTTGGCATCCTTCGGATCGTCCTTGAGCGGCAGACCCGGCGGCGCGCCGCCGTCGCCGGCCCGCAGCGGTGCGGCGCCCAGGAGGAGAACGAGTACGCAGATCGCAAGTCGTGTACGCATGACCGAGCCCCGGAACGAAGGTCCATGGCTCAGAACGCAGGCGCGGCAGGCGTTTCGCGAACGTCTCACACGGGCGTATCGACGGCGATCCGGAAGCGTTACGCGAAGGCGTCGATGCCCGTGATCTGGCGTCCGAGGATGAGCGTGTGGATGTCGTGCGTGCCCTCGTAGGTCTTCACGCTCTCGAGGTTGCACATGTGGCGCATGGACTGGTACTCGTCCGCGACGCCGTTGGCGCCGAGCATGTCGCGCGCCTCCCGCGCGATCTCGAGCGCGTTGTAGCAGGCGTTGCGCTTCGCCATGCTGATGTGGAACGGTGAGACCTTGTCCTGCTCCTTGAGGCGACCCATCTGCAGGTTCAGGAGCTGTGCCTTGGTGATCTCGCTCAGCATCTCGACGAGCTTGGCCTGGTAGAGCTGGAACGAGGCGATCGGCTTGCCGAACTGGATTCGGGAGGCGCCATACTGCCGCGCTTCGTCGTAGCAGGCCATGGCGGCGCCGATGACGCCCCAGGCGATGCCGTAGCGTGCCTGGTTGAGGCACGAGAGCGGACCGCGCAGGCCCGTGACCTCGGGGAAGATGGCGTCCGCGCCGAGCTTCACGTCCTGGAACGCCAGCTCGCTCGTCACCGACGCGCGCAGACTGTGCTTGCCGCGCTGCTCGGTCGCCGTGAAGCCGGGCGCATCCGTGGGCACGACGAAGCCGCGGATGTCGCCGTCGAGCTTCGCCCAGACGACGGCCACGTCGGCCATGTTGCCGTTCGTGATCCACATCTTCGCGCCGTTGAGCACGTAGCCGTGGCCATCTTTGACGGCCTTGGTCTTCATGCCGCCCGGGTCGCTGCCGTGATCGGGTTCCGTGAGCCCGAAGCAGCCGACCGCGCTGCCGTCGTGCAGCGCAGGCAGCCAGCGGGCCTTCTGCTCGTCCGTGCCGAAGCGCCAGATCGGATACATCACCAACGCGCCCTGCACGCTGACGAAGGAACGCAAGCCCGAGTCACCGCGTTCGAGCTCCTGCATGACGAGCCCGTAGGCGACCGAGCCGAGCCGCGGGAAGTCCGCGTAGTCGAGGTTGCCGCCGAGCACGCCCATCTCGGCCAGCTCCGGAACGAGCTCACGCGGGAAGGTGCCCTCGCGGTACGCCTTCTCGACCAGCGGCATGTAGCGGTCGCTGACCCAGTCGCGCACCGTGTCGCGCACCATGCGCTCTTCTTCGGTCAGCAATCCGTCGACGTCGTAGAAGTCCGGTGCCTCATACTTGCCCATGCTGATGCTCCTGCCCCTGCCGGCGCCGGGCAGGGCATGGGGAAGCTACCCGGACGGCCCGGGACAGGCGACCGGGGGCCTAGCGACGGCGCTTGCGGCGGACCGGCGCCCCACCCCGCCGGGGAGCGCCGCCCTGGTCCTTCATGCGGCGGCGCGCGGGCACGGGCGCCGAGGCGCCGCCGAGCAGGTCCTTCTGGACGAAGGTAAGGTCCGTCTCGCCGGCGCGGATGGTGTCGCCGTCGGTCAGGCGACCGCGCTTGGCCTTGGTGCCGTTCAACAGGGTGCCGTTGGTCGAGCCGAGATCTTCCACGTACCAGGTGCCGTCGTCCTGGAGAACCTGGAAGTGGCGGCGCGAGACCAGGTGGTCGTCGAGGACGAACTGCGCGGATGCGGCGTCGCGGCCGACCACGCACGGAGCGGCCCCGAGCGCATGGTCGCGCCCGACGCCCTTGCCCTGCTTGATGACCAGTCGAGGCATGGCGCACAGGATACGACGCCTCCGCGCAAGATCGCAGGCTCCTCCGCTAGGCTAGGCCGTGAGGTGCCCATGGATGGAACGCGAGGTCGACTCCTGATCGCCGGACTGGCGGCCTTGTTGCTGCTCTCGGCCGCACCGCCTTCTGTGACGCAAGCAGAGGACGAGAACGCAGAGCAACGCAGCATCCTCTCGCTCATCGGCGCGCGCGCCGGAGAGGTCATCGCCGACGTCGGCTGCGGCAAGGGCACGTGGACCTTCCCGCTCGCGCGCGCGGTCGGGCCGCACGGCCGCATCTACGCCGTCGACATCGACCGCGAGAAGATCGACGACGTCCGCAAGCGCAAGGACCGGGACGACGTCAAGAACATCACCGTCATCCACTCGATTCCCGACGACCCGATGCTGCCGTCCGGCCAGCTCGACGCCGTGTTCTTGAACGACGTGATCGACTACGTGGGCCGCTCGGCACTTGCCGGCTTCCTGGCCGGCATCCGGAGCGCTCTGAAACCCGCCGGCCGGCTCGTGATCCGTGATCCGAACGGCAACCCGGATCGGGTGATCGCCGAGTGCTATCGCGCCGGCTTCACGCTCGTCGAGGCCAAGGTGCCGCTGAGCAGCGTGCCGACGCGCACGTTCTCCAACACGTGGTACGCACTGAAGCTGCGACGCGCCGAGGAGATGCAGCCGGCGATCTTGCCGCGGCTCGGCAAGCCCACGCGCTTCCGCACGCGGCTCCACCTGGCGGAGGAGCTGTTTCGCCTGGGCCTGATCTCGCGCGAAGAGCTGCGCAACACCTGGGAGCGCATCGAGAACGCGCCGGGCTCCTTCGATCCCAAGGTGGACGAGGCGCTCGACTTGATCCGCGCCGCGGAGGCGATCGGTGTCGTCCCGGCGAAACGCGCAGAGGCCCTGCGCACCGAGGCGCGCAAAAGGAAACCATGAGATCTGTGCGACAATCCGTGTCGATGCGGATCCTCGCGCTCGCCGCCGTCCTGCTGTGCGCTGCGCCTCTTCTAGGCGGATGCCTCGATTCCGACGCCACGCTCACGTTCAAGAAGGACGGGAGCGGCACCTGGCGCGAGTCGTCGACGGTCGACATGTCGAAGGCGGAAGCCTGGCTCACGGTGTTCAGCGGTCAGGTTCGCGAGCTCGAACCCGATGACGACGTGCGCGCGCGACACGACGACGTGTTTCCGGACCTGGATATGGCGAAGCGTCGCAAGGCCCTGTCGAAGCGCAAGGGCATCGAGGTCCTGGAGGCGACCTCCACGCTCGACAAGAAGAAGAAGATCCACAAGACGACGCTCGCTGTGCGCTTCGACTCCCTCAAGGCGCTGTTCGCCTCGGGTGCGGTGGAGGACGCAACCGCCCGTCTCGCCCGAACGAAGGCGGGCCACTGGAAGCTGACGATTCGCCATGCGCACCTCGACGGCGCCATCGACGCTGCAGCGGCCCGGCTCCGCGCATTGAGGGAGGGTGTGCTCGAGCAGTTCAAGGCCTACTGGGGGGACCTGGCCATCGACATCACGATGACGGTTCCCACGCGCATCATCGCGACCAACGGAGCCCGCGAGGGCCAGGCCGTCCGGTGGCAGGTGCGCTTTGGCGATCTCGCCGATCCCAAGAAGCTCGTCCACGAAGTCACCTTCGCCGACGCCGAAGGGCTGAAGCTCACCCCCTTCACCGTGGCCTCGGGCGACGGACAAGAGAACGCGGCGCCCAAGTAGGCGTTGCCGGGAGGACGCCATGCCGAGGCCGGCCATCGGCACACTAGTCATCGTGCTCTTGCTTGGCGCGCGGTCCTTTGCCGAGGAAGAGCCGGCACCCGCCGACACATCGCGGGCAGAGATCCACGCGCTGCTGACGGAGCTGCAGAAGGCGGCCAACGCCGAGGACGACGCGGCCATCGCGAGGCTGTTCCACGCCCAAACGCTGGTGGAGGAGCTCGAACGCCAGGGCTTCCTCCAGCACGTCCCGGAAAAGCGCCGGGTGACGGTCCGCCGGGCCATGGCACTGCGGCTGCAGATGGGTCTCGGGGGCAACCTCGTCGACCCGTTCGTCTCGTTCGAGATACGCAGGGTGTTCGAGACCGAAAGCCCGGGCCGCCAGAAGGTCTACGTCCGTTCCCAGGACCGCGACGGCTGGACATCCAAGACGCATTGGTACGTGGTCCGGCGTCCGGAGGGCTGGCGGCTCTACGACCTCGAGGAGATCGACGGGGGCATCCGCGCCTCCTCGGTAATGGGCGTCGTCCTCGTCGAGATGCTGGCGGGCGGCGTCCAGGAGATTCGCGGCTGGTCCAGCGTCGCGCGACTGCTGCCCGAGGCGTTCGACGCGCTGGGCGAGGGCGACTTCGAGAAGGCGCGCACGCTGGCAACCGAACTCGAAGGCCTGCGGCTGCCCGACGTGATCGGCTGCGTGTTGCAGATGGTGCTCGCGACCATCGACAACTACGACGAGAACACCGAGAAGGCGCTGGACCGCCTCGCGCGCGCCCAGAAGATGAACCCCGACGCCCCCGGGGTGCACTACATCCGGGCAACCGTCCTCAACCAGGCCAACCGGTTCGAGGAGGCGCTCGCCGCGGCGAGGACCTACGTGTCGTTGGTCGACCCCGACCCCGAGGTCAACGTCGAGTTGGCCCGGGCGCTGATCGGCCTGAAGCGCCCGGGCGAAGCGGTTGCGCCACTCGAAGAGGCACTCCGAGAGAGCCCCGGCAACGGGGAAGCGCTGGCCTATCTCGCAGCGGCCCTACCCGACGACCGGACCGGCGTACTCGTCGCGCACCTGAAGAAGATGCATGACAAGGACAACGGCTTCACGGATGCGACCGACACGGCGTACGCCGCAGATCTCACCGACGCGCTCCGGCGCCTGATCGCGGCGGGCGCCCAGATCGTGCCCGAGCACCGCGACGTCCACTACTACGCCGGCGTGCTGCTCTACGACGAAGCCACCGAGGTTGCGCACTACAAGGCCGCCGCCAAGCACCTCGAAAGAGCCGTGGACATCGTTGCGCGCACGGACCTGCCGGACGACACACGGAAGACGTATCTCGAGGTCTACATCGACGCGATGCTCGGAGCCGAGGAGCCGGTCGCCGCGTTCGAGCGGGCGTTCGATTCCCGCTTCGCTTTCCACCTCCTCGTGCTGCGACTCGATGATCGCGACGATGCGAAGCGCCTCCGCGGGTTGCTCGAGGCAGGCAAGGAGCAGGCGGGCGTGCCGAACGAACGCCGCTTCGCGACCGGCGCGATCGAGGCGCACGAAGGCCGGCACGCCGAGGCGGTCGAGATCCTCAGCTCGCTACAGATCAAGCTCACGGCGGCCAAGCCGGAGAGCGACTCGGAGGCGGAGAGCCTTCTGCACGAGGTCGAGGATCAGCTCGTTCGCTCCCTGGTCCGGACGAACAAACTCGATCTCGCCGAGGCCCTCGGCAAGGACATCGCGAAGCGGGACAACGACTGGCGGTACGTAGCCATCGTCGCCGCCAAGCGCGGCAACGTCGCCAAGGTGCGTGAAGCCATCCTTCGCGGTGTCGACGGCGAGGTCGACATGGTCTGGTACTTCGAGGACGAAGACCTCGAAGACGAGCTGAAGAAGGATGCCTACAAGGACATCCGCACGAAGCACTACGCCGGCGACGACGACGGCTAGATGTCCCACCCCAGCTCAGGGCTGGGCAACCGCAGCACCCGATCGATCGCCGCGAGCAAGTCAGGCGGCGCGTCGAGATCGGGGCACGTCAGCGCCAGGCCGCGCGCATCATGGACGCCAAGCCAAAGCCGCGTGAACGTGCCGACGGACGCGCGCATCGTCGGCAGCGTGCCATCCGATCCGCTCTCCACGGTCGATGACGCTCCGAGCGCGACGACGTAGTCGCCGCCCACACCGTTCCATGCCGTGGCGGTCTCGTCCGACAGCTTCTGGCCGATCGAGTCGTCGAGTACGAGATTGAATCGGAGAGGCTCCGCTGTGGGCAGCTTGACGGCTGCGATGCATGCCTGCAGGTCGCAGATGCGCGCAGCCCACCAGGACGCGGCGCGAATGAAGGCCTCGTCCTTCGACCCGCGGGTCATGTGCTGCTTGCGCCATGGACGGTCGAGCAGGTCCCAGACGCGGATGTCCGCAGGCTCGATCAGCTTCACGTTGCGAATCTGATCCGACGCACCCCGCAGCAGGCCGAACAGGTCCAGTAGCTGCGCCGGCTCACGCCACCCCATCCACTTCACGATCCACGGCCCGCCGCCGCGATCCGCCGTGTACAGGAAGACGTGATGTGTCAGATCCCCGTTTTCGTCTTCGAAGCCGAGCCCGATCGTCTCCTTGATGATCAGCATGTCGGCGTTGGTCTGTGCCGCGTCGCTGAGCCGGATACCGCCGTGGCGCAGGGGGCGCGCCGCGCGGTTGTCGTGCATGCGTTTCGCATCGTCGATGCCGAGCCGGACCGGCGGCCGCTCGGGCACGGGCACGCGCAACGCGGCGGGGTCGAACGACACCAGATGGTCGTATGCACCGGGTCCGAAGCCGAGCCGATCGTAGAAGCCGTGGTCGAAGACGCCGAGCACAGCGACCGCCGCGCCGCGCTGCGCGTCCCGTGCGACCGCCTCCGCGGTCAGCCGGGAGGCGAGACCGCTGCGCCGCGCCGTGTGACTCGTGGCCACGCCGCCGACGACACAGAGCCGCAGGTCGTCGTCGAGGTAGCGCATGACGCCGTCATGGTTGGACGCGAACGACTCGACGCGGCCGCCGACGAGGCCGACCAGCGTGGTGTCGCCCTCGTAGAAGAGGCGGCCCGCGTCGCGGTGCTGATCCGTGTCGCCGGACCAGCCGACGTCGCGATGGATCTGCATCATCGCTTCGAGGTCGCGGGGTTCGTAGGGCCGGATCTCCACGGCGCTTGGATACCACAAACGGCCTGTCGCGTGCGCGCGCTCAGCTCCGCGTGACGAGCCACCAGATGACGAAGAGCGTCACGGCAAGCCAGCCAAAGCCGAGGCCGAACGCGAAGAGGGTGAGCTTGTGCGCGCTCGCTCGGTGCCCGCTCTGCTTGCTCGCGGCGAGGTACAAGAAGCCGTAGTAGAGCGCCAGGGGCCACGTAAGCGTCAGGAACGTGGACCAGCGTGCACGGCGCGCAATCGTCTCGACTTCGTCCTGCGACCAGAGTTCCCCGGCTTCCTTCGGGTCGGTCGGTTCGACGGCGGCGGTCTCCTCGTCCGAGCCGTCCACGCGCAGAGCCAGGATCTCGTTCGCCGTCGGCGCGTCCTCGTGCCGGACCCAGAGGTGGCATGTCAGCGGGTTGGCGCCGGTCACGAACGGGTCGATGATCTTCGTCGACGCATCGGGGATGAAGACGTCGATGCCCTCGACCTCGAGGCGGGACTTCTTGAGCTCCACCTCCCACATCGGCCCCGAGAAGATTGCGACCCAGCCGTCCATACCCACAAGGGTACCGCGCCTGCGGGCGCTACGCGGGGAGACGGTCGGCGTCCGGCTCTTCGCCGTCGCGTCGCCGGGCCTGGGCAGCAAGGCCGACACCGCGCAAGACCTCGGCCAGGCGGTCGACCTGCACGGGCTTGCTGATGTAGTCGTCCATACCTGCCTCGATGCACATCTCACGGTCGCCCGGCATCGCGTTCGCCGTCATCGCGACGATCTGCGGACCGCGCTCGCCGGGCCAGTCTTCGCGAATGCGGCGCGTGGCTTCGAGGCCGTCCATCTCGGGCATCTGCACGTCCATCAACACCAGGTCGTAGCCCTGGCGCTGTAGAGCCTGCAGGGCCTCCACGCCGTTCGACGCAACGTCGGCGCGGTAGCCCATGCGCTCGAGGATCTTGAGCGCCACCTTCTGATTCACCGCGTTGTCCTCGGCGACGAGGATCCGCAAGGGGAAGCGCTCCCCCATCTGGGGGTCGACAGCCGGCGCGGGCTTCTCCCGCGGCCAACGCCGCCGGTCCATGGCGTGCTGCACCGCGTCGTAGAACGTGCCCAGCTTGATCGGCTTCGTGAGGAACGCACCGAAGCCGGACTGCAACGCGCGCGGACCGCTCTCGCGCCGGCCGACCGACGTCAGGAGGATCAACGGCATCCCGCTCGTGCTCTCGGCTTCGCGGATTCGCATGCCGAGTTCGATGCCGTCTCCGTCCGGCAGATCCATGCCCGTGATGGCGGCGTCGAATCGCGCGCCGTCGTCGACGATGGCGAGCGCCTCTTCGCGGTTGGAGGCCGTCTCGACCTGCAACCCCCAGCGGGTTGCGATGTCACTGAGCACGCGCCGCTGGCTGTCGTTGTGTTCGACAAGCAGGAGCCGGCGTCCGACGAGCCCGCGCCGGGCGCCTTCCATGCGCGCGCTCGTCTCGGTCGTCGTCGACTCGGTCGGGAACGTGAAGTGGAACGTCGAGCCCCGGCCCGGCACGCCGTCGCTCTCGGCCCACATCGTGCCGCCCATGAGCTCGCAGAGCTGGCGGCTGATGGCAAGCCCGAGCCCCGTGCCGCCGAAGCGCCGGCTCGTGGAGGCATCGGCCTGGCTGAACTTCTCGAACAGGCGCTGGCTGCGGTCCGGCGGGATGCCCACGCCCGTGTCGCGCACGGAGATGCTCAGCATGTGCGTACCCGCGCCTTCCTGCGGCGCCATGCGCGTACAGCCCACGTGGACGATGACCTCGCCCTCGTCCGTGAACTTCACGGCGTTGCTCAGGAGGTTGACGAGGATCTGCCGCAGGCGGGTGACGTCACCGACGAGCCGCGCGGGCGTGAGCGCGTCGACCTCCCACACGAGCTCGAGGTTCTTCTCGGCCGCGCGCGCCGCAACGAGATCCAGGGCCTCCTCGACGCACTGGCGCGGGTCGAAGGGCTGGCGTTCGATCTCCATGCGCCCCGACTCGATCTTGCTGAAGTCGAGAATGTCGTTGATGAGAGTGAGCAGGGCGTTGCCGCTGCTGCGCAGCGTCTCGGCGTACTCCCGCTGCTCGCGCGTGAGCTTGGTGTCGAGAAGAAGCCCCGTCATGCCGATCACGGCGTTCATCGGCGTGCGGATCTCGTGGCTCATGTTCGCGAGGAAGTGGCTCTTGGCGGCGGTCGCGGTCTCGGCCGCGTCCTTCGCTTCCTGCAGCAGCTTCTCGGCGTTCGTCCGGTCGGTGATGTCGCGGCCCGACGCGTAGATGCGCCCGCTCTCGCGATCGGGCGAAGCGGACCATGCGATCACACGGATCTTGCCGTCGCCTCGCTGGAACTTCGACTCGATGTCCTTGACGGTCGCGCCGCGACGGATGCGGTGCGTGGCGCGCACGGCGCGACGCCGGTCGGCGGGCAGGATGAAGTCGAGGAACGGGCGTCCGAGCAGTTCCTTCTCCTCGTAGCCCAGGCAGCGTGCGAGCGCGTTGTTGACGCGGTCGAAGAGCCCCTCGGCGCTCAGCTCGCAGAGCAGCCCCGGCGAGAGGGCGAAGTAGCGGTCGCGTTCTTCGTTGATCCGGGCGTCCGTGGAGGCCTTGAGCTCGTCGTAGCTTGCGCGCATCGCGGCGCGTTCGGTCTCTGCCGTCCGGCTGCTGTCGATGAGCGCGTGATCCAGGTCCGCGAAGCTCTGGTCGAGAAGGTCGAGCAGGCGCTGCCAGGCCTCGGCGGAGTCGGGCGGCGTGTCCGCGTCGAGGCCGAGGGCCACGAGATGGCGGTGGAGCAGGCGATGCGACACGGGCGTTCCTTCCACCGACTGGACGAAGCTTGGTGCGGAGGCCGCACCCAAGTCCCAAGCGCGACCTCCGCGTGGCCCTGGTCAACACCCGCCGAACCCAATCACGGCGGGACCTTCCAAGTCCGTTAGGAATCGTCGGTTCGTGACATGGGCGGTCAATGCGCCCTACGCGCTGGATTAAGGGCCCTTAAGAAGTGAGGCCGGTTCGACCGGTTCGACCGGTTCGAGGGACCGTGCGGCCGCTGTTACCCGTGGTGCTCTTGATACTGCTCGCGCAGGGTCTCGACGATGCCGGGGTCGGCCAACGTGGTCGTGTCTCCGAGCTCACGCCCCTCGGCGATGTCGCGCAGCAGGCGGCGCATGATCTTGCCCGAGCGCGTCTTGGGCAGATCCGGCGCGAAGTAGAGCTCTTCCGGGCGGCCGAGGGCGCCGATCTTCTCGGCAACGTGCGCGCGAATCGCCTCGCGTCCCTCGTCCGACCCTTCGACGCCGCTGCGCAACGTGACGAAGGCTGCGATCGCCTGGCCCTTGATGTCGTGCGAGCGCCCGACCACCGCGGACTCGGCGACGTCCGGATGATCGACGAGCGCGGACTCGACCTCCGTCGTGCTGATGTTGTGGCCCGAGACGAGCATGATGTCGTCCACGCGGCCCATCAACCAGTAGTAGCCCTCGTCATCGCGCTTGCAACCGT
>JANQJW010000100.1 GCA_028281445.1 Planctomycetota bacterium | reverse complement strand
CGGCCCCCCCCACTCTGAAGGGCGAACGGCAGGCAGCCGGCTCTCGTTGTCACGAACCCCCATCGCGAAGCACGCGAGATGGGTTCCTCGGACAGGCCTCGCCCGTCCAGAACTGCAGAGACGGTGTAGGGGCGCCCCAGCGCGGCGCAGCCGCGCGTGTGGTCGCCCCACCAGCGGTTCCACAGCGTGTGGTCTCGCCCTGTTTGGGCGCCCCCTGTGGGCGCCCCCTTGCGACAGCGACAACCACGCTCGCGCGATGGATGCCCAGACTGAACGCCACCCCGTGAATCGAGGGTGCCCGCGCTTCGCTGCGAATCACCACCTGCGCACGTGGCCAGGAGGGGCGTGCACTGGGCTCGCAACCGCACACCGCTACCCTGATGGCGTGAGTGGACGTTTGGCATGGCTCCTGGTCGCTCTCGCGCTGTCGATAGCGCTGATCGTCATCCTGTGGATGCGGGAGGACGCCCTACCCGAAGGACCGCCCGCTGCGCGCACCGACGTCGACAAGCCTGCGCCGCCTCCCACGCTCGAAGTGCGCACGGAAGAGGCGGACGAGAACGTCCTCGGCCCGACGCCCGAGCAACTCGCCGCGGCGCGCACGGCCGAGGCATCATGGCACTACCGCGTCCACACGAACGTGCCCGGTTCGCACGTGACCCTGCGCATCGACTACCTGGGACACGGGGACGCACCGGAGCCGATCACGAAGCAGGCCGACGTACGCGGCTTCGCCGGGTTCGACCCAGCAGACATCGACACGCCGCACCCACTCGTCGAGGTCGAGGCGCGCGCCGAGGGCTACCGCCCGGCACGCGGGCGCCTTGTCGATGGCGAAGCGCGCCTCAGGCTCGTGCGCGGAACGCCGGTACGCGGCATGGTCGTCGACATGGGCGGCACGCCCGTACCTGGCGCTACGGTGAACGCCGGCGAACACATCGTCACCTCGGCCGAAGACGGCTCCTTCGAGCTGTTCGCCAAGCGCCCAGGACCGTGGCTCCTCGTCGCGGATCATCCGGGCTTCAAGCGGCGCCGGATGCAAATCGAGAGTCCGGTTGACGGCCTCGTCGTCAGGCTCGACCCCGGTCTGAGTATCTCCGGACGCTTGTACTTCACAGACGGCGCGCCCGCGCCGGGCATCCGGGTCCGCATCCCCCAGGTCGGTCACACGTTCTCGGCCGACGACGGCACCTACGAGCTGCGCGGACTCGAAGCGAAGAGGTACTACGTCTACGGCGGGCACGAAACGCGAGCGATAGCGGCCGGAACTACGGACGCCGACTTCGAACTCACGTGGCATGCAGTCTCGCTGGACCTGCGCACGCCATCCGGACGCGTCCCGAAGTTCCTCTATGTGACCGCAGGTTTCGAGAAGAACGGCAAGGTCGAGCCGATCTCCGACCAATGGGTCACGGACGGACGCTTCACGTGCGTTTGTCCGCTGCCGAGCCCGATCCACCTCATCTGGTTCAGCTACCACACGGAGATGGGGTCCCGCCGGCTGACCCTGGAGGGCCCCCCGCGCATGCACCACGTCTCAGAGACCGTGCATCCGCTGACTGCGACCGGGAGCATCGCCGTCACTCTCAACTGGCAGCGCAAGAACCCCGGACGCTACGTACGAGTGCGGCTGCTCCTCGCGACGCCGTTCGAGGTATCCAGTCGCCGGTGGAGCCTGCGCATTGCCGATGCAGAGGTAGGACAACCGTTCGTCATGCCGGGCCTGCCAGCCGGCCGCTATCAGGTTCAGGTCCGCGGTACCCGGCCCGCATGGGTCGACGTCGTCCAAGGCGAGACGACGGAGATGAGGATCGATCTGCCGTGAGCACGCGCCGCGCCTGGAGCCTGTTCGTCTACGCCCTCGTTGCGTGCCTGCTTGCCTTCCTCTGGCTGCAGGACGACGAGCGTGAAGGCGACGGCTTCGGAGACGAAACCGCGGACGAGGCCGGCGCACCGCCGCCGATGCTCGAGACGCGCACGAAGCCATCTTCCGGTTCGGATACCGCCGCTGTCGGGACGAAGCAGGACGCCCGCGCACCCGAGACGTGGCCCTACCGCGTGCACACCAATGTCGCCGGCGCCACGGTCACGCTGCATGTGTCCACGGTCGGCAAGATGGCGGCACCCGCGCCTGTCACCAAGACCGCCGACAGGGACGGCTTCGCGGGCTTCGAGATCCCTGCGCTGGACGTCGTCCATCCCCTGGTCGAGGCCGAGGCCGGTGCGCCCGGCTACCGCACGATGCGACGCAGGCTCGTAGGGGGCGAGGTACGCATGCGCCTCGTCAAGGGCCACGCTGTCCGCGGCCACGTCTACGGGCACGACGGCGCGCCGCTCAAGGGCGCCTGGCTGCGGCTCGACAGCGTCGCCGCCCGATCCAACGCCGACGGCTCTTTCACCGTCTACGCGAACAAGCCGCACGAGAGTCACCAACTCTTCTTTGACCATCGCGCACACCTCGATGGGCGCAAGCGTGTGGCGTGTCCCTCGAACGACGTCGTCGTCCGCCTCGAGCGCGGTGCCGTGGTCGAAGGGCGCGTCACCTTTCCCGACGGGAGTCCGGTTCCCGGCGTACGCGTCTCGCTGACAGGGCGCCAGTGCTACGCCGTCACGCGCGCCAACGGGACATACACGCTCTCCGGCTTGCGTCCCGGGATGAGGCTTCGCCTTGACGTCATGGGCCGCTCGCACTGGTTCCTCGAGAAGGCCCGCTCCGCGGACATGACGGTGAACGAACATGTTGTCCACTTCACGTTCCGCTCGCCGGTAGGCAAGACGGTTCGCGATCTCTATGTGACGTCCGGCGTCGAGCGCGAGAACGGCGTCGAGACGCGTTCGTGGGGCTGGGCGAAGAACGGGAGCTTCATGGCGCGCACCCCGCTCAACGCGACGGTGATCTACGCATGGGTGGCACCGCACATCGAGATGGGAACACGCGAGCTCATCACCGAGGCCGATCCACGCGTCTATCACCTCACCGAGACGCTGCTGCCCGTCCGCGCCTACGGACGCATCTCGGTAATGGGGCCGTTCGACTGGGCCAACCGCTTCGATCGCCGCAAGCACAGGCGGCTCGATGTCTTCATGCCGTCGGGCCAGAACATGCTCGGGTTCGGCGGATTGCGTTTCGAGCTGCAGCAAGAGGACGAATCCATGCTCCTCGAGCCGATGCCCCCCGGCCGCTACGGCGTGCGGCTCCACGGCTTCGAGACGCAGTGGATTGATGTCGTGCCCAACGACACGACCGACGTCGTCTTCTCGCGCTAGCGCGCCAGCACGCCCTCGAGCCACGCGCTCAGCGGCTCGGCCATCGCGGCGTCGGACGGGATGTGCCCCTGACCCTCGAGGATGACCTGCTTGGCCTTCGCGCCTGCGTTCTGCAGTAGCGGGAGGCCTGCGTTCGCACGGGCGAGGTTCACGTCGTCGCGGCCGTTGAGCAGCAGGACCGGTACGCCCTTCGCAATCGAGAGATCGACCGTCGGCGCCTCGGTCGTGCCAGCGCCGAGGATGGCGAAGCCCGCGTAGCGGCCCTTGGCGTCTTCGAGGAAGCCGTAGTAGTTGACGGCCCAGCCGCCCATCGAGAAGCCCGACAGCACGACCCTGTCCGGGTCGGTGCCGTAGCGCTCCTCCAGCGCCGCGCGCACCTTCTCGATGTAGGCGTGTCCAGCGCGGCAGGAGTCCGGATCGCCCAGGACGCGTCCGCTCGCGCCGCCGTCGGCCTGTCCACCGTAGGCGAGCGCCACGATCACCGCGCCGCGCCCGCCGGTTGCGGTGCGCCAGATATTCGTCGTGGGCGTTGCGCCCGACCCGTGGAGGAACAACACGACCGGCAGCTTCTTGTCACCCGTCCAGTCCTCCGGCAGGTAGACGCGCGAGGGGAAGTCGGATCCCTCGACGTAGAGGTCGCCTTCCTCTCCCGCCTTCAAGACTCTGTCCGGTCCGCGCTTCTTCTTCGGAGTCGAGACGAGGATCGTGTGCCCGTCTTCGTCCTTGCACACGTCTGCGAGCGCGGCGCGGACGGCGTCCGCGTCCATCGATGCGATCTGCTTCGTGTACTCTGCGAAGTCCGCAACGGACCATCCCTGGACCGGCAGCGTGCCCAGCTCGTATGCCCACCGCCCGGCAATCATCGCGTCCGGATCCGTGTCGAACGCCTTGCGCACATCGGCGAGCTCGTCGATCGCTCCTTGGCCGGCGACCAGCGCGCGGACTTCCGCGCGCGCGACGTCGGCGGCCTGTTCCGCATGCCGCGGCGAGGTCAACGTGAAGAACCACAGCCCATCACCGCCCTGGTAGAAGCGCAAGCGGTCGTACCAGAACGAGGGCCGGTGTGGTGTGCCGAGCGTCTCCGTGAGCTTCGCGGCTACGCGGCGCTGGATGACGCTTGCGCCCACGTGCAGCGCCGCCTGCTGCGCCAGGGTCTTGCGCCCATGGACCGGCCAGCCGACGAGCGTGGCCGCGGCAGGTGTGCGCGAGGCAATCGTTACTCGCCGCTCGCGTTCGTCGGGCCACGGTCCTGTCCGGCGGCGTCCGTCGAGGTCGACCTTCGCCGGGCGTGCGGGCAGTGAACCCACGTAAGCGTCCATCAGCTCGCGCGCGCGCTCGGGAGCGACGTTGCCCGCGAAGGAAACCGTGAGCGGCGCTTCGCGCAGCATGCGATCGAGCCAACGCTGCGCGTCCGGGTGCTTCAGATTGGCGATGTGCCGGAAGTCAGGCGGCAGCACACGGATGTCCCCGCCCGTCGCTGCGCGTACGCGTGCCCAGAGCGCCTGCTGCTGCACGTTCGACGTCGCATGGGCAAGCACGCCGGCGATCTGGGAGCGCCAGCTGTCGAACGTGCCGTCCGAAAGCTGCGCGCCGAGGACCAGGAGGCGCGCGGCGAACAGGAAGTCCTCGATGCGATCCGGAGCGGCAACCACATCGACGTTGAGCTCCGCCAAACCCAGGCTGGGCACGATGCCCATCGTGGGATTGTCGAACAGCGCCTTGAAGTCAGCGGGCCCGTGCTTCGCCGTGCGGTGTGCGCCCATCTGAAGGGCGGCCATGCCCGCTTCGGTGAGGCAGCGGGTCTTCTCGTCCTCTTCGCTGACGCCGCCGAGGAACGTGAAGCGGCACACGACGTTGCCCGCGTCCGTCGTGCGCTTGATGTAGCAGCGCGTGTTGTTCGCGTAGGTCCGCTCGACGACGTCGAATGCGTGGGTCTTCTCTGTCGTCGCCTTCGTGGCGTCGGGCCGCACGACCTTGATCGCGCCGTCCGCATGCGCGGACCCCGAGCACACGAGGAGAGCCGCTACGATCCCCCAGACTCTCATTCGCGCCCCCTAGACCGTCGTTGCGCGCAGCTTCTCCGGATCGAAGTCGAGATCCTTGATCGCCTGTGCGACGCACTTGCCGGGGATCTTCCCGTCGAGCTGCAGTGCGCGCAGGGTCGCGATCACGATCGACTCCTTGTCGATCTCGAAGTGCCGGCGCAGCGCCTCGCGCGTGTCGCTCATGCCGAAGCCGTCCGTGCCGAGCGAGACGAGCGTGCCCGGTATCCAGCGCCGGATCTGGTCAGGCACGAGGCACATGTAGTCGCTCACGGCGATGAACGGGCCCTCGACGCCGTCGAGCGCCTTCTGGATGAAGCTGAGCCGCGGCTCATCCTCCGGGTGCAGCATGTTGTGCCGCTCCCAGACGAGCGCGTCGTGTCGCAGCAGGTGGTAGCTGGTCGCCGACCACACGTCCGAAGAGACGTTGTACTTCTCCGCGAGGATCTGCTGGGCGTCCAGCGCCATGTTCATCGCGCAGCCGCTGCCGAAGAGCTGCACGTGGTGTTCGAGCTTCTTCTCGGCGTCGCGATACTTGTACAGGCCGTTGACCACGCCTTCTTCGACACCCTCGGGCATCGGCGGCTGCGGGTAGTTCTCGTTCTGGATGGTGATGTAGTAGAAGACGTCCTGGTCCTCGTCGACCATCCGGCGCATGCCTTCCTTGACGATCATGGCGATCTCGTAGGCGAACGCGGGGTCGTAGCTGCGCAGGTTGGGGAACGACGTGGCGAGGATGTGGCTGTGGCCGTCCTCGTGCTGAAGCCCTTCGCCGTTGAGCGTCGTGCGGCCGGCCGTTGCGCCCATCAGGAAGCCGCGGCCGCGCATGTCGGCAAACGCCCAGGCGAGGTCGCCGATGCGCTGGAAACCGAACATCGAATAGAACGTGTAGAACGGCAGCATTGGCTGGCCGTGGGTTGCGTACGACGTACCGGCGGCGGTGAAGCTCGCCATGCTGCCGGCCTCCGTGATCCCCTCTTCCAGCACCTGGCCGTCCTGGCTCTCGCGGTAGTAGAGGAGTTGCCCCTTGTCGACCGGCTCGTAGAGCTGTCCCTTCGAGGCGTAGATGCCGACCTGGCGGAACAGCGGCTCCATGCCGAACGTGCGCGCCTCGTCGGGGATGATTGGAACGATGCGGTTGCCGATCTCCTTGTCCTTGATCAGCTTCGTCAGGAGCCGCACGAACGCCATCGTGGTCGACACCCCGCCCGGGTTCTTCGTGCCGGCGTAGAACTCCTCGTAGAGCTCGTCGCCGGGCGCCTCCCAGTCCACGGTGAACGTGGCCTTGCGCACGGGCACCAGTCCGCCGAGGACCTTGCGGCGCTCGAGCATGTACTGCACCTCGGCGCTGTCCTCGCCCGGGTGGTAGTAGGGCGGGTCGTCGAGCGCGTCGTCGGTGATCGGGAGGTCGAGGCGGTCGCGGAACCCCGTGAGGTCGTCCCGCGACATCTTCTTCATCTGGTGCGTGACGTTCTTGGCTTCGAAGCCTTCGCCCAGCGACCAGCCCTTGACCGTTTGCGCGAGGATCACCGTCGGCCGCCCCTTGTGCTCGACGGCGGCCTTGTAGGCGGCGTAGACCTTCTGCATGTCGTGACCGCCGCGACGCATCGCCCAGATGTCGTCATCGCTCATGTGCGACACGAGGTCGAGCAGCCGCGGATCCGTCCCGAAGAAGTGCTGGCGGATGTAGGCGCCGTCCTCGGCGCGCATCTTCTGCAGCTCGCCGTCGACGATGTCGCGCATGCGCTGGCGTAGGAGGCCCAGTTCGTCGCGCTCGATGATGGGGTCCCACTCGCTGCCCCACAGCACCTTCAGCACGTTCCAGCCGGCGCCGCGGAACACGGTCTCGAGCTCCTGCACGATCTTGCCGTTGCCGCGCACGGGGCCGTCGAGACGCTGCAGGTTGCAGTTCACGATCCAGGTCAGGTTGTCGAGCCCTTCGCGGCTCGCCACCGAGAGCGCCCCGAGCGTCTCGGGCTCGTCCGTCTCGCCGTCGCCGACGAAGCACCAGACACGCGAGTTCGACGTGTCCACGATGCCGCGCGCCTTGAGGTAGCGGTTGAAGCGTGCCTGGTAGATCGAGTTGATCGGACCAAGCCCCATCGAGACGGTGGGGAACTCCCAGTACTCCGGCATCAGGCGCGGATGCGGATACGAGCTGAGGCCCTTGCCGCGCTCGGTCTCGCGCCGAAAGCGCTCCATCTGGTCTTCGGTGATCCGCCCCTCGAGGAAAGAGCGGGCGTAGATGCCGGGCGAAGCATGCCCCTGGAAATAGATCTGGTCGCCGGAGCGGTCGTCGTCCTTGCCCCGGAAGAAGTGGTTGAAGCCGACGTCGTAGAGCTCCGCACTCGACGCGAAGGTGGAGATGTGTCCCCCCAGGCCGTCGAAGCGCGTGTTCGCGCGCGTCACCATCACGGCGGCGTTCCAGCGGATGATGTCGCTGATGCGCTCTTCCATCTGCTCGTCGCCGGGAAACGCCGGCTGGTCCGCAGGCGCAATGGTGTTGATGTAGTCGGTGCTGAGTAGCTGGTCCGGCACGTAGCCGCCGCGCCGGGCGCGCTGCAGCAGCTCGGTCAGCAGGTAGCGGGCGCGGTCGGGACCGATCGCATCGTGGACGGCCTCGAGGGACTCGATCCATTCACGGGTTTCCTGGGGATCCGGATCCCGGGGTGCAGGGGTGTAACCGCTCACGAGATTGCGCTCCACGGCTCGGCGGCTCCGGACGTGGAGTCCACCGGGCCCCGGATCTTACGGGCGAGCGCTATTTCCGGAGCGGTTCGTAGCGGCAGTTGCAGACGCGAACGCCGCCGGCCGGGAAGGGAGTGGGGCGCAGTCCCCGCCTGCCGGCCGTCTGGGAGCTCGTGCGGCCCACGCCGGGGAGCGCCCCTCCGAGCTGGTTGAGCGCGCCGGAGGTGAACGAATACGTCGCCGTCGGATGGATCGACGCGCTTGCGTTCATGATCGAGCCGGTGACCGGCGGGGACGTGTGGCCGAGGCCCAGGCTGTGCCCGACCTCGTGGGCCACCACGGCTGCCACCGTCCGCGCGAAGCCCTCGCCCATGGACTGGAGCGTCGCGTAGCGCCCACCGGGACTCGGTAGCTGGTAGAGCAGCGCGCGCAAGGCATCGACGTCGGCGGCGTTCACCGGGTTGTTGGCCAGGGGGTTCGAGTAGGCGATGTTGAAGATCGAAGCGATCTGGTTGACGAACGTCCCCAGCTCGAAGTTGCCCTGGGTCGTGTCGTTCTCGTGCAGCGCGTTCGTCGTCGAGTCGACATAGGCCGTACCGAGCACGCCGCTCGACGTACCGTCGATGAGCGCCATCTGGCTGTAGCGCGTTGTCGAGCCGGGCAAGAACCCGGCGGCATTCGGCTTCGTGAACGGACTGCCGGGTTCCTCGAAGGGGACCGTGATCGGCAGGCCCTGCGCGCCGGGCGTGCCGTCGGCATTGCGCAGGAACATCGCGTTCACGCGCCGGAGCATCTCCACGCGGAAGTAGAGCTCCGCGAGCTGGTCCGCCTGGGTGCCGTTGCCGGTGCTGGCGGCGGCACGCATCCCAACCGTGACCAAGGCCGCGTGGACATCCGTCTGGTACGGGTGACTCCCGAATTTCAGACTGGGGTCGATCCACCACACGTCAGACGATCCGAACGCAGCGGTGTGCGTCGTGGTCGGATCGGGCATGACCTCGAGCGTCAGGTCGAACGAATTGCCCGACGCCGTTTCCGTCACTCTCAGTGTGTCCGTGACGCCGAGCCCGCCCGTGGCACCAGTGGTCCACGTCGCGGTGCCCGCCGTCGGGTTCTCGTTGCTCAAGCTTCCCGCGCTGCCGTTGGTGACGACGCTGAAGGTCACGTCGCCGGTCTGGCCCGCTGCGGCGAGCGTGAGGGCGCGTGTCGTCCACGCCTCGCCACCGACCAGGCCGTCCTGCACGACGAGCCCGACCGTGTCGACCGCGATGCCGAGGCTCTTCGTAGCGCTCGCTACGCCGTCGTTCGCCCTGACGAGGAAGGCGAAGTAGCCCTGGGCCGTCGGCGTGCCCTCGATCAAACCACTTGCGTCAAGCGTGATGCCCGGCGGGAGAGCGCCGCTGTCGATCGACCAGGTGATGGCCCCTTGCGCGTTGACCGCTGTGAGCTGGGTCGCCGGGTAGACCTCGTTCTCGCTGCCCGCCGGCAGGCTCGGGGTCGAGATCGTGAGCGCGGGCGGCGCGTCGCCCAGGACTTCCGGCGTGGCTGTGTCGCCGCCGACGCCGCAGGCCGTCAGCGCGAAGCAGAGAAGGGCGCTGGCGAGGATGGCAGGGATGCGCGGCATGTCGTGCTCTTGGCCACCACCCGGCCCGAAATCTCACGGGCCCCATCGACCGCCGGTGCGCGCGCGCTTGAGCCTTGAACCGAGGCGCGAACAAAGGGCTCAGGCCTGTGCGTCTATCGGTGCCCGTGGCCGCCGTTGCACGATCCGTTGCAGACGCTCACGCCGCCGGCCGGCATGAGCGCTGCGATACCGCCGGGGCCGCCGCCGAACTTCTGGCTGCCCACCGCGCGACCCGCGCCCGGAAGCGCGGTCTGCAGTGCGGCCAGGGCACCCGGAAGGAAGCGGTACTCGATGTGCGGGCTGAAGGTCGCGCCGGAGTTCATGATCGCGCCGGGCACCGTGATGCCGGTGTGCGGCAGACCGAGGCTGTGTCCGATCTCGTGGGCGGCGACGTAGGCCACGCTCCGCGCCATCGCGTCGCACATGTAGTCCAGCAGCGCGTACCGGCCGCCGGGGTTCGGCGTGCCGTAGAGCAGTGCCTTGAGTGCCGGCAGGTCCTCGTCGTTCACGGGCGTGTCGGAGAGCTGCGTGCCGTGGTCGCGGTAGATCAGCTGCACCATGTTCGTGATGCTGTTGACGAACGTGCCGAGCGCGCCGAGCGGGCCGCCGGGTGCGTTGTTCTCCTGGAGGCCGTTCACGGGGCCGTCCGTGTAGGCCGTGCCGACGACCGCGCCATGGGGTCCGTCGCAGATTGCCATGACGCTGAACTGCGTCGGCGAACCGGCGGCGTAGGAGCCCGGGGCGGGCATCGCGTACCCGGCCGGAAGCTCCAGCGGGAAGGAGATCGGAAGTCCCCGCGCGCCCGGGCTTCCGTCGGCGTTGCGCAGGTACATCGTGTTGATGTGCTGCAGCGCGCGCACGCGGACGAGCAGATCCGTGAGGCGATCGGCGTCCGAACCGTAGCCGCCGGTGCTCGTGGCGCCGCGCAGGCCAACGCGAGCCAGCGCCGCGTGGAAGTCGCTGTGGAAGGGGTGCCCGCCGTGCTTCTGGGCGAAGTCGAGGTACCAGACGTCGGTGCTACCGAAGCGCGCCACGTGCCCGGCGGTCGGGTCGGGAACGACCGTGATCTCGATGTCGGCGCTCGTCCCGGTCCCGCTGTCGGTCGCGCGCAGGAGATCCACCGCCGCGCCGGTTACGAGGCCGGGCATGTAGATCGACGTGCCTGTGGCCCCGTCCGAGCTCGTGATCGAGCCGCCGCTCTCGTTGTCGATCACCTCGAGGGTGACGTCACCGGTGAAGCCAACGCAGCGGAGCGTGACCGGGTGTGTTGCCCAGGCGTCGTTGAAGGTGAGGCCCGAGACCACCGTGACCCCGAAGGTGTCGACGGCGACGGCGAGCTGCTGCTGGTCGGTGCCCACGCCGTCGCTCGCGCGGACGGTGAACTCGTAGAAGCCGCTGGCCACGGGCGTGCCGACGAGGCTGCCGTCTGCGGTCAGGTCCATGCCGGCGGGGAGGGCGCCCTGCGCCACGGTCCAGGTGACCGGGCCGCGCGCGCCGGCGGCGCTCAGGGTCGTGGCCGGGTAGCTGACCGACCTGCTGCCTGCGGGCACGCTGGTCGTCATGATCTCGAGGGACTGGGTCCCGGAGGGGACGACGATGCCGCCGCCCGGGCCCGCGTCGAAGTCGCTGCCGCCGCCGGCACCACAGCCGGCGAGGCCGAGCGCCACGCAGAGGGAGATCGCACCGAGAAGGGCCTGCTTGAGGTCGCGGCCCGAGGGAATTCGGAACTTCATCGGGAAGGCTCAGCCGCCTTCGCCACATCCACGCCAACGAGTTCCGAAGTCCACCAGATCCCGCTGGTGCAGACCTATCGGCCTACGAAGTCGAGCACCCAAGTCGACGCTGAACCAATCCCTCAATCCCGCCCCGAGTGACTCAAACCGCTACACTCCGCGGCCGTGGAGAGTGCGGACTCCAGCACCGGCGCCCGGACGGACAGCGGCTCGACGGGCCGCACGCGGGGAGGGATCCGCAAGGCGAGCGGCGGGTTCGAGGTCGAGCTGCGCGGCTATCTCCAGGACCGCCTCCGCGTCGTCGCCGGCTTCTTCGCGCTCGTGGCAACCATCCTCCTGATCCCGTCGCACGGGCTCACCGCATGGGTCGAGGAGTGGAGCGTCCGCTTCCTATGGCACCCGACGAACCTGCTTCACGTCACCTCGGTGGTTGTCGCGTTCCTCGTGTGGCGCCGGCTGCGAGCCGGCCCCATGAGCCTGCGCGCGCTACTCGGCGTCGATGTCCTGCTCGTCGCCATGACCTTCGGGGTCACCCTTGGCATCTACGCGATCTCCTACGACGACGGCATGGTCACCATGCCCGGGTTGATCGCGCTCTTCGTCGTGGTCCGCGCCATCGTCGTGCCGAGCACGGTGCGCCGCACGTTGCTCCTCTCCATCCCTGCGCCTATCGGCGTTCTTGCCATCCAACTGTCCTACGGCGTGCTCTACGCATGTGACGGCTACGTCGTGCCCCAGCAGTACTTCCCGTTCCAGGTGGCCTGGTACCAGGTCCTGTTGTGGATGGCCGTCGGCATGGCGGCGCTGGCTTCTCGCATCAACTTCTCGCTTCGAGTCCAGGCCTGGAAGGCCAAGGAGATGGACCAGTACGTGATCGAGGGGCCGTTGGGCTTCGGCGGGATGGGCGAGGTCCACCGTGCGCACCACTCGCTGATGAAGCGTCCGACGGCCATCAAGCTCATCCGTGCCGAGCTTGCCGGGAAGCGCAACCTCGAGCGGTTCGAGAAAGAGGTGCGCCAGACCAGCCGCCTGACGCATCCGAACACGATCCGTATCTACGACTACGGGCGCACGCCCGACGGCGAGTTCTTCTACGCCATGGAGCTGCTCGACGGCGCCGACCTCGAGAAGATCGTGGACGAGACCGGGCCCCTGCCGCCGGCCCGCGTCATCCGCATCCTCTCTCAGACCTGCGCAGCGCTCGAAGAGGCGCACGCCAAGGGGCTCGTGCACCGCGACGTGAAACCGAGCAACCTGCTGCTGAGCACGCAGGGCCTCGACAGGGACGTCGTCAAGATCATGGATTTCGGGCTCGTGAAGGACACGAAGAGCACCGGTACGACGTTGACGCAGGCCGACGAAATCTGCGGTTCGCCGCACACGATATCCCCGGAGGCCTTGACGAACGGCGAGGTCACGGGCCGTTCGGATCTCTACTCGCTCGGCGCGGTCGGCTGCTTCCTGCTCACGGCGCAGCCGGTCTTCGACGCGCAGACCGTCGTCGAGTTCGCCGCCGCGCACCTGCACAGGGATCCCCGTCCGCCGTCGACGCTGTTGGACGGCGTGCCGGCGGACCTCGAGACGATCCTGCTCGCCTGCCTGCAGAAGGATCCGGAACAACGCCCGGCGGACGCGCGGGCGATGCGCGAATCCCTGGAAGCATGCGCCGACGCAGACGCGTGGACCCAGGAGGATGCGCACGCCTGGTGGCAGGCGCACGGAGAGAAGTTCACGTCCGGGGGCTAGCCCGCATGTTGCATGAACTGACGTTGAAATCGCGCGGTCCTCGCTTGTCTTCGAACCCGATCTCCTTGCCGAGAACCGCTCGGCGATGCTCCATGGCATCGCCCCGGAACCTCGGCTTCGACCTCGGGCCCGAATCCGGCGCGAGGACACACTGTCGATCTCGCGAGCACCGTGGATTCGATCGCAGCACGTTGCGTGACAAGTGCTTGTAGTCATCACGACGCGCGCTTCATGAAACATGCGAGCTAGCCCGTCTCCTCCCTGCGAGCCAGCATTTCGTACAGGATCACGCTCGCGCACGTCGCCACGTTCAAGCTATTCGTGATCCCACGCACGGGCAGCTCCACGATGTCGTCTGCCATCGCGAGCAGCTCGTCACGCACGCCCTGGCGCTCGTGCCCGAACACGAGGACGGTCCGGTCCCCGTAGTCGGCCTCACGCCAGGAGCTGGTTCCCTCTCCCTGTTCCACGGCCACCACGCGCCAGCCCTCTTCTTTGCGGGCACGAACGTCGGGCACCGGATCGTCGATCTGACGCCAGGGCAGGACGTCGATGCTGCCGCCGACACCCGTCTTGTTGATGCGGTTCGTCGCCCGCTCGCTCACGCCGGGATAGGCGGTGATCCCGGTCAGCCACAGGGCTTCGATATTGACGCAGTCACACAGGCGGAACATCAAGCCGACGTTGTGTGCAGACCGGATGTCGTCGAGTACGACGACCACCGGGATGCGGGTGCGTTCGCGGTCGGCGTCCGACGGGCGCGCCGCAACGAGCTCGTCCGTCGTGTGACGGCGAAACGCCTTCACGCACGCCCCTGGGCGACGGCGTGATCCTCAGGCGGGCTCCACGGGAACAGGATCCACGCATCCGTGTTCAGCACCCCCGCCGTCCACACGTGCGCGCCTTCGACCCCGAGGTCGAACGCCGTCAGGTCCTCGGCCCGTCTCGCGGGCGCCGGCGCGTTGCGCGCGACAAGCGCCACGAGGGTCGCTTCGGGCAGCATCTCGTGCAGAGCTCGCATGGTCCCGCCCGAGTCCACCATCTCATCGACGACGAGGGTACGGGTCGGATCACCGCTCGGTCCGGCGGCCAAGGGTGGCCCGCCGACGCGACGGGGCGCATCGAAGCGATTGCGCCCCTCGTAGAAGCGCATCTGGACGGTCTCGATGCGGTCGATCCGCATGGGAGACGCCAGGAGCACGGCAGGAATCAGACCGCCGCGGGCGACGCCCACGACTCGATCGAATGACGCGATGCCCGTGGCGTCATGCAGGTGGGCAGCAAGGGAGCCGGTGAGCTTCTCTACGTCCGCCCAGGTCAGACTCGTGCGAATGGCGTCCATCGGCGGAAGGTACCAGCGAACGGCGCCAGCGACCCATCCGCCGTATCCTGACCCCCATGGCACGCATCCAGCCGGTTCGCCTCGTCACCAACGCGCTGGCTGCCGCCACATGCACGCGCGTTCCGGCAGGCCGGGCCCACAGGGCCGAGTCCGCCGGCGACGCCCCCACCGCCTACTACGAGGCAGGCGGCGCCGTGCCGGAGGCGATGTCCGTCGAGCAGCTTCCGGACGTGGCGGGCGTCTCACGACGACGAGTGCTCCTGCCCCCTCGGACCCCGCCGGGCCTGACGTCGATTCCGCTTGCCAACGATCCGATCGAGATCCTCCACGTTGCTCCGCAGCATGCCGAGCCTCGTCCACTTTTGATGATGTCGCCGATCCTCGGGAACACGACGATCCTCGTCGATCGCTTCGCGACGTTCCTCGCGCAACGCGGGATCCACACTGCCCTTGTTCAGCGCAAGGAACTGGCCTTCCATCCGGAGGCGAGCGTGGCCCAAGCCGAAGAGGAAGTTCGGCTTGTCGTCATGCGCAGCCGCCAGGCCCTCGACTGGCTGCTGACCGACGAGCGCATCGATCCGCATCGCCTCGGCACGTTCGGTATCAGCGCGGGTGCCATCGTAGGCAGCATGCTCGCCGGGGCCGATCCGAGGTTGCGCGCCCACCTGTGGATGCTCGCGGGCGGTCCCCTCTCGGACGTCATGGCTCACACGGTGGAGGCGGAGTACCGGGACTACCGCACCGAAGCCATGCGCGTGAGCGGGCGCCGTATCGCGGACATCCGCGACACGTTGCGGGCGGAGCTACGGACGGACCCGATTCGCCTGGCGCCGCACGTCGACCCCGACGCGGTGTTGATGGTCTTGGCACGGTTCGACCGCTCCGTGCCCTACCGCTACGGACTCGCGCTCTGGCGCGCCCTGGGCAGGCCGGAACGCGTGCTCGTACCCTTCGGGCACTACACGACGTTCCTGCTGCTGCCGTGGCTGGAGCGATTGGCCGCCAACCACTTCAGCGAGGCGTTCGGAGACTGATCAGTCGGACTTGCCCGACTTCCCGGACTTGTCCGAACCCCCGGACTTGCCCGACTTGCCACTCTTGTCCGACTTGTCGCTCTTCGGCGGATGCGGGTCGTCGCAGAAGTCGCCGCCCTCCCAGCTCTTGCCGCCGAGGACGGTGAACTTGCCGAACTTCGAACCGATCGCGATGTGCTTGGTGCAGTCCGTCCAGACCCAGATGTCACCCCAGCCAGACCAGACCAGGATCTTCTGGCCCAGCTTGCCGTGGGTGTACTTGCCGCGGATCGTGAAGACCTGTCCGGGCTTGGTCGTCTTGTCCTCCCAGAGGACCCGGCCGTGCCTGTCCTTGATCTTCACCCACTTGGTCTGGTGGCCGTCATGGCGGAGCTTGAGCTCCGTCACGCCGCCCTTGCAGGGACCGCACGGCGGCGGGGGCGGCGGCGGAATGTCGCCGCACAGCTTCCCGCCGTCGCGGCTCGAGCCGCCGATCACGGTGAACTTGCCGAACTCGGCACCGACATAGATCTCCTTGCAGTTGGTCCAGACCCAGATGTCCGCCCAGGTCGACCAGATCTTGATCTTGTCGCCGAAGACGCCGCCGGCCTTGTTGCCGTGGAGTTCGATGACCTGACCCGGGTGGGTCGTGTGGTCTTCGAACAGGACCCTGTTGTGCTCATCCTTGATCTTGACGTGCACGGTCTTGTGACCGTCGTGGCGCAGCTTGATCTTGGTCAGCGGGCCGATGCACTCGCACTCCGGGGGAGGCGGCTCACAGGCCGAGTAGGCCGTGAAGATCCAGTCCGTGGCCTTCACGTGCGGACGACCGCTGTGGGCGAGCCAGCCCCAGCCGACCCACGGGCCGCCGCCGCGGTGGCCGCTCTCGTCGAAGTGGAACAGCGTCTTGCCGTCCGACCAGTCGATGAGCGGGATCTTCGCGCCGCCGCCGCGACGCTGGATCGAACCCGTGTTGCGGCCGTTTGCGCTGGAGCCGCCGGTCACGATGACGTGGCCGTTGTTGTCGACGAACGTGTTGCTGGAGTCGTAGGTGAACTCGATGTCCCAGAGACCCGGGCTCGCCCACGTGTTGCCCGTGTCGCGACCGCCGTACGCCGTTCCGAAGATCTTCACGACGTTGGCGTTACGATCCACGGTCAGCTTCATGTCGACCTCGTTGCTCCAACGCGGGTCGAAGCTGAAGGTGTACACGTCGTGGTCATTGGTGGCGTCGATGAGCTCGTCGAGGCGCAGGCCGTACGTCGGCGGTCGCTGCCCTGCATCCGGGTGGTCACGAAGGATGAACACCTCGTTGAGGATGCACGGGTCGCACGCATCGGGGTTGCAGCGACAGAAATCGCTGAAGCACCAGATGTCGA
This sequence comes from Planctomycetota bacterium, assembly GCA_028281445.1. Lineage (GTDB taxonomy): Bacteria > Planctomycetota > PLA2 > PLA2 > JAEUHO01 > JANQJW01. Next base: position 23,029 of record JANQJW010000100.1, on the reverse strand, counting down.
CGATGCCGAAGCAGGCACACCGGCTCCAGTCGTGGCGGTTCCAGTCCACGTGGACCGGGCCGACCGTCGGGTGGCAGTCGCGACCCGACTTGCCGCTCTTGCCGGACTTGTTCGAACCGCCGGACTTGTCGGAGCCGCCTGACTTACCGGATCCACCCGACTTGCCCGAGCCGCCCGACTTGCCCGACTTGTCGGAGCCCCCGGACTTGCCGCTCTTGCCCGAGCTACCGGACTTGCCCGACTTGTCGCTCTTGCCGTAGTGCGTCTTGCAGTTGATCAGGTCGCCCGGCTGCAGCTCCTCGGCGCGGAACTCCTCGCACATGCTGTTCGTCACGCCGTTGAGCGTCACGTCCAGGCGCAGATCGTCCGAGCCGAAGTTGTTGTCCGGGAAGGCCGGCGGCACGGCGGTCAGGCGGACCTGGACCGTCGCGATGCCGTTCTCGATCGAGACGCCTTCGATGCGAACCACACCTGCCGTGCCGACGCCGGTACCGGGGAACATGCCCTGGTACTCGAGCTCGACGGAGTCGGCGCGATCATCGCCGTCGCAGTCGCGGAAGAGCTCGGCGCCGACCTTGATCGGACCGACGTGGTTGCCGACGAAGAAGCGCGTGGCAGCGACGACCTCGTGGAGCTCGCCGTAGCAGCAACCGACCCGCGGGCACTTCGGGCAGAAGCCGAAGGGCACCTCGATCTTCTGGTCGCACTCACCTTCCTTGAAGGTGACCTCGCGCACCGGCGGGAGACCCGGCGAAGGCTCACAGTCCCCCACCTGGCCCTGGTCGACGCTCAGACGCCATGTCTGGCCCGAGGGCAGGTCGTCCTTGCAGGCGCGGCCGTTGGCATCCGTCGTCAGGAAGAACACGTCACCGGCGTTGTCGCCTGTGAGCTGCTCGACCCGCACGCGGATATTTGGCAAGGGCTCATCCTCGCCCGCCACGTACTCGCCGTCGCAAGCGCACTCGATCTCGACGGGCGGCGGGCGGTGCTTGTGGGACTTGCCCGACTTGCCGCTCTTGCCCGAGCCACCGGACTTGCCGGAGCCGCCCGACTTGCCCGACTTGTCAGAGCCGCCAGACTTGCCGGAACCGCCAGACTTGCCCGACTTGCCGGAACCGCCAGACTTGCCCGACTTGTCGGAGCCACCGGACTTGCCGGAGCCGCCCGACTTGCCGCTCTTCCCGGACTTGTCGGACTTGCCGCCACCGTGTCCCGGCGGGCAGAGCTCGCCGCCCTCGAGGCTCTTGCCGGCGATGACGGTGAACTTGCCAAACACGCTGCCCGGGCCGATCGGCTGCGAGCAGCTCGTGTGGATCTTCACGTCACCCCACGAGGACCACACGATGATCTCGGTGCCCATCGTGCCATTCTTGTCCTTGCCGGTGAACGTGAACTCCTCTCCAGAGGCAACATCGTCGTCGAACAGGACCTGGTTGTCCTTCTTCTGCTTCACGATGATGCGCTTCGTGCGATCACCGTCGTGGCGCAGCGTCAGCTCGGTGACCTTGCCCTTGCACGGCTTGCAGAGCTCCGTAACCTCGCAGGGCTCCTTGAAGACGAGGACGCACAGCTTCTGCGGGCAGTCCTGCTCGCAGTACGGGAAGTCCTGGTCCGGAACGTCGTCGCCGACGTTGACCGCGGGCGTCAGCACCTCGGCGCCGTCCGTGATCAGATCCACGAGGACGGGCTGGTTGGCGCCAACCCGGATCTCGTAGGAACCGATCGGGACATTGTTGAAGCAGTAGTCGCCATTGGCGTCGGTCTGCGTGGTGTCGTTGAAGCCCAAGGCGTCGCCGTTGACGCCCAGGATCTCGACCGTGATGTTGGGCAGCGGCGTGTCGACGGTCGCATCGAAGTCGCCGTCCCAGAAGCCGAAGGGCTGCTTGTAGACCTTGCCGCAGATGCGCTGGATGCAGTACCCGAAGTCCACGCGGCGCGTGATGAACGGGGCATCCAGGGTCACGTCGACGTCGCGGATGGCGTTGGCTGCGCCGTTGTCCACGCGCGAGACGTGGAACGTGCAGTTGTCCGGGTTCGGGTTCGGGTCGAGCACCTCGACCGTGTAGTTGCCCGTGGGTAGGTCGTTGAACTCGTAATCCCCGTTGGCGTCGGTCGTCGTGGTCTGCACGTCCGCAGCCGTCGGGCCCGTCAGACGGACCGTGATGCCACCGAGGCGCTGGTCGTTCGGACCGAGGATGCCATCGCAGTCGCCGAGCGGGTCCTTCCAGACCGTGCCGACGATGCGGGAGAGGCATTCCGCCACGAAGTCGATGTTCTGCGCCGCGTCACCCGGCGCCAGCATGACCGTCCGCGAGAGCGGGTTCGGCGCGCCGAGCGGCGGCGTCCGGCCGGTGAACTGGCTCGCGGGCTCGACCGTGACGAGGTAGTTCCCCGCCGCCACGTTGTCAAACGAGTAGAAGCCGTTGGCGTCCGTGATCGCCACGCGGTCGGGCTGGCCGGCCGTACGAAGCGTCACGTTGATGCCGTCCACCGGGACGTCAGGCGGGAAGTTCGGACGGCCGTTGCCGTCGACGTCGCAGTACACCGTGCCCTCGACCTGAGCCGGGGGCTGGCAGTACCAGAAGTCCTGATCCGGGAACGACTCGATCGTGCGGCACGTGAACGTGCGGTCCGCCGGCATGGGCCCCGTCTTCTTGTCGACGATCAGCTGGTTCGGACGCACCGCGATGCGGTAGTTGCCCGCGGTCAGGTCGCCGAAGCTGTACGTGCCGTCGGCTGCTGTCGTGGTGGTTGCGAACGGGGTCGCGCCGCCGTCCTTGAACAGGTCGATGATCAGACCCTCGATCAGCGTGTCCGGGCCCTGCTCGAAGATCCCGTTGCAGCCGTCGAAGGGCTCACACCAGACCTTGCCGCTGGTCTCACAGACGCACTTGAAACCGAAGTCACAGTCCGTGACGACAGGCCGCTGGCTGTCGAGCAGCGTCTGCTTCGTGGTCGGGCAGTTGTTGGCCGCCTCGAGCATCGGGCTGCCCGCCGGCGGAATCAACGTGACCGTGACCTCGTAGTTGCCGAAGGAGATCGGCTCGAAGCAGTAGCGCGTCTCGGGTGCCGTGACCGTGCGGGTCATGGGCGGCATGCCGTTCGGATCAAGCGACGTGAGCGTCACGCGCGCCGAGTACCCCGGCGGAAGCGGACGGTCGGTCGCGCCGTCGTAGAGGCAGTCGGGCCCGTCCTCGCAGTAGACGTTGCCGCAGAGCTTGGTGCAGAACCAGAAGTCCTGGTCCGGGAAGCTCTCGCCGCCGCGGCACTCGAAGGTGCGCTCGACGGGCATCGGGCCGATCTTGTCCTGCAGGGCCGCCTGGCCAGGCTGGATGCGCACGGTGTACGTGCCGGGCTGGTTGATGTCGCCGAACGTGTACGTGCCGTCGGCGCCCGTGGTGGTCGTCCGCGGCGCGTTCGGTGGGCTCAGCAGCTCCACCACGACGCCTTGCAACGGGACGTCCGCGCCCGGCGTCCAGACGCCGTCGCAGCCGCGGCCGCCGCCGTCGCACCAGACGCGACCGCTCGTGACGCAGTCGCAATCGAAGCCGAAGTCGCAGTTGTCTTCGCGGATGTTCTGCGTGTTGAGCGTCACATCCTTGGGGTTCGGGCAGTTGTTCGCCATGGGGAACATCGCGCCGCCGGCCGGCGGGATCAGCTCCACGGAGACGCGGTAGTTGCCCGCCGCGATCGGATCGAAGCAGTAGCGGGTGTTGGGTGCCGTCACCGTCACCGTCATCGGCGGCTGTGCGTTGGGATCGAGCGCCGTGAGAGTCACACGCGCCGCGTAGCCCAGCGGCAGCGGGCGGTCGGTGGTCGGGTCGTAGAGGCAGTCCGGGCCGTCTTCGCAGTACACGTCGCCGCAGAGGCGCGTGCAGTACCAGAAGTCCTGGTCCGGGAAGCCCTCGGTTCCCGTGCACGTGAAGGAGCGCTCCACGGGCGTCGGGCCGATCTTGTCGGCAACGGCCGCCTGGCCGGCCTGGACACGGACGGTGTAGTCACCGGGCGCGAGATCGCCGAACGTGTACGTGCCGTCCGCCGCGGTGGTCGTGGTCGCCACGACGGCGTTGTTCTGGACGAGCTCCATCGTCAGGTTGGCGATCGGAATGTCGCCCTCCTTGAAGACCCCGCCGCAGCCGCGGCCGCCGCCCTCGCACCAGACGCGGCCACTGGTCTCACAGAGACACTTGAAGCCGAAGTCGCAGTCCAGGACTCGCGGAGTCTGCGAGTCGAGTGTCGTCATCTTCGTCGTGCCGGTGCACGCCGCGGCAATCGGCAGCATGGGCTTGCCGGCCGGCGGAATCAGCTCGACGGTGAGCGAGTAGTTGCCGAACGCGATGGGATCGAAGCAGTACTCCGTCATCGGCGAGGTGACCGTGCGGGTCATCGGCGGCGCGCCGCCCTGATCGAGCGACGTGAGCGTCACGCGGGCCGAGTAGCCGACGGGCAGGGGCCGGTCGCTGGCCGGATCCCACGTGCAATCGTTGCCGTCCTCGCAATAGACGTTGCCGCAGAGCCTCGTGCAGTAGACGAAGTCGCGATCCGGGAAGTCCTCCGTGCCCGTACAGGTGAAGCTGTACTCCATCGGCATCGGGCCGATCTTCTCGGCCACGGCCGCCTGGCCGGCCTGCACGCGGACGCTGTAGGCGCCGGGCGTGAGGTTGCCGAAGGTGTAGGTGCCGTCCACCGCCGTGGTGGTGGTCGCGACGACCGCGTTGTTCTGGACGAGCTCCATGGTCAGGTTCGGGACCGGGGTGTCCACGCCCTGGGTCCAGACCTGGTCGCAGCCACGGCCGCCGCCGTCGCACCAGACGCGCCCGCTCGTCGTGCAGACGCAGAGGTAGCCGAAGTCGCAGCCGAGCTCGCGCTTGATCTCCTTGTCGAGCGTCACGTTCTTGGGGCTCGTGCAGCCGTTGGCCAGCGGCAGCGCGTTGCTGCCTGCCGGCGGATTCAGCGTCACGCTGACCTCCCAGCGGCCGAAGCCGACCGGATCGAAGCAGTACATCGGGTTCTGGGCCGTCACGGTCTGCGTGGCATCCGGCGGGCCGTTGGGCTCGAGCGACTTGAGCGTCACCGTCGCCGTGTACCCGGCAGGCAGCGGCCGGTCGGTCGCGGGGTCGTAGGTGCAGTCCGCGCCGGTTTCGCAGTAGACGTCGCCGCAGATCTTCGTGCAGTACGAGAAATCGCGGTTCATGAACTGCTGCTCGCCCGTCGCGCTGGGGCAGCTGAACGTGTGCTGCATCGGCGTGGGACCGACGAGATCCGTCACCTGGCCCTGCCCGGCGGGAATCACGATCGTGTAGTCGCCCTCGGGCAGATCGTTGAAGCTGTACGTGCCGTCGGGCGCCGTGTTCGTCGTGCGGAAGGGGTTCATCACGTCGTTGGCGCGGATCAGATCGATCTGAAGGCCCTCGACAGGAATGTCCGTGCCCATCTGGTACTGGTTGTCGCAGTTGCCGCCGCCATCGCACCAGACACGGCCGCTCGCGTTGCAATTCGTGCAGTTGTAGCCGAAGTCGCAGTCGAGAACCGGGGGACGGTTGTCGCACGGCACGTCCACGGGACGCTTCGGGGTCACGCACGGTGCGCGCAGTGGAAGATCGCGGCCGCCCTGCGGCGGAATCAGCGTCACGCGGACCTCGTACATGCCGCCGGCGATCGGCCCGACGCACCAGCGCGTGGCCGGTGCCTGGACCGCGGCGGACTGGGCACGCCCTGCGACGGTGTTGCCTTGGGCATCCAGCGGGATCACGGTGATCTCGGCCGCGTAGCCCGTCGGGAGGGGCATGTCGCCCGTCTGGAAGTTGCAGTCGCCCGTTTCCTCGCAATACACGTTGCCGCACAGCTCGGTGCAGTACGAGAAGTCCTGGTTGGCGAAGACGGTGACGTTGTCGGCCGGGTCGGGGCACGTGAACGTCCGCTCGACCGGCGTCGGGCCGATCTTGCCGGCCAGGATCGTGGTGGGCTGGTTCGCGGCGATGACGATGCGGTAGTTGCCGTCCGTCAGGTCATCGAACATGTAGGTGCCGTCGGCCGCCGTCGTTGTCGTGGCGAACGGGACGACGCCGGCGTCCTTGTAGAGCTCGACGAGAACGTCAGGCAGCGGGAAGTCGACGCCCTGGACGTACTCGTTGTCGCACCGGCTCAGGCCATCGGCGCCCGTGCCGTCGCACCAGACGCGGCCGGTGGCTTCGCACGTGCAATCGAGCGGGATGTCGGCGCACGCCACACCCAGGTTGTTGGGGTTCAGGACATTGCCCTGCGCGTCGAGCTGTTGCCCGTTGATGTTGATCTCGACCGTGACGGGGAGGGTCACGAGGGGTGTGGCGGGAACCGCCGTGACGAGGGTCACCTGGTACACACCCGGAACCACCTCGAGGGGGCTGTCCGCGCCCGTAGGCCAGACGCCGTTGGCGTCGGTCATCAGGTTGATGGGCGCACCGACCGGCGTGGTGTCCGCGCGGCTGACGATGCGCTGCACCTGCACCTCGACGGGGGCGAACGGCGGCTCTTCGCCGGCGTCGAACACACCGTTGCGCGGCGGCGCGTCGCAGAACACACGTCCCTTGAGAGTCGGATCGCGGGGGGTGGTGCCGGCGTTCGGATCGAACTGCATGAACACGAAGTTCGACGCGTCGACACCGCGCCAGCGGAGGCACCAGTAACCGGGCGAGTTCTGAATCGTCATGCGCGAGAAGGTCTGCCGCTGGGCCGGCGCGAAGGCCGGGTCCGAGAACATGGCCTGCTTCTCGACGGTCACGGACGGGTGGCCGGACGGCGCCGTGTTCGCGTCCGTGAACGGGATCGGATTCGGCGGGGTGGCCGCCAGGTGCGTCTCATAGCCGCCGGGGATCGGGAACGACTCCCACATGATCACCGGGGCGACGTTGAACTTGCGCACGTCCTGGACGACGCCGAACAGCAGCGGGTCCAGATCGTCCGTGTACAGGCCCTTGCTGTCCGGAGGGACGCCGCTCGGGTTGTTGACGACGATGTCCTGGATGTTCGGATCGGTCCAGTCCGCGTCCGAATCGTCGAAGATTAAGTCCTGATCCCAGACCTGGCTGCTGTGGTAGTGCCAGTCGAAGCGCCCGTCGTACCAGCGGCTGCCGTTGAGCGACGCGTTGGCGCGGTCCATCACGAAAGTGGGATCCATCGTGACGTGCTCGCCGACGTTGCCCTGGCCGCCCGGAAGGATGACGATCTCGTCGATCGCACCGCCGGCGAAGCCGACGAGCTCCGTCTGCGGGAACAGGTACGTCCCGTTGAAGGCGATCTTGTGCCCGCAGCGCTCCTTGCCGTTGAGGCCCTGCGACGCGGGGTTGGGAACCATGTGGGCGTGCAGGAGGAAGCGCATGCGACCATTGGCGTGTCGCGCCGCTTCCGGCACGTTCATGGCCATCTGGTCGTAGTAGATGCACCACTGGTCGTCGCCCTGGCCGTTGTAGTCCGTCAGCGCGTCGGTCTGGTGGATCGGCACCGGGTCGTTGGCCGTATCGGCGTCACGGAGCAGAGCCAGCAGGGCGATGGTTGCAGGCAGATCGAGACGCCCATTGGCGTCCTTGGGCAGCGCGTAGAGCTTCCAGAGGATTTGCGGTGCCTGCGGAATCAGGATGCCCGGGCGCTGGTCCCAGAGGCCGTCGGAGTCGGGATCGTAGAGCGCGATCCGAACCGGGTCCGTCGGTGCCGTGGGCTCGAACGTGAGCGCGACGTTGATGAGGCGCCCCACCTCGCTCGCGCCCATGCCGGCGTTGCGGCTCCCGTCGAACACGAGGAACCGAGCGCTGAGGGAGCGCAAGATCCCCATCTGGTCCATCTCGACGTCGTTGTCCGGCAGTCCCTGGAAGACCGCCCGGTTCCCGATATCCCAACCGACCGGAACGTTGGGCGACGCCTGGACGCTCTGTTCCGAGCTGCCGAAGAGCAAGGGCAGCGTGAGGGACAGAACGAGGACCGCTACGAAAGAGCGCTTGAACATCAACCTTCTCCCACCGTCTTGGAGAGACAATCCCTAAATGCCTGCGCGACCGGCGATGACGGCCGGTCGCGGAGACCTGTTGGAAGACCCGGCTCGACGCCGCAGTCCTCCCGCTCACTCACACCACGTGAGCGCGGCGACATTATGGCGAGCGCGGCGCGCCTCCGCCATGCTGCGTTTCAGCCTGCGACAGGCCCTTCGACCGGTTCAGTCGAACGAGGTCGATTCGCTTCCGCGAAATCGGTCTGAACGTCCGTAGATGTCCAAAAAAATGAGCATTCGAACCGCCGGCCGCTCCTGCGCCGGACGGACGACTCGGGCGACTCCCGCCCGTGTTGCGTTCGGTCCACCTTCCCACGTCGTTCCTACTCCCCGCGCCCCCCTGTCAGAGGCGCGTGTTCGGCGGCTCAGCGGCGGCGCCAGGCCTTTTTCTTAGCGGTCTTCCGCTTCTTGGTCTTCTTCACCTTCTTCGAGCCGGACTTATCCGACTTGTCACTCTTCGCAGACCGGCCGGACTTCCCGCTCTTGTCGGATTTCTGCGACGTCGGGGGGCACTTCGGCTGCTTCTTGCGAGGCTTGCACTTGCCCGACTTGTCGGACTTGCCGCTCTTGCAGGACTTGTCCGACTTCTTCGGGCATCTCGGCTTGCTCGGGGGGATCGGCTCGCAGAGCGAGTACGCCGTGAAGAGCCAGTCCGACGAGTAGACGTGGTCGCCGCCGCTGTGGGTCAGCCAGCCCCAGCCCACCCACGGCTTGCCGCCGCGGTGGCCGCTCTGATCGAAGTGGAACACGGTCTTGCCGTTCGACCAGTCGATCAGGGGGATGCGAGATCCCCCACGCTTCTGGATCCAGCCGCGGTTGCGGCCGTTGACCTCGGAGCCGCCGGAGACCAGGACGTGGCCCTTGTCGTTGATCTGGACGTTGCTCGAGTCGTAGACGAACTCGATGTCCCAGAGACCGACATAGGCGTCATTACTCGACCACGTGCTGCCGACATCGAGGCCGCCGAAGGCGGTGCCCGCGATGCGGACGACGTTGTTGTCACGGTCGATCGTGAGCTTCATGTCGACCGCCGAGCTCCAACGCGGGTCGAAGCTGAAGGTGAATACGTCGTGGCCCCGGGTCACGTCGATCAGCTCGTCGAGACGCAGGCCGTAGAGCGGGTCACGCTTCGCCCCGTCCGGGTGGTCCCGGAGGATGAACACGTTGTTGTCGATGCAGGGGTCGCAGGCCTCGGGGTTGCAGCGGCAGAGATCCGCGTAGCACCAGATCTGGACGATGCCGAACGCGCCCTTCTTGCAGTCGTGAGCGTCCCAGTCGACACGGCGCGGGCCGGCGGTCGGCACGCAGGGCTTGCGCTTCTTGCACGAGGCGCCGCTCTTGCCCGACTTCCCACTCTTGTCGCTGCCGCCCGACTTGCCGCTCTTGCCCGACTTGTTCCAGCTCCAGGCGGTCTTGGCCCAGCCACGGCCAGACTTGCCCGACTTGGAGGACCCACCGGACTTGCCGGACTTGCCCGACTTGCCGCTCTTGCAGGACCAGCGGTCCTTGCAGGTGTAGCGGGTCTTGCAGCCGAGCAGGTCACCGGGCTGCATCGACTCGGCCCGGAAGGACTCGCAGATGCTGTTGGTGACGTCGTTGAGCGTCACGTCCAGGCGGAGCTTGTTCTTTCCGAAGCGCTTGTGCGGGAAGGCAGGAGCCGTCGCGGTCGCACGGATCTGGACCGTGGCGATGCCGTTCTCGACGGTCACGTCCTCGAGGCGAACCACGTCGCCCAGGCCGGTGACCCCGCCCGGAAAGGCGCCGTCGTAGGCCAGCTCGGCCGTGTCCACGATCGCCTTGCCGTCGCAGTCCCGATAGAGGGTCGCTGCGACCTTGACCGGCCCGACCTGCTGGCCGACGAAGAAGCGCGTCTCCGCCACGACCTCGTGCAGGTCACCGGTGCAGCAACCAAGACGCGGGCACTTCGGGCAGTTGCCGAAGAGAACCTCGATCTCCTGATCGCACTTGTCGGCGTGGAAGGTCACTTCCTGGGTGGTGGGCGTGCTCGGGGACGCCTCGTAGCCGGCCAGCACGGCCTGCCCGGGTACCACCGTCAGGCGGAACGTGCCGCCGGCGGGCATGAAGTCCTTCTTGCAGGCGACACCGTTCGCGTCGGTGACCAGCTCGAAGGTCGTGCCCGCGTCGGGGCCGTCGAGACGCTCGACGCGCACGCGCACACCAGCCGCCGGCTCGTCGACACCGCGGTCGAACCGCCCGTCGCACTTGCATTCCTGCTTGGGCGGCTTCGGCGACCAGGGCTTGCACGACTTGCCGCTCTTGCCCGACTTGCCGCTCTTGCCCGACTTGCCGCTCTTGCCCGACTTGTCGGACTTGCACGAGCCGCCGGACCTGCCGCTCTTGCCCGACTTCTCCCACTTGCGCCAGGTCAGGAGTTTGTGGCCGGCTGCTGCGAAGTCCTTCTCGGACTTGCCGCTCTTGTCCGACTTCGTCGAACCACCCGACTTGCCGGACCGGCCGCTCTTGTCCGATCCACCGGACTTGCCGCTCTTGCCGGACTTCTCCGACCGCCCCGACTTGCCGGACTTGTCCGACTTGCAGGACTTCTTGGGCTTCTCGGGCTTGTCGACGCACTTCTCCTTGAAGACACGCACGCAGAGGGTCTGCGGGCAGGGCTTCTCATCGGGGCAGTACGCGAAGTCCTGACGGTCGATCGTCTCCCCGATCTCGACCGTGGGCGTGCGGAGCACCGGACCATCGGTCACGAGGTCCACGAGCAACGGCGCGTTCTCGGCGCGACCGCTGACGCGGATCTCGAAGCGGCCCGTGGGCACGTTGTCGAAGCAGTAGATGCCCTGAGCGTCGGTCTGCGTGGCGGTGTTGAAGCCGATCGCGTCGTCGGCAACGCCGACGATCTCGACCCAGACGTTGGCCACCGGGATGTCGACGCCTGCGCGGAACGGCGTGTCGTCGTCCAGGCAGATCTCGCGGCGGAAGACGCGGCCGCAGATCTGCTGGATGCAGAAGCCGAAGTCGACCTGGCGCGCGTCCCCGGCCATCTGGAGCGTCACGTCCACCGAGCGATCGTTCGTGGACGCCGCAGGCGGCGCCACGGAGACCGCGAAGGTGCAGTTGTCGGCGTTCGGGTTCGGATCGAGGACCTCGACCGTGTACTCGCCGAGCGGCAGGTCGTTGAACTCGAACGCGCCGTTCACGGTCGTCGTCGTCTGCGTCCCCGCGGGGCCGATGAGGCGGACGGTGATGCCGTTCAGGCGCTCGTCGTTCGGATCGAGAATGCCGTCGCAGTCACCGAGCGGGTCCTTCCAGACCGTGCCGAAGATGCGGCCGAGGCAGCCGGGGATGAAGTCCACGTCGCGGACGTCGTCGCAGGCGGCAAGCATGACCATCTGGGTGATCGGCACCGGAGCGGTCAGGCTGCGTGCCGTGAACTGCGTCTCGGGCGCCACGGACACCGTGTATATGCCCGGCTGGAGGAGCTCGAAGGCGTAGCAGCCGTCCGGTCCCGTGGCCGTGTTGCGCGAGAGCGGTCCCGTCAGCATGACCTGGATGTTCGCCGCCGGTACGTCACCGGCGCTCAGGCGGCCGTTGCCGTCCATGTCGCAGTAGACGCAGCCGCGGATGGCGGCGGTGGCGTACCAGAAATCCTCATCGTCGTGCGCCTCGTCGTCGTTCACCGAGCAGGTGACCAGGCGCTCCATCGGGTTGGGACCGATCTTGCCGTCCACTTCCGGCTGCCCCGCGGGAATCACGAGGACGTAGTCGCCGGGCGTGACCGGGTCGAAGGCGTAGGTGCCGTTGGCCGCCGTCGTCTGGGTATCGACCAGCGCGCGGCCGGGCATGCTGCGCAGCTCGACCTCGAGGCCCGCGATCGGCTCGTCGTTGTTGTTGAAGATGCCGTCGCAGTTGCGGCCCAGCTCTTCGCACCACACGCGTCCGCTGATGCGGCACTCCGGCGTGCAGTCGAAGCCGAAGTCGCAGTCCAGCTCGCGGCGCTTCTGGAGATCCAGCGCGACCGTCTTGGTCGTCGGGCAGTTCAGTGCCGGCAAGTACTGGGGCTGTCCGACGGGCGGAAGCAGCGTGACGGTCACCTCGTAGCGGCCGGCCGCGATGGGGTCGAAGCAGTAGCGCGTGTCGGGCGCCATGACCGTCACGTTGATCTCCGGCCCTGCGCCCGGATCGAGCGGACGAAGCGTCACGCGCGCCGAGTAGCCGTCGGGCAGCGGCATGTCGCCGGCCGCCGGGTCGTACGTGCAGTCGCCCGTCTCTTCGCAGTAGACGTCGCCGCACAGCAGGGTGCAGAACCAGAAGTCCTGATCCGGAATGTCCTCGCCACCCGTGCACTCGAACTGGCGGTTGACGGGCATCGGGCCGACGAGGTCGGCGATACCGCCTTGGCCCGGCTGCACGCGGACCGTGTACGTGCCCTGCTGGCGGATGTCACCGAAGACGTACGTGCCGTCGGGGTTGGTGTTCGTCGTCGCGACGACGTTGCCGCCGAGGACGAGCTCCATGACGATCCCACCCATCGGGAGGTCCGCGTTCGGTGTCCACACGCCGTCACAGCCGCGGCCGCCGCCATCCAGCCAGACGCGACCGCTGACGACGCACTTGCAACGCACCGGAATGTCGGCGCGCTTCGTGCAGTCGGTATCGAGCACCTCGACGCGCAGAGGAAGATTGATGAGCACCGGCAGTGTTACGCCGGCGGGCAACGAGACGTCGTAGCAACCCGGGGCGACCTGCTCGGGGCCCCAGGTGCCCTCCGCCGCGACGGCGACGTTCTGCGGCGCGCCCTGTGCGGCACCCGTGGTGCAGTCCACCTTCTGGACGACGACGTCGTTCACCATGCCGGCGGGCAGGAGCTCGTCGTTGCCGTCGAAGACGCCGTTCTCGTTGTGATCGCAGAAGACGCGGCCTTCGAGCCAGGGATCGATCGGCGTGGTGCCGACGGTCGGGTCGAAGCGCATGAACACGAAGTTCGCGGCGTCCACGCCCTCCCAGCGGAGGCACCACAGACCCGGGTTGGCCTGCACCGTGGCCTGGCTCAGCGAGTTGCGCTGCGCCGGGGCGAGCGCCGGGTCGCTGAAGTTGCCCTGCTGGTCCGCCGTGACGGACGCATGGCCCGAAGGCGCGGTGTTGGCGGCCCTGAACGGCGCGCCAACAGGCGTAGGCGAGCCCTCGTGACCCGGGAACCCGGCGATCGGGAATGCAGCCCAGTCGATCGTGCCGCCCACGATGAAGCCCGAGATGTCCTGGATGATGCCGTTGAGCAACGGATCGTTCGGGTCCATGTAGCGGACCACGTTCTCCGGAGGCAGCCCCGTGGGGTTGAGGTCGAGCACGCCCGGCTCGTTCCAGTCCGCATCGGCCTCGTCGAAGAGGATGTCGCCCTTGCAGGCCTGCGTGCTGTGGAAGTGCCAGTTGAACTGGCCGCTGTACCAGCGGCTACCGCCGAACGAGGCCATGGCGCGGTCCGTCACGAAGGTCGGGTCCTGCGTGACGTGCATCGCGACGCCGCCCTGCGCACCGGGCAAGATCGTGCGCTCGTCGATCGCGCCACCACCGAAGCCGATCACGGTCCCGGCGGGGAAGAGGTAGGTGCCGTTGAAGGCGACCTTGTGGCCCACACGCTCCTTGCCGGAGAAGACGGCAGGGTTTCCGGAGGCGGGGTTCGGAACCATGTGGATGTGCAGAAGCAGGCGCACGCGATCGCCGTGCTGCGCGGCGGCCGGCACCGAGGCGCGCGTCGCGTCGTAGAACGCGCACCACTGGTCGTCGGCGTTGCCGTTGAAGTCGTTGAGCGCGCTGCGGCTCATGACCGGGGCCGGGTCGTTGGCCGTGTTCGCATCGTTGAGCACCGCGAGCAGGGCCTGGAGCGCCGGGACGTCGACGTTGCCCGTGTCGCCGCTCTCCGGCACCGCGTAGAGCTTGTACAGGATCTCGGGTGCGAAGTTGACGAGGCGGTTGTCGACGCGCTGATCCCAGAGCCCGACGGAGTCCGGGTCGTAGAGCGCGATCCGAACGGCGTCACCGGCGTTCGGCGCCTCGTACGTGAGAAGCATGTTCGTGACCCGGCCGTCTTCGTTCGCCTGGCCTTGCCCGTCATTGTCGGGGCCGTCGAGAACGAGGAACCGCGCGCTCAGCGAGCGCGGCGTGCTGCCGTCGAGGTCGAGATCGTTGTCGGGCAGACCCTGGAAGACATTGGCGTTGCCGAGATCCCAGCCTGCCGGACCGAAGTCGACGGGGTTGCCGGGGTCTGCCAGGACGGCCTTCGAGCCGCCACCGACGAGCGCTGCAAGCGCCAGGGCGAGCACACAGAACATCGCGCGCATGGACATGACCGAACTCCGAATGGGGGTTTCCACCGGCCGCGCAGGTGCACGGCGGATGCCCCATTTCGAGTTCTCGGCCTAGAACGCGCTAAGTCGTTCCATGTGGGTCAGTTACGGAAATCCGCCTCGAACGGCTAGACGCGCCGCATGTCGAGATTTCTCACCGTCCGTCGCGTGGCGACGACAGCAAGCAGCCCTACAGAGAGACGAACGCGGAAGCTACTCGGCGCCCGTCAGCGAGGTGCTCTCGGTGTCCACGGCCAGCTCGTCACCGGCCTCGCTCTGCACCGATGCGGTGGCCTGGACGAACGTCGTCGGGGGCACGTCCACTACCTTGGCGAGGATGTGCATCTTCACCTCGCCGCCGACGGGCAGCGGGAACACGGACGAGGCGGCAGCCTGATCCGAGCCGGTGATCGTCACGCCGTTGCCGGCGCCCGACACGAACACGAGCTGCGGCGGCAGCGTGAACGTGACCTTGAGGTTCGGCATCGCCGTGGCGGCGCTGTCACTGCGCACGACCAGGTCGTAGCGGACCGTCTCGCCCTTCTTGAAGACGCCCTTGGCCGTTCCGTCCTCGCTCATGTCGACCATCTCGACCTCGAGCGCGGGCAGAGGCGTCTCGGCGGGGATCTCGCAATCCGGGTTACGGCGCCACTCCCAGCGACCGGGCCTGCACACGATCTCTTCCCGGATCGTCCGGAATTCGGCGGGCTCGATGACCGTCTCGCAGCGCGCGGGACGGATCACGAAGGTCTCCGGCACCTGCTTGTAGCGGGCGGGCGTGAACTTCACCTCCTTGCGGGGCGGGGTGACGCAGACGGGCTCGCACACGGTGCGGAACTGCGGCGGAAGCTTCTTCATCTTCCAGCAGTCCTGGCGCGGAACACACGGGTCGCAGTCGGGCCCGCAGTCCACGCGCTGCCAGCACTCGCGCTCGGCGGCGACGAGGATGTCGCGCTTCTTCGTCGTCCAGACGCCGGGGCGGGTGATCTCCTGCAGGCGAGGCGGCTCGACGCACACAAGCTTCGGGCGCGTTCCGTACTCTGCCGGGATGCGGATCTTGCGGGTGCTCGACGGCTTGCAGCAGATCGTGCGCTCGACGATCTTCGTCTCCGGGGGGATCCAGATGCGGCACCACGCCTCGCCGGCCTTGGCCTCCGCGGGGATGTCGCCCGGGCTCGGCTCGCAGGCCGGAGCACACGACACGGGCTCGCAGCCGGTGTCACAGGCCGTTGCGCACGGGCTGGGGCAGCAGCCGCTGTTCTGGCAGCCCGCCAGGAGAAGCGTGAACGCGCATGCCAGGACGAGCGCGGTTGCCGGGGTACGAAGTCGAGCGATCAAGGCCATCGTGTTCCTCCCGTGGCGCGGCGGTTGCGTTGGCGAACGGGCCTCTCGGGTGTCCCTCTCACCCGTCTCGAGGCCCCATCGCACCGGTCGCGAGGACCGCTGCTACCAGTGCCGGAAGAGTACCACTCGACCGTCGGAAGCCCCTAACGCGAAGGCGCTTCGGTTCACGGCCGCAAACCGGGGAAGGGCCCCTGGCCCGCGTTGCGGCGCGCTGAGCGTCACCGCCGTGTCACGCCATGCCGGCTAGCCGCCGGCGCGACCTTGGAACGCTCGGTAGTGCGCCTGCGCACGTTGCTCGAGCGAGGTTCCCGCGAAGTCCTTGAGGATGCCCTTGGAACCGGTCGTGAGGCTGCCGAGGTACTCCTCCCTGGCCTGCTTCACGTTGCGCGCGCGGAGCATGCGCTCGGCCCGCTGGACGCGGTTCTCGAGCTTGCGCCCTGCGATCTGCGCCAGCCTGGCGGCAGCGGCCTTGACCTCCGTGCTCGCACCGGCGGCGCCGGCAATCGACTCGGCCGAGCGCAGAGCGGCGCCGTAGTCACGGGAGTACACGAGATTGCGCGCCGCACTCAGTTCGGTTGGCCACGCACCGAGCTCGCGCAGGCGCCAGCGGCCGAGTTCGCGATCCAGCGCCCCCATGTTCAACGAAGGCCCGGCCTTGATGCGCCCATCCAGCCCGATGACGTAGTTGCCGGGTCGCCGCCCGCCCCCGTAGCGCTGAGCCAGCGCCCCCGTGGGATCCCGTACGACCGGGAACGTCCAGCCGTACTTCTGCATCATGGGCGTGACCTGGTTGAGCGCGAAGCGGTGGACGACGGTGATTACCTGTAGACCCGACTGCCCGGAGCGTTCGTGCGCACTCTGGACCTTGGGGAGCTCACGTGCGCAGTGCGGGCAATCCCGAAGCCAGAACACGAGCAGCACGACCTTCTTGCCACGGAAGGACGCGAGGCGCGTGCCGGGGGCCAGGCCATTGGTCGTCTCGGAGAACACGAGGTCAGGCGCCGTTCGCCCGTTGAGCCTGCGCCAGTTCGCCGCCTCTGCATCGCCGCCGCCGTCGAGAATGGCTGCGAGGGACAGGAGCAAGAGGCCGACGAGTGTGCGCGTCATGGAAGCCCTCCGGGCCGATGATCGGCCCCAATTGTATGCCCTGCGTCACCCGAGCGGCGGCAAGGGTCAGATCTTCTTCGGCTCCGGCCCCTTCCAGCTCATGTTGCGCCACGCGTCGCGGTGCAGGAGTGCGAAGATCGTCACGATCTCGAGCCTGCCGAGCCACATCGCCAGCGTCAGGAGCACCTTGGTCGGATCGCTGAAGCCCGCGTAGCTCCCCATGGGGCCGGCCACACCGAACGCGGGACCGATGTTGCCAAAGCACGCGAGGCTCGCGGACATGGCCGTCGTCAGGTCGATGCGCGGCTCGAGCATGGCGACGATTACCCCGACGACGAAGTACCCGGCGACGTAGAGGAAGATCAGCGTGATCACCGCGCGGATGATCGGCGAGCTGATCTGGCGATTGCGATAGCGCAGCGGGATCACCGCCTGCGGGTGCATCACCTGCGTCATCTCCCGGCGCAGGAACTTGAGGAGCAACAGGTAGCGGATCACCTTCGGCCCACCGCACGCCGATCCCGCGCAGCCGCCGATCAGCATCATGACCAGGAGCACGGCCTTGGCCGCGTCCTCCCATTCATTGAAGTCGACGCTCGCATAGCCGGTGGAAGACGTGACGCTCGCCACTTGGAACGCGCCGACACGAAGGTCGTTCAGGTCGGGCAGGCCCCCTGTGAGCAACGCGGCGAGGAGGAAGGACCCAACCATCATCACACCCACGTACGCGATGAACTCGCCGTCACGAAACAGCGCGAGGGGCCGCCCGGAGAGCGCACGCCACAACAGCGGGAAGCTCGTGCCGGCCAGCACCATGAAGCCGATGAGGATCCACTCCGCCTGGGGATTGGCGTAGCCTTCGATCGATCGTGCATGCGGGGAGAACCCGCCCGCGGACATCGTCGTCAGTGCGTGCACGATCGCGTCGAAGACGGGGTACCCCGTCCAGAGCAGCAGCACCGTCACGAGAGCCGTGAGACCGCAGTACAGCAGCCAGAGCTTTCGCGCCGCGCCCCGCACCTGCGGGCTGATCCCCTCGCCCGTCGAGATGGAGGCCTCGGCGAAGAAGAGCTGGCGGCCTGCGATGCCGAGGCGCGGAAGTACGACGACGAACAAGGCGATGACGCCCAGGCCCCCGAACCACTGTGTCATGGCGCGCCAGAGGAAGAACGCACGGCTGTGCGAGTCGAAGTCCGTCAGAATCGTGGCGCCGGTCGTCGTGAAGCCCGAGATCGACTCGAAGATGGCATCGACCGGCGGGATCCCCATGAAGACGTAGGGAATCGCGCCGAAGTGCCCGATGACCAGCCATGTGCCGGCCACGATCGCCAGCGCTTCGGCGCGTCGCAGCGTCGGCTCCTTCGGCCACCAGCGGCCGAAGAACCACCCGGCTGCGGCCGACGCCGCAAGGGCGATCGCGAAGTACTCCGCGTCCCAGTACTCCCCATCCACCATGGCGAGCGCGATCGGCGGCAGGAACGCCAGGGAGAACAGCCGCAATAGATGGCCGATGACCCCGCAGACGAGGGAGAGACGCACGACCTACTCCTCTTCAGCGAGATCTCGAAGGCGGTTGAGGAAGAAGTTGCGCACGCCCTCTTCCTCCGAGCGCATGCAGAACACCAGGAGGTGGTCACCGCCTTGCACTTCGTCGGATCCGCGCGGGATGATCACCCGTCCCTCGCGCAGGATCGCGCCAATGATGCCGAACAAGGCCGACTTCATGCTCATGAGCGAGATCGGCGGCAGATCGTCCGGCAGGACGAGCTCGAGCACCTCGGCTTCGCCGTGCTCCAGCTCTGCGAGCATCTCGGTGCTCGTGACGTCGACCATCCGCAACACCGAGCGAACGGCGGCGCCACGAGCGGACCGCACCACGTCGATGCCGACCTTCTCGAACAGGCGCTCATTCGAGAGGTGATCGGCCCGGGTCACGATGCGCCGTACGCCGAGGCTCTTCGCAAGGAGCGAGACGAGCAGGTTCTTCTCGTCGTTGCTTGTCACCGCGACGAGGACGGGCGCCTCGCCGATACGCTCGGACTGCAGGAGATCGAGGTCGGTGCCGTCTCCGTGCAGCACGAGGCCTCGCAGCGACGGCGCGATCACATCGCAACGGGCGCGGCTCGTCTCGATCACCTTGATGCGCCAGCCCGCCTCTTCGAGGCCGCTGGCTACAGCAAGCCCGACGGTGCCGCCCCCCACCACGGTGGCCTCGTTGGCCTCGGTCTCCTTCGTCGCGGTACGTAGGTAGCGGGCAAGCAGCCGGTTGATGCCGGCGATGCTGCCCATGGCCGTCAGCTTGTCTCCGGCCTCGAAGCGCGTGTCTCCCTTCGGGATGAACACCGCATCGCCTCGGCGCGCCATCACCATGACGACTCCGGGGGGCACGCCGATGTCCTTCAGCTCCCCGCGGGTGATGGGTGCGCCTTCTTCCACGCCGTACCGCAGCAGGTGCACGCGGCCGCCGGCGAAGACCTGGACGTCGAGCGCGCCGGGCACGGCGATGATGCGCAGGATCTCCTCCGCGAGCTGCTGGGCGGGACGCACCACCGTGTCGATCCCCAGCGCGTCCGCCAGTTCTGCCACGTCTTCGCCCGGCGCCTGGATGTCCGGACTCATGAGGAAGCAGATGCTGCGGGCCGCGCCCAGACGACGGGCGCTCACGCACGCGACCAGGTTGCGCTCGTCCACTGGTGAGCAGCCCACGAAGAGGTCGGCGTTGTCCACACCGGCTTCACGCAGCGCGGGGGTCGACGTCATCGGCCCGATCACGCGCTCGGCGTCCATGCCGGCGATGCGGTTTTCGTGTGCCTCGGTCTCCGGACACACGAGCGTGACCTCGTGATCCAGCATCAGCGCTTCGACCAGACGGAACGCGACCTCGTCCTCGCCGCCGATCAGGACCCGCATGGAAGTGCGCCCCCCAAGAACCGGATGGGAATCGTAATCCCCTCAGTACCCAACGCCCAGAACCCCATCTCCATCTCGGCCTCAACTCCCGGAGGGATGCTGGGCTTGGGATGGAGATAGGGATGCCGTAACGGGTCTTGACCCGCGCTACAGCCCTACTTCCCTTCCTCCGCCACCACTGTGGGAATCTGCGCAGCGATCGTGCGCGCACGGTCGGCCGGCGCAGGATGGGTCGAGAGCAGAGCGGGCCGCGCGCTGGTCTCCGCAGCAGCCATGCGCTCCCACAGACGCACGGCCTCGTGCAGGTCGTAGCCCGCGCGGACCATCAGCCGCAGGCCGATCGAGTCGGCCTCGTTCTCGTGCAGTCGCGAGTAGGGCAGCACGAATCCAACCTCCGTGCCCAGCCCCAGACCCGCCATGATGCCCTGGCGGACGCCCGGATCCGCGTTGCCAAGGCTCATCTCGATAGCCCCCAGCGCACCCTGGGTAACCATCTGCTGGCTCACCCGCTCCGCGCCGTGGTGCGCGAGGGCATGTGCGATCTCGTGGCCCATGACGGCGGCGAGTCCGTCGGCGTTCTGCGTGAACGGCAAGATCCCGGTGTAGACGGCGATCTTCCCGCCGGGCAGACAGAACGCGTTGACCGTCGCGTCGTCCTGGATGAGCTTGAACTCCCACTCGTAGGACTTGCCACTGACGCCCGCGAGACGTTGGCCGACCTGCTGAACGAGCAGTGCATTCGCGGTGCCGGTCTCGATCTTCTTGTCCTTGAGCAGCTCGGCGTACGCATCCGCGCCCATCTCGATTTCGGTACTCTCGTCGATGAGGCGCAGCTGGGAACGATCGCTGTGCGGCACGTTGCCGCACCCGAGCACCGGGATGAGGAAGAGGAGTGTCGTTGTAGCCAGGGCAATGAGGTAGGTCGAAGCGCGCACGAGATTCCCTCCGAACGGTGTGCGTCCAGAATTCTAGTGCGTCACCCGGCTGCGCCCAGGAGCAATCAACGCCTGAAAGAGCTCTAGAGAGCGAGCTGCCACTGGAAGCGGATCAGCCAGGCGGTGTTGCCGTTCGTGAGGAAGTTCGAGTAGCCCGGGTAGCTGTCGAGCACGAGGAACCCGTTTGTGCTCGTGTCGATATAGGCCGCGTCGACCTGCAACTTGTTGCCGTGCCCGTTGAGGTAGTAGTTGACCCCGCCGGCCCACTCGCGTGCCCAGCCGTTGCCGAGCACGGGTCCCTCGTTGTCGTACCCGCTGAACCGGAAGGCGACCTCGATCGGCGTACCGACGAAGTGGTAGCCCAGCTGCGCCAGCCACGCGGTGCTGCTGTCGTCCAGGTTGCCCATCTGGTCCATGTCTTCCACGAACGTGAAAGCACCGGTGAACGACCACGGCCCGTAGCCGAGCGCCACGTCAGCGCCCGCTCGAAGGAAGTCGCCCTGCACCATGAAGGGCCGGTGCGAACGGTCGGCGTAGTAGAAGGCCCAGGCCCCCACTTCGCCGTACCACTCACACGTGCGCTGGCGTAGTGCACCTTCCTGCAAACCGATGGGGTTTAGGAACGCCCAGTTGAGCCGCGCGGCGTACGCCAGGTTGTCTGACGTGCGCGTGTCGATGACGTTGCGGATGCTGTCGGCGCCGTCGCCGTTCGTGATGGTCACGAGGTAAGAGAGGCTGTCGCGCGGACCGAAGGCGCCGTGGAACGCAAGGCCGAAGTCGCGGTTGCGATCCGTGTAGCCGGGCATCCCCAGGCCGAGCCAGGACGAGCCGAGTGCGATATCGACGAACTGCTGGCGTTCCGGGGCGGTCATGAGCTGACGCGTCGTCGGAAGCGCGATCTGGCCCATGCGGACGTTGATGGCCTTCGAGCAGCCCCACTCGATCCATGCCTCGCGCAGGACGTCGAAGTTGTTGCTCTGGTTGTTGGCCCCCAGGTTGCCGCCGCAGAACGCACAGCCTTGGTTCTGGAAGAGCGCAGTCGGGCCGCCGTGGTGGCCGAACTCGAGCATGGCGAAGTACCGGATATTACACGGCGCCGTGCCCGAGAACTTGAGCAGTGCGCGCGGCACGGAGAAACCGCTTCGGTCGCCACCGGGCGTCGGCGACGGACCGTCCCAGAGGAAGGCTTCGTAGCGCGTCTGCAGCGTCGCGTTGATGTTGAGTCGGAACTTCCCGGCATCGATGTAGAAGCCGCGGTCGTAGCCGGCGCCACCTCCGGTGCCGCCCGTCCCGATGCGCGCCGTGTCGCCCGCGAAGTACCCGTCGACCTCGCGCTGGATGTCACGCCCGGACGGTGCCGGCGCGGCGGGCTGAGGCGGACGCGGTGCGACCGGTGCCGCGGGCGCACCGGGGCGCGGGGTGCTCCAGCCCGATCCCCCACCGCTGGCGTCCGGAACGTTCACCACGGGCCGCGGTGTCGAAGGCATCGGTGCGGCGGGCATCGGGGCAGCCGGCGCCAGCGGTGCCCTGGGAGGCTGCGCAGGTAGGGGTGCCGGACGCGCCGTGCCGTCGATCCGCCGCTTGGGCTTGATCTGGGGCGGCGGCAGATCGTCACCGACCGCGTCCCCGCTCCACGCCATCGCGCCGAGCAGTCCCGCCAGCAATGCTGTGCGCATGGACCTCATCTGCTGCCCTCCCTGCTGCCTCTGCCTCCCCTAGATCGGATCGCGGGGAGCCTACTGGAGGACCGTGTCACGGCTAGATGGGCAGGAATGTCAGTCATTTTGTAGGTGTGTCGATTTGGAACAACATTGACGGTGACGTGGACGATTCGGCGTCTCGTCCTGCACCGGCTCGCCGGGACCGGATGGCGCCTGCGCAGCCCGGTTTCTAGACTCTTCCCCCTCGCGGATTCCTCATCGCGAAGACCCGCGAAGACCTCTGACAGGGGCAACTCTCTCATGTGCGCATCGACCTCTCGCTCGGCGAGCCTACGCCGATTCTCTGCCCTCCTCGCGACCAGCGTTCTGATCGCGGCCGGATGCGGCGGCGGCGAAACCACGGCTCCCCTTATCGACCCGGTTGCGACGACGGCCGTCGTGGACTACGGCCCCGTCGGTCCGCTTCGCGCAGTGCATGCGCACTTGCCGACGGCAGATACGAAGGACGGGCAGTTCCTCGTCCTCGAATCGGGCGAGCAACTGGACATGGCGGTTGGTGTCCCCGCAAGCGAGGCGGCCCTCGAGATCGGCGTCCTGGTGGAGGCGGAGAGTGCCGAGGTCGAGTTCACCGTGTCCGCCGATCCCACCGGAGACGGGACCCGCGCGCGCGTTCTCTCCAAGCTGCTGAGCGGTTCGATCGCAAGCGACCAGTGGCACGCCATCCAGATGCCCATC